>JBILLS010000001.1:0-268598 GCA_044375955.1 Candidatus Nanopelagicales bacterium | reverse complement strand
CTGGCTGAGGGATGAGGTCTGGTCCCCAACCCAGAACTCGCGGCGCCCAGGACCCAGCCCGACTGGTCCACAGCTCACGGCCGGTCTCATGAATATAAGCGCAGGACCCGAAGGCGACTGTGGCATGCGGATTCTCGGTCAGTATCCGTGTGGTTTCGGTTAGCGATCCTGGCGTTAGGAGATCGTCATCATTGAGCCAGGTCACGAAGGCATGGCCCGGGGAGCATGTCGCTACACCGTGATTGATAGCCGCGGGGAGGCTTCCGGGATCCTGCAGCAGGTGAGCTTTGAATTCTTCGGCCGCGCTAGTGACATGCGTGATTCCCGGTGGCGCCACAATCACGATGGTGGCCGCTACGTCCTGACTGCGGATAGATGCGAGGGCCTCGCGGAGATACTCAGGTCGCTGTCCCAATGTGGGGACCACAACGAGTACGTCAGCATCTCTGGGGTAGTCCGGCACGCGACTATCGTAGGAAGCATGCAGTCGACTCCCCCTCAGGTGCAGCAGGTGGCCGAGGGGACCTGGATGCATGACTTGGCGTCACGGCTGTTTCCCTTCCCTCGAAGTCTGACCGGTAGTGGCGTCCGCAAAACGCTCCAGGAGCTCGCGCGGGAGCTTCCAGGGCTGCGCATCCATGAGGTTCCCAGCGGCACCGAGGTCCTCGACTGGGTCGTTCCCCCTGAATGGAATATTGCGGGTGCTCACCTCGATGGCCCTGACGGAGTGCGAGTTCTTGACTGGCGGGACAGCAATGTCCACGTCGTAAGTTACTCCATCCCGGTAGACACCGTGCTCGACCTGCGGGATTTGGATGGGCACCTGCACAGTGATCCTGCAATTCCCGATGCCATTCCTTACGTGACGAGTTACTACAACTCCACGTGGGGGTTCTGCCTGTCGGAGACCGAGCGCCGATCACTTCGCGAGGGCCGCTACCACGCCGTGATCGAGAGTTCCCTCGATTCTGGGTCACTGACTTATGGGGACCTCGTGATTCCTGGAGAGTTGGATGACGAAATTCTTGTCACCACATACGTTTGCCACCCCTCCTTAGGAAACAATGAGTTATCTGGCCCGGTGGTCGCAACGGCGCTGGCTCGTTGGATCATGTCCTCTCCGAGACGTTTCACGTACCGCTTCGTATTCGCCCCTGAGACGATCGGTGCAATCACATACATCGCCCAGAATCAGGAGCACTTGCGCTCGAATGTGATCGCAGGGATCAATTTGACATGCATCGGGGACGACGGCGACTGGTCCTATTTGTCGTCTCGGCTTGGTAACCAACCACTCGATCGCATCGCACGTCGCGTAGTGCGCACCTTCCCTCGCCCCGTGGAGTACTCGTACCTCGATCGCGGAAGCGATGAGCGTCACTACGGAATGCCAGGAGTCGGAGTGCCGATGCTCTCGTTGATGCGAACAAAGTATGGGTCGTACCCGGAGTACCACACGCATCTCGATGATCTAACGGTGATCACTCCATCAGGCCTACAGGGTGGCCTGGACCTGGTGCGCGCGTGTCTCGAGGAGTTTGAGGCGTCGACGTACTTCGTCTCCACAGTCCTGGGAGAACCGCAACTAGGCAAACGTGGGCTCTATCACTCCATGCACGCACGCACCGTGGAAGACGTGGTGCTACTGCGCACCCACGTCCTCGCCTATGCGGACGGCATGCATTCAGTACGTGACATGGCCGAACTGCTGGAGATACCTGAGAATGAAGTGCAACAGATCGTGGACGAATTGCTGGCCCACGGCCTGCTTGAGGAGTCTCCTCCGGGCAAGGTGCCGATATGAGCGCCCATAGATTCGCAGTCCTCTTGAAGTCATACGCGGATGACCTCGCATACGCGGAGCGACTGCTCGCGAGCTTCTTGCGTTTCCGGAGCGCCCCGATCCCTATGTACATCGTGGTCCCGGAAGCCTCTGTGCCTGCGTTTCGTGGATTGCCCGGGGCGGACGCTGAGGGGATCACTGTTCTCCCCGAGTCACTCCTCGCACAGCATCTCGTCGCGGAACCCGTCCACGGGTTGCGCCCCGGGTACATCAACCAGGAGATCGTGAAGTTGGCCTTCTGGGAACTTGGGCTTGCCGAGAACTACTTCTGTGTGGATTCCGAAGCCGAGTTCATCAGACCCTTTTCGGTCAAGGACTTCATGGTGTCGGAAACCGAGCCGTACTCGGTGCTGGTTCAAGACCTTGACCTGCATGCTGATCCGACATACTTCCATCAGTACTGGACTAGCCGCGAAGGGGAGATCCAGCGCATCGCGGACCTGATCGGCTGGACGGACCCGGTCATCCGCACCTGCCACGGACACACGGTGTTCTCCCGGATCGTGCTCGAATCATTCCGAGATGACTTCCTGGCCGCCCGTGGGTGGGCCTATCGAGATGCGCTTGCAGAGTCTCCATACGAGTTCAGTTGGTACAGCCTGTGGTTGCAGAAGTCCAAGGTCATTCCGATCCATGCTCGGGAACCGTGGATCAGGGTGTTCCACACCGAGGAGGAGTACCTCACGGCGGTTGGTCGCGGTCTCTCCCGGGAGAACCTTGCGCGCGCGTACCTCGGCGTCCTGGTGAATGCCAACTTCTCCCGCGATGTCGGTCTGCTCGACGCGGACTTGGGTAAGTCCGCGATCGTGGCCCGTAGCCTCTCCTACCAGGAGTTACTGGACGTGGTGCAGCGGAAAGTCACCGCTAGCGCCCGGCGGCTGCTACGGCGCGGCACCTGATCGGCTGCATTACCCTGAAGTTGTGGCGTGGCTCGGCTCTTCCGGGCCGTTGCTGAGTCGTTAGTCGAAGGAGGTTGCGTGGCGAACACTGTCGTCGAGGGGGCACTGAATGTCACTCGACTGGTGAAGACGGTGGGTGCTGCACGCGCCTTCGATCGCTCCCAGCGGGTTCCCGAACAGACCCCGGACCAAAGCCAGTTCAATATGCGCCAAGCGATGAGCTTGGATCCACGCATCGGGAAGATGCTCTCGAAGGTCGCCTTCCGAAACCCGGGGCCCTTCGCCTGGCAGGTCTCCGATCCCTCGGGTAGTCACTTCATCGATCCGAACGAAGTGGACGCTGCCGTAGCAGGCGTTCGCGCCGACGGCTTCTACGTGTTCCACACACCCGCACCCGCTCACCTTGTGCATCCCATTCGGGAATACGCCGAGCGCGTCCCGTGCGAGGCACGTGGTGCGGGGCGCCCGCTTGAGGTGTACCCCCGCGCCAACCCGGATGTCGGGCGCTATGACATCCACGAGGAGCAGGCGTTGGGATGCGCGGAGGTTCAGGATTTCGCCACGGACCCGGCCATGGCCCTTGTCGCACAGCGATACCTGGGCCAGCCCGTCATCATGGATGAGGTGGCGTTCTGGTGGACTACCACCAAGCGTGCGGAGGACGCCAACCTCAACGCACAGCTCTTCCACCAGGACCGTGACCGTTTGTCATTCCTGAAGTTCTTCATGTATCTGACGGATGTCGATACGAATACCGGAGCGCACGTGTATGTCCGCGGCTCCCACCGGAACATCCCTCGATCTCTGCGCGCCGATGGTCGACTCACCGATGACGCAGTGCGGGCGGCCGGGCTCTGGGAGAACGTGACCGAGCTGGTGGGTCCGGCTGGGACGATCATGGCGGTGGACACCATCGGCTTGCATAAAGGCAAAACCCCGGTCAGCTCCGATCGACTGGCGCTGGAGAACGAGTTCTCCACGTCCCTGTTTGGCATGGATTACGAGCGGCCCGAGTTCACCCCCACAGATCTCGTGCGGAAGCGATACGCCGAGATGCCGTTCGTGCTGCAGCGCTACTCCACCGCATTGTCGACCTGACTCGTGTCAGCCTCCGTTGCCGTGGTGACCACGGCCTGGCGTGCGGACCTGACACCCGACGAGATCCTGCGCTCGGAACTGACCCGGAGATGTACTCCTGACTGGGATCACGTGCTCCTCCACCCCGAAGGGCTGGACGTGTCTCGGATCCACGTGCACATGCCGAGCTGGGATTTCCGGTCAGCGCCCGCGCACCACTTCCGTGACGTGCAGGCCTACAACTCCTGGGCCCTGACCACCGGCTTCTGGGAGCAGTTCACGGGTTACACCCACATCCTGATCAGGGAGCTCGATGCCGTGTTGGTTCGCCAACCCCCGAATTCGGCGCTCGAATTCGATTTTCTCGGTGCACCGTGGGATCCACCGTGGCGGGTAGTGATCGCCGGAGGCCACATGCGCATCATCCGGATGTTCGGTCGCGCCTGGGGTAGGAAGTTGGTGGTGGGTAACGGCGGCCTCAGTCTCCGAAGCGTCGCTGCCTTTCGTAAAGCCGCATTAGATCTCTCTGGCATCGCTGATTCACGCGTGCTCGGGAACACGCACGAGGATGCCGTGTGGTCGTACTACTCAGGGCGCTTGGGCCTTCGATTCGCCCCGGTGGAGGCCAGCCGGATCTTCGTCGACCTGCGTGAGGATCAGTCGGTGGACTTTGATTCATTCTCCGGGGTGCACGGCTTGAAGGAATCCATGGTGCAGGCGAATGCATGCCTGCGGACGTGGGCAGCTAGGGGCGCATGAGCTTTTGACGCCTGCGCTCGTTGAGAGCATGGCTCAGATGCCGAACGATGGGGCGCGGCTCGACAATCGGAACACCGGCCAACGACCTCGTCCAATCCGCATCTCGCTGGACATACCGATAGGTGAATCCGCGCCGCTTCATCATCAACCCATAGGGCAGCGCGGAATCCTGTGCAGGCGGTTTGCGTTCGATGAGTGCCCGGCGAAGTTGCTCGGGTGTGCGTACACGGGTGGCGCAGCCCAACTCGTCGTAGGCGCAGGGACCCATCACGATCACCGGGCGGCCGGCAAACCCTGCCTCTACTCCGGTCGTAGATCCGTACGTGACCACTACGTCGGACTGCTCCATGAGTGCGTAGGAGTCGACATCGGAGTTCTCGTCCAGGTGCAGATCCGGTCGGGCGTGGTGAACGGCCGCATGCCAGTCCCGCACGTCGTCAGCGGGCTTGAATCGCTTATGCGGGTGCGTACGCACCACCAGTCGATACCCCAGGTCCCGGCAGGTCTCGGCTACCTGGGCCAGGGCTTCACCCTGTCCGCCGAAGAAGTCCGCCCAGTCGAGATCCAACTCGGCGATCTCGTCGCCAGAGGAGCTGAAGTAGGTCACCACGACCTCATCGACCGTGCGCTCGATACCGCGCCCGATGACCTGCGCTCCCGTGAAACGTTGGTTGGCGGCTTCGGCGTGGTTGCGTCGATCCGTAAACCACTGGGATCCGACTGTCCGGGCCTCATCGGATGGCCATCGGGACACCATCCCCGTCATCCTGGACTGAAGGGCAGACCAGTCGTGGGTCGCGTCTATGGTGAGGTCGAAGTCAGTGTCGAGTCCGCCCGTGTCATAGGAGAGGACGGGAAGTCCCCGTTGCGCGGCGGCGGCGGCCACCGCGCTGTCGTGCAGGAAGCGACCGTTGTAGGTGAAGACGGACGTGGCGCGGGTGGCGTCAATGGCGTGCAATGTCTGGTCGAAAACGAAGGCATAGGACAGTGCCGCGCGTTCGACGTACTTTCGTGGCCAGTGGAACTCGTCGGTGACCGGGACGTCGCGACTTGGTGGTACCTCGAGGATTCCCCGACCCAGGGGAGCACCACGGTACGTCAGGCCTCGCAGGGCGGACCTGTAGGTGTCCGTGATGGTGGGAAGCGGCTCCTCGGGACCGGTCCAGCGCCCAGGTTCCCGGAGTGCGGACGTGGGCAGGCCCGCCGAGACGAGCGCCTGGCGCACTCGGCTATCGATCGTGGGTGACCCGAACATGCGCGCGATCACGTGGTGGGACTGCCAGCCCACATCACGCAGGGGAGTCTTCGACGACCAGAGGGCGACGCAGGGATGCGCACCCATGTGATGCAGGGTCATGGCCACCTCTGCGACTGCTGCGACCGCGAAGTCCCACTGGGTGAAGGAGATCAGCAGGGGTCGCTCACGCTGCTCTGCAGTGAGACAGCTCGCGAGGTAGGACAGAAGGGAATCATGCTCCGCACGGATAGTCGCACCGGTTTTGACCGTCATGCCAACACCCGACGGTAGACGTCCGCGGTCTCCCGCGCGGTGCGCTTCCAGGTGAAGTCGCGGGCTCGTGTCACTCCCGCTGCTGACATCCGCTGAGCCACTTCTGGTGATGTGAGGACCGCATCGAGGAGATCGGATAACTCCTCAACTCCGCTCACCGGGAAGTAGCGAGCCGCATCACCGCCCACCTCGGGTAGCGATGTCGCGTCGGCGAGTAACGTCGGGGTTCCGCAGGCCATGGCCTCCAGCACGGGGATCCCGAACCCCTCGAACCTAGACGGCATCACGAAGACATCGGCGTTGGCGTAGGCACTCGGCATCACTTCATCCGAGAGATCGATCTGCATGATCCGGTCGAGGATACCCAGCGATGTCGCGAGGGAGGACTCCTCGCGAGTCAGGGGTCCGCCGCCGACAAAGACGAGATGCAGGTTCGGGAAATCCGGAGCGAGGCGCGCGAATGCACGGATGAGTGTGGTGGCGTCCTTGTATTGACCCCGGTGCCCCACATGCAGGACGTAGTGCTCTGGAAGACGCTCCAACCGCGGCGCCTGCACGTGGAACCGATCATCAACACCGTGGTGGATGACGGTCACCGGTGTGTCAAGTTCCGGGTAGACGCTCAGCAAGTCCCGCCGCGTTGCCTCGGAAACACAGATCACGTGGTCCGCCGAGAAGATGTAGCGCTTCTTCAATGTGAGCAGGTCGAGCCGGCGACGCGTGGTGGGAAGTCGCTCCGGGATCATGTCGTGGACGGTCACCACATGTCTGGTTCCCCGAGGGGATGCCAATCCGTGGGGGAGGTAGAACGTGGAGTGCACGACGTCCGTGCGCTTGCGCTGGACATGGGAGAAGTACCAGGCCAGGGCGGTCCACTGGTTGCGCGCTGATCGGACACCTAGGTGCGCGGAGAGGCCAGGGTCATCGAGGATGTAGCGGTTGACAATCGGTGCCCCGAGGGCATCGATCGTGACTCCAAGACTGGGGTCGGAAGTGAACTGGCGGATCAACTCGGCGAAGAGGCGCGAGATTCCCCCGTACGGCTGGATGGCGAAGATCTGCTCATCCACGGCAACGTGCACGCCGGAAGACTAGCCCTGTGCGCGTCTCGAGAGCCGGGCGTGCTTTCCGATGATGTACACCGCCCGGACTCCGTCTCTCCAGCCGATCTTTTTGCCTTCCGCATAGGTTCGTCCCGAGTAGGAGATGCCCACTTCATAAACGCGATAGCCACCCAAAGCCACTTTGGCGGTGACCTCCGGTTCGAATCCGAATCGATCCTCGGTGAGAACGAGGCTCTGGATGGTCTCGCGGGTGAACACCTTCGTGCACGTCTCCATGTCTGTGAGATTGAGATTGGTGACCATGTTCGAGAGAGTGGTCAGCACGCGGTTGCCGACACTGTGCCAGTAGTACAGGACACGGTGTTCGTCGCTGCCGATGAAACGTGAGCCGTACACCACGTCAGCGCGGCCGTCGCGCAGCGGCTTTAGGCACCGTTCGATATCCGCTGGGTCGTATTCGAGATCCGCATCGTGCACGGCAACGTAGGGGGCGCTCGCCGCTGCGAATCCGGTCCGCAAGGCAGCACCCTTGCCGCGATTGATGGGGTGCCTGATCAGGGTCACGCGCGAATCCATAATGTTCGCAGCTTTATCGGCCGTGGAATCGGTGGATCCGTCGTCGATGACGATGAGCTCATGCACGAACTCCTGATTCAACACCTGGGTCATCGCTTCCTGGATGCGGTCTTCTTCGTTGTAGGCGGCCATCACCACAGATACGTCACGCATACATCCTCCCCTGCCGCCTAGCCACATGCAGTCCGAAGACTAGGACACAATTCCCGCGTCGAAGGATTGGTCGAGAAGGCGCAGTGAGGGCAGTGGCTGGGGTGTGCACAGCGGGTATACCGACCAGCACTGGTCACCATCTTGGGGAACGCGCAGAGTTATGCCGGAGTCGAGTCGGATCTCCTCCACCGGGGGTTCCGGGAGCGGCACAACCATGAGTAGTCCGTTCTGCACCCGTGCCGCCCCCCAGTCGACCTTCAGGGCGGCAGTGGCGAGTGTGGCCACCAATATGGCCACCGCCGTGACCGCTGCGAGGAGCGGTACCAGCCTGGCCCGCCAGACACCCCAGGCCAGGGCGAGCGCAGCGAGGGCGAAGAGAGGTCCCCAGCCGAACCTCAGGGCCGGAGGCGAGGCTGCCCACCAGAGGGTCGCGGCAAGGGCGAAAGGGGCGCAGGAGGCGGCCAGGGGCCTCCAACGGCGGGGGCCGGAGCGGGGTAGCGCAAGGAGCACCAGGCCGGCTCCCAGGGCCGTTAGGAGCCACCAGGGCTCCCATTGGGCGGGGAGGCGGGTGAACCAGGCTCCGACCCAACCCCAGCCCTCAATGGCCTCCTGCCAGTTCCCGGGGTCGCGGGCGAAACCGAGGGTGGCCTGACGCAGGCCATCGGGGTCCGGCGCTCGCCAGGCGACGTCGACGGGCACGAAGCCCAGGGGGTAGCCCAGCCAGCCGCTCAAGGTGCGGTCCCGCAGGGCGATCACCACGGCGGTGGCCACAGTTATTCCTGTTGCCGCGAGAAGTTGGGCGCGGGGAGTGCCATTGCGGGAACGGGTGCTTCCGCGGAGTTGAAGGAGTGCGGCGGTGATGACGAGGGCGAGAGCGAGCGGGATGGCGGTGAGCCGGAAGGCCGCCATCAGGGTCGCGAGGACCACGATGGTGGGGAGCGGGTACGTGCGTGTCCCGCTATCGCTGACGGTGAGGTCGGCGAGGTAGGCCGCGGCCACGAGCGCGAGGACGAGAACCGGGACGTCCGGTGTCGGACTGGCCACCCAATAGTCCGCCATCCACAGCAACGGTGGGTATGCGAGGGCGACACCCGCGACCGCAATGGCGGTGCCGACGCCGCGTGGCCGCGTGAGGAGCCGAGTGCACGCTTCCCACCCGAGGAGCACAAGGAACAGCCCGTTGATCAGTCGATAGCCCTCGTCGTGCCAGGGTCCGAACGAGAGCACCGCGCCGAGGACGGGTTCGGCACTGGCGTATCCGAGTGGTCCGTAGAGGTTTGCAAGTCCGTGGATGACCGGGAAATCGGTGGCGTAGCGCACCGCCGCCCATTGGTAGAGCCCCGCGTCGTAGTGCGTGACGGGGCCGAGAACCGCGATCGAAAGGAAGATCACCGCGATCGTGAGCGCACCTGCGAAAGCAGCGGTCGATCGAGACCACCTCAATGTTGGGCGAGGATGCGACAGGAATGTGCGCCAGCCAAGAAGGCCGCATATGAGTGCCACCGCGACGATGGTGCCGATCGTGATCGGCGAACCGAGCGGCATGAAGAACGAGAGGGCACTAGCAAGCACGACCACGATCGCAAGTCCCCACCAGGCGGCAGTCGCCAGGGTGGTCGGGTCACTGCGCCGGTCACGACGAAAGAAGGGAAGACCGATAGAAATCAGCAGTCCAGCGGCGACCACCCAGGTCACCAGGACAAGTAATCCTCCGAAGAGGAACACGGCTAGAGCGCCAGGGAGCGGAAGTGCTGGATGGTCCGGGTCAACCCCTCCGCTAGCGGGATCGTCGGCGCCCAGCCCAACGCTTCCTTGGCGCGGGTGATGTCGGGCTGGCGCCGAACCGGGTCGTCGGTGGGCAACGGGAGGTACTCGATACCGCCCGTGGACCCGGTCTGCTCGATGACGAGATCGGCCAATTCGGCGATCGTGAACTCACCCGGATTGCCGAGGTTGATGGGTCCGGTGACGTCCTCGGGAGTTGCCATCATGGCAACGAGCGCATCGATGAGGTCGTCCACGTAGCAGAAGGATCGGGTTTGGGACCCGTCCCCGTAGACCGGGAGGGGCGTGTTTTGCAGCGCGTTGACGATGAAGTTCGACACCACGCGGCCATCGCGCGGGTGCATGCGCGGACCGTAGGTGTTGAACAGGCGCACCACCTTGATAGGCAGGTCATGCTGGCGGCGATAGTCGAAGAACAGCGTCTCGGCCGCACGCTTGCCTTCGTCGTAGCAGGCGCGCGGACCGATCGGATTGACGTTGCCCCAGTACTCCTCAGTCTGGGGATGGACGAGGGGATCGCCGTACACCTCGGACGTGGAGGTCAAGAGGATGCGGGCTCCAGTGCGCTTGGCCAGACCGAGCATGTTGATGGATCCGTGCACTGCGGTCTTGGTGGTCTGGACCGGGTCGCGTTGGTAGTGAATCGGGCTCGCGGGGCACGCGAGGTGATAGATCTCATCGACCTCCACGTAGAGCGGGAACGTGACGTCATGACGGAGAAGTTCGAAGCGCGGATGGTCGAGCAGATGCGCGACATTGTCTTTCGTGGACGAGTAGTAATTGTCCACGCAGAGAACGTCGTACCCGTCGGCGAGAAGCCGATCGCACAGGTGGGAGCCGATGAACCCGGCGCCACCCGTCACCAGGACGCGACCTCGACTCAGGGTCATCGTGTACCTCCCTTCTGAGCGACAAGTCTGCGGAGCCGGTCGAGCGTACCGAGATAGGTGGCATTCCAGTGGTGCCGCATCGTCCAGCGTTCCGCGGTGCGATCCACCGCGACCGGTATCGGCAGCGTGGGGAGCCGGGCCTCCCCCACCGGCATCAGGTCTGCATCACCCTCGTGGGTGTGGGTCGCGCCGGCACCGAACCCGATGTTGCTCACGAGGTTGACGTTGCTCGTAGCTGTCAACTGGCCTGTCTTCATACTGGTGAAGTTCAGCGGATAGTCCCAAGTGTCGACCTCACGCCGGCGGACAGCTTCGAAATTCCCCGCCCAGAACAGCATCCCGGCCACGCTGCGCCCGGTGGCATCCCACCACCGGGGGATCGACAACTGCCGGGGCCAGCCGTCCAGGCTGAGGGAGAAGCTATTCCAGGCCCGTCGCCACGTGGCCCAGCCCCACACGTGGGTGACCTGCGCGAAGCGGTAGGCCGCGGACGGATCAGACAGGCCTTCCGGAGGCACCGGATTGCATCCGGAGACCGCGAACACCCGCTCGTCGTTCGCGTAGCGATCCAAGAGCTCCGTGCAAAAGGGGAAGAACGTGGGTACGGGGATCACGTCGTCTTCGAGAATGATCCCGCGCTCCACGTGCTCGAAGAACCAGGTGATGGCAGCGGTGACTCCCCGACCACAGCCGAGGTTGTGTTCCCGGAACACGTGGGTGACATTCGGCGTCCAGTCGATTCCCGCCACCAGTGCTCGGCATTGCGCGACCGCAGCTGTGTCCTTCTCTCCCCGCGGTCCGTCGACGGAGACGTAGATGTTCTCGGCCCTTACCTCGCGCAACCGGTCGAGAAGGACGGTGAGATGGTCGGGGCGGTTGAAGGCGATGACCAGGATCGGTTCACCGACGGTCATCGCGCTCACGAAGCTCGTCGATCTGCTGTTGCAGGAGTGCGCTCTCCTCGGCAAGGCGCCGGATCCTCATCTCGTGCCGGCTCAATTCGTAACTGAGCTGCACGCTGACCAGGACCAACAGCACAACAGTTGTGAAAAAGAGGAGGTTGACCGGCGTTGCAACACCGATCCTGGCGCTGATCCAGTCCAGTGCTCCCGGGAAGATTGCGAAGAACAGGGCCGCGCCCGAGAAGAACAGCCAGAGCACCGCGTACTTCTCCCGGAGGATGCCGCGTCGTAAGAGGTAGAAGACGAACACGAAGGTGACGATGGCGGTGAGACCAGCGAGGACGTTGGGGGTCATGCCATGTCCCGCTTGCCAGATTGGTCACCTTTGAGTCCGGTGGCGACGATCGCCAGGGATGCGCGGCCAAGGTAGAGCGCGGACCACACCGCGTTCTTGCTGGGGCGGCCGTGCTGTCGGAAATACATCGTCACCGGAGTCTCCCGGATGACGAGTCCCTTACGGATCGCGGTGGCAAGCGACCCGACCGTGTCGCCCAGGTAGTCCGCTGGGTAGTCGACCGCGAAGAGCGCAATGGCGCGTGGACCTGCAGCTCGGAAACCCGACGTGGGATCGGAGATGGTGCCTTTGTTCATGAAGCTCAGCGCTTTACTCAGCAGCACCATGGCCCAACGGCGAGGTCCGCCCACGAAGTACATCGACTCGGGGTGGAACCGCGTACCTACCACGATGTCCGCATCAGATAGGCCGTTCAGCACACGCTCGAGGTCCGCCGGGTCGTGCTGCCCGTCGGCATCGACCTGTACGAGGGCTTGGTAGCCCTCGCGTTGCGCGAAGAGGAATGCGGTGCGCATCGCACCGCCCACACCCACGTTGAATGGCAGAGAGATCACCGTGGCACCAGCCTTACGGGCCCGGAAGGCGGTGAGGTCGGTGGACCCGTCATCGACCACGAGGACGTCGGCTCCGGGTTGGTGGGTGCGCACCTTCATGATGACATCGACGATGGATTCCTCCTCGTTCCATGCCGGGATGGCCACGAGGGTGCGCGCAGGCCTCACGGAAGCCCACGGTAGTCCACTCGTCCCGTGCTCAGAGGGCGCTGACAACACCGCGCACGAAATCTCGCCAGGTGGGTATCGCGGTGGGATCGATCGCAGATGCGAGCACATCACGCTGTCGACATGCGTCGATCAGGCCCCGCGCGAGCGTGTGGGTGTCTCTCGAGTCGATCCTGCTGGCCCCCTTGCCATCCATCAATTCGGCCGCCGGCTGGATCCCGTCGTAGACGACAGGGACACCTCGCCCCAGGGCTTCAAGCACCGGTATCCCGTACCCCTCGGTTCCCAGGGAGAGGAAAAGGCTGGCGTCGCTCAGGTGGTGTTGGACATCGTCGTCGCTCGCGTCCTGGATCCAGGTGAGACCTATTCCCGCGTTCGCTGCAGCGTCGACGGCCGCATTGATTGCTGGATCCGATGCAGAGGGGCGACCGATCAGGACCATGCGACCCTGCCAACCCTGGTCGGCCATGGCCCGACACGCGTCGACGGTTTCGAGTGGCAGCTTGCGTGCTTCGAGCGTTCCCACGCGGAGGATCATCGGCTGATTCGAGGTCTGAGCGCGGGGATGCTCGACGATGACATGGTCACCGCCCGGGTGCGCCACGGTCGTGGTGCGACTGCGATCGCGACGAAGCCGATCCCAGAGTGATGCGCGGGCGAAGTCCGAGATGCAGACAACGGCATCGGCTGTGGCGAGGAGCCGGAAGTACTCGCTCACACGTGCGGCTGTTCCCGGTGGGAATCGGTAGTTCTCCGGGTGTGTCATCGGGAGGGCGTCGTAACCGATCATCGCCAGCGGCATACATGCGGCGAACATCCGCGCGCGCGCCAGGATCTCGGGCTGGTAGGTCACCTCGGGCAGCAGCCAGGTGTGGAAGAGGCTGAGCAGCGTCCCCGGAGGCACCACGGGTCCCTCCGCGGCAGCAAGAGCCATCTGGACGTTCGCCCGGACGTCACCGGGGAGCCCCGCGAACGGGACACCGAGGATGGGTGCGACCTGCTCCGGGGTGAGGAGCAGATGTCCGTCTCGGTGGGGCGCGACGAATTGGGCGGTGGGACCGTCCTGCGGCCATTCGAGTGCGAGGTACTGCAAAACACGCTGGATGCCGGTGCCGTAGGGATCGCGCACGAATTGTTCAATGTCGATGCCGACGTGGGTCATGGCGTGGCCTTCATGGCGTCACGCTCCGCATGGTGCCAGTGTCCTTGCCGGCGAGTGCTGCGTTGCGCAGCCCGTCTGCGGCTGTGCGAGTCCTGTCGGGGTGCTGTGCGAGCAGGGCGAGGACGTCGGCGTAGTCGAAGTCGGTCGAGTGCAATCGATCGAAGACCCACCGGACGAAAGCCAGATCCTCCGGGGTGTCCACGGTCCAGCGCAGATTCGAGTTGTCGGGGCTCGAGGTGACCGCGTGGAGGGTGAATTCCTCAGGGCGTCGATAGATGCCGAGGGTGACGTGTTCGTGCTCGTCAGCGTCGAGGGTCTGCCGCGCGAGCTGGCGCAACGCGGTGGCGCGCACAACTTCCACATCGAGTCCGTCGGGGTAGGTGGGGGTGAGCGTGTTACTGGCGTAGTCGACCCCTGTGTCCGTGAAGGCGGCGATGACGGAGTCGATGACCGTGGGTGAGATCAGGGGGCAGTCCGCGGTGATGCGAACGATCACGTCGGGTTGGTCGGTGTCGAGTACCTCGAGGAAACGTCCGAGGACATCCTGCAGTGATCCACGGTGCACGCGGTAGCCGGCCTGCTGCACGGTCTGGACCAGCCGGTCATCGCCGGGATCGGTGGACGTGGCGACGACGATGTCGTCGATAAGACGCGCGCGGGCGACGCGGGCGAGCTGTTGCACGATCATGGGTGCGCCAGCCACAGGTTCGAGGACTTTCCCGGGGAGCCGGCTCGAAGACATGCGCGCCTGCACGATGACGAGGATGGTCATCGTGCCGCCTGGTGAAGCACACGGAGCAGTTCCTCGGCATACCGCTCGGCGGAGTGGGTGTCGAGGTATTCGCGGCGCAGGCGGTCCCGCTCCGGCCAGGGCATCGGCGAGGCGAGGGCTCGCTCGATCGCTTCGGCAAGCATGACGGGGCTGACCACGTCGGGGAGCGGTTCAATGAACCCGGGTGTGTCCACGTCCGCGCACAATCCTGCTGAGCCGACCGCGGGTGTGCCCACGGCCGCCAGGTCGGATAGCGGTCCACTGACACCGAGGTAGGGGCTCACCCGCAACTGCACCCCGAGGTCGACCGCGAGCAACCAGTCGCGGTAGTGCTCCTCGTCCTGGTAGCCGGTCACTTCAAATCCCTCGAGGGCAAGTTCACCAGCGCGTTCCCGCAGTTCCTTTTCGAGCTCGGGTGGTGCCGAGCCCACCACGGTCAGCCGGACCGCGTGACCCCACTGGGTCAACCAGCCTGCGGCTTCGAGAACCGAGTCGATCTGCTTAGTGCGGGTGTCCACGAACCCGAAGGTTCCCAGCTGGATCACGTCGTCACCTTCGGCGACCAGACCCAGTCGCGCGCGGGCTGCCGCGCGTGCGGCGGGGTCGAGATCCCCATTCGCAGGCGCGCGATAGTTAGCGAAGGTGAGCACCACCGGCGATACATCAGTTTGGTCTGCGATCCGCTGCGCCGAGGTGGGCGAGTGCAGCACGAGGGTGTGGGCGCGCCGGGCGATCTCCCAAAGAGCCGCGTTCTGCAACAGCCGCATGTCATCCACCTGGTGATCGATGGGTGGCGTGATGGACTTCGGTGCCGAGGGATCGGCACTGTGCAGCATGAGGTTCGCGAGACCCCCGGGGCCGCGCAGGGCGAGGTAGAACTCGCTCATCCGGGTGTCGTGCGCGATGACGACGCATCCCACGTTGCGGGCGAGGTCGATGAAGGGCAGGTGAAAGTGGCTGTTGCCCACCACGGCGACGACGACGTCGAAGTCGGCGGCGACGCCCTCGGGATCGGCGAGGAACTCCTCGATTGATCGTTGTCCGCGGATATCGCGGTCCTCGCCCGCAAAGTCGAGCCGCGCATCGGCGGTGGTGAACACCGTGACGTCACTCAGGCGAGCCAGGGCGCGGCCGGTGGCCGCCGTGTAATCCGCGACACCGGACCGCTGCGGTGGCCACGGGGTGGCCAGGGCGACCCGCAGACGCGGGCTGTCGGTCGGCGAGGGCATCGCGGCGGTGTCCCCCGTGGTGATCGGGGATGTCGAGTGCGCGCGGAGTCGAGTCGTGATCGCGTCCTCAAGATCCACATGGCGGTGGTGCTGGAGTCGTTGCCATTGGCGTTGTGCGATCGAACGATCCCGCCGCGCACGGCGGACCGCGCGCGCGAGGCTGCGGGGACTGCGGGGGTCAGCGGAGAACGCTCCGCGTCCCACGAGTTCCCGGTGCGCCGGAATGTCCGAGACCACCACCGGGACGCCCTGGGCGGCCGCCTCGATCACCGGAAGGGAAAGGCCCTCGTCGAAGGTGGGCACCACCACGCACGCGGCCGAGCCCAGCAGGGTGACCATCTCGTCCTCAGTGAGTCGCTGCGCGGTGCGCGCTTCACCGGGACGCATCGCAGCGGCGATGGACCAGTGGTGCACGCGATCGTTGTGTCCGGACATGCCGAGCACCACCACATCGCGGAGAGGAAGGTTCGAGGTTGCCGCGGCGACGCCGGCCAGCCCACCGAATGTGTTCTTGCGAGCATCGTCACCGGTGACGACGACTATCGGGCCGGTCGCATGCTTTCGTTTTCCTTCTATGCCGCGAGAGGAATGAGCAGCTCGGGTATTCGCGATAGTCCCTCGGGGCCAGGCGACCGCAGTGCTGGGCGCCGGACGGCCACGCCGTTCGCAGATCCGGATGAGCTCCTCACGGACGGTGTGCGAGATGCAGAGGAAGTCGTCGTAAGCAAGCAAAGCGTCCAGGCAGGCGGCGTATTCGGCACTCGCGGCTGCACTGCGCAGGTAGACGCCGGGATAGTGCAGGGGAATGAAGTCGAAGACGATCGCCACGCTGTAGGCATCGGACTGGAGGAGAGGTATCAACGGATCCGGTGCATGGGTCATCGGAGACGGCTGGATCACGACACCGAACTCGCGGACCTGTGCCCGGGTGATGCGTGGCACCTGACGACATGCCCCGGCCAGTTCCTCGGGTATCGGAGCGAGTCCCGGGTCCGCGATCAACGTGACCCGGTCATCACCCACCGCCTGGCGCGAGGCGACGAGGGCGGCCGCCGCGAAGCGACCGATCCCCCGGCGACTAAAGGCAGCGCTCTGCAACGCCCGCGCATCGAAGGCCACCTGGGATCCGGGGCGGGTTCCGGCGGGCTCGCCGTCTGAGAGACGGAGCCGCGTACGCAGTGCGGCGCGGAGACGACCGAGTTCGTCGTTGTTGTTGTCGAGCCGGGCGAACAGTTGCTCATCGCTGTCCTCAGAGTGGGTTTCGAGCCACGCTCGGACGGAGCGCTGATCCGCCTCCGTGAAGACGCCAGGGATCGTTCCTGGGACGTCCGAGGGTGGCTGGTCCGCGCTCGACCCCAGAAAGGCGGGGTCGGTGAGGTGGCCCATGTTGACGGTCACGTGACGCAGGTGCCGCTGCCTGGTCACCCACGGCGTACGGGCGACACGGGTGATGAATCGCTGGATCGGGGCTCGCACGGCCTTCGCCACCTTGGCGAGGTTACGGCTGAGTGCGAAGGTACGGCTGCCTTCCACGCTGATCAGCGCGGCGCGCAACTCGTGGATCTGCCGTTCATATTCCTCCGTGGGAACCCGGGAGGCGAGGTCGTTGCAGGTGAGCTCGCGCTGCCAGGCCACTCGGTTGTAGGAACGGTTGTCACGCTCCCGTAGGTGAGCGGTGTCGACGGTGGTCCAGCCGTGTGCTCCCGCGTCGATGACGTGGAATGGGGTGGCGATCGCCTCCGCGATCGTGGTTCCAGTCGGTGCTCCCGCGTCGATCCCGACGTCCTCATCCGCGTGTTCGTCGGCCACGTACCAACGGTTGATGCCGTCGAAGGCCACGTATCGGTACCCATGGTCGAGCACCGCGCCTTCCCACTGCTGGTGGCTGGCCGTGGGTGTTCCGGGTTCCACCGCCTCGATGCAGAGGACCCAGGGTCGGTAGCGGGTGAGACCCGCGACGACCTGTGCTTCCGCGCCCTCGACGTCGATGGTCATCGCGTGGATGTCGGGGCCGAGCATGGCTGTGTAGTCATCCAGGATGTCGTCGAGGGTGCGGGTGGGCACGCGGACCTCGAAGACGTCGAAGCCACGATCGCGGGCGGCGTTGGCCTCGACCGCGTCGAGGGTGCCCAATCCGGTGCCGGGAACTCGGTAGAACGTGATCTCACCCGATCGATCGGATGCGGCGGCTTCGACGACGTGATCCTGGGGGCGCTCGTTGCGCAGTCGCTCGGCGAGCAACGGATCCGCTTCGATCAGCAAGCCGCGCCAGCCAAGGTCACTGAGTGCCGCGGTGACGGACATGTGTCGCGGCTCGTTCGCACCCACATCGACGAACACGAGGTTCGTCGATGACGTGCTGCGGGGCCCGAAGGCGTGCCAGAGACGAACATCCTCGCCATTTTGGGCGTAGGAAACCCTGCTGACCACCTCAGTAGGCTAGGCCAACCCGCCGAGGGGGCTGCGGCCACACACTCGCGAGGCAGGTACAACGATGCGCTCGATACCCGTCACAGCGTCGCGGACGATGCGTGCGCGCGTGCAGACCATCGCATATCCCGTGATCACGTTCGCGGGCCTGCTGTATGCCTTCTACCGCGGCTACCTCTTCCCACTTCCGGAACGGTTGTCCACGTTCAACCACTGGCAGGTGGGCGATTGGCTGATCGACTACTCCGGGGGGATCGTCCGCCGCGGGTTGACCGGGGAAGTGTTCCTCGCCTTCACGCCCGAGGGTTCGACTCCCCTGACGATGGTGGTCCTCACCCAGACACTCCTCGCAGCGGCCCTCTACGTCCTGGTGGGAGTCCTCTACTGGCGGACTCAGCGAGGTCCCGCGTGGATGATGCTTGTTCTCTCCCCCGCCTTCCTGCTCTTCCCTGCTCTCGACTCCGACGGCAATACGCGCAAGGAACTCATCGCGCTGATCGCGTTGGCCATCGCCGCGCTCGGCGCACGCTCACGACACGCTTCGCTCACGTTGTGGATCGCACTGCCGATCTTCACGTTCGCGGTCTTCGGACATGAAGCGCTCGTGGTCACCCTGCCTGCATTCGTGTACCTGGCTCTTACGTCAGCCCAGGTGCGTCGCGGCTGGTTGATCGTGGGTGGCTACTTCCTTGCCAGTGGCGGCGCAGCACTCCTGGCGATTCTGCGACCGGGAACTCCGTCCGTGGCCCGCGCGGTGTGCGAAACGTGGAATGCACGCGGCATCAACGACTGCGGCGGCGCGCTCGAAGCCCTAGGCATGTCCGCATCGGACATGACGCGAGTACTGGCCGACTACTTCCCCGGGTACTGGGCCTACCTGCTCCCGGCCGCACTCGCCCTCCTTCCATTCTTCGCCCTGCGGTTCCTGCCCGGGCAGCGCCTGATCACCATGATCGTGATCGTCGCCGTCCTACCCCTGTTCTTCATCGGCTGGGATTACGGCCGCTGGATCTTCCTGGCGGTCGCGCAACTGTCACTCATCGCTCTGGCCCGGCCGGATCGCACCAGGCCGATGCAGGTGCCGCTCTACGGGGCACTGGCGTTCATCCTGCTCTGGGGCTTCAACCATGCCGGTCAACCCACCAACGACGGGCTGCTGATCCGGTGGATGAGCAGCATCTTCGGCTAGTCCATCCAGGGGTCGGACCACAGCGCATCGGGGTATTGCAGCAGGCGTAGGTCGTGTTCGACCATGCGGGCGGCGATGCTGTCGAAGTCGACAGTGTGTCGCCACCCAAGATCCCGGTAAGCAGAGCGGGAGTCACCCACCATCTTGTTCGTATCCACCCGGCGATCGCTCTCCCGCGACACGACGTAGGACTGCCAGTCCTGGATGCCGACAGCAGCGAAGGCCTTCTGCACGAAGAAGGACAGTCGATGGGAGATGCCAGTTGCCAAGACGTAGTCGCGTGGTGTGTCGGCCTGCAGCATGAGAAGCGTGGCACGCACGTAGTCGGGAGCCCAGCCCCAATCGCGCGCGACCTCGATGTCCCCGAGTTCTAAGTTGCCCTGGAGCCCCTGAGCGATGCGCGCCACCGCCATGCTGACCTTGCGGGTCACGAAGTTCTCGCCTCGCAGTGGTGACTCATGGTTGTACAGAATCCCCGAGACCGCGAATAGCCCCTTCTCCTCGCGGTACCGACGGACCAGGGTGAGGGCTTCGGCCTTGGAGCGGGCATACGGGCTGCTGGGCGACAACTCGAAAGTCTCGTCCTGCGGTGATCGATCAGTTCCCTCGAATATGTGAGATGAGGATGCTTGGAAGAAGCGCGCAGGCGTGGTCAGTCCTCCCGCCGCCTCTAGCATGGCTGCAACTGCATCTACGTTGATGCGCTGGATCTCCTGCTCGTGTTCCCAGGACTCCCCAGGAGCAGTGAATCCGCCCAAGTTCCAGATGTGCGTGGGCTCGACATCTCGGATCACGGCTCGGACACCCTCGACATCCGCAAGGTCGACATCAACCATCGATACCGGCGGTGCGTAACGCATCAGCCGATCGCGATCGGTTCCCGGCTTGATCAGGCCAGTGACCGAAACACCGTTACGAGTCAGGTGTGCGGCGAGAATCGTGCCGTCCTGACCGGCTGCACCGGTGATGAGCGCACGCATCCGACTCGACACAGGCGACTAGAACTGGCCTTCGGGGGCCCCATCGAGGCGCGCGATGTCCGCGTCCACCATGATCCGGGCGAGCTCCGGTGGGAGCACTTTCGCCTCCCACCCAAGAATGCTCTTCGCCTTCGATGCATCGCCGATCAATTCGTCGACCTCGGTGGGGCGTAGGAACTTCGGGTCGAACTTTACATAGTCCTGCCACTCCAGGCCTGCGTGCGCGAAAGCGAAGTGCAGGAAGTCCTTGATGGTGTATGCGGTGCCGGTGGCGAGGACGAAGTCTTCGGGGGTATCCGCTTGCAGCATGCGCCACATGCCGTCGGTGTACTCGGGGGCATATCCCCAATCGCGGATGGCGTCCAAGTTCCCCATCCACAATTCTTTCTGGTTGCCCTTGACGATGTTCGCGACCGCCAGGGTGATCTTGCGGGTGACGAACGTCTCGCCGCGCCTGGGAGACTCGTGGTTGAACAACTGGCCGTTGACTGCGAAGAGGTCATAAGCCTCGCGGTAATTCCGCGTGATCCAGTAGCTATACACCTTCGCAACGCCGTAGGGACTGCGTGGATAGAACGGGGTGTCCTCATTCTGTGGAGGCGGCGACGCGCCGAACATCTCGCTCGTCGAGGCTTGGTAGAAGCGAATGCTGGTATCCACCGAGCGGATGGCTTCTAACAGGTTCAACGTGGACAAGCCTGTGGCATTCGCCGTGTAGAGCGGCTCATCAAAGGAGACACGCACGTGTGACTGCGCAGCGAGGTTGTAGACCTCGTGAGGGCGTAGCTCCGACACGAGCTGGTGCATGCGCGCGGCATCGGTCACGTCCCCGTAATGCAGGTGAAGGTTCTTCCCGGGCAGATGCTCGTCATGATGCAGATGATCGATGCGCGAACGATTGAATGTGCTCGAGCGTCGCACCAGGCCGTGCACTTCGTAGCCCTTTTCCAGCAATTGCTGCGCCATGTAAGAGCCATCCTGGCCTGTCACGCCAGTGATGAATGCCCGCCGCACTTCAGCCACGAGGTTCCCTCCGAGTCAACGGCACGTAGTCGAACTCTCGGGAACATTACCCGATTTCAACTGCCGACCGTGATCGTTCCCGCCCCATGGATAATCATCGAGTCGAGCATGGATGCTGAGTATTCTCTCGTTGCTCATGATGTCTGCTGGCGCTCAGCCTGGCATGAAGATTCACACATGGATGGCCCGCACGAACCCTGTCACCTGCGGTCCGCGAAGGAGATCGAGATCCTCGCGTTCGGGTGGTGAGTCCTCGCCATGGATCATGACTATCCGCTCGATCTGGCTGTCGGCAAGGAGTTCTCGGGCGAGGCCTCGGTTGCGACTCACGCTTCCAAGAACTACGACGGCTCCGGGCGGGATCTTTGGGCGGTGATCGAAAGTGTTGCCTTGTCGCTCGTCTGTCGACTTGAGATGTGGGTCCAGGATCCCCGTGTAGCCGAAGCCACGTCCATAGAACCGGGATGTGTCCGATGTGGAATCGGAATAGAGGAACTCAGCCGAGGTGGGTACAACGCAACGGGGGCCCAGAACCTGCTTCAGGCCGATGGCAGTAAGGGTGCTCTGATACTCAGGGTTCGTTCCGAGGTTGTCGTCCAGGAACACCACAGTGTCCTCCGGCTTAATGCCCGAGTGGCGGAGGAGGTAGCGAGCCATCGCCTCCGTGGTGAGGTGCCTGAGCATGTATTCGCGGAACGCAGTCCGCGTCGTGCGCGACGGCAACTGCCCGGATTCCCGGAGGCGATCGAGAACGAGCGTGAGTGAACTCTTCGGATAGTGGATCATTGAGAATCGCGGGATGTCTTGAACGTCCACCATGAGTGGAACAGATCCCGCCGCCAGGACTTCGACGTGCCTGAAACAGTCCCAACCCGCCTTGCGGTGCGTGAGCCCGAGAGGTCCCTTGGCATATGTGGCTAGGTACTCCTCTTCATCGACGAATGTGTAGGGGAAGCCGGGAATGATCGGAGCAAGCCGCCAGCTCGCGCCAGGTCCCAACTCACGAGGCTTTGGGTGGCTAAACGAGATCGGGTAAATACCGAATCGATCGTGTGCCTCGCGAGCCAAGTCGTCAATGGGTTCCGTCGGCAGGTCCGGCATCGTCCACTCGGCTTGCGCCTCCTCTGCTCGATCGATGAACTCCTCCACCAAGCTCGACGGCACCGGACCGGGCCACGAAGTCCGTCGAGATTCCAAAGCTCCCGGTCGGGCGCGCTTCCCTTCGATCCATTGACGGCCATGAACGATTGCCTCCCCCGTGCGGACTTTCGTTCGTCGAAGGAGAAAGTCGGCACGCTCGCGTGTGGTCATGGGGCGCCGATACAAGCGCGTTGAGCCCGCAGGGCCCAAGAGACGACCCGCAGGGACAAGGCCACCGCGCCTGATCTGTCGGTTGAGCTGCTCCACGACCAGGGGACTGACGTCGCGCTCGACAAATGCGGTACCGAGGAGCTGCGGTTCGGACCAATTCACGCCGAGGAAGGCCTCGTGGCTTCCAGCGCGCGGGTCGAAGACCACAACATCAAGGGGACCTGATTCGCACAGGCGGTTCACTTCACTCGGTGGATGCACTCGAAGGATCTCGCGCGCCGAAATGTCCGACCGTGCTGCCAACCGAAGTGCACGAGCAATGCGATCAAAAAGGACGTCCTCCCCCGAACCATCGGTGACGACGAATCCCTCCCGAAGTTCCAGATCCTCCGCGGGGTCGGCCGTTACCAGCCCTGCACGAAGGTCCATATTCACTGGACTCTCGGCATAGCGATCGGCTATTCGACTCGCCCGCCCCGACGTCCAGATCGTGGCCGATCCGTCCTGCGCATCAAACCGCTGGTCCCACTCTTGTATGGCTGCCCAATAGTCGAGGTCGATCTCGTGTAGCCCATTAACAGGGGGGAAAACCAGCATTCGTGGCATAGCTGCTACCCGACTTCCTTTGGAGCAGTCCTTATCCACGGCAGGCGCTCAAAGAAGCGAGAGGTTCGCAGAAGAAGGCCGTACCGCTTCCAGAAAGTGGCCGCATCTTCGTCAGCGAGGTCCTGAAGCTCCCCACTCACCGAAGTGCTTTGGCCCGTGTTCGCGTTTTCGAACCAAACGTCGACGCTGACGATGCCCCCGTAATCCCGTCGTGCGCGAATATCGAGATCGTTATCCCCGTACCACCAGCGATAGCTCTCGTCAGGTCTCAGAGGACTTGAAACATCAAGCAGCCAACAGGCACCCCAAAGAACGGGCCGATACGGCACGAGTCTTCCTTTATGGATCCCCGGGCCCCAATCGGGGCGCGTCGGTGATGCGATCGTGGCGCTCGACTCGACAAGCGCCCGATACATGGACGAGAGGCCATCATCTGCAATGCGCACATCGTCGTTGAGGACGGCGACCACAGTAGCTCCGAGCTGCACCGCTTCATCTATTCCCCTGTTCCACCACCGCTGGATGTTGATCTCACCCAGGTCCTCGACCACATGACACCCTGCGGGCAAACTCAGATGAGGTCGGGTGGCAATCAGAACTACATTCGCGCGCGGTACTCCTGCCCTATCCACAATCGTCTCGAGCAGATTCGCTCGTGACCCCGCGGTGGGAATAGTGAGGAACAACATCTAGCAGCATTCGATGTACGTGTGTGGGGAGATTTGTGGGAAATACTGTGCATCCATGACGGCTAGAGTAGCGAGCGTGTCAGCAGAGGCCACTAGTGTTCCCGAGCCACCTGCTGCACACGGCGGACTCAATGTCGTCGACTTTCCGCAACAGAGTGTGATCTCTTCGGTGCGAAAGGCGATCAACCTTCTCCCCTCTCCCAAAAGACGTGTCTTCGTGCTTGCAGCCTTCGCTCAGATCTCGATGGGTGTGCTCGACCTGATCGGCATAGTCCTCATCGGTCTCGTCGCGGCTGTTGCGGTGTCGGGGATCGGTGCCAGCCAGATACCGCCTGTCGCTCAACAGTTGCTGGATCGCTTAGGTCTGGGAGACCTCACCGTCTCTCAGCTGAGTGTCCTGCTCGCGCTCCTTGCGGTCACCATACTGGTAGGAAAAACCTTTGCCTCAGCTCTCCTGCTTCGCGTCATCACGGTCTTCCTCGCCCGCCAGCAGGCCGACTTGGCGACTCGACTTTCTCGCGCATTCCTCAGGCTCCCCCTCACCGACGTGCAACGCTGGACATCCTCAGAGGCGATCTACGCTTTGGGAACTGGCACGTCAGCAGCTACTGTGTCGCTTCTGAGTTCCGCGATCATCATCGCAGCAGAAGTCTTCCTCTTCGTAATCGTCGGCGTCAGTCTGTTCGCCTTTGATCCCTTACTCACCATTAGCGCAGTCGCACTTTTCACCGTCATCGTTCTGGTGATGCATCGGATTCTCGGGCGCTGGACGGCTCGGAATGCCACCATTCTCAAGAACGCTTCCATCGACTCACTAACGGCCGTCTCTGAGGCACTGTCCACGTACCGTGAGGCGACTGTCCTGAATCGGCGAGATCTCTACGCGCAGCGTTATCAGAATCTTGCTGAGCGATCTGCGGTTGCCTACGCATCAAACTCATTCATTGCTGAAATACCCAAGTACGCACTTGAAGTAGCTCTCTACGTTGGGATCCTTGTGCTCGGCGTGGTCCAGTTCCTGACGAAGGACTGGGCGGCAGCAGCCTCGACCGTCGCACTCTTCCTCGCAGCCGGGTCGCGGATCATGCCGGCACTGCTTCGCCTCCAGGGCGCTGGAATCACAATTCGAAACTCCAGCATCATGGCTCAGCCGACCTTCTACATGGCTGAATTCGTAAATCGACATCAGGCAGCAGATACCGGAGAACGCATGACGGCGGAAGTCTTATGCCAACACATTCACACCGGGTATCCAGACTTCGTTGCTTCGGTGAAGATCTATCACGCAACCCTTACCTATGACGGAGCACGGGAGCCTGCTCTGGCGGATGCTTCGCTCCACGTCCCTGCCGGTAAGTCGGTGGCACTCGTGGGTCCGACGGGGGCGGGAAAGTCCACGCTTGCAGACATCATCCTCGGAGTCGTGACACCCAACTCGGGAGAAGCACTCTTGGGTGGCCTGGATCCACGGCTCGCCATCGACCGGTGGCCAGGGGCCATCGCCTACGTGCCCCAGCAAGTGGCCCTGATCGAGGGAAGTGTGCGGGAGAACGTTGCCCTCGGGCTTCCACGTGATCTGGTGAGTGACGACCTCGTATGGGAGTCCCTTGAACGCGCGCACATCAGTGACTTCCTACGTGATCAGCGTGAAGGTCTTGATACTCCGATAGGCGAACGTGGTTTTCGACTCTCTGGTGGTCAAAAGCAGCGATTGGGGATTGCTCGCGCTCTCTATACCCGACCCAAGCTTCTCGTTCTCGACGAGGCAACAAGCGCACTCGATGCCGAGACGGAAATCGCCATTATCGCGACTCTTCAAGAGCTCGAGGGTACGGTCACGACGATCACGATCGCCCACCGACTTGCGACAGTGCGCAATGCCGATGAGGTCCTCTACCTTGATCGTGGACACATCGTGGCGCGAGGAACCTTCGTGGAGGTCCGAGCCGCGGTCAAGGACTTCGATGCGCAAGCCCGGCTCCTTGGCCTCTAGGGCTCACGGATCTGCTAGGGGTCTCACGCGCGACTTCAAGGCAATAGGTGCTCTGTTAACCTCGATAAATGATCGCGACGGCCATCGTCCGTCCCGTTCTCATCCTTCCCGTCTATCGCGGCGGAGATCGATTTCGTCGGGCGCTGCACACGATGCCTGAGGCCGCACCCTGGTTTGAGCGTGTGGTGATCAGCGTCAACTCCGAGCCCGAGAGTGCCGACCATCGCGTGGCCCTTGACGCTGCACGGTCGTTGCCGCGCTGTGACGTGGTCTTGACAGGTCGGGAACTCGGGTGGATCGAGCACCAGAACTTCTGGGTGACCCAGGTCGAGGCAATGGGCTATGGCCGGGACACCTGGATCTACTGGTTCGCTCACGACGATGAACTTCGCCCGGCGGGGATCCGCGCCATCGTCGACGCCCATGGGAATTGGCCACTGCGCCGAGGAACCATCTACCTGGGTCCCTGGGCGATGGCAGCCGATGACCCGGATGACCTTGGCCGCGGAGTCGACCAATCGGTTCTTGACTCCTGGACAAGCTTCCCTTTGCCCGGCCCCTTGCGCATGACCGTAGCCGAGTGGATCGCCGACCAACTGGTGCAACCGACCTACATCAACATGAGTGGTGCGATCACCACCCTGGAGACGTTCCTGCGCATGCGTGACTTCCCCTTCACGAAGCCCAGTGGGATGCGCATTGAGATGGCAGCGGCGGCGTCACTTCAGAATTCCTACGTCGAGGAACTGTCGACGCCCACGATCGTGACCTACGGCCGGGCGGACTCCTTCCGCACAAAGTTCGATGCCGTCGCCCGCCGCGATGACGCCCACCTCATGGCGTGGCTCGGTCGCTATGTCGCCGCGCACCCGAGCTCGCTCCCGGAAATCACGCGCGCGTTGACATCCGTCACCGCAAGTCACGTGCGGCATCGGCTATTCGGAGCGCCGCTACCAACGGAAGAGTGGCGCTTCCGCGAACAAGTTTTCTCTACGTGACCGCCAGGGCCACCCATTCATCGACTGCGCGTTCGTAGCGCTCAGGTTCGTGCACGACCCACTCTCGGTAGGACGCCTGGCGCTCAAGTGCTGCGTGCGGATCGGCGATGACGCGCTGGATGGCCTCGACCATCGGCGTCTCCCAGTTATCGAGATACGGGATGCGATCCTCGACCGGGAGCGGGACATCGGCCCATAGGTACCCAGCGCCTCGACAGAGGGTGACAACCGGGGTGCCGTAGAACGCCGCCTCCCGCGGAAGTCGGTCGCGGCCCGGGAGATGACCGAGCTCGATGTAGAGCGTGGCACTCGCCAGGTCACGCATAGCGTCGTCGTAGGGCTTGCCTCCGAGTGGCCGGAACTCCACGTCGGGCAGACGCTGAGCCAGCGCCTCGGCATGGGAACTCGCCTTGACCTGGTTGAAGAGCACGACATTGCGTTCTTTGCGCACCGGACCGATATCGACCACGCGCATGGGGTCCGTCATCACCAGCGCATCTCGGCCAAGCACCTCTCGGCAGAAACCCTGCGCGTAGAACGACTGCGCGATGAATCGAATCGGGCTCTCGATGACTGTGCGTGCGTAGCGCATCGACACCGTCTGCACCGCGGCTGCGCGCAGGCCGCCGCCGAACTCACCGGTCCTGCGTCGAGCCTCGCGCCAGAGATCCGGCAGGGTGGAGCCGAGTGGCTGCTGACCCCCGGTCGGAGGCTGCGGGGGCGTGCTCGGCGAGAAACCGGGCGGATACATCGAGCCGGTTGCCTCCGATGGCTTGTAGTACCGGGCGCGGGGGTCGGCGGAGTTGTTGACGCTGAACCATCCCATCCAGGTTCGCTCCCGAGGCACCTTCGCGAGTTCACGCCATGATTCGATGGGACTGACCTCGGGCACAACCAGGACGGCGTTGTCGGGATCCGCGATCCGATCTGCGACTTCGAAGTCGTACCTGTCGTACTCCGGATGATTGCGTCGTCCACGGTATGTCCACATCGGGATGAGGTAGGCCTCGAGGTGGCGCCGTCGCAGAGCGTCGACGAGTTGTGTGAGGAGTTCTGGCCCTGCGGTCCTTTCACCCAATGGTGAGGCGACGTAGAACGTCGGCGATGCCATACTCGGATGGTATCGGGACTAGCATCGTCGCGTGTTCTCCAGCATGTGCGCGGTGATTCCCACATTCCATCCCGAGGACACATCACTTCGCCGGCTGATCGATGTGCTTGCTTCGGACATGCCCCTGCTCGTCAGTGATGACGCGAGTCCGTGCAGCAGTGATGACGTGTTACGAGACGTAGAGTCCGATGTCGTGACCGTCGTGCGTCACCGGGCGAATGCAGGAATCGCACGCGGACTCAATGACGGGCTTCGCTACGCGCTCGAGATCGGAGCGTCGTGGCTGTTCACCTTCGACCAGGACACTGAGGTTTCACGCGATTACCTCGTCGAGATGCGGAATGCGATCGAATTGGTGGGTGATTCGACCTTCGGCGCACTCGGTACCGAACGAATATCACTGACTTCCGGGAACATGCACTATCCCGTCTCGGGCAACTTCGATGGCCTGCCCACCACTGAGGAGATCATCCAGACCGGAACCGCATGGAACGTCGCCGCGCTCTCCCGGGTCGGTGGATTCGACGAGCGACTAGGAATCGACGCGGTGGATGCCGCTGCCTGCTTGCGTTTACGTGAGCGTGGATACCAGATCGGGCTGGTTCCGGGAACGGTCCTGGAACACCAACTCGGTGCCGCGAACTCGGTGACGGTTTTCGGTCGTGATGTGTTAGTCACCGGTCACTCTCCCGAGCGGCGCGCGTCGATGATACGTAATCGACTTTCGCTGCTGCCCGCCGAGTTTCGGATGTCGCCACGTCATGCCCTACGCACGATGCGGCGCGTGGTCGTGAATCAGTCCCTCGGCCTGCTCCTGGAGGGTGATCGGTGGGCCAAGGTGCGCGGGAGCGCTCGCGGATTGGCTCCCCGGAACAGCGATAGCCTGGGCTCGTGAAGGGCATCATCCTGGCCGGTGGAACCGGCAGCAGGTTGTGGCCGATCACCAAGGGCGTGAGCAAGCAGTTGCTCCCCGTCTATGACAAGCCGATGATCCACTACCCGCTGGCCACGTTGATGGCGGCCGGGCTCCGCGAAATCCTCGTCATCACCACACCGGAGGATTCGCCGGCCTTTTCTCGTCTCCTCGGCGACGGGGCACCGCTGGGCATGTCGCTCGCCTACGCCGTGCAACCCCGGCCCGAAGGCTTGGCCCAGGCGTTTCTGATCGCGGAAGAGTTTCTCGCAGGCGACTCGGCAGCATTGATCCTGGGTGACAACCTCTTCTACGGGCCGCGACTGGGACGTCGACTTTCCGAGCTGACCTCCGTCGCCGGCGGCCATGTCTTCGCCTACGAGGTGGCGAACCCGTCGGAGTACGGGGTCGTGGAATTCGATGCTGCGGGGACGGTGCTCTCGATCGAGGAGAAGCCAGCCCAGCCGAAGAGCAACTTCGCGGTACCCGGCCTGTATTTCTACGACTCCACGGTGGTCGATGTCGCCAAGAGCATCACGCCATCCGCGCGTGGTGAACTCGAAATCACCGCGGTCAACGAGTACTACCTCCACGAGGGGCGACTCAGTGTGACCTTGCTGGAGCGAGGCACTGCGTGGCTCGATACGGGCACTTTCCGGTCGCTCCAGGACGCGGGGGAGTTCGTGCGTGTCATGGAGGACCGCACCGGGACCAAAGTCGGGTGCATCGAGGAGATTGCGTGGCGCAACGGGTGGATCGACGATGAGGGGCTAGCGGTTCTGGCCCAGTCGTTGGTCAAGAGCGGCTACGGGGACTACCTCCTGCGACTACTTGGTCGCTAGCGCTTCCTGCGCTTTCCCAGTCGGCGCAACGGCGCGGTCATGCGCCACGTGGCGCTGTTCAGCACTGCGGTAAGGCGGGCGGTGTCGGAGCTGGTTCCCGAAACCAATGCTGCTTCGACCGGCGGCATGGCGTCGATGTGCACGATGAACTCCGCCAGGGCGTCAGCGAAGCGGGTCCAGGTGAGCCGCGCGCGTGCATCGTCGAGTGCGCGAACACGGCCCCGTGCGGACTCCGGATCCGTGAGGAGACTCTGTAGATCTGCGGCGCATTGGTCGATCGACCAGTGGGTGGGAAGGTCGGGTACGCCGGAGATCTCCGCCAGAGGACCGAAACCCACGAACGTGCTGGGTGTTCCCAGGACCGCTGCCTCGTAAGGAACGAATCCAAAACCCTCGGCACTGCTCGGATAGAGGACGGCACCGGCGTGTTCGAGCAACCACTCTCTTGACGCTGCGTCCACGTGACCGAGGCGGTGGACAGATCCGCGGAGATTCGTATGGCGGCGCAACAGTGCATCCTCTGCATCTTTCGAGCTACTTGACCGGACATGGAGGCCTGCCAGGACCAGATCGCAACTCACCCCTCTGTCGAGAACCTGCTCCCAGACCTGGATTGCGAAGTCGCGGTTCTTGTGACCGAAGTCGTTGCCGAGAACGAGCACGAAGGGACGTGCCGTGAGTGCGGGTAGCAGCGAGGTGAGGTCTTCACCGGGTTCGGTGGCCGTTGCGGCGATGTGATCCAGACCTAGGGGTATTGGCTGAACGCGCGCGGGATCTAGCCGCGGCGCCTCCAGGAGGAGACGCTGAGCGACATCCGCGCTGATCGTGGTGATGCCATCGACGCTGAGGGCGATACGCCGTTGCAGGGCGCGATAGGCCACCCATGCCTCCTCGGAGGCGTGGTAACGGGGGATGTCGTATGCGATGAGGTCCAGGTAGGTGGTGATGACGCGGCGTCCGAGGGAGCGTGCGTAGGAGATATCGACCCGGTGGTCGATCTGGTTGGGGTACCAGATCACGTCGGTCGTTTCCTCGTCCGCTGCCTGCTCCGTCTCGATGATCTCGATACGCGGGTACTCGGCCAGATGCGCCGCGTACGCGGGTAGACGGGTCACCCCCACCAGGCGCAGGCGGGAGATATTCGGGTGTACCGCAAGGGCCTCCAGTGCGGCCGTCGTGAGAACCTGCGCCCCGGTTTGGTGCGGGCCAAGCCAGGTTCCATCGACGGTGATCGACACCGCATGGGGATCCGCAACATGTTCGCCGATCGCGTGGTGGTGGGCCGTGGTGACGTCGGTGACCTCGACCCGGTCCACCGGAGACATCGGAAAGGCAACGGGTGCGCGAGCGACATCCACGTCGGGAGTCAGCCACCAGTCGTGCCACAGACCGCGGTCGGATGCTAAGCGTGCCCACGATGCGAGGTCGGCTGGCGTGGCGGAGGCGGTCACCGGTCCGGTGAGGGCCATGACGTCTGTGGCGATCACGACGGCGCAACCCGCGGGTGCGGTCGCACGGAGGAACTGTTGCTGGGGATCGGGGTGGCCAACGACGGAGACGCTCGCGATGCGGGGATCCTGATCGAGACGCTCGTTGATGGTCCGCAACCGATCGGGAGTGAGTACCGACTCATTTCCCACGATCATCAGAGGTCGACCGCCTACCGAGCTCGTCCGGGTCATAGCGCCTCGTAGATCCGCTCGAGTCGAGGATTCAATGCGGGTGAGTAGTACGGGTCGACCGGGTAGTGACCGCCCCAACGCTTCTGGAATGCGTGGAACTCATCGGGGTCGGCTGCCTTGCGCACGATAGAAGCCCCCTCATGGTGGGTGAGGTGTGCGTAGGGCGTCCACGCTACGCGATACCCATGCGAGTACAGGCGCAGGCAATAGTCAACATCATTGAAGTCCCGCGCGAAAGTGGTGTCGAACCCGCCCACCTCATCGAACGCGCGTACAGGCGTCAACATGGCCGCCGCGGTCACGGCAAGGTAGTTGCGCGGGGTGAGAGTGGATCCGAAGTAACCCGGGTGGTTTCCCGGCTTTCCGATGTGGACGTGTGTGGGACCGCTCGGGAGAAGCACGATCCCCGCGTGTTGTAGTCGCCCGTCGGGGTACGTCAGCTTGGCTCCGACGGCACCTACGCCTGGGCGCTGACCGATCTCGAGCATCCGTGTGACCGGTGCAGGTGCGTCCGCGGTGACATCGTCGTTGAGTAGGAGTAGGTACTCACCGTGGGCATGTGCGCGCCCGAGATTGATCGCTGCCGCGAAGTTGAACACACCGTCGGGTAGGTACACCACCTGAGAGTCGGCACCGTGGATCGCGTCGAGCTCACCGGTCGTGACCACAATCACCTCGAGAGGAACGTGTGACTCTGCTGCCCGCAGCGTCGCGATCGCACGGTCCACGAGTCGGGTTCCCGCACCGCGATCCCGTGTCCCGATAGTGGGGATGATCACGGATACGGGCGGTGGTGTGCTGACACGCGGGTGCACGTCATTGAGTCCGGGGTATCGGCTGGCCTGAACAACACCGCCGCCCTGGCCGTCCAGGTAGGCCTGAAGTGCTGCTGCTCCAGCTGACTGCGCCCACGGCTTGGCATCGATGGTGAGCGCCGTCGACTGACTCCATGCACGCCAGTGGTACAGCGGTTTCGGGATATGTGTCACCCGGGTCAGCTCGGGCAGCAACCGGAGGGCGAGGTCGAAATCCTGGGCGCCATCCATGGAGCTGCGGAAGCCTGCGTGACGACGCACCAGGGCCGTTTCGAAGACGGTGAAATGACACAGATACATCTGAGTCAGGAGCAATTCCGGTGAGAAATCGGGTTTGCAGTACAGCTCGTAGTGTCGACCAGCGGAATCGATCTTGTCTTCGTCCGAGTAGACCACCTGTGGGCGAGGAGCCTCCCCGTGGATCACCTCGCTCATCATCTCGATGGCTCGGGGATCGAGTTGATCATCGTGGTCGAGCCATCCAAAGTAGTCGCAGGTCACTGCTTCAAGTCCGCGATTCTGCGCCGCCGATATCCCCCCATTGGCGGCTCGGATGACGACGATCCGCCGATCCTGCTCGTGCGTGCGGGTGAATTCGTCCAGGAAGGTGACCACGTCGGGGTCGCTCGAGCCATCATCACTCACGATCAACTGCCAGTTTCGAGCCGACTGCACACACACGCTGTCCAGGCACTCGTGAAGGAAGCGGACCGGCGGATTGAAGACGGGAACGATCACTGCGATGGGGATCACGTTATCCACCGAACTCGACTCACGTGTCCGGGAATCAGCCAGCCATGCCTTGTACTGCTCACCGATTCGCCGCTCCCACCAACGTCGCTTGATCCAGCGCTTGATGCGCCCAGCGCGGCGCCTTGCGCGAATCAGGGGGTGGGTTTCTGCCAGGTGCACGGTCAGGTGATCTCGTAGGTGAACGGCAACTCGACAACCCCTTGACCGATCTCGCCTCGAGGACTGCGCACGGTGAACTCGAGTGCATCATCCCAGTTATCAATCAGCACACTGCCCGTGTGATCGAAGACGTCCACATGGACGCGGTAACGGCCCGGGAGCAGCGGATTGTCGGTGAGAAACGCGGTCACGGTGTGGCTGCCGTCGACATACCCGAAGTCGATCCCTCGGCGATGGTTGCTGACCATCGAGACCAGCGGACCCGTCTCGTGCTGAATTGCGAAACGGATGTTCGGGCCGAGTACCTGCTCGAAGCAGCGCAGGTCCACTGACAGACCGACCGTGGTGCCCGTCTCCGCGTGATCGAGGGGGGCGCGTTGGGCGCTGATCAGTCGTATTCCGGTGCAGCGGATGCTCCCGTTGCCGGCACGCATCGTGTCGTCGGACCTGTGAGCAGCGGCGCCCGCCTTGCCGCGCGCTTCATCGGCGTTGACCTTATGAAGGTAAGAAGCGATGACCGATGTGGGAGCGCCGATCTCCTGGACCGCGCCATGGTCCAGCCACGCGACTTCGTCGCAGAGTCCCTCGAGTTGACCCAGACCGTGGCTCACGACGATGATCGTGCGTCCCTCCTTACGCAGGGTGTAGAGGTAGTCGAAGCACTTGCGTTGGAACTCTTCATCTCCAACTGCGAGGACCTCGTCGACAAGCAGCACGTCGGGGCGCATGTGGACGGCCACCGAGAAGCCCAATCGAACGTACATGCCACTCGAATAGTGCTTGACCGGATCGTCGATGAATTCGTGCAGGCCGGAAAAGTCGATGATGGTGTCCATCGCCTCGTTGATTTCCGACCTGCTCAGCCCGAGGATCGAACCATTGAGGCGGATGTTCTCGCGTCCGGTCATATCGGGGTGGAAACCAGCACCGAGCTCGATGAGCGCGGCAACTCGGCCGTGAGCAGTGATGCGTCCCTCGGTCGGGCGGTAGATGCCGGTGATGAGCTTCAGCAGCGTTGACTTACCCGATCCGTTATGGCCAATCAGCCCGTAGACGCTCCCGCGCGGGATGTCCAGGTTCACGTCGCGAACGGCCCAGAAGTCCTGTGTCGTGCGGGAACGACCTCGGACTATGCGCTCCTTGAGAGTGCTGCGGCGATCGGCGTGGCGCATGAATCGCTTGCCCACACCGGTCAGCTGCACCGCCATCTGTTGGCTCATAGCAGTTCTCCGATGTCCTCGCTCGTGCGGTTGAACACGGTGAAGCCCAGCCAGAAGACTGCGAACCCGAGCGCAAGCAGCCCCGGAACCACCCACCACTCGGGAACCACGAGCGAATACATGATCTGGTGCATGGTCTCGACGAACCAGGTGAGCGGGTTGGCCTCCACAATCACCGCGAGCCAATCCGCAGTTCCCTGAACCAGGGACAAGGGGTAGAGGATCGGGGTGAGGAAGTAGAGGGCTTGCAGCACCACCTGAACGATGTATTGCACATCTCCGTAGCGGGCATTGAGGACCGTAAGCAGCAGGCCGACGCCTTGCCCGAAGAGCGCGGTAGCAAGGAGGACGGGGAGCACGAGCAACCAGCTGATGCCGATGTTGCCCAGCCACAGGTACATGCCGACCAGAACGACGAGTTCGAGTCCAACCTGGACAAGTTGCACCACGCTGGCGCCCAGGATGGGTGTCCAGGCTGGAAAGTGCACCTTGCGCAGCAGCTCACCATTCGACTTCAGCTGGGTCATAGACAGCATGAGCAGGCTGGAGAACAGGTTGAAGGCCACCATGCCCGTGAAGAGGAAGGCCGCGAAATTCGTCCTGTCGGGGTCTGAACCGAGGGGCGGGGCCTGGATGCGGAATACCAGGCTGAAAACAGCCGCATAAACGAGAAGGGTCGCCAGCGGCTGCATGAGCGACCACGCCCATCCGAGGATGGAGGACCGGTATCGGGTTGCGAAGTCGCGGTTAGCGAATGCCCAGATCAGGGCCCGTCGTCGATACAACTCCCCGAGCACGCTGCGAGTCTAGGTCTCCGGCTGACGCCCTCCCGGCGTCCACGGATCCGCGGTCGAGGATTCCGGATGCGGTTAGGGTCATGAGGATCAGCAGGAATCCGGTCATGGACGGTTCGATCCAGCTGTTCCGCGGCTCGGTGATGCCCGTGATGAGGAATGCGAGCATCACGGCGATGGGTCCTGGAACACCACGACCGGCAGCTCGAGCGGCAATGATGAGTCCGACAGCAATTGCCGTGAATTGCGTGAGGAACCCGACGAGGCCCCAGCGAGCGAGTTCATCGATGTAGAGGCTGTGCCCATGGCCGAACTGTTGGGCGATCCCTCCCTCGGTCGCGATACCTATTCCTCCAACGCCGATCCACGGAGAGGAGGCCCACAGGTCGAGAAACGCCGGCCAGATGCTGTCCCGCCCCGTCACTCCCGCCGGCCGGAGTGCCATGAAGATCGCACCGGCGACAAGCACGACACTGCCAGCGGTGATCCGAACCCAGCGAGGAATTCTGGCGAAGGGGCCGGACGTGGTGAGACTGGCAATCACGACGAGGCCCGCCACCATCGCACCGATCGATGCGCGGCCGTCGGTGAGGAGCAGTGTCCCCACACCCACCGTGAGAAAGACCCAGGAGGAACGGCGCCAGTGGGCGAACGCGATGACGACGAGTAGGGCACCCATCATGGCGGTGTCGCCGTTGTGCCCGAACGGCCCCGGCCATCGACCATCTATACCGAGGGCCTCGTTGAAGGGGAGGAAGTACCTCTCCTCGTCGAACGCAATTACCCCCTGCATTTGCTGTTTGATGTCCAGGCTCCCCACCGCCTCGAGAACTCTGGTCACGACGAGAACCAAAGAGGCCGTCCAGGCGAATGCCGACACCGCGGTCCATGCCTCACGTGCCGACGGCGGCTTCCACCAGACCATGACGAGGATCGGCAGGTATAGGAGAGCGGTGTAGTTGAAGGAATCCCCGTGGTACCGGTAGAGGACCAAGTGGGCAACCCACGCAACTGCCATCAGGCCGAGGAACAAGGCGAGGCCCCCTCGCGCTCGCGAAGACGCGCGCACGGGGATCCACAGGAGTAGGGCTACAGCGAAAAAGGCGAAGGTCACCAGGATGTTGGCCGCCTGGCCGAAGACCACCGGCACCTCGTACCAGAGGTATCCCGCGTAACGGGCGAGCACGAGCCCTACCGCCAGGGCAGACAGGTACCAGGAAGCCGACACAGACACTCGGTTAGGAGCTGGCACGCAAGCATCGTAGGTCAGCCAGCCCGAAAGACCCGGGCCGTCGGGGCAATGGGTTCGCATCCGCCAATCAGGACTTTCCTGCTCTCGGGTACTACCCTCAGTAGCAACGTTCGCCGAAGGGGCTGGCCATGTATCTACGTTCACGACTCGCGTCTCTCTCAGCTGCTGCTCTGCTCGTACTTGGGTCCGGGTTCATCGTTTCGGGCCCGGCGCAGGCGGCCTCGGGCTTTATCGCAACACCCAACGGGGTCGTGGGCGTGCAGCAGACGATCGTCATCAGCGCACCGACGCTCGCGAACCAGGTCGTTACGATCGGCTTCACGTCCGGGGCGATTTCCAACGCGGGTCAGACGACGCTGAACTCTCAGGGTTTGGGGTCGCTCGCATGGACGCCGACGAGTGCCGGTGCATGGACGGTCTCCGCTCTCGGGAGCGCGGTGTCATCCGGCTCGACGACGATTTCCGTGGTGCCTATGCCCACGATCACCACAGCCCTCATTCCCAACCAGGTCCAGACGGGTGTGACCAACAACGTCACAGTGGCGGTCACAGCACTCGGGGGAATCATCCCCCCTGCAGGGACCGTGACCCTCGTCAACCAGAACCAGGCAGTCCTTGGTTCGGCGACCCTGTCGCCCCTCTCCGGGGCCACATCCAGCGCGAATGTGCAGTGGACCCCGACGGGTGGGCAAAGCGTGTCGGCGACATACCTGCCGTCCTCCACCGCGTTCGGTGCGTCGACCGGCGCCCCTGAGCAACCACAGACCACCTCGTCGGTTGTGACCGTGGCGCTGCGCTTCCCACCCGTGCTCTACGTCGGCACGCCGACGGTGATCGGAGCGCAGACGGGTACCGGCGTGCCCGCGGGTAGTGCCTCCTTCTTCTTCGATGGCAACGGCGTCATTGGTTCGACACCCACGAATGCCACGGGAGGCGTCGCGGCGACCTGGACGCCGCCTGCCGGGGGTAACCACGTGATCAGCACCCAGTTCTCAAGCAACAACGGGGCGGTCAGTGGGACGTCCCAGCAGCCGGTGAACATCCAGCCCGCCAAGCCCAGTGACGTCATCACGGTGGACCCGGTGGGCGGTGCCCCCGCGTGGAATCCAGGACTCCCCATTAGCCTCGGCGTCGGAACCTCGACGGCACTTTCGGCAACCGCTCAGTCCGGGTCGCCGGTTGTCTTGAGTGAATCCGGACCCTGCGTCATCAATGGATCCACCCTGCAGACGCTCGCGGCCGGCCAGTGCGTAGTGACTGCGACCTCGTTCGGCTCGGGCACCCTGACGGCGGACACGAACACCTACACGGTGACGGTCACGTCCTCACCGAGGCCGGTTCGGCCTAGGAGGTAGCGGCCGGCCCCTTGATGGGAGGGACTCGAGGGCGAGGTGACAGAACCCCTGCCCCTCCAGTAACATCTGTAACCCCTTCCCCAGGAGGTTCCCGTGGGTCGTTCCCGTGTATTCCTCGCATCCGCGGCCGCAGCCGTGTTTGTTGGCGCTGCCGTGGTCTCGCCCGCCGCGAGCAGCCCGCTCTCGGGCAACACGTGGGTGGCGACCCCCAACGGCCTGGTGGGTACCCAGCAGACTGTGATCCTCAGGGCTCCCAAACTCGCCGGACAAGCAGCGACGATCACCTTCAGCAGTGCGGCCTCGGGAACCAATGCCGGCTCAACGTCAGTGAACTCCGCCGGCTTCGGCTACCTCAACTGGACCCCGAACCTCCCGGGCACATGGACAGTGACAGCGACCAGTGGCGGCGCAACCGTCGACACGGCCACCATCACGGTGTCCGCAATGCCCACGGTCACGACGCTCCTCGCTCCCGGTGAAGTCGAGAACAACGCCCAGGCGACCCTGACCGCTCAGGTCAAGGCCCTCTCGGGTGCGATCACGCCGAGTGGAACCATCACGGTGCGCAATCAATTCCAGAGCACCCTGGCAACGGGAACGCTCTCTCCGACCTCCACCCCCGGGCTCGCGTCGGCAAGTATCGCGTGGACGCCGACCACCGTCGGTCAGTCGCTTACCGCGACCTACACGCCGGCGACTGCGGCGTTCGGCGGTTCGACATCCCCGGCGCAACTTCCCGTGGTTGCCGGACCCCAGGCGGTGTCTCTGCAGATGCCGCCGGTAATCTACGTCGGCGCCCCTACAACGGTTTCGGCTGTCATCAACTCGATCTATCAGACCGCCAACGGCGGGAGCGTCGCCTTCAACCTGAACACACAGGGCATCATCAGCTACCCGATGGGTGGTTCGCGCCCGATCGCCAACGGCGTCGGCTCCACAACGTGGACCCCCACCCAAACGGGAGTTCAGACAGTTGGCGTGTCGTACTCCTCAGCCAACTTCTCTATCTCCGAGACGGACACCCAAGTGGTGACCGTTCAACCGGCGCCCACTGCGGACACGATCACCGTGACCCCAGCCGGTTCAGCTGCGTGGGGACCGGGGGTGGTCGGCGCCCTCACAGCAGGGAGTTCCGTCGCTCTAACTCCGACTGCGCGCTCCGGTAACCCGGTCACACTCAACGTGGCAGGCCCCTGCGCCATAGATGGGGGAACAGTGACGGTGTTGGGCGCCGGGACATGCGCCATCACGGCGACGTCTGTCGGCAATGGGTCCACCCTCGGGGGTACGCAGGCGACCTACACGATCAACGTGCAGGCAGCCCCTAAGAAGCCGAAGAAGCGCTGACCTACGCGCCGCGCCCCTTCCATTTGCGAAGGGGTGCAGTGACCTTCCAGGATCGAGTGCCCTGGATGAAGTCCAACTCCTGACGCAGGGCATCCGCCGCTGATTCGAGGGCGACGATACGAGCATCCTTGTCGTCAGCGCGAAGGACGACTAAGGAGCGGATGCCCAGGAATCCCTCGATCGAGTCCGAGGCATCGACGACACGCACCAGAGCCTGGGCCGGCTCACCCACGAGTCCATCGCCGCACAGTATGGTCAGAACCGAACCGAGATAAAGGTCCTGGAGAACCGGGCCACCAGGTCCTGTCATTTCGACGAACACCTTGCCCGGCATCGCACGCGTGGCCATCAAGACGACCAGCGGTCCCGATGTGGGCCGGGTGAACCGCACCTCCACGTAACGGCCGGGGCGGACTTCGTACCCCCAGGACTGCGGCGAGCCGATCGCACCGATCACGGCAGCGTCGATTACCTCGTAATCACGGTCACCCCGCGGCTGCCGCAAGAGCGGGGTGAGCCCATCACGCACGAGATAGTCGCGATAACGATCTGCATACCCCTCGTCGGGTGCAGGTCCCGGAACAGCGAGCACATACTCGCGCCCGAGTTCTATAGTCGGGTACACCTGTGGTCTCCGTTCGGCCAAGTCGATCTCCCCTGCGAGGACGTGCGCCACATCGTTCCAGGTCCACGCCGAGGGCGGGCTCTCGCGGATACGTGCCTCACGTTCTCTCCGGAGGTCGGGGTCCATTGCCTCCTCGACGCTGCAGACAAGGCTCGTGAGCTCGTTGGACTCGAAATAGAGAGCCAGACCCCCGCCGGCCTCCGGCAGGGAGGAGTTGCGAGCCACAACCGGAACTTTCCCGAAGGCCAGCGATTCACTCACTGGAAGTCCCCACCCCTCCTGGGCGCTCGGATAGAGAGTGAAATCCGCGTGCGCGTAGAACCGCGCCAAGTGCTCGTCCTCGACACCGCCGGAGAGGACGCTGACCTTCCCCTCCAGCCCACGGGAGTGAACGAATTCGCGGAGGAACGGCCCTGCGTTCCAGCCAAGACGTCCCACGCACACGAGGTCCGGCACGTTTCGCTCGCCGTGTCGATCGACGAGTTGCCGCCAGGCCCGTAAGGCCAGGGCGTGGTTCTTACGCGATTCCACGGTGCCCACGAACAACACGTACGGACGCGGCCAGGGCCGGATGGAAAGGTCACGACCATCGGGAGTGAGGCCGCATGGCAGGCATGTCGGCTCTCCGGGGGGTGTAGGCAGGCCATGCGTGCGGGTCCAGGCTTCGAAATCGCTCCTGCTCGAGCGACTGATCGCGGGCACCCTGCTCGCAACCTGTGCGATCAGGGTGAGGTAACGGTCGAAGAGTCTGTTGACTGCCGCGGTGTGGCCAGCCTCCGTGACCGGGGTCAGGTCGTAGAGAAAGTCGACGATCCGTGCACCTTGCGCATGAGCCTGCCGAGCAGCGATCATCAACGCGTCATTGATCCAGAGAGCGCCGAGGAATACCAGCGTTACGTGCTCGTCAATGACAACCGCTGGCGCGGAGCCGGCGCGGTTGATCATCCCGCGAGCTGCGTCGGCTACGGCATCCCGAGAGTGGATGGATGTGGAGCGCGCACCGTGCTGGATAAGGATTTCGACCTCCCCCGGCGCCAATTCGACGAAAACCCCACGCCGGCGATCGAGCAGGACACATGAGGTGTGCTCGCGTTCCATGAGAAGCGGCGCAGTCTCTGCCACAACTCGCTGCACCCCGGACACCGATTCACCGCGCTCCAGGAATTCGACCAGGTCGGTGACATCCAGAAGAGTGCGGAGAGTTTCGTGCGACTCCCCGGTGCTCAACGCCACGCACCTGAGCCTACGGGCACGAACGATCCACCTGTGTACTCATCGATATCGCAACCGAACGGCTTGAGCGACTGAGTGACGGCTACCGTGTCCCGGTGCGGGAGCGACTGTGGTGGCTCATGGGTGCGCTGGTGTCGGCGCTCGTGCTGCTCGTCTCCCAGTGGTGGACAGGCTTCAACTCCCCTGATTCCGAGTTCTACGCGTCCTTCGCACTCTATGGCGCGGATGTGGCGGATCGTGCCGTGGAGCCGGCGTACTACTGGACGCGCCTGGGGTATATCGCTCCGGCCCGGGCACTGGTATCGATCCTCGGGCCGTGGTGGGGCTTCGGTCTGTGGCGTGCGCTATTGATCATCATGATCGTCGCCGCGGTCATGATCGTAGCCCACGCGACTGGGCGCACTCTGGTGCTTGCCACGGGACTCGCGCTGTTCGTCGGTTTGAACACGGTGGTCTTGGCGTACGTGGGCAACACTTACCTATCGGGAACCATAATCGCGGTCACGTTCCTGTTGTTGAGCCTCGGCGTCAGCTATCTGAGCGTCAGCGGTGCCCGAGAAACCAAACTTGATGGTAGACCTCGATGGACCATCGCCGCCGGGAGTGGTCTGCTGCTCGGTTGGTTGCTCATGCTCAACCCGTATGCCTTAATTCTCGGACTGGGAATGTGGTTGTCCATTCGATTCCTCGTGGTCTGGGCGGTTCCGACCCGACGTTGGCAACGACTGGGTATTGATGCACTTGCGGGTCTCACAGGCACGCTCGTGGGCTTCGGGGTCTTCTGGCTGGCCGGCCTGGTGATCTTCCCGGGCCGGGATTGGTGGGGTACGTATCTCGAGTGGAATACGAGGCTCGACTACACCGACTTCATCGGGGATGCAACGACGTGGCAGCGGGATACCGCGCTGATTGTCGTGGTGCTGGCGATCGTGGGGTCACTCGTCGCCGCGGTAGGAAATCGGAGGAATTGGTGGGCGTGGGCGGCGCTCGTGATCTCCGTGACGAACGTGCTGGTGACCGTTGTGCTGATGGCTGTGATGCCTGGACCCTGGTTGGAGGCGCCTCACTATGTGGCATTGCTGTGGCCTGGGGCGTTGCTGTCTCTCGCCCTGGTGTTCATCTCGCTCTCGCCCGGGCACAGTGAGGGTCGGGCCAGCTATCCGTGGGTGTATGCCGCCGGGATCGCGATCACCGTTCCGTTGATCATGTGGGCGGGGCGTTTCGATGGAGTACTGCCGCTGGGCGTGGCCTGGGCGATCGCGGGGATCCTGGTGCTCGCCCTGGGGCTGGTGGCATGGCTGGTCCGTGGCCGGTGGAATGCGGTGGTGGCGGGTGCGCTGGTGGTGGTGATGGGTGCGGTGTTCGTCAGCGCTCAGGTGTGGCAGAACGGTCGCGGTCTGCTCGGCATCTACAGCCAGTATCCCTTCCGGAGCGCTTTCGTGGACTTCCAGTTCGACGATCAGTTCGCGTCGCGCATGGACATCCAGAAGTGGCTGCTGGCTCGCACGACCCGTGATGACTCGATCGCAATCTGGGCCGATCCCGCGGGGCTAGGCCGGGAGGTCGCCGCGATGCAGATGTGGGGGGACTACAACCTCAGCACGCAGGAGGCACAGCTCAGCCGGGAGACCACAACGCGCCTGGAGCAGATGCGGCCGACGGCGGTCGCGATGTACGCCCCGGATCGTGAGCAGATCGAAGGGTTCTACGCATCCCTGCCGCCGTGGTCGCTGCCCTCGGACCTCGAGTGCACTGCGGCGCCCTACCTCGGGGTGGGATCCGGTGAGATCGTGGCGTGTCTGACCCGATTGACCTGGGTGGGGTGAACGTCAGACGAGCAGGCGGGCGATGTCCATTCCGCGCCGGGCGGTGCGCCCCAACGTTCGCGCACGAGTGAGCAGCCACGAGGCGGTGGAGTGCTGACCTTGGGTATCCAACCCCACACGTTGATCGTCACTGATGCGGTAATCGATCACTACCGCATCGTCGATCACCATGCCGTGGTCGCGGACGGCCAGGAGGGACCACCAGCGATCATGCAACCAGCCCGCAGGGATAGGTGTGCGAAGAGCGCGTGCGGGAACGACGGCTGAAGCACCGCCGGTGGCGATGGAGTGACGCAAGGCGTAAGTCCACTGCTGGCGAAGGTCAAGGCCATTCCAGCCTTGAGGAACTGGGAACGTGTCGCGGAGGGTCCCACTCGTCGGCACTCCCATCGAGTCGACGAGCCTGCCATCGGATGCGAGCATCACCGCCCCGGGAAACGTTCGTGCGACTGCTTCATGGTGACCGACCCGGTCGATGTGCCAGACATCATCGTGGTCACCCAGAACGGCGAGATCAGTGTCACCCGCGAGGCGGACACCCTGGGCGAAGTTGTGGGCGATCCGTGTCGTGATGTCCCTGGACGAGGTGGTCGCTCGGTGGATATCGAATCCGTGATCTCGCAGATGCGCATCAACATCCCGGGATGTTGCGTCACAAACGGCGATCCGGACGTCAGGTCGCCGTGATTGGTTCGTGATGCTGTCAAGTGCCGCCTCGATGAATGGTGACCCGGCGTGGGCCACAATCACGGCGGCGATACGCATCAAGCGCTGACCCGCCCGCGCTTGTCCTTGCGCTGAAGTGATGCCGTGGCCTGCAACTCACGGATGAGGTTCGCATACTCGTCGGCGACGGCATCCCACTGGTAATGCTGGGCTACGCGCTGCCTACCTGCCTGGGCGAACTTCCTCAGGTCCGCGTCGATGTTCACATCGAAGACGTGATCCTCACCGCCCGCGATGTCATCCAGCAGGCCCACCAATGCGTCGGCATCGGACCAGAAGAAGGCCTGGTTCGCTGTCACCTCACGATTAAACTCGCAGTCGAATGCCAGGACAGGTGCCCCCGCACCCATCGCCCGCAGCAGACTCGGGTTCGTACCCCCGACCGAGTGGCCGTGGATGTAGGTGCGGGCGTTCGCATATAGCTGGTCGAGGAGCTCCCGGTCATAGACGCCACCCAGGAATCGGATTCGCTCATCCGCTTGCGCTGTCTCATGCACGCGGTCCACGTACCAGCGGCTATAGGGGGCCGAGCCGACCACAAGCAGCGGCCGCGTCTCATCCGAGATCCGGTAGGCGTGGACAGCATCGAGGACGTGGTTCTCGGGTTCGAACCGCGCCACGATGAGGTGGTAGTCCCGCTTGAGAACCCCCACTTCTGCAAGGCGAGCGCTACCGGGATCGATGACGTCGGCACCGTAGGGGATGAACAACGCGTCGCGGTTGTATTCGCGCTGCACGTGCTCGGCGATCGCACGCGAGTCCGCGATCACGGCATCGGCCCATCGAACTGCTGAGCGTTCCGCCCACCGGTAGTAGCGGGCCCCAGCTCCACGCCACTTCCCTCGTCGTGACTCCAGCCCGTCCAGGTGGACGGCGGTGGGAATGCCGGCCGTCTGCAACGGGCGGATCATCGGCGCGTTCCCGGCGTTGAAAAGCAGGCAGACATCCGGGTGATCCGAGATCACCGCGTGCACGGCACTCAACGCTGTGTGACTGAGTGTCTCGGTCATCCGATGCCTAACGGCGCGCACGTTCACCACGTGCATCCCGCGGTACTCCTCCACCTGTTGGCCGGGATTGCGGGCGTAGACCGTGACCTGGAACCCAAGCGAAACGAGGCGACTACCGATTTCCTCCACGGCGGTTTCGAATCCGCCGTAGTTAGCAGGGACCCCACGGGTGCCCATCAGCGCCACCTTCACATGTCCACCGTACTTGGTGCCCGGCCATCCGAGTCACCGTTGCTACCCTCACCGAGTGGAGGTGAACCCGCTTTCGATCGACGGGGCGTGGACCTTCACTCCGATCCTGCGGCCTGATGATCGTGGGGTTTTCCTTGAGTCGTTCAAGGCCTCGGTCTTCCGCGAGGTACTGGGGCGTTCCTTCTCGCTCGAACAGATGAATATCTCGGTGTCCCGGCGTGGGTCGGTGCGCGGTATCCACTTCGCCGATGTTCCCCCGGGCCAGGCCAAGTACGTGCAGTGCTTCAACGGGAAGATCCTGGATGTGGTGGTGGACATCCGGGTCGGCTCCCCCACCTTCGGCACCTGGGGCGCGGTGGAGTTGGACTCCGAGTCCCGACGTGGCCTATTTCTCGCAGAGGGTCTAGGGCACGCATTCTGTGCGTTGACTCCGTCGGTGACCGTCGGGTACCTCTGCACTGCGCCGTTCGCACCGAGCCGCGAGCACGGCGTGCATCCCCTCGATCCGGCTTTGGGTCTACCGTGGCCGACCGACGTGGATGTGGTGCTGTCGCCCAAGGATGCATCGGCTCCCCTGCTCGCCGATGCCGCGGCGCAGGGGATGTTGCCAAGCTATGAGTCCTGTGCTGCCTGGTACCGGGATGTGTCCTCGACCTAGCCCATGCACTCGGGGCAGATGTCGGAGGCGGGCATGGGCACGCGGGTGACCGTGATGCGGTCGCTGATGTTGGCCAGCGGGGCGAGGAGTGCCTCAGAGGAGTCCCGGAACCACAGCAGATCGAACGAGAGATCCGGACGCTCACCCAGTTGGAACTTCAGGTACTCGACGGTCTTGTCGTCGTAGGGGAAGTCCGGCAGGTTCAAGTAGAAGCTCTGCTGCTCCTTGGAGAGCACGCCGCTCAGGCTCGCCCCCCACAGGTTCGGGAGTGTCCCGCCCGCCTCCCACAGGATGGGGGTGTTCGATTCCCGGCCCTGCGTGGCGAGTGCTCCCGCCACGATCGGTTCACCCGTGGGTCGGGTGAGGAATTCAGCGCGTGCGGTCGCGTTCGCGATCCCGGGCGCGACCGGGTAACCCTCGTTGAGCGGCACAGTGAGCACACCGACATACCCGAAGGCTGTGATGGCGAGCAGGGCCACGATGGCTGCGGCCAGGGATGCCGCACCCGTACCTGTGCGCGCGCGGAGTTCGCGTACAAGCAGCGCGGTGCCGGAGGCAAGAACAGCGATGACGATCGGGGCGGCCATGAGGTACGCAGCATTGAGTGATTTGAGGACGTAGTAGGACACCGTCCAATCGACACCCGCGACCACCGATCCCCGCGCGAAGAAGAGTGCCACCAGCGCGGCGGCAACTGCGGGCGACGCCACAGCGAAGGGAATCGGTGACGGGCGATCCATGCGCCAGACCAGGAGTCCGATGAGTACCGCGAGCAACGGTGCAGCGACACCTGCGCTGAGGTTGAACGGCGCCATACCGATGTCGATCCCGCCCACCACCTCGCCGAACTCGACGAGGCCCACATCACTGGCGTTGAGGACCGCCCGACCCTGCGAGATCGCGACCAGGATTCCCGCGGCCGCCCCGACGATCACATAGGCGATGCCCAGCGAGCGTCGGTAGCGCCACAGAGCCACGGCGACGACGAAACCGGCGGGCACCAGACCCAGCACGAGTGGAGTCCACAACCCGATGACGCTGATGGTCGCGAGCGGGACGAGGAACCAGCCGAGGGTGCGCGCGGATCGCCAACTACGCGCCGCGATATAGCTGGCTGTCGCGGTGATGGTGAGCGCGAGGACGAAGTTGGTGAAGCCAGCCTGGAAGAGGTTCTGCACGGAACCTAGGAGAGCGAAGACCGCGAAACCCGCGGCAGCCAGGATCGGGGCCAGCCGCCCGCGCGTGAAGCGCCCGGCGACGCTCGCCGCCATCCAGGTGAGCGCGCCGAGGCAGAGCGCGAAGGTCGCGGCCGACCAGACGACGTACGGCTGGAGCAGATCAATGCGGCCGAGGTCCGAGCTGCTAGCCGCATACTGGAGCAGCGCCCACGCGGTGGTGTGCAGGGCCGGGTACCACTGGTTCCAGGCCTCGGATCCATCCGCCGTGGGCCACGTGGTGCTCTGCGAGACGTATGTGTTCGCGAACGTCGTGTAGTGGGCGTGGTTGTCCCAACCAGAGAACAGCAGGCCGGAAACCGTCTGCGCTGCGTCGGCACCGAGGTAGGCACTAATCGGCCACCACGCGGCAAGGGTGATAGTGACGAGGACAAAGGCATCCGGCCAGGTGAACCGTGGGACACGTACTCGGCGCAGCGACGGGATGGCGCGCAGCGCCAAAGCGAGGAGCATGACTCCGATCAGTAATCCACGTGCCGTGGTGTGATCAATCGGAGTAGTCCCCGCGCGCGGGAAGACCAGGGCGATGATCCCCAGGCCCACGATCGCCGAGATCACCGCGCGTTCGATCAGCCCCCGCCCCCAGGGGGGAACGATCGCCATCGTGATGGCGGTGGCGACGACCCCGATCGCAGGAGCCACCCACAGCAGTATCGACGAGAAGGCGACCAAGGCGACGAGGGCGATCACCGGGTGAACTCCATGCCGACATCCACCGGTCGATCGAGCACGGCACTGACCGTAGCGGCGTTACCGGTGATCTCCATGCCGCTATAGGGCGTTACCCGGTACCCCGGAGGCGGGATCACGGTGACCGAGAGCGTAGGAGGGAGGAAGACCGCCTGGGGCTCCGCTCGGAGCCGGTAGACCAGTGCGGGTTGCCGGGCCTCCTCCGGAGATCCACCGACCGCGCTGAAAGTTCCCGGGGGCAGTTCGTAGGACACCACGACCTGTGATGTTCCACCGGGGGGTGTCCAGCCCACAACGCGCACCATGCGGTTGCCGAATCCGTCGGAGACGAACCCGCTCCCCGCCTGCTGGCGGGAGTGTCCCTTGAAGGGCCGGATGCTGAAGTCGGACGGGAAGGAGGCACGGAATGCCTGAGCGGAATTGGGGATGTAGATGATGTGGGCGTTCTTGACCCACATGGTCTCGTAGCCGATGCGCTCCGGTGGGCCCTCGGGGCGATCGGGAGGGGTCTGGTTGGTGATCGTGATCACCTGGTTGATGCCAGCGGATCCGTCCTCGCGCAGCGCAACCTGCATGAGCGTGTTGCGTTGCTGGAACACATCAACTTTGGACTGATTGCCGTTCTGGGTATAGACCGCGGACCAGTCACCGGTCTTCGGGTCGGCAACGTACCCGGCGGTGCCAGCATCGAGGGAAAGCTGTTGCAGTTTCGGCTCCCGCATCCAGACCTGGAAGTGACGCCCGGGAATCGTGCTCGCGAGAGATTGGACCACCGTGATCAGATCATCGCCGGAGAGCAGTCGTGCCATGAGTTCGTCGAGCAGTTGCTGATTGGCCGCCTGGCGTTGGTCGGCTTCTTCCTGACCGAAGGTCGCGTAGGCGTCGATCAGCAGGATCTGACCTAGTTGGTCACCCGTGACGGTGCCGTAGACGGATGAGTCGATCGGACCCGTAGCGTTGAGCACCGCAGCGATCGCTGTGAGATCGAGGAACACCACACCATCGACCCGGGGATAGTTGCCCCCCGTCCAACTCGCCGCCATCTCCTGCGCCGAGTAGACGAAGTTGGGATGGGTGTTGGTGACGACGAATGGCGCAAAACGTGTGTTCCCGGAGAAGAACGGGTTGAGGCTGGGGCCGTACCACCGCACGGGGGCATTCAGTGGCGGGAAGAGTTGCGTGCTCGTCTGGCCCTTGATGGGGATGGAGATGCGTCCCTGATCGAATTCCACCATGACCAGCGTGAGCGGTGCCCCCCCGGAGGCGCGCATCTCCGCTTGATTCCCTATCGCCACGAGGTACCGCCGTGGACCGTCGGCGCCGAGTGCACTCGGAAGAACTGGAGCGATATCGGCAAGGGCGGCGACTGCGTCCTGCGCCGGTCGCATCTCCTTCAGCGCGGTCGCACGCATAGCGTCGAGCTGTGTCGTGAAGGGTGTGGTGGTCTGGATCGCCGCGAGGTTGCGCTCAGCGAAGCCCAGGCGCTCGGTAGCCCGCTCCACGCGCACGGGAAGGTCATTCAGCATGTCGATATTGATCGCGCCATCGGAGAAGATGCGCTCGCCACCAGCTTTCCCGGACAAGTCGCCATACAGGGACAGCAACTCCCCCGTGCCCTGCGCGACCCCCACCACGGATTCCGCGACCCTCCTCCAGTTCTGCACCGCGGTCTCGAGAGGAGGGACCCGCTCGATCAGATCGACCTGCGCGAGGTCCGTGCTCTTGAGGACCCGCTCCGCCGCGACGGAGGCTTCCTGGAAGGACCTCTCACCCGCCGCATAATCACCGGAAACCAGGTCATCGGCCGCCGCCGACAGGTTGCTCTGCAATCCGACACCACCCGAGGCGGCCAGGGTCAAGCCCGCGAGCAGACCGGCCTGAAGCCACAGCAGGAAGGCGCCCACGGCGCCAGCGGAGGCGAGAGCGAGGATCAACGGCCAGCGCGGACGCAGAGACCGGTCGGACACCTCGTCAGTCTAGGTCGCCGAGTGAGGCCCCCAAGGGCTCCTCGGGGGCGCTAGTAGGCGCCTTTGCCCGAGACGACGACCCGGACCGTCTTGGCCACGATGACCAGGTCAAGGGCCGGCGACCAGTGCTCGACGTAGTCCAAGTCCATCCGCATGCGCTCGTCCCAGTCCACCGCCTTTCGCCCAGACACCTGCCAGAGGCCGGTGAGACCGGGCTTGGTCAAGTGACGGCGGTGATCGTCGTCCTCGAACAGCGGGATCTCATCGAGGAGCACGGGCCGCGGTCCCACGAGGGACATGGAGCCGCCAATGACGTTGACGATCTGCGGCATCTCATCGATGGACCATCTGCGCAGCACTCGACCAAACGGGGTGATCCGTGGATCGTTCTTGTAGCGCTCGTAGATGCGATCATCGGGCATCCCGATGACGTCCTCGCGCTGCTGATCCGATCCGACATACATGGTCCGGAACTTCGTGACGGTGATGGTCTCACCACCGCGCCCGATGCGCTGCTGCCGATAGAAGACCGGCCCACGGCTGGAGAAGAACGTTCCGATGGCGGCAACGACCATGAACGGCAGGAACAGAATCGCGAGCAGCACCCCGAACACAATGTCCAGCCCGCGCTTGATCACGCGCTTGGAGCCGGTGAGCTGCGGCTCGTCCAAGTGGATCAACGGAAGATCGGCCTGCATGCGCATTGTCACGCGCGGACCGGCGAAGTCACCCAGCGTTGGTGCCACGAGAAGGTCCACGCGCGGACCCTCGAGCCGCCAGGCGAGCTTCTTGATCACCCGCTGGCCTAGGTTGGGGCTGTCTGCAACCGCCACGGTGTCCGCATCCACGATCGAGATCCGCGCCATCACCTCATCGAGCCATGCCTCCAGCGTGGGGTCATCCACCACGCCCATCTCCCCATCGCCGACGGGTTCGGGGATGACGTCCACGACGGTGAACCCAGCAACCGGATCACGATCGAGCAAATCGATGATCCCCTCACTCCTGGATCCCGTCCCGATCACCACGGTGCGGTGCAGGAAGTGCCCGTAACGCCTTTCATTGCGCAGCCAGGCGCGCAGTGACCACCGCACACACAGAAGAAGGAGCAGGCCGACGACGAAGGTGATGAGCACGAAACCACGGGACAGATCAAGTTTGAACGCGAAGGCCACGATGGCCACGGCCGCGAACACCGCACCAGATGCGGTGATGACCCGCTTAAACTCCTCCGAGCCGACACCCAGGATCCGAGTGTCGTAGGCCCCACGTGCCAACAAGGCACTGATCCACGACACCACAACGACGAGTGCGAACAGAACATAGGTGTAGTCGGAGATGTTCAGGTCGTAGGGAATGGTCCACCGCAGAACGAAACCAATGACGGCGGCGACAATGATCGCAGCGGCATCGAACGCGATGGCTCGTACCGCATAGACACGGAGGGGATCACGGCGCTGGTGCGGCCGGTCACGGTGCCTATCCGAGGAGATCCAGCCCTGCTTGGTATGCGGGTCAGAAGCCAGCTTACGGAGAGCGCCGGTATCGGTCAGCTCATCACTCGCCATCGACACCTCCCACATGCGTCACATCACAGTACCAGCGACGACCGCTTCCGACCGTTTCCGAAGTGCGTCCTCAACCGGGAGCGTGCCTGGCTACTCCCCGCTACTGCAGGTAAACGCGGACCGGGATCTCCGTGAGGGTGATCTGCGTTCCCGGTCCCGCCTCCTGGCACTGCGACAGCGGATCACAGACCAGTTGGGAGTTCTCCGGGGTGGTGTAGGGGACCTCACCGGTCTCGGCCCACGCCACGATCCACGAGGTGCCGTCGCGAGTGAACTCGCACGTCACAGCACCAGCGTTCTCCGTGCAGCCACCGAAAGACGCGCCCGTGACCCAGTTGTCGACCGCGAAGAACCCCTGCTCGGCGTCGGTTCCCGCATAAGCCTGGATTCCGAGCAGGTCGTATTGCCCCAGAGTCCAGATGTACCAGTAGGACCGATCGATGCCGTAGCGCAGGTCATCGATGTAGGTGCGGACGACGAAGCCCGCAGCGCGCGGTCCGGTGATCTCGGTGCGCGGGATATCACCTGGTCCGGCGAGGCCGTAGTTCAACTCCGTATCCCACAGCGGCAGATCGGGTGCACCTGCCGCCGTGAGTGCCGCCTGCGCCTTCTCGATGAGTGCGCCGCGTGCCACGGGATCCCCCGCCCCATCCGGGTACGTGTGGATGGCAACAACATCGATCGGCCAGTTGAGTGCCTTGAGTTCATTGAGGTACTCAGGGAAGAACCGGTCGAATGCGCTCGCAAGTCGCGTGGACGGTGATGCGGAGACGACGAGTGCATCGGGGTCATTCGCCTTGATGATGTCGTAGGCGCGCTTGGTCATCTCCGCCATCTGCTTGGGCGTTCCGTTGTAGAAGTTCTTCAGGTTCGCCTCGTTCCAGATCTGGTAGGCGTTGATCCGGTCACCGAACTTCTCGACTACGGCTGTGACCCAGGCGTCCCAGTCCTCCAGGTTCTTTAGTGCGGAGGCGGCACCGGGCTGTGGGTAGTCCTTCTCGTTGATCTCCGTAGCCGCCCACTCCGGCGTGGTGCCGAGTACATACAGGATCTCGGTCATTCCCTTGGACTCGGCATTCGCCAGGGCACCCTCGAGGTTGTCCCACTTGAACTCACCCTTCGCGCGTTCGATCTGTGACCACCCTGTGCCGTTGTCCCAGAGACGCAGGGCACCGAACGGGGCGCTCGCCCACGCGCCTCCCTCGACGCCCTCGATATGCATGCCCACAAGGGTCGGCTTGATTGCGTTGGGGTCGGCTGCAGGCGCGGACGCCGCTGTCTCCTCGGCCGGAGCTGGCGTGTCGCCACCCCCACCACCGCACGCGGAGAGTGCAAGAGCACCCACCGCAAGGATCGCTACGGCTGCTGATTTACGAAGTTCCTGTTGCTTGACCCGAACCATAGGGGCATGCTCCCAACGCTGACGGATGTTCCCGGTGCCACAGGTGTACACACGTTCATGGCGGTGCACTGCACCGTGGCGTTCGCAGGAACAGTGTAGGTGCCGCTGCCCGATGACTTCCAGACGACCACCTCGGGGTTTCCGTTGTCCCCGAGCTGGCACACGTTCACGTCCCCCTTAGTACAGGAGTAGAACGAACCCGCCAGCCAGTTGTAGGCGGTCTGGTAGCCAATCGCGCCCGGGGTTCCCGGCTGCATCACGATGCCGAGGCGACCATCCGGCCGGAACCAGTAGTACCAGTACGAGCGATCGATGCCGTAGAGCACGTTCTGCAGGTAGGTCTGCGCGGTCCATGCGGCAGCGGTGTCCCCGCCGATCTGGCGCCCACCGATACCGCCCGGTCCCCTGATGCCGTAGTTGATCTCCGTATCCCAGAGCGGGATGTTCCCCGGCACCTTGACCTGCTTCATGTCCGCGCGGGTGAGCTCGATGAACTGCTCACGATCCGCGGGAGTTCCCGTGCCCTGTGGGTAGGTGTGGAAGGAGATCACATCGATGGGCCACCCCATCTTCTTGAGCTCCTTCAAGTACGCGGGGAAGAACCGCTGATAGGCCGACTCGAGGCGTACCGTGGACGATGCGGACACAACCTTCGCGGTGGGATCGTTGCGGCGGATGATCTTGTAAGCCTCCCGGGTGAGCTGCGCCATCTCCTTCGGCGTGCCCTGGTAGAAGTCCGCGAGGTTCGCCTCGTTCCAGATCTGGTACGCATCGATGCTCGCGCCGTAGCGCTGGCTGACGGCATTCACCCAGGACTTCCACGCCTTCATATTCGGTGTGGAGGCCGCACCCATATTCGGGTACTTCCCTTGATTGGGGTTCTGCGCCGCCCACTTCGGCGAACTGCCCAAGACGTACATGGTGCTGACCTTCTGGCTGTTCGCATTCGCGATTGCGGCATCGAGGCCGTTCCACCAGTACTTGCCCTTCTTCTGCTCCACCTGACCCCACGCCACACCCGCATCCCATAGACGCAGTGCGCCGTACTTCACCGTGGGCGCACCACCGTTGGCGATCTCGATGACGTGCATGCCGAACTGGGTGGGCTTGACCGGGTTCTCCGCAGCCTGCGCACCGGCGGCAAGCGGGATGCTCGAGGCGGTGAGGGCGAGGCAGGCAAGGGCGGTGACGAGGGCACGGCGCATGGGGAAATCCTCACGTAGAAGTGGCTTTACGAAACTAGCCGAACCGGCGGCGCTCCCGCGGGAGCGACCCACGGTTCCGCAGGGGTGTTCGGATTCGGGTGTGCGGACTAGGCGGTACGGGCGAGCACGTAGAGGGATTGGCCGTCGGTCTCTCCCCCATGCTCGAAGTGCTCCACCCGCAATCCCGCCGCGCGCACGTGCTCCTCGAAATGGTCCTTGTTGAACCGGGTGCAGTGCAGCCGGCCCTTCCATTCCAGGGGCCCGTACCCCGCCGGGTTCTCCTCCCACGCCGGCACACCCTCCTCGACGAAGCAGGTGAGGAACGCCCTCCCCGTCGGGGTGAGCGCCTGGGCGATGAGGTGGAGGTAGGCCGGGGTGTCGACGTCGTTCAGATGGGAGAAAACGGAATAGGCGTAGAACACATCGACAGAATCCGGCTGCGCTCCAATCGTGCGTTCGGCGGTGCCGTCGGGGTTGTATCTCTCGTTGGCGACATCGATGAGGGTGAACCGGAATCCGGGCGCGGTCAGATGCTTCGACGCCCACCCGATCAGCTCCGGCTGGATATCGACACCGTGGTAATCGCGGATGCGTCCGAACTTCTCGCGGACTCCCACCGCAAGCCGCCCCGCACCACAGCCCCAATCCAGCAGGGCGGAGTCACGCGTCAACCCGGCGTATGTCTCCAGGCGCGTGACATCGGCGACGGCAGTGCGGATGAACTCGGCGTCGTCCTTGAAGTGCGCGCCGCCCATCCGGTACTTGCCGGGAGGTAATGGAGACTTCGTGCGAAACCACACGCGCAGGACCCTAGTAGGCGCCCCGGCGACTCACGACAGCCTGCAAAGTGCGCGCGAGAATCGTGAGATCTCCCAACAGGGACCAGTTCTCGATGTAGATGAGATCAAGTTCGACCGCGTCCTTCCAACTGAGATCCGATCGTCCCGCCACCTGCCACATACCTGTCATCCCAGGCTTGGCGAGTAGGCGGCGCGTATCCCCCTCCCGATACCGCTCAACGTCGTCGATGGGGTGTGGGCGTGGACCCACCAGGCTCATTGACCCACCGAGGACGTTGAACAGTTGGGGTAACTCGTCCAGGGACCAGCGTCGGAGGAACCTTCCGAGGGGCGTGACGCGCGGGTCCGCCTTCAACTTCAACGTGGGTCCCTGTTCCGACATCTCCGAACGCAAGCCTTCACGCTGGTCTTCGGCATCGGGAACCATCGTTCGGAACTTGAGCATATTGAAGAACTCACCTTGGAATCCCGCCCTCTGCTGAATAAACAGGACGGGTCTGCCCGACGTGATCAGAATCAGGAGTCCGATAACGAGCAACACCGGCGACAGCACGATCACGAGGGCTCCAGCGCCTACAACGTCCATCAACCGCTTCAGGCCACGCTCCGTCGCAGAGAGGCCCACCTCGTCGAGGTGCATGAAGGGAAGACCCGTCGCGACGCGGAGGCTCAGCCGGGGTCCCGTGATAGCGCCATAGGAAGAGCTGATGAGCAGGTCGATACCCCTCCCTTCGATCCGCCAACTCAACTCGCGGACGTCTGCGCTGCCGATGTTCGTCGAACTGGTGAGTGCAATACACGTCGCCCGCTTCTCATCCACGACCCGGAGCAACTCGTCGATCCACAGATCGACATCGGTGGGGCGATCCGTCGCTGGACCTGTCATCGTGCCGACCACCCTGTAGCCGGCCCACGGTCGATCATCGAGCGCATCCGCGATGCGGCCGCGCTCATCAGGATCTCCCACGACAATGGTCGGTTGCAGTTCCCTGCCACGGTTACGTTGATGGAGGATCCAACGTCGCCAGAGCCACCGTTCGATCAGTAGGCCGAGGAGGCCCAGAGGGATGGCAATCAGCACGTAGGCACGCGAGGTGTCAAACTTGCCCAGGAAGCTCACCAGGGACACGATCGCCACCATCCAGAGCGCCGACTTGATCAAGCGCCCGTATTCACTCAAGCCGAGCCCGAGAACTCGAGTGTCGTAAGCACCGACAAGAACGAGCATGATGATCCAGAGCGGCGGGATCAGGGTCCCCACGAGTTGGATCTCGCCCGTGAGGCTCGTGTTGAGTTCGGCAACCGAGAAGCGCGTGACGAAACCAATGAACGTAGCGGTGATCAGGATGATCAGATCGGAGACAAGGATGAGGTAGCGAAGCCCTCGGTTCACTTCCAGTGTGCTCACCTCCGATGCCGCTGGCAGTGCTCGAGTGCACCGGGTCACCGTCCAGGGTTAGCGTAGGCCGTACCTCCCGTGAACTATGCGAGGATGAAGGCGACTCCGAGGGAATAGGCGATAGTGACCGACACATTTGACTGGTCGACCAAGAAGGTCTACGTGGCCGGTCACCGTGGTCTCGTAGGTTCCGCGCTGGTTCGTGCGCTCACTGCCGCCGGTGCGGGCGAGGTCGTCGGCTTCACATCCTCCGAACTCGACCTGCGCGATCGCGATGCCACATTCGCCGCGATCCTCGAGGCCAAGCCCGACGTCGTGATCGACGCCGCCGCACGCGTGGGCGGGATTATGGCGAACTCCACCTACCCGGTCGACTTCCTCAAAGACAACATGCTCATCCAGACAAACGTCATGGATGCAGCGCACGAGGCAAAAGTGGATCGGTTCCTATTCCTGGGGTCGTCGTGCATCTATCCACGTCACGCAACGCAACCGATCCGGGAATCATCACTGATGACCGGTCCACTTGAGCCGACCAACCAGGCCTACGCGATGGCCAAGATCGCCGGCATCTACTACATCGAGGCGTTCCGTACCCAGTACGGGCATCGGTGGATCTCCGCGATGCCCACGAACCTGTACGGGCCGAATGACAACTTCGATCTGCAGTCCTCGCACGTGCTGCCCGCCTTCATCCGTCGATTCCACGAGGCCAAGGTCAGTGGCGCGTCGAGCGTGACGGTGTGGGGAACGGGTGCCCCCCGCCGGGAATTCCTGCACGTCGATGACCTGGCGCACGCCTGCTTGATGCTCATCGACCGCTATGACTCACCCGAGACCATCAACGTGGGCTGGGGTGATGATCTGCCCATTCGCGAACTCGCCGAGACCGTCGCCTCGGTCATCGGATACGAGGGTGAGATCGAGTGGGACTCGTCGAAGCCCGACGGCATGCCGCGCAAACTGCTCGACACCTCACGGATCAACGCCCTCGGCTGGCGGCCCTCCATCACCCTGCGCGACGGTGTGGCATCGACCTACGCCTGGTACGTCGACAACGTCGATTCACTTCCGATGCGGACCCACTGACATGGCGGACTTCGATGAGGAGCCGACGCAGATCCTGCTGCCTGGGCGGCGATCCCTGCTGGTGCGCCTGAACGCGAACGACGGCATGCGGCCCGCGCTGTTGGATCACCTCAACACCTACGCCGATGGCCTCCGTGAGGAACCCGGCACCGAGGTGTTCATGATCTCCATCGACCCGGATGACGTGAACCTGGTGTGGTTATTCGAGGTGTTCAAGGACGAGGACGCGGAAGAGGCGCACCGTGCGTCGAGCGGATTCGCCGGCCTCATGCAGTCGATGCCCCCGCTCCTGGCCTCACCCCCAGCGGTGCTGCGCACCCAACCGCTGCGGATGACGCTGCAGGAGGAGTCGTTGACCGAGGACTGGGCGCTCTAGTCCCTGCGGCTTCTGCGCCCCACATACTCGACGCGGACAAGCATGTGTGCGGAAGGCATGACCGATCCCGTGGCGTAGGTGCTCAACCGCGACGCCGAGGTTCCGATTCTTTCTGCGAACTGCGCTGCTGTGAGACCGCTCGATGCGATTGCTTTCCGCACCCGTTCGGCGACTTCAGCTCGCTCGCGCTTCTCGGCATTGCTACGCGCACGATCGATCGCGAGACGGAACAGTGTTGTGAAACCATTCTTCGGTGCGTAGGACAGATAGCGCTCGACCTTGCGTGAGACAGGTCCCCACGGGTCTCGCTTGAACTCGTCGAAGATCGGAAGCCAGTCCGGCACAAGGCCGCGTTCGATTGCTGTCACCAGAGCTTCATATGGCCACGTGCGCACAGGGTCACTCGGATCTGCGTCCACGTTGCGGAAGCGGAGAACCATGCCGTACCCCCGATGACCCATGTGCGGGGCCGCCAACACCCGCGGGTGCCCCGGCTCTAGGAAGTTATCAGAAGTGATAACGAGAGGGGCGGCCTAACTGAAGGGTGGCCGGTCGTCGAACCGGATGCTGGCCCGTCCCGCCGTGCGCCACAGCCGTGCGGTGGCATCCCGGTCCTCGGGGGTCACCAGGTTGCCCATCACGCGCAGCGCGATCGTCATCAGGAAACGCGAACGCATCCCCACCGGCCCGAAGGTGGTGAGGAAGCCGGGGACTGTCAGCAGGGTCGCCAGACGACGTGCAATGGAGAAGGCGAGGCCGTAGTTCTCGCGAAGGATGGATGGCCAGCGATCGTCGTAGTTGAGGGCGGCATTCGGAATCGTGGACGCAATCAGTTGCGCCGCGAGGTGGCCGGTCTCGAGCCCGTAGTCGATTCCCTCGCCGTTGAGCGGGTTGACGCACCCGGCTGCGTCACCGACGAGCACCCAATTCGGTCCCGCGACACCACTGACCGCACCACCCATCGGCAGCAGCGCCGACCACGGCGCCCGCACGTCACCCTCGAGTTCCCAGGTCTCGCGCTGCTGCGACGCGTAGTGGGTGAGCAGGGAGCGCAGGTTGACATCGGCCGGGTTCTTGGCGGTGGCCAACGTTCCGACACCGATGTTCACTTCACCGTCGCCGAGCGGGAAGATCCATCCGTATCCGGAAAGCAGCTCATGCGTCTCCCCGCGTAGTTCCAGGTGCGAGGAGATCCACGGATCGTCGCTGCGATGGGACTTGATATAGGCGCGGGCCGCGACGCCGTAGGCAGTGGAGCGATGCCACTCACGACCGAGCATGCGCCCGAGCTGCGATCGCGCACCGTCGGCCACCACGAGCCGGCGGCAGGTGATCGTGACCGTCTCCTTCGCAGCCGTCGCGAACACGACACCACGCACCTGACCGTTCTCGATCACCACATCCGTCGCGCGATACCCCTCCATCGAGCGTGCACCGGACTCCAGGGCGACCGTGCGGATGGCGTCGTCGAGTTCCAGGCGCGGGGCCGCACCACCGAAGTCCGGGAGGTTTCCCCCCGGCCATGGCAGATACAGCTCCTGTCCGAACCCGGCCGCGCGCAGGCCGAAATTGCGGGCACGACCCTCGAGCCACTCGGACAGTCCCAGGGCCTGGAGCTCCGCGATCGCCCGCGGGGTGAGCCCATCACCGCAGGGCTTGTCGCGGGGAAACTGTTCCGCATCCACGAGCAGCACGTCGAGTCCGTAGCGGGCGCACCACGCTGCGGTGGCGGACCCAGCGGGACCGGCACCGACGACGAGGACATCCGTGCCGATCTCGTTCATGATCCCCACATTCTCCCCTGGGATGCGTGTGACCGCAGCCGGGGACGTCTCTCGGACGGGGGTGATCAGCTCCGTGTGCGGGTGACTACCGTGACCCCCCATGAAGTCGCGCACCCTGATCACATTCCTGGCTGCAACCGCGGTAAGTGCGGGAGCAACGCTCGCCCTCATGCCGCTGTCGAACGCGGCCGACGGCACCGGCGCCTACGGGGAGTTCGCGGTCAACTCACCGCCCACCAACGGGTTCATCACATTCAGCGGAACGATCTTCCCGAGTGCCACCTTCACATCGACCGATGCATCACTCTCAGTCGCGAGGAGTGCCACACTCACCACGCGTTCCGAGTTCGGCGCGTACTTCGGATCATCGACGGGAAAGACCTACCTCTCCAGTGCGATCGCCAGCGGAAAGCCCCGCGGCACACTCACGATCACCTTTGACTCACCACCGGTGCCCGGGACATGGGCATTCGCTCTCGGTGACGTCGATGCCGAAGACGTGGTGGTCAGCGGCACGACGCCGTCGGGCCGGACCGTCGACGCCAACGACTGGGTGCACGATGGTTTCAACTACACCGCGACCGGCACGGACATCCCGCGCTGGGATGCGACGACGAGCACCGTCATCGGAAACGGCAGCGACACCGATGGTGCGTCGATCTGGATGTCACCGACACAAGAGGTGGAGTCGATCACGCTCACGCAGGTGCGCCGTAGCGGGTTCCCGCAGTATCAATTGTGGATCGCCGCAGACATCATCACCACGGCCGATGTACCTGACCCGGATCCGACGGAAACGACGATTCCCAAAGCTCCCGAAGGCAAGGTGGTGATCTGCCACGCGACGAGCAGCACGCGCAATCCCTACAACGAGATCACGGTCAGCACGCAGTCCGTGACGCAGCGGAACGGTCATGACTCGCACACCGGTGGGTTGTTCCCGGCTCCCAATTGGGGCGACATCATCCCGCCGTTCGAGGGCTTCAAGGGATTGAACTGGCCCGCCGGCGCATCGATCCTGAACAACAACTGCGAAGTGGGAACCGAGCGGTTGAGTTTCCAATCGAGCGCGTCACCCTCCCCCACCGTGACTTCCTCACCCACAGGATCGCCGTCGGCAAGCCCGACCGCCAGTCCCACCGCAACGGCGACCGCGAGCCCCACTGCATCACCCACCGGATCGGTGACGCCCACGGCGAGCCCGTCTCCCACAACAACCAGCAGTCCCTCTCCGAGTCCCACCGTGACCGCATCACCGACAGCGACCGTGACTCCCACTGCGTCTCCGTCACCGACGGCAAGCCCCACTGCGACCCCCACCGCGAGCCCGACCCCGACACCGACCAACACCGTTGAAGAAGTCCCCGCGGATCGACCCACCGTGATCGACCGCAACGCCATTCCAAACATTCCGCCGGGTTCAACCATCACCGATGTCGAAGAGCCGAAGAACGGCACCGCGGAAGTCCGCAATGGCGAAGTCATCTTCACGCCCGATCCGGGTTTCCGGGGTGAAGAACGCATCATCGTGATCATCACCACGCCGGAAGGCGCCACGAAGGAAGTCGCGGTGGACGTCGTCGTCGGTAAGGAGCAGAAGGTGATCACGCGCTGGAAGGCTCCGAAGTCACTCGAGCTGGGCATGACGCGCTTCGCACCCGCGACACTCAAGACCAATGCGAAGCAATCCGCCACGGTCACCGCATCCTGCGCGCTGCTCCTCCGCCTGGCTCCCGCCGATGGTGTGGTGGGGACGCGCTGCTCGGTCATCGTGAACTCCCAGGGAACGTTCATCGACGTCGACGCTGACCAGCCGGTCGGTGTCGAGGTGCTGGTGCGGGCACCGAAGAAGGGGGAGTACGGACCGCTGAAGGAGCGCTACTTCTATCGGGTGAATCCGTAACGGCGAGGATTCCGGTGCGCCCGATGATCAGGTGTCACATACCCCATGGGGTATGCTGATTACTTCGATGGTGACACCGTGCAGCATGAGGAGTGACGATGTGTAGCCCCGCCCAGTGCCGTTCCTGCGGCAAAGTCACATGGACCGGCTGTGGCGAGCACGCGGCCGAGGTCATGGCGAACGTGCCGCCTGAGCGCCAGTGCACCTGCCGCTGAGCAACTGACCCACCCGGGTCCCGCACTGGGCCTGCGCCGCCACGGGGACGGCCCCCTACCCTGGAGTGATGATGAGCATCGCGGCCGGTATCTCGTTCCCCACGTTCCCCGCGATCGAGATCGGCCCCCTGCGCCTGATGACCTTCGGGTTGTTCGTCGCGATCGGTGTGATCGTCGGCATCTACGTCGCGGCGCGGCGTAACCAGCGGTACGGAATCCCCCGCTCGGAGACCGAGAAGGTCGGGCTCATCCTCGTCGGCATCGGCTTCGTCGGTGCGCGTTTGCTCTGGGTTGTCACCCACCTGGAGGAAATCCAATCCCCGATCGACGTCATCGCGGTGTGGGATGGCGGACTGCAGTTCACCGGCGGGTTCGTCACCGCGGTCCTGCTCGCTCCCCTGTTCACGCGTAAGTGGCCGAAGGATCGGCGTTGGGAACTGCTCGACGGCGCAGTGCTGGGTCTCGCGGTCGGCCAGATGATCGGACGACTCGGCTGCGTCGCGGTTGGTGAGCACCTCGGTGGTCCCACCGACTTCTTCCTCGGTTGGACTTACACCGGTGGCACCGTCATTGAGGGCCCGCTCGAAGTGGGCGTCACGTACCACAACGCTGCGCTTTACGAGTTCCTGTGGTTGATCCCGATCATCCTGGTGCTGCTCTACCTCGACAAGAAGAACGTGCCCGCGGGCGTGATGGCGGGCAGCTTCGCGATCATGTACGGGATCGCGCGTTTCCTCACCGACTTCGTGCGCATCAACGACGAGCGGCTCTACGGACTCACCGGGGCCCAGTACATGACGGCCCTACTGACCCTGTTCGGCATCTGGGTTGTGTGGTCCTCCCTGCGTCGGCACCGCGAGGAGACCGCGGCTGCTGCCGCCGTGGGAACCTCCAGCCCCTCCACGACGTCGGAGAACTGACATGTGCGTGCAATGCATCCAGGCCGGGGCGAGTGTGATGCCCGCGGCATTGGCCGTCCTCGGTGGCATGGTGTGGAAGCACCGTCGCGAGGAGCAGCGCGCCGAGGCCGACACCGCAGTGGAGTCCGCGAACTAGGGTCGCTCCATGGATCCCGACGAGAACCCGTCGTCGGAAGCCCCCGTCGTCGAACGGCGCAAGCGCTCGTGGATTCGTCTCGGCGCAGCACTGCTCGCCCTGCTTGCCCTCAATGTCTTCGCCTACTGGGTGATCGGGTTGCCCGCGGTCCAGGAGTTCTTCCGTGGCCTCGAAGGGTCCGTATTCCTCGGGTCTTTCCTCTTGGCCTTCTTCACCAACTTCACCGTCGCCGTCCCGATCCCCTACAACCCGATCATCCTGCAGATGATGGAGACCACGTCGATGCCGTGGTTGGTGGCCATCACCACCGCGGCAGGCGCCACGCTCGGTGAGACATCGGGGTACCTGGCCGGCCGCGCCGGCAAGGGCACATTCGAAGGAACGAAATTCGCGAACTGGATGGCAAAGCAGCTGGCGCATCCGGTGCGCGCCTTCGTGGTGTTGTTCCTGGTGTCCGCGCCACCGTTTCCGGCCTTCGACGTGGCGGGTGTGGTATCCGGTGCCCTCGGCGTCCCGGTGAAGATCTTCTACCCGGCTGTGTTCCTGGGGCGGCTGACACGGTTCCTGCTCTTCGCGGCGTTCACCACCTGGGTCACCACATGACCATAAGGTCGAGATAGATAATCTCGATGTCGATCACCACGTAAGGAGCACCAGGCGTATCCGTTCCCTCGCCGCCCTCGGTTCTGCCGCACTCCTGGTTGCCGGTGCTGGGCCCGCGCAGGCCTCCGACCTCTCCGCGTCCACGGTCGCCACCATCTACCCACTCATGGTGACCAAGGCGGACGCCACGGAGATCGGCGTCACGGGGCCACGGATGAGCACCTTCGGGGTCACGACCTCGGATAAGGGAACACCGGATGCACCATGGCTGTGTGACCTCTCGGCGGAGAACGAGGTCGAAGGCAAAGGGGCACCCGCACTCGTTACCAAGGAGATCATGTCGCTGAAGACCGGCGACCTCACCGGTCTCAGCCAAGAGCTGCACGTGTACGCGAGCGAGGCACGGGCCAAGGCTGCCTACCGGGGGATCATGAAGAAGATCGCGAAGTGCGAGGGTCAGCAGAAGTCAACGCCGGATAGTGATGATGCCGATCCCGGCCCGTTCGCGACCACGTTGACGAACGGCACGAAGAAGTTCGCTGATGGAGACGCGTTCCTCTGGGTGAAGGCCGACACAACCAATCCCGGGCCCGGTGGATTCGTGGATCACTCGTATATGACTGTTCGTCACTTCGGCAAGTACATCCAGATCGTGCAGATTGAAAGCGAGGGCACCCGAGGCCAAGCGCTGACTGCAAAGCAGGTCACAGATGCCGACGCCATGACGGACACACTGGGTGATCGGTTGGCCTCCGCGCTGCAATGACGCCACCAGCACGACCCATCGACGCGGTGCACGGTCATCGCGACGTCATCGAGTTCTTCGCCTACGGAACTTTGCGCCCGGGCGGTAGCAACTTCCCGCGCATCGCGTCACTGATCGAGGGCGAACCTGCACCGGCCTGGGTGCGCGGTCACATGTTCGCCTCCACGGCGGGTTCCTGGCCCCTGCTCGAGGTGCGCGAGCACGGGGATGACTGGGTGCGGGACGATCTCGCCACCGCGCAGCCGTCGCACGAACTCTGGGATCTCATGGGCACCCTCGAAGTCGAGTGGGGCTACGACCTGATCTGGCACTCCATCTACGCCTCGCCGGGGGGACCGATCCTCGGGAAGGCACTGCTCTGCGCGTGGCCGTGGCCGAAGGACCGGGGTGAGCGCATTCCCGGTGGTGACTGGCTCACGTATCTTGAGGGCCATAGCGCGTGACGCCGGTAACCTGAAGCACATGCCGGCGTACGAGTTCCGCTGCAGGGAATGTGGCGCCACCTACGTGGTCGATCGACCGATGGAGGAATCCTCCGCGCCCTCCACCTGCCCCACGGGACACACCGACACTGTGCGACTACTGACCATCGGTGCGGCAGGTGGGCGGAGCGCAGCACCATCGAATGGTCCGAGTGGCGGCGGGTGTTGTGGTGGGGGGTGCGGCTGCGGATGATGGGAGACCCCGGTCCGTGCCCGGCCTGCGAATCCGTGCAACTCGAGCGCCGCGGGGGCAAGGACTTCTGCCCGCGTTGCTACTACATCCAGCCCTGCTGTGATGGGGGCGTCTGCTCGCCCTGACGTTCAGCGAATACCGCCATAATCATCACCATGATCACCATGCCGCTCTCGCAAGTGCAATCGAACCTCTCGCACATTGTTGATTTGGTCGCCGGGACTCGAGATCGGGTTGTCATTACTCGCAATGGATCGCCAGCAGTCGTTGTTCTCAGCGTGGATGAAGTTGAGGCTCTTGAGGAAACGGTTGCAGTTCTGGCGGATTCCCACACCTGGTCAGAATTGCAGGAAGCGCAACGGGCAGTAGCGCGAGTAGAACTCACACCTATCGAAGAAGTTCCTGATCCTCGCTCATATCGGTGTAGCTGAGGCAAAGGCGTTTACGCTGCTCTGGTGGCCGGTCCGGTGCTCCTGTGGGACATTGACGGCACACTCATCGAACACGCGCCCGCGAAGCGGGATCGTCATGCCCACGCGGTGACACAGGTCCTCGGCATCCCTACGACTCCGGTCCCCCAAGGGGTGGGCAAGACCGATCGACAGATCGTCACGGAGTTGCTCACCGCGCACACCGAACCCACGCACGAGGTGATCGTCGATGTGCTTGCACACCTCGACGACATCACCGACAGTGATCTCCTCACTTCACCCGCGAGCGCCCTTCCCGGTGTCATAGACGCGTTGGCGTACATGTCCGGGATGGGTGCACGCCACCTGTTGCTGACCGGGAATACGCCCCGCCGCGCGGAGGCGAAGGTGCGATCCGCGGGTCTGGCCCCATACTTCGACATCCCGTCGGGGTTCTACGGTCACACCCACGCAACCCGCATGGACCTCGTGGCCGAGGCCGTGGACCATCTGGACTCAGATGCCCTCACGAACACGATCATCATCGGCGATACACCCCTGGACATCACGGCAGCGCGATCCGGTGGAGTGAAAGTGATCGCGGTGGCCACGGGGGCAGTGAGTGAGCAGGAGTTGGCAGAGCACAACCCCGACGGACTCCTCCCGTCCATCGATGCGGCGGTATTCGCAGCCCTCGTGGATCAAATTCTCCGGACATAGTTCATCCACATCCCCCGCGCGGCTTCTTGTTTGCATAGTCACTGCAGCCGTACAGTCTCAGCACTGTTCAACTCTCGGGAGCGCACATGGTGGACACCACGTATCCGGCACGATTAACGATCGACTACCAGGAGAAGTTGAGTCGCGTCACCACGATCTTCCGCATCATCCTGGTGATACCGATTCTCATCATCCTGGGAATCCTCACCAGCGGCAGTGACACCGTGATCCAGACGGTCAACGAGACCGGCGAGGTGGTGGTGGACACCGTCAACACCGGGGCCGGGATCGTCGGGTCCCTGTTCCTCGTCACGCTGCTGCTGATCCTGTTCCGTAAGCGCTACCCGAAGTGGTGGTTCGACTTCGTCCTCGCACTGAACCGGTTCTCACTTCGGATCTCGGCGTACATCGCGCTGTTGACGGACAAGTACCCGTCGACGGAGGACGAGCAGAACATCCACCTCGAACTCGACTACCCCAACGCGCAGACCGACCTCAAGCGCGGAATGCCGCTGGTGAAGTGGTTCCTCGCAATCCCGCACTACGTGATCCTGTTCTTCCTATGGATCGCGGTGTTCGTCGTCGTGCTGATCGCCTGGTTCGCCATCATCTTCACCGGCCGCTACCCACGCGGGTTGTTCGACTACGTCGTGGGCGTCATGCGGTGGACCTGGCGCGTGCAGGCCTACGCCCTCGTGCTTGCGACGGACAAGTATCCGCCATTCCGACTCAGCTAACTCACCTGTCTGAGGGCCCGGTTCCGTCCGGGCCCTCAGACGTTTCGGGGACTTCGCGGCAATTCGTGCCCATCGGGGAGTGGACGTCCCTAAGATTCCCGGATGCGCACTCGATACCTGGGAATCCCGGTTCTCGCCGGTCTGCTCACTGCCTCACTCGTGGCCCCCGCGCACGCCGCAAGCTGGAAGATCGAGGGGCCCGTTGCAACGAACATGGGCGGTGTCTCGCCGCACGTCGAGCGCACGGCACGTGGTGACCTGGTCTTCCGCTCCGACGGTCCTGCTGGAACGTCGGTATCGCTGTGCACCGACGCTGGCTGCACTCCGGTCACATTCAACGCGGGCGGTGGCCCCATCAACGACGTCACCATCGCAACACTGCCCAGCGGAGCTAAGCGCGCGTACTTCGTCGACGTCAATCCGGGTGCCGGAACCAAGACCGTGTCGTCCGCGCCATGCCTGGATGCGGACTGTCTGTCCCTCGGTGCGCGCACACCGATCGCTGCGGGTGCTTCCGTCGCGTTGACCACGAAAGCCTGGGGCGTCCCCGATGCCGTGGTTCTCCCGGATGGTCGCGTGCGCGTCTACATGGTCGAATCACCCGTGCCCGGGATCTGCACCGAGAAGATCGCCTCCTACATCTCCTCCGACGGGATCACCTTCACGAAGGAGCCCGGGTGGCGTCTGGAGAACGGTTACGTCGACACCGAGATCTTGCGCACCCAAAGCGGCAGCTGGTTGATGATCCTCGCTGACATCGGGTGCACGAGTGATCGCAACCAGAAACTGTTCGTCTCCGAATCCGCAGATGGGTTGACCTGGTCAGCACCGCAGGCTCTGACCGGGGCGGGCAACAGCAAACTCGATCCCACCGGTTACGAGATCGCCCCGAACCAGTTCCGCATCTACTACGCCACCGGTGGCATGTCGATGGGGCAGTTCGGCCCCATCGAGCGCGCAACCCTGGTGATCGGAACCCCCAGCGTCTCGGGAGCCGGTGCTGCGAAGCAGATCACCTGCAAGAAGGGCAAGAAGACCAAGGTCATCACCGCCACCAAATGCCCGGCGGGAACCAAGCAGGTGAAGTAGCTCCCGGGTAGCGGGGGCTACGGGCCTGTGATGGAGTGCTGGGTATGCGTCGGATCATCGCTGCGGTCGTCGCCGCCCTAGCCCTGGCCGCACCCCTCCCGACAGCCCATGCCAGCGACGGCCGGGTGTGGGAGCAGTTGCGCACCCAGGACGGTGTCGTGGTCCTCTTCCGTCACGCTTTGGCACCCGGCACCGGTGATCCGCCCGAGTTCCAGCTCGGCGACTGCTCGACCCAGCGCAACCTGTCCGCGGTGGGCCGCACCCAGGCACGCGCGATCGGAGCCAGGTTCCGGCAGGAAGGCGTCCCCGTCACCACCGTTCGCTCGAGCCGCTGGTGCCGTGCCCTGGATACCGCGCGGCTGATGAACCTCGGACCCGTGATCCCCACACCCGCCCTCGACTCCGTCTTCACCGCGCCCGAGGCGCGGGCCGAGCGGTAGAAGGCAGCAACCGAGCGGATCATCCGAGCGCACAGTGGCCGCGAGGGTGTGCTACTCCTCGTGGGTCACCAGGTCAACATCACGCAACTGACCGGGATCGCTCCCGCGCCGGGCGAAGGTGTCGTGGTGCGCGCACATGCGCAGGGGCGCATTGAGGTGCTGGGGACAATCCCCGCACCCTGACGCGATTACTCCGCGCTGACGTTCACCGTGAACTGGATGATCACGTTGGACGCACCGCCCGCGTCCTCGGCCATCGAGGTGTCCACGACCGTGATCGTCGCGGTTCCCGCACCGCGAGCCACGAGACCGGCGACCGCGGTCACATCACCTTCACCCTCGGCCTGGGATGCCTCGACGACCATCGGGTCGCTGGACTCCACCATGACCGTCGGTGAGTCGGGAAGGTCGGTGAAGATCGCGGCCTGTCCGACGACCATGTCGACCGTGGTGCCGTTCGTGCTCTGGGTGACCTCGATCGGTGCCCACGTGCCGGGGTCTGCGCCCACCATTTCACCGGACTCCTCTGTGGATGAGCTGCTGCAGGCGGCCAGTGACACTCCGCCGAAGGCGAGGACTGCGGTCATAGTGACGGCGGTGATGTGCTTCATGTGTTCTCCCGAGTGATGGTCGTCAACGGATGCTCATTAGAACACGCGTGCAGCATCGAAGCGGAGTTCACCGCGCGGCGGTCAGGTTGCGAGTTGACCGCGCACCACGCTCTTCGCGCTGTGACCGGTGTCTCCATCGAATGCTTCGACGGAGACATCCACGACGGGGAACGAGGTCATGTCCATCCCGGTGGGGAGAACGAAGCGACCCTCCTGCCCCGGGTTGAGTGTTCCGATCGCGACCATCGTGGCCGTGTCCGGTGTCGCCATCCACACTTCGTAGTACTCGCCGGACAGTGCGGGGAGGTCGGGAACGGATACGACCAGCACGGCCTGACCGTCCACGGTCTCCACCGCCGCCGTGCCCTGGTAGCCGGAATCCTCGATGGGGCCGAGGGATGCCTGCGCGACGAGTTCGGCCTGTGTCCCGGACTGCTGCACGCCCATCGTCACTACGGATCCCATCGCGATACCCACGACGGCAGCGGCAGCGGCGAGCACCCACGTGCGGCGACGACCACGCGCACGATCAAGGGAGATCACGTTCGGCGCAGGGTCAGCCAGACCGAGCTCACTCGTGATCCCAGACCACACCGACTCCGGTGGTGCCACGGGTCGGTCGGCATCGGTGAGAGAGCGCGTCGTGGCGACGACGGCAGCGAGTTGGTCGACACGACTCTGGCAGCGCGGACACTGCTGCACGTGCGCGTCGTCGCTGGCGTCGACCGTCTCGCCCAATGCGATCAGGGCGAGGACTTCCTCATCACAGTGCTGCACCATCCACCTCCAATCGTGTCCGTAGCCGATCCAGGGATCGACGAATGTGGCTCTTCACGGTTCCTAGCGGGAGATCCAACACCCCCGCGATCTGCACGTGGGTCAGATCCTGGAAGAAGGCGAGCTCCATGATGCGTCGCTGCGGTTCGCCGAGTCGTTCCAACTCGTCGGCGAGAAGCACCCGATCCACGATCCCGTCGACGGGCTCATGCTCCGGGTCGTCCGTGACGCGGGCGACTGCTTCGGTGCGGCGCATCTCGCGGCTGCGCTCCTTCCAGTGGTCGGCCAGCCGCCGTCGGGAGATCGACATGAGCCACGCGGGCAGGGAGCCCTTGTCGGGGTCGAAGCCCTGCCGGCTTCGCCATGCGCTCACGAAGGTCGCCTGGGTGACGTCGGCCGCATCGTCGGGACTCCCCGTCGCACGCTGGGCGACGGTGAAGACCAGACGGGACCAGCGTCGGTAGGCCTCCTCCAGAGCGCGCTCGTCGCCCGAGGCGAACCGGGCCGCGACAGCGTCGTCGGTCCACTCGTCCACGAGCACGCTCCTGACCCCCTCCGGATCGACCGTCGCCATAGCGAGTGTCGCCACGCTCGGGCTGCCGGCCGGGGTCACACCCCTCTTTCGGCGCCGGAGGCCTCTTTGGATGCGCTTGTCGTCTTCAGATTCCACGGGTGTTGACGCCTCACGATCGAGCGATGCCGGTTGGAATTTCGACGGCCGGTGCATCCACGGGGTTCCCCACGAGCGAATACCTGTTAACACCGCCCACCCGGGCGGCCATCCATAAGGAGAAGCAATGCGTACATCGCTCATCACCCGGGCCGCGGCGGTCGGCACTGCCGCGGGCGCCCTTGCCCTCTCGCTCCTGGCCGCCCCGGCGGCCCAGGCTGCAGACGGCACCACCTCTCTCGCGTCCGTCCTCAAGGCGGGCCAGGCCAAGTTCGATAAGGACTTCGCCGACTACGACATCCTGACCAAGGCAGTCGAGGCCGTCCTCGCGGCCAAGCCGAACTCCCCGGTCAAGGTGCTCGCCGACGGCAACACCGCCGTCACCGCGTTCATCCCGAACGACCAGGCATTCATCAACCTGGCCTCGGCGTTGACCGGAAAGAAGGTGTCGACCGAGAACGCGGCGTTCAAGGCCGTCGCGGGACTCGGCATCCCGACGGTCGAGCAGGTTCTGCAGTACCACGTGGTGCCCGGCCCGGCGATCCTGTCCGAAGCCGCGCTCAAGGCCAACGGTGCCAAGCTCAAGACCGCACTCGACGGCAAGACGGTCGGTGTCCGGGTGAACACCTCGGCACCGAGCATCACCCTGGTGGATCGGGCGACCAAGCTGCCCAACCCAAAGGTGATCCTCGATCAGGTCGACATCAACAAGGGCAACAAGCAGGTGGCGCACGGCATCGACGCGGTGCTCCTGCCGATGAACCCGTAGTCGCACCCACCCCTCCACCGCAGCCCCCCGATTCCCCTCGGGGGGCTGTGGTCTTGCTGCGCACCCGATCCCACGTGACGTCATCTCCTGGCGCCGCCGAGCGGGGCATACCGGAGCCCGGGACGCGAGGGAATACCCTTCGCCCGGGGGAGTCGGGAGTGGGAACGGGACTGGCGATCGCGTCATGACCAGTGTGGCCACCACTGACCCCCTGGATGCGTCACAGTGGACGACCTACTACCAGGCCCTGCCGATGCCTGAATCTGGATCCTGCACGGACATCACCGCCGAGGCGAACAAGCAGGCTGGCTACGGGACGCTCGCCATCGGGGGCTGGGTCAAGGGCTGGGAACCATGGGTCAATAACGGCCATGGTGGCTGGGGCTGTCGAAGGAATCTCGTAAATACCGGCGGATCGACCTGGATAGTCACGAACTGACTGTTCGCTCACTGAAGATGACGAAGGCCCCGGTAACGCCGGGGCCCTGTCTGGTGCGCGAGGGGGGAGTTGAACCCCCACACCCTTTCGAGTACACGGACCTGAACCGTGCGCGTCTGCCTATTCCGCCACTCGCGCGATGCCCCTGGGGGCTGGCCAAGGATACAGGCGAGAGCAGAGCCCCCGCCGGGCTGATGATTTCGGGGTGGGTTCACACTTACTTCAGTGACAAGGCTCCTCGCCTCCGTTGCCGTCGGCGCTCTCGCCCTCGGCGGCCTCGTGGCACCCTCCTGGGCGGTCGAACCCGTCTCGCCAACGACGGTGTCGACGGTGCTCCCGGCGTCCCCGGCCCGTATCCAGGGAACGCCAGCGGAGATCCTGGCGGAGACGCCGATCGTCGAACCACTCCCGGTGGGCTACACGCCGGGCCTCTTCCTGTCACCCGCGGATCTGAAGAAGAAGGACAGTCGGGGCTGCACCTGGCGTAACCGGGTGCTGATCGCGCTCGCATCGAAGAAGCCACGGATCGGCGCGAAGTGCGCTTTGTCCGGTGGGGAGTGGATGGCGGACTTCGGGTTGACCAAGGTGACGCAGGCCAGCCAGGTTCGCATCGGGAAGCTACTCCCGGACAAGTACGTGTATGCGCAGGGTGCCTACGGATGGACTCCCGCGCAGCGGAAGGCCTACGCGGATTCGGTCCTCAAGCCACAGAAGTCCACACGCGGCATCTACGTGGGTGACCTGAACTCACTGCAGTATCAGGCGTTCACCATAAAGAGCATCAAGTACATCGGCCTGCTCAACAATCTCATGGACGCCGGAACGGTCAACCAGGATCCCCTCGAGCGAGAGTTAAATCTGCTTCGCGCACGGAATCCCGGGATTTTCGACAGCTGGACGGTGGCGACGCTTCTCAACGCGAAGTCCTGGGGTCTGAGTCTGAGCCCAGGGACGGCTGGGAACTTCGCGGTGACGATCTCTCAATGCGCGGCGTCCAACTCAGTCCGCATCAACGGCAAGACCATCCCATACATGAACAGCGGGAAAATGAGCCGGCCGATGCCGATCACGATCCTCCCCACCGTTAACCCCTGCGCAAGCACCTTCAACGTTCCCAACCAGGCAGAGGCCTACGGGATCAAGATCATCCCTGTGACGGCGTCGTCGGAGCCCCCTACGAGCAATGCGGTGCTCTCCGGTTATGGAACTCCAATCCGGCCCCCGGTCAATCGTTTCCTGTTCGGTATGCACGCTCCGGCGGACTGGGTCAGTGATGTCGCCACCGGATTCAACGGGCCGATCCTGACGGAGACGATTCCGAATGTCCCCGTCGGCTATCTGCGTCTATGGGATACGCAGACCACGTGGCGTGATCTCGAGCCCACACCCGGCAACTGGCAGTGGCGGTTCCTCGATAAGCAGATCGAAATGGGGCAACTCCTCGACGCTCGAGTCATGCTCGTCCTCGGCGGGACCCCGGCCTGGGCAGGGAATGGTGCGATCACCGCGCCGCCCAAGGTGGACTCCTGGCGCAACTACGTGAAGTCCGTCTGCGTGAAATATGGAGCTTCCATCTCGGCGTATGAGATCTGGAACGAAGCCAACCTCACGACGTTCTGGACCGGAACAGCCGAGCAGATGGCAGAACTGACCAAGGCCGCCTTCGAAGAGATCCGTGCCTGCAACCCGAACGCCCTCGTGGTCGCAGCGAACACCACCAGCCGAGCGACGGGCTCCTTCGGGAACTTCTACCCGGACTATCTCGCCGCACTCGGCAAACTCGGCTGGCCCGTCGATGCCTACTCGGTGCACTCGTACCCCACCGCCTCGGGGGGTGCCGATGATCGGCTCAAGGGCATCGGTCAATTCCGGGCGATGCTCGCCCTGGCTGGGGCCCCGCAGAGTCGCGTGTTCGACACCGAGGTCAACTACGGCCTCGCCGGACTCGGCGAGACACGGGTGGACATCACCGGGGCGAATGCGATGACCCTGCTCTCCCGGACGTACATCGATTCCGTCCGGTATGACTTTGACTCCACCTTCTGGTTCGTCTGGACGAAGGCGGGCGACAACAAGCTCGGAATCCAATTCACCCGGAACACACCCTCGGAGCGGCAAGCCTGGAACGTGACGTACGACTGGCTGGTGGGTGCGCAGTTCCAGCGATGCTTCCAGACGATGGCGGGTGTCACCGTCTGCCAATTCAACAAGGGCGCGAACAACTTCTCGATCGTGTGGGCCGGCGATGTCGGTGCCGCACCACTCTCCACCACGCCGGGATACTTCACCGGACTCGGCTCGAGGACGTGCGACCTGTTCCAGGCATGCACCGCGATCACCGCCAGCACACCCGTCTCCGTGGGGCCGATGCCGATGCGTATCGATGGGCCCCCACTTACCGCGGGACCTACATCCACGGTTCCCAGTGATCCTGCGGGTCCGTCAATCTCGCCCGTGGCACCGGTGATCGTCGATATCGATCTCTCCTACGGAGTCAGCAACAAGGCGGACGCCACGGCAACGTGGGCTGCGCCCTTCAACGCGAAGCAGGCGGGCGTCGACGGCTACTCCTACAGCTGGTCGTTCTGCAAGGGTGCACGCTGCTCCGTGATCGCGAACGGCACGTCGGATGGGGGAACCTTCACAGCCAGCATGGTCCTCGGTGAGGGGCCTGGCACCTACGAATTCCAGGTTGCAGCGCGCAGGGGAGCAACTACGGGCCCCTCCGCCCAGCAACGAGTGACCTTGTTGCGCAGCGATGCCGCTCCACCGAGTGATGTCATCGTCGGAGTGCGCGGCAGCAGGGGCGAGGTTGTCTGGTCCGCACCGAACATGCGTTCGCAACTGATCGACGGCTACGAGGTGCAGGTGCAGAACACGGCATCCGGGACGTGGGTGACCGTGGCGGAGAGAGCAACCGCGCTCAAGGTCGCCTTCGACTCCTCGAAGGATCTCAATCTGAGTGCCGGGGAGACGATCACCGCCCGAGTGCGGACGGTGTTGAAGTCGCAGGCGAAATCGATCTTCGCGGCCTCGAGTCCGTTACTGATTCAAGGTCAACTCGGTGCTCCGCGCGTGACGCCTGCATTCGGCCTTTTTCGGACTGGGGAGCTCTACACGAACGTCTCGCCGCCTACGAACTCTCGCAGCACACGATTCCCTGGCAGCGCCTACCAGATCCGATACTCGACCGATGGCGTCACGTGGGAATTCGCCCGCTTCCTGTTTGACCTAAGCTCGACAACGACGCCGGCTGCGAACGCAACACTGTTCCCCTACGACACCCCGATGTCGGTGTCGGCTGCTTCGCAGCAGGGTCCGTTCCCCGGCGGTGCACGGTTCCAGGTCCGAGCGATCGACGACTCCGGTCTGCCACCCTCGGAGTGGATCGACATGTCAGTGATCCGGGTGGACTAAAACTTCTAGGTTGCGCACGCGGCGCTCCCGCCGCTCGCGCCTTGTTTTCCTCGCAGGCAAGTACCATCACAGGCATGGGCCTGCTGGAGAAGTTCGAGGACTCCCTCGACCGCATGGTCAGTGGGGCGTTCGCCAAGGCCTTCAAGGCTGAGGTCCAGCCGGTGGAGTTGGCCGCAGCCCTGCAACGTGAGATGAACGATCGCGCCAGCGTGCTCGACCGGGAGCGCACTGTGGTCCCGAACATCTTCCACATCGAGCTCTCCCACCACGACTTCACGCGCCTCGCCGTGTTCAAGGATGCCCTCGGAACCGAATTGGCGACTCTCGTGCGCGACTACGCGGGTGAGCAGCGCTACACCCTGCTGGGATCCGTGCGGGTGACCATGACCGAGGACGACTCTCTCGAGACTGGGATCTTCCGGGTGCGGTCAGAATCGCGTGCCGAGGTGGTCTCGGCTGTCCCGGCAGTTGCCACGGTGAACTCTCCGTCCGCCGAGGGTGTGGCTACGGGGGTTGCGGGCTCGGGTGGCAGCGCACCCACCGCACAGCCCCAACTCGAGATCAACGGCTCGCTCTACCCGTTGGCGCGTGCCATCACCCGCCTGGGGCGTGGCACCGACACCGACATCCGCATTGATGACCCTGGAGTCTCGCGGCACCACTGCGAGATCGTGTTGGGCACAGACATCGTGCTGCGCGACCTCGGGTCCACCAACGGCACCTGGGTGAACGGTGCACGGGTGACCGAACTCGTCCTCACCGATGGAACGGCGATCCAACTGGGCGGAACCACGCTGGTCTTCCGGAGCGGCTGATGTCCGAGCTCGCGCTCACCCTGCTGCGCTTCGCTTTCCTCGGGCTCCTGTGGGTGTTCGTGCTCGTCACCGTGTGGGCGCTGCGGCGCGACCTCCGCATGCCCGTCGACGCTCGGCCCGAGCGTGCGGTGAAGACTCGCGCCCCCAAGCCCGCGAAACCACCGCGCGCATCGCGCGGGAAGAAGGTCAAGGGCACACGCCTGGTCATCACCGAGGGTCCACTGACCGGCACGGAGATCCCGCTCGACGGTGCACAGATCTCCCTCGGCCGCGCACCGGACTCCACCATCGTGGTCGACGACGACTACGCCTCCAGCCGACACGCACGCATATTCGAGTCTGAGGGTGTGTGGATGGTGGAGGACCTCGGTTCCACCAACGGCACCTGGCTGGACCGCGCCCGGATTACGGCACCGGCCGTTATCCCGCTCAACACATCGATCCGGGTGGGTCGCACCACCCTGCAGATGCAGAAGTAGGCCATGCCTGTCCTCCGGTACGCCGCGCGCTCCGATGTCGGTCTCGTCCGGCAGGGCAACGAGGACTCCGGCTATGCCGGACCGCGTCTGCTCCTCGTCGCCGACGGGATGGGGGGTCACGCCGCTGGCGAACTCGCATCCGCGATCGCGGTGGCCACCGTTGCGAATCTCGACCTCGACGACGTCGACCAGTCTGAAGTGCTCGCCTCACTCGCTTCGTCCATCGACGATGTCGGCACCACCATCAGTGAAACCATCGCGCTCGAAACCGATCTCACCGGGATGGGAACGACCGTCACCGGCATGTATTGGCTCGGTGGTCGGATCGCGATCGTGCACGTGGGTGACTCGCGTGCCTATCTGCTCCGCGATGGCGAACTGCATCAACTCACCCACGACCACACCTTCGTGCAGACCCTGGTGGACTCCGGCCGTATCACCGAAGACGAGGCGGCCGTGCATCCCCGGCGTTCCCTGTTGATGCGTGCCCTCGATGGCTTGAACCCGGTGGAGGCCGATCTCTCCGTGCGCGAGGCGCGCGTGGGAGACCGCTACATGATCTGCACCGACGGACTCTCCGGTGTGGTGCGGGACTCGGAGCTGGCGTGGATCCTGGGTACCGGTGATCCGACCGGGTGCGTGACGCGACTGGTGGACACCGCACTCGAGCGCGGTGCACCGGACAACGTCACCGTGGTGGTCGCCGATGTCGTCGAGGGCGACGTCGCGCCTTTCGGTGGTGTTCCCGTCGTGGTGGGTGCTGCCGGTGAGCCCCGCGTGCGGCAGCGGCTTCCGCGCGTGCGATTCCCCCAGGACCACCAGCGTGACCCTGACCGTGCCGACACCACGGCACCGCAACCCTTGATCGATTCGGACATCATCGTTCCGGCGGCAGAGCAGGCACGTCGTGATGCAGCGCAGGCGTCCGTCGCCGCGGCCGAGCGCACGCAGCGCCGTCGCCGCATCGTCGGGTTCGTCGTAGCGGTGGCGATTGTCGCCGCGGTGACCGTGGCGGCACTCAGTGGTGCGCGCGCATGGCTCGACTCCCAGTGGTATGTGGCGATCAACGGCAGCCCGGGCACGGGAACCGTGGCGATCTATCGCGGTGTGCAGGGGACCCTGGCCGGTTTCCCCCTGTCGCAGGTCGATACCGATTCCGGTCTGGCTGTCGGTGCGATGCCCGTGTTCGACCAGGAGTTGGTGAGCAAAGGAATTCCGGCAGCGGACTTCACCGACGCCCAGCGGATCGTGAGTGAACTCGAAGCGCGGGCCGCGGAGTGTTTGAAGTCCTTCCCACCCCAGGGCTGCCCCGGCACACTCGATAACACCGAGGCGGTCGAATGACCGTGGTTCGCCGCCAACCCACGCGCAGGTGGGTCGAACTCATCCTGCTGCTCTTCGCCTGGGCCCTCGGTGTCCTGGGAACACTGCAGGTCGGCGCGGCCACCGGCGAGGGCACACCGAGCCGACTCTGGATCACGGTCGCAGTGGTCGGTGGGCTTGCACTACTCATGCACGTGGCGGTGAGTGTCTGGGCTCGCTACGCCGATCCGATCCTGCTTCCCGTCGCAACCCTGTTGACGATCCTCGGCTTGATCATGATCTACCGGATCGACGTCGCGACCGCGCGGCGAGCCGAACTCAACGACTCACCGCCCCCCACACCCGACGTCTATTCGCAGCTCACCTGGTTCGCGATCGCGGTGATCCTGTTCATCGCGCTGCTGATCCTGCTGCCGGACCATCGCCGCCTCCAGCGCTACACGTTCACCTTCGGGCTCATCGGTTTGGTGCTGTTGGTGCTCCCCCTGGCACCGGTGATCGGCACGACGGTGAACGGAGCCACCCTGTGGATACGCATCGCGGGATTTTCCTTCCAGCCCGCGGAGATGGCGAAGATCTTCCTGACCATCTTCTTCGCCGGCTACCTCGTGGTCACGCGGGATTCACTGGCGCTGGTGCGCACGAAGGTGCTTGGCATCGACCTGCCTCGGTTGAAGGATCTCGGTCCGATCCTGATCGCGTGGCTGGTCTCGCTGGGGGTGTTGGTTTTCGAGCGCGACCTCGGAACGTCGCTGCTGTTCTTCGGCCTCTTCGTGTCGATGCTCTACATCGCCACGCAGCGCCGCTCCTGGTTGATCATCGGCGGAGTGCTGTTCCTCGCCGGCGCCTACGCGGCGTACCAGGTGTTCAGTCACGTGCAGTCGCGGGTGACGATCTGGTTGGACCCGTTCGCCTACTCCGACACCGGTGGGTACCAGATCGTGCAATCGCTCTACGGGCTTGCCAACGGGGGGATGCTCGGCGCGGGCCTCGGGCAGGGGTTCCCGAACCTGGTTCCCTTCGCGAACACCGACTTCATCTTCTCCGCCCTCGGTGAGGAACTCGGCGTGACCGGACTGTTCGCGATCCTGATGCTCTACGCACTGCTCGTGGAGCGTGGTTTCCGCACCGCGGTGACAGTCCGTGACGGATTCGGGCAGTTGCTCGCTGCGGGTCTGTCGATCACCTTCGCACTACAGGTGTTCGTGATCGTCGGGGGTGTCACCGGTCTCATTCCGTTGACCGGTCTCACCACACCGTTCCTCTCCTACGGCGGATCGTCCTTGATCGCGAACTGGATCATTGTCGCTCTGCTCCTGCGTATGTCCGACCGCGCACGCCGCCCCGATGCCCAGGTGGTCGCGATGGACGAGGCACCCACACAGGTGGTGCGGCTGTGACCGGGATGCCCCGGCAGATCCGCAGACTCTCGCTCGTGTTCGGATTGCTCCTCATTGCACTGCTCGTGAACCTCACGCTCATCCAGGTGGTCAATGCCAACGATTACCGGGATCGGCCGGGCAACCAGCGCATCCTGCTCGCCGAATACGACCGCGAGCGCGGCCCGATTCTGGTCGGCGCGAATCCCGTGGCGCGGAGTGTCGAGACCGGGAACACCCTGACCTACCTGCGGGAGTACGACAGTGGGCCGCTCTACGCACCCGTGACCGGCTTCTACTCCCTCGTCTACGGAGCCACCGGTCTCGAACGCACGGAGAACCGGATCCTCAACGGCAGGTCCGACATCTTCGCCGTGGACCGCGTCGAGCAGTTGGTGTCCGGGCGGCAGCCCACTGGTGGTGCGGTGACCACCACCATCAACGCCGCGGCGCAACGTGCCGCCTACAAAGGGCTGCGCGGGAAGAACGGCGCGGTCGTCGCGATCGAGCCCGCCACCGGGCGGATCCTCGCGTCCGTGCAATCACCGTCCTTCGACCCGAACCTGCTGTCGAGTCACAACCCGAGTGAGATCCGCGAGTACTACGCCCGTCTCGAGGCGGATCCGGACAAGCCTCTGCTCAATCGCCCTCTAGTGTCCTTGAATCCGCCAGGTTCCACATTCAAATTGGTAACGGCTGCCGCCGCGTTGGCGTCGGGAAGGTTCACCCCGGAATCGATCCTTCCCGGCCCGCGTACCTACGACCTCCCGCTGAGTGACAAGAAGCTGCGCAACTGGAACGGCAAAGAGTGCGGCCCCGACGGCAAGGTGACGCTGCGCGAGGCGCTGGCCATCAGCTGCAACACCGCGTTCGCGTGGTTGGGGAATCAACTCGGAGCCGACGCGCTGCGCACGCAGGCGGAGGCCTTCGGCTTCGACACCGGATTCGAGGTCCCGCTGCGTGCAGCCACCTCGCGTTTCCCTGCCGATCCCGATGATCCGCAAACCGCGCTCTCGGCGATCGGGCAATTCGACGTGCGGGCCACGGCGCTCCAGATGGCGATGGTGGCGGCCGCGATCGGTAACAGCGGGCGCACGATGAACCCATACTTGGTGCAGGAGGTGCGCGGGCCGGACCTGTCGATCCTGCAGACCACGGAGCCCCGAGCGTTCGCCGATGCGCTGCAGCCGAGTGAAGCCCTTGCTCTGACCGACATGATGGTCAGCGTCGTGGAGGACGGGACGGGCAGCAATGCGCGGATCTCGGGTGTGCGCGTCGCGGGGAAGACGGGAACCGCGCAGACCGGTAACGACCTGCCGTCGATCGCCTGGTTCGTGTCCTTCGCGCCCGCCACCGCCTCCGAGGTCGCCGTGGCCGTCGTGGTCGAGGACGCCGGTCTGGAGGAGGTCAGCGGCAACGGGCTTGCCGCCCCCATCGCCAAGGCCGTGATGCAGGCGGTGCTACGCACCGGATGAGGCAGGCACCTGAGAGGATCACCACGTGACCGACGACCGTCCCCAGCGCATGCTCGGTGACCGCTACACCGTCGGTGAGGTGATCGGCCGCGGCGGTATGGCCGAGGTCCATGAAGGTCGTGATCTGCGGCTCGGGCGGCGGGTGGCGATCAAGATCCTGCGCCCCGACCTGGCTAAGGACCCGGTGTTCCAAGCCCGTTTCCGCCGCGAGGCCCAGAGCGCGGCGGCCCTGAACCATCCCAACATCGTCGCGGTCTACGACACGGGTGAGGACGTGCTCACCGACGAGGGTCGCAACGACGTCATCGTCCCCTACATCGTCATGGAATACGTCGACGGCATGACCCTGCGCCAGATCCTGGCGAGCGGACGAAGGTTGCTCCCCGAGCGTGCCCTCGAGATCGCCGCGGGAGTGCTCTCCGCCCTGGACTACGCGCACCGGCACGGAATCGTGCACCGCGACATCAAGCCGGGGAACGTGATGCTCACTCGCACCGGTGACGTGAAGGTGATGGACTTCGGGATCGCACGCGCGGTCAACGAGGCCGGTCAGTCGATGACCGCCACCAGTGCGGTCATGGGAACGGCCCAGTACCTCTCCCCCGAACAGGCCCGCGGGGAAGTGGTCGATGCGCGCAGCGACCTCTACTCCACCGGTGTCCTGCTCTACGAACTGCTCACCGGGAAGCCGCCGTTCACCGGTGACTCCGCCGTGGCCATCGCGTATCAGCACGTGAGCGAAATGCCCACGCCCCCATCCTCTGTCGATCCCGGTGTGTCTCCGGAGATCGACACCGTCGTCATGCACTCGCTGTCCAAGCGCGCCGATGACCGGTATCAGAGTGCGGCGGAGTTCCGCACCGATGTCGAGCGGGTGATCGTCGGTGCGCCCGTCACCGCGGCCGTGCCCATGGTCACCGGTGACGCCACTCGACAGATGCCCTCGGTGGGTGCGGGTGTCCCGCGGGGCTCGATCTATGACGAGGGCAGGCCGCGACGCACCCGGTCCGGTCGCAGCACGGCGTTCTGGGTCGTGAGTCTGTTCGCGGTCGCCGCGGCGGTGATCGGTGCGCTCCTCATCGGCCGCTTCGTGTTCGGTGGAACGAGCGCCACGGTCGTGACGGTGCCGAGCCTCGATGGACTCACCATCGAGCAGGCCACGGAGACCCTGGCCCAGTCCGAACTACGCCTGGGTGCACAGACCCCGGAAATTTCCGAGCGGCCGGCGGGAACAGTGATCGCGCAGCAGCCCGCGGCCGGTGAAAGCATCGAGCAGGGTCAGAGCGTGAACGTGACCATCAGCGCGGGCCGAGAACAGGCAACCGTTCCGCAGTTGATCGGACTCACGAGTCTCGAGGATGTGCGTACCGCACTCGCGGACGCCAACCTCACCCTGGGCGACATCCTCGAGGAGGAGTCCAACCAACCTGCGGGGTACGTCCTCGATCAGGACCCGACCGAGGGAACCCAACTGGCAGCCGGCAGCGCGGTGTCCATCACCGTCTCATCCGGTCTCGTCGATGTTCCCGACGTCGTGGGCTTCTCGGAATCGCAGGCACTATCCGACCTCGCGCGTGCCGGGTTCGAGACCCAGGTCATCGATCAGGAGATCGTCGGTGTTGCCGACGGCGAGGTGCTGGCGCAGTCACCACAGCCCGGGACCAAGCTCGAGCGCGGTTCCCTGGTGACTATCACGGTCGCCCTGGCCCCAGCGGTGCCGATACCGGTTCCGACCGAGACCGCGGTACCGGTTCCGACCGAGACCGCGGTACCGGTACCGACCGAGACCGCGGTACCCGCACCAGCACCGGCCGCCTGACTCAGGCGCGCACCGATGTGGTGCACCGCTCGTTCGTCACCGTGTTGCGTGCGGTGAAGGTGAACTTCTCCGGCCCCGATCCCCTCGATGGACGCACGAAGTCCCACCAGGCATCCGCGAGGACCTCATCCGGGTCCTGCTCCGACACCCGGGCCATCGAGTAGATCTGCTTGCCGTTGCGGGTGACCTTCAGCAGCCAGCGCTCACCCGCAGTGGCGGTGTCGATATCCATGGAGAGATCGATGCTGCCTCCATCCCGATCTACATCCACCTCCCAGGTGGATGTAGCTGTGCAGGCACCGCGCTTCTCGACATCGGCGAGCGCCGGACTCGCCAAACCCATTGCCAATGCCACCGTCGTGGTCCCCGTAATCACGATCCTGCGCATGTCTCCTCTTTCGGTTATGTCCCCACTCGCTGGGGCTCATTTCCAATTTCGCACAGGCGAGGAAATCTGGCACCCGTGAGGGTTAGATACAGGTAAGAAGTACTGAGTACCTGGCTCACTGTGATGTTGATTCTCCACAGGTGCGCATTGATCCCCGGTCGGTCAATGCTCATGGGAGTGGGATCGACACATCCTTACGGTGGCGGGATGCAGAGATTCGCTCATCCAGCTTTTCATTTATGCCAGATATATCAATATAGTTTACTTCCAGTAAACAGATAGTCATGGTTCGTCCAGTGCCCTATGCCGTCTTGGCACGAGCTCTGACGCACCACGGCTGCACAGTTCGTCGACGGAAGGGTTCCCATGAGATCTGGTACTGCCCCTGCGGACACCACATGACCGTCGTCGTTGCTGGAGACGACGTCTCCCCAGGCGTCCTCCGCCAGGCGATCGCTCGCCTCGTGTGCCTGCCCCAGGGGTGGTTGCGATGAAGAACTACATCGCTCACGCCAAGCGGTGGAAGCGTGGGTGGGAGATCCACGTGGATTCCGTGGGTGTCACCCAGGTGCGGTCACTGGATCGGGCTGTGGAGCAGGCATGCGACCTCGTAGAGATCATGACCGGTAGACCCATCACGCCCGCACAGGTCACCCTGGAGGTCCATCCACGCTCCATCAACGACAAGGTGCGCCGCGCCCGGGAGAAGACACGTCAAGCACAAGAGGCACAGGTGCAAGCCGCGCTGTTCGCGCGCAAGGTCATCACCGAACTACGGGACGAAGGGTTGTCTCCCGCCGACATCGCAGGGCTCATGGGGATCACTCGCGGCCGCGTGACCCAATTGCTCGCCGACTCCTAGCCTGCTGTGACCGGTGCCAGTGTCTTCGCGGTCTCGCGGGCATCGGGTAGTCCGCACTGCACCAACCAGTTCGCCAACATCGCGTGACCACCCTCGGTGAGGACCGACTCGGGATGGAACTGCACGCCCTCGACTGCACAGTCGCGGTGACGGATCGCCATGATCACCCCGGACTCCGAACGACCTGTCACCTCGAGGACGTCGGGCACAGTGTCGGACTCCACGGCGAGGGAGTGGTAGCGCGTTGCGGTGAAGTCCTGGGGCAAACCGGCGAGTACACCGATGTCTGTGTGGTGCACCTGGGATGTCTTCCCGTGCAGAAGTTCGGGTGCGCGCGTCACCTGCGCGCCGTAGGCGACAGCGATGGCTTGATGTCCGAGGCAGACTCCCAGGACCGGGACGTGGCCCGCGCACCCGCGCACGATGTCGATACAGGCACCGGCATCTTCCGGGGTCCCCGGGCCGGGTGAGATCAGGACCCCGTCGTAGGTCAGTGCCTGCTCCACCGTGACGTCGTCATTGCGCACAACGTCCACCTCGGCGCCGAGTTGAGCCAGGTACTGGACGAGGTTGTAGACGAACGAGTCGTAGTTGTCGACGACGAGGATGCGCGTCATCCCGTACCGACTATTTCCATTTAGTGGACAGGATGAACCCGACGATGATGAAGCCGAAGCCGATGCCCACGTTGACCAGGGCGTTGAGTGAACCACCGATGGTGTTCATGATCGGGATCGACGAGCCGGCGATGTAGAAGACGACGATGTAGGTCAGTCCGATGACGAAGCAGGCCACCATGGCGGGGGCCAACCAACTCGGCGATCCGATCCGGGCGACCTTGCGCTCCCCCTTGGTCTGTTCGGGGACATAGCGGGTTTCCTTCTTGCGCCGCTTGGACTCTGGCACCGGCTCCTCCTTGGTTGTTTCAAGCCTGCCACATGCGGCACTTGGACCCATCGGCCCCGTCCTTACCCACAGGCAACCGTGACTCGATCCACAGGTTGTTCACACATGGGGATTACTTACACGCCTGTTATTCACGGCAGTAACTCGAGCACCATCGCATTCGCCATGCCGCCGCCCTCACACATGGTCTGCAAGCCGTAGCGGATGTCATTGCGCCGCATGTGGTGCACGAGGGTGCTGGTAAGCCGCGCCCCCGAGGCGCCCAGGGGGTGACCCAGGGCGATCGCCCCGCCCAGGGGGTTGACCAGGGCCGGATCAGCCCCGGTCTCGGCCAACCACGCACCGATCACGGCGGCGAACGCCTCGTTGACCTCGAAGGCCCCGATATCGGCCAGGGTCAGGCCCGCACGCTCGAGGACCTTCTGCGTGGCCGGGATCGGCCCAGTCAACATGATCACCGGGTCCACCCCGGCCATCGCGACGGTGTGCACGCGAGCGATCGGCGTCAGGCCTGCGGCGTCGGCCGCACCCCGTTCCATCACCAGCACAGCGGCGGCGCCGTCGGAGATCTGGGATGCGTTGCCCGCGGTGACCACACCGGTTTCACGGAATGCCGGCTTCAACGCGGCAAGTGACTCTGCCGTGGTGCCCTCGCGGATCCCCTGGTCGTGGGTAACAACACCGTCGGGGGTGGTGACCGCAGCGATCTCGTCTGCGAACAATCCCGCCGCACGCGCAGCTGCGGCCCGCTGCTGGGACTGCGCGGCGATCTCATCGAGCCGGCCGCGGGACAGGTTCCACTGCTCGGCAATCATCTCCGCACTGATGCCCTGGTTCACCAATCCGGGAAAGCGCGTGTGCATTCGCGGACCGAAGGGGCCGTCACCGCCCGCGGTGTTACTGAACATCGGGACCCGTGACATCGACTCCACGCCACCGGCGATCACGGCATCAGCATGACCGGCGATGATCGACGCGGCGGCGAACGTCGTGGCCTGCTGGCTCGACCCGCACTGCCGGTCGATGGTGACACCCGTGACCGACTCGGGGAGACCAGCGGCGAGCGCTGCATTGCGCCCCACGTTCGCGCTCTGCTCACCGACCTGACTGACGCATCCCCACATCACGTCATCGATGGTCGCTGGATCGATGCCCGTGCGTTGCACGAGCGTGGTCACCACGTGCGCACTCAGGTCGACCGGATGGAGGTCGTCGAGCTCTCCTTTACCCGCCTTGCCGATGCCGACGGGTGTACGCACCGCATCCACGATCACTGCCTCACGCATGATGCCTCCCGATCCGAACCTACGTGAACATCCCGGAGACCGGGGCGTAAAACTCCTGCACCTGCGCCGTTCTCCACAGCGCAACCCCAATCAACACTGCCCAGACACCAGCCAGACCGAGCACCTGCACCGATGTGCGGTGACGCCGTGGTGCGTAGACCAACAACCCAGCCACGGCCGCCCCGGCAACCAATCCCCCGAGGTGCGCGCGCCAGTCCACACCGGGTGCGATGAAGCCGATGGCGATGTTGATGCCGATCAGGATCAGTACCTGTGTGATGTCGTAGCGCAGCCGCTTCCCCGCGACGACGAGCGCACCCATCAGGCCGAAGATCGCACCGCTGGCCCCGACGGACACCACGTTCGCATCAGAGAAGACGTAGGAGGCCACCGATCCACCGAAGGCCGCCGTGATGTAGAGCACGATGTAGCGACCGTGGCCGAGGATGCGCTCGAGCGTGGGGCCGAGTGCGAAGAGCACATACATGTTGAAAGCGATGTGCAGGAACGAGCCGTGCAGGAATGCACTGGTGATGAGTCTCCACCACTCGTCGCCGAGGGCAACGCCGATCGGCCACATCCCCCACTGCTCGGCCATTGTGTCGATGCCTTGGAGTAGTTGCACCAGGAAGACAGCGACGGTGACCCCGATCAGGGTGTACGTGACAACGGGTCGATCGATGTGCGTGGCGCCGGCTACCGTCACCGGCTGCCGCACCTGCGGGGACTGCGCGCATTCGGGGCAGCGGAAACCGACGGGCGCCTCGGTCATGCACTCGGTGCAGATCGGGCGATCACAGCGGGCGCATCCGATCCTGGTGGGTCGATCAGGGTGGAAGGCGCACGTCGGTACGCCACCTGCGTCGGTCAAGAACGCTCGATAGTGATCGAGTTGATCGTGACGTCGGTCCTCGGACGGTCCTGCGCCCCGGTCTCCACCGCCGCGATCGCATCGACGACATCGCGTGACGGCTGGTCTGCCACCTCGCCGAAGATGCTGTGCTTGAAGTTCAGCCACGTGGTGGGTGCCACGGTGATGAAGAACTGTGAGCCATTCGTGTTCGGTCCCGCATTGGCCATCGCCAACAGATAGGGCTTGTCGAAAGTCAGCTCCGGGTGGAACTCGTCCTCGAACCGGTACCCTGGACCCCCGGTTCCGGTGCCCAGGGGGTCACCGCCCTGGATCATGAATCCCGGGATCACCCGGTGGAAGATCGTGCCGTTGTAGAGCGGCGCGGTGCTCTTCGAGCGAACCCGCGGATCGGTCCACTCCTTGGTTCCCTCCGCCAACTCGGTGAAGTTGCGCACGGTCTTGGGTGCCTGATCGGCGAACAGGTTGATGCGGATGTCGCCGAGCGGCGTGGACACGGTGGCGGTGGTTGTCATGGTGCGATCCTTTCATGACCGCTGGTGAACGAGGCGCCTACCCCGCCTCTCACCGGGCGCACGGAGTGTGCAGCACGTCGCTCACGAGTTCCTCCCGGGACGTTGTGCCGGGCGCGTGACGTCCAGAGTCGGAATCCCCACAGCCTCGGCCGCGGCTATAACTCTGACGTCGAGTGAAACCATCGCAGAACAACCTGCCTGGAGTGCCGTGACGACATGGAGTGCATCGAGGCTCCTGAGATTCGGTGCCCCCAAGGTGCCTGCAAGTCGAAAATGTGCCGGCGTGTGCTCCTCGACTTCGATGGCGTCGAGCAGGCGCGTCACCTGGCTCTGGGATATCGAGTACCGCTCGGCGGCGCGGCGAAGTTCAGTCTCCGTGACCCTGCCGGTTACTAGAGGTGAGCCGTCGGTGGTCAGGTCGACGAGGTAGTCACGAATCTGTTCCGAGAGTTCTTCCTTCTTCACGAGTGGGACGAGCGCGGAAGACTCGACGTAGGTGATCACACGCGCTCGCCGCGCAGGTAATCGAGGTACTCGCGACCGGACTCAGGTCCCTCGACGGCAACAGGCTCGATGTCGGCCAGGCTCACCGAAGGCGCACGGCGGCGGGAAGGAGTCACGGGTTCGTCGACCATCGCATCGAGCATGATGCGCACCTCAGCTTCCGTGGACCGTCCGTGAGCTCGGGCGCGCTCCCGGAGCCGGTCCCGCACCGCATCGTCGAGATTGCGAATCGTGATTGTCGCCATACCTGATGATAGCATTCTGCTGTCACTATGACTTCAATTATCGAGACGTAGCCCACATTCCCGTTCCCGCGAGCACTGCCCGGGGGGAAACCTTGACTCAACTGCTCGCAACACTGAGCCGCGCGTGGAGTGGGGTTAGGTCACACCACGACGGTTGTGAGTTGTGAAGGTGCGGCGCTCACAGTGGATGAATACACAGTGGAGGCTAGGGGACTCGAACCCCTGACTTCTGCCTTGCAAAGGCAGCGCTCTACCAACTGAGCTAAGCCCCCGGGTGGTTAGCGAAGGTCGGGTGCGACTTCCGCCTCGGACCAGAGGTCCTGCTCGGCCTGATTGGCCATGACCTGCCGGTACACCAGGTACCCGACGCCTGCCAGGATGACGAGGAGCAGCAGCTTCTTCATCTCGACTCCCTTCCTTCACCCTGTCTTCTTTTAACCTTGTCTCTTGCGGAAGCACGATACACAGGCTGCGCACGACAGGCACGGTCAGGACTGGGCGGGGAAGACGGTCGAGGAACCAGTGTCGGTGGGGCAGGTCGGATTGGGATCCAGACCCCGGGTCTCGAGGTCCTCCTGGATGTATTGCACGGTGTCCACGATGGGTGCGGGGGTCACCGATCCGGGGGTCTCGATGAATGGGCTGTCGAAGAACATGATCACCACGAGACTCGCGACCGCGACGAACACGGGGCCGATGATCACCAGTACGTGACCCCAGCCCGGTTTCGTTCTATCGGCGAAGGTGAACAGGGACGTGATCGTGATCAGTGAACCGACGATGATCAGTATGTAGACGATCGGCGGGACATCCCAGTCCGCGGCGGCGTAGCGCTGCTCACGCGCCATCGCCAGATTGGTGTTCCCTGTCTCCCACACACTGAATCCGTTACCGGCTTGCTTGAAGCCGTCCTTGGCAGCGAGCGCATCGTCCATCGCCATCATCGTCTGCTGCACGGGTCCCTGCGGACTGGTGTCACCGGAGGCGAGGGCGTCCCACTCGACCGTGCTGACCAGTTGCGCGTAGCAGAGCAGGTCACTGCGCAGCGTGGTCTGGAGGGGCTGCTCCATGAAGGACGTCGCGCGATACATCTGGAGGATCGCGGACGACTCCGCGCGCACCGCCTGCTGCGCATTCGTGTATTCGGCGAAGGCCGCCGAGAAGGTGAAGGCCGCGAGCAAGGACATCGCACCGGCCGTGACCGCGTAGACGTTCGTGGGGATGCGGTCGGCCAGTGATCCCTCGGGGCTGCGCTTGCTCACCCACCAGATCAGGAAACCACCCACGGCCATCGCGGTGAAAACGATCGCGATACCGAGGTACAGGGTCACAGAGGAAGGGTACTGAGACGACGAGTGCTCGGGGTGGGCCTAGGTGGACTTGAACCACCGACCTCTTCCTTATCAGGGAAGCGCTCTAACCAAGCTGAGCTATAGGCCCGATGCGGAGGGTGAGACTACCCGACCCTCACGATTCGTCGGAGAGGACTACCTCGATGCCGCCCGTGATGCCGACGCTGACGTTGTAGAGGAAGGCGAAGACGGCAGCGAGTGCGGAGATGAGCACGATCTGCACGGAGGCGATCACCATGGTGGCACCCAGCACACGACCGAAGTCCAGGACGCTGACAAGTGAGAATCCACCGCCCGCGGATCCGATGATGTCGTCGACACTCGTGGTCAGCGCATTGAGCACCCCGATCGCATTCAGTGTCAACCAGACCACGGTGACGGCCACCACCAGGACGATGGACAGGGACAGGGCGAGCATGAATGCCGCCTTCGTCACCGACCACGGATCGATACGCGTCACGTAGAGACGCGCACGACGTGTGCCGGTGACCTCGCTCACTCCGTGCTCGCAGCCTCACCAGGAGCGGACTCGGCGGTGGCGTCGACCACCTCGTCAGCCCCGTCCTCATCCGATTCGGCACTGCGGGCCACCGCCACGACGGAGTCGCCCTCGGCCAGACGCATCATGGTCACACCCATGGTGTCGCGACCAGAGGGACGGATCTCCTCCACGCGCGTGCGGATCACCACACCGTTGGACGCGATCGCGAAGATCTGGTCATCGGGCTCACACACCATGGCACCGACGAGCGCACCCCGCTTCTCCACCAGCTTCATGGCGCGCACACCGAGAATGCCACGGCCCTTCGGCGCCCACTCCTCGATCGCGGTGCGCTTGGCGAATCCGCCATTGGTAATTGTGACGACGTAGGTGTTGGGACGCACGACATCCATCGCGAGCAGGCTGTCATCGGCCTTGAATCGCATACCGATGACGCCACCGGTGGCACGACCCATCGGACGCAGGGTCGTGTCATCGGCCGGAAAGCGAGCGCTGAGTCCCCTGGTGGACACGAGCAGCAGGTGATCCTCCGGTGAGACCAGACGTGCACCGATCACCTCATCGTCCTCACGGAGGTTGATCGCGATGATCCCGCCTTGCCGGTTGGTGTCGTATTCGCTCAGCGCGGTCTTCTTCACCATGCCGGACTTCGTGGCGAGCACGAGGTAGTCGCCCGCGTCGTAGCCGGTGATCGGAAGCACCTGGGCGATCGTCTCGTCCGGCTGGAACGCCAGCAGGTTCGCCACGTGCTGACCGCGCGCATCGCGACCTGCTTCGGGGAGTTGGTACGCCTTGGCGCGGTAGATGCGTCCCTTGTTCGTGAAGAACAGGATCCACTGGTGCGTGGTGGTCACCAACATGTATTCAACGACATCGTCCTGGCGCAGGGCAGCACCCTTGATGCCCTTGCCGCCGCGGCGCTGGGAGCGGTAGAGGTCCGCCTTGGTGCGTTTGGCGTATCCACCCGCGGTGATCGTGATCACCATGTCCTCTTCGGCGATCAAGTCCTCGTCGGTGACCTCGCCATCCCATGGAATGAACTGCGAGCGCCGCTCATCCCCGTACTTGTCGACGATCTCGGCCAATTCCTCGGCGACGATCGAGCGCTGACGCGGCTCGTTGGTCAAGATGTCGTTGTAGTCGGCGATCTTCGCGGTGAGATCGTCGTACTCGTCGATGATCTTCTGCCGCTCCAGGGCCGCAAGGCGGCGCAGCTGCATGTCCAGGATCGCCGTGGCCTGGAGTTCGTCGATCTCCAGCAGGTCCATGAGTCCCGCGCGGGCGTCCTCGACCGTGGCGCTGCCGCGGATCAGGGCGATGACGTCGTCGAGGGCGTCGAGGGCCTTGAGGTAGCCGCGCAGGATGTGGGCGCGCTCCTCGGCCTTGCGCAGGCGGTAGCGGGTGCGGCGCTGGATGACCTCGATCTGGTGGGCGATCCAGTGGCGCAGGAACTGTTCGAGGGTGAGCGTGCGGGGCACCCCGTCGACGAGGGCGAGCATGTTCGCCCCGAAGTTGTCCTGCAACTGGGTGTGTTTGTAGAGCTGGTTGAGCACCACTTGGGCGACCGCATCGCGCTTGAGTTCGATCACCAAGCGCATGCCGGTGCGGCTCGACGAGTCGTCGCGTACATCGGCGATCCCGGTGAGCTTGCCCTCCCCGACGAGTTCCGCGATCCGCAGCAGCAGGTTGTCCGGGTTCACCTGGTATGGCAACTCCGTGACGATCAGCAGTTGACGACCGCGTGCGTCCTCGTCGACGGTGACGACCGCGCGCATCGTGATGGACCCGCGTCCTGTGCGGTAGGCATCCTCGACGCCCTTGCGGCCGACGATGAGCGCGCCGGTGGGGAAGTCCGGGCCCTGCACGATCTGCAGCAGCGCCTCCATCCGCTCCTCGCGCTCGGCATCCGGATGCTCCAGCAGCCACTTGGCGGCCTCGGCGACCTCGCGCAGGTTGTGCGGGGGAATGTTGGTGGCCATACCGACCGCGATGCCGGCGGAGCCATTGACCAGCAGGTTCGGGAACCGACTCGGCAGGACCGTGGGCTCCATGGTGCGGCCGTCGTAGTTGGGACCGAAGTCGACGGTCTCCTCGTCGATGTCGCGCACCATCTCCATCGCGAGCGGTGCCATGCGGCATTCGGTATAGCGCTGGGCGGCCGGCGGATCGTTACCCGGTGAACCGAAGTTGCCCTGACCCTGCACGAGTGGGTAGCGCAGGCTCCACGGCTGAGCGAGACGCACCAAAGCGTCGTAGATCGCACTGTCACCATGCGGGTGGTAGTTGCCCATGACGTCGCCGACGACGCGTGCGCTCTTAGAGAAGTTGCGATCCGGGCGGTACCCCCCGTCGTACATCGCGTACAGCACACGGCGATGCACGGGCTTGAGGCCATCACGCACATCCGGGAGCGCACGCGACACGATGACCGACATGGAGTAGTCCAGGTAGGACCGCTGCATCTCGGTCTGCAGGTCGACGGGTTCTATCCGACCGCCGGAGAGTTCGAGGGTGTCGATGTCGTCAGCCACTGGTATCTCTTTCTAGATGTCGAGGAAGCGGACGTCTTTGGCGTTCTGCTGGATGAAGTTGCGGCGGGACTCCACGTCCTCCCCCATGAGGACGCTGAACATCTCATCGGCTTGTGCTGCGTCGTCGAGAGTGACCTGGAGCAGGACACGGCGCTCGGGATCCATCGTGGTCTCCCACAACTCGTCAGCGTTCATCTCACCGAGGCCTTTGTAGCGCTGCACGGCCTCCTCCTTGGGGAGCCGCTTACCCGCCGCGGTACCCGCCTCAATCAAGGCGTCACGTTCCCGATCGGAGTAGGCGTACTCGGGTGTCTCACGCGTCCACTTGATCTTGTATAGAGGGGGCTGGGCGAGGAAGACGTGCCCGAGTTCGACCAAGGGGCGCATGAACCGGAACAACAGGGTCAGCAACAGCGTGCGGATGTGCTGGCCGTCGACGTCGGCGTCGGCCATCAACACGACCTTGTGGTAGCGCAGACGATTGATGTCGAACTCGTCCTGCACGCCGGTTCCGAATGCGGAGACGAGTGCCTGGACCTCGTTGTTCTGCAGCACTTTGTCGATGCGTGCCTTCTCGACGTTGAGGATCTTGCCGCGGATCGGCAGGATCGCCTGGATCCGTGGATCACGTCCCTGGCGCGCGGAACCACCGGCGCTGTCACCCTCGACGATGAAGATCTCGCACTCCTCCGGTTCCCGGCTGGAGCAGTCGATGAGCTTGCCTGGCATGCCGGCACCACCGAGGAGTCCCTTGCGGTTCCGGGCGAGGTCCCGTGCCTTGCGGGCCGCGATGCGCGCGGTGGCGGCGTTGACGGCCTTGCGGGCGATTTCCTTCCCCTCGCCAGGATTCTTCTGGAACCAGTTACCGAGTTGATCGTTGACGATCTTCTGGACGAATGCCTTCATCTCGGTGTTGCCGAGCTTGGTCTTGGTCTGCCCCTCGAACTGTGGCTCGGTGAGCTTCACACTGAGGATCGCGGTGAGTCCCTCGCGGACATCCTCACCCGTGAGGTTGGTGTCCTTCTCTTTGAGGATCCCCCACTCCCGGGCGAACTTGTTGATCATCGACGTCAACGCGGCACGGAAACCTTCCTCGTGCGTTCCACCCTCCGTGGTGTTGATCGTGTTCGCGAAGGTGTACACGCTCTCGGCGTAGGTGGTGTTCCACTGCATCGCGACCTCGCAGCTCATGCGTTGGTCACGGGATTCGGATTCGAGACTGATGACACTCGGGTTCGCCGCGCCCTTCGCGGCGTTGATATGCCGGACGAAATCCGCAATGCCACCGTCGTAGTGGTAGCGGACCGTGCGCACGTCGTCGACGATCTCTTCGACACTATCCGCGTCGCGGATCGCGGTGGTGCGTTCGTCGATCAACTCGATGGTCATTCCCTTGTTGAGGAACGCCATCTCCTGGAAACGGCGGGCCAGGGTGGTGAAGTCGTAGTGCGTGGTCTCGAAGATGGACCCGTTGGCCCAGAAGGTGACGGTGGTGCCGGTGCGCGTGGTCTTCTCACCCTTGGCTAGCGGTGCGGCGGGCACGCCGTCGTTATAGGACTGACGCCAGACGAAACCATCGCGATGCACTTCCACCTCGAGGTGACTCGACAGTGCGTTGACGACGGACACACCGACACCGTGCAGACCACCGGAGACGGAATAGCCACCGCCACCGAACTTCCCGCCGGAATGCAGCACGGTGAGCACAACCTCCACCGCCGGCCGCTTCTCCACAGGATGCTCATCGACCGGGATACCGCGGCCGTCGTCGGTGACACGCACGCCGCCATCGGCGAGCAGTGTCACGGTGATGGTCGTGGCATACCCGGCCATCGCTTCATCGACGGAGTTGTCCACGACCTCGTAGACCAGGTGGTGCAGACCGCGCTCACCCGTGGAGCCGATGTACATGCCGGGGCGCTTGCGCACGGCATCGAGGCCTTCGAGAACGGTGATCGCACTGGCGTCATAGGACACGGCGGGCGAGCCTCCTCATCGGGCGCTTCACACTGCCCGATTTGTCACAGATGAGCGGGTACCGGATGTACCCGCTCCTGCCCCTCAGTCTAGTGGTTTCGGCCGACATCGACCCGCGCACCGCGGCCCATGGACAGTCTTTTGGCGCCATGGACCCCCGCGGGTGATCCCCCCTACGCGGTGGGCGTAATTCGTCACAGATGCGGCCTGGGATGGGGAATCAGCCGTATGTGTCGCGCGGCCCCCGGCCCTTGACCCGCCTCGGCCCCTTCACCCACGACGGGGCCTGGGGACCCCGGATGTCCAGCCGGGTCACCACCCCGGGCCCGAGGGCCCGGTCCAGGGCCTGCTGGATGCCGGGTAGGAGGAGTTTCACCTGGGTGGCCCAGGCGGTGGAGTCCGCCTGGAGGATCAGGCGGCCCTCCTCGAACTCCCCCGGGGTGACGTGGTCGGCCAGCTCGGGCCCGACGATCGTGGCCCACTCCTGGGTAACCCGCGCTACGGCCGTCTGAGTGCTCCACCCGGAGGCCGCGACGAATTCATCGAGGGCCTGCCCAACGGGCTGGGGCGCCTGGGAACTCCCCGACCTACGCCGACGGGGACCTGGCTTCCCTCGCACCGCGCGGCGGAGTGCGGCCGATGCTGCTGCGTCGATGTCGTCGCTCATGCCGCCTGCGCCGTGACGGAACCCTTGCGGACCTCGTACCGGGTCCCCGTAAGTGCGGCGGGAATGTCCTCGGCCACGGCCGCGGTGATCAGGGTCTGGGTTCCCTCGATGGCCATGGTGGCGAGTCTCTCGCGCCGACCCACGTCGAGTTCAGCGAAAACGTCATCGAGGATCACGATCGGGTCGACGCCATCGGATCGCAGCACATCGGCCGACGCCAGACGTAGTGCCAAGGCGAAAGACCAGCTCTCTCCGTGGGATGCGTAGCCCTTCACCGGGTGCGAGCCCAGATGCAGTTCGAGATCGTCGCGGTGCGGACCGACCAGGGTCACGCCGCGTTGGATCTCTTCCCGGCGACGTTCACGGGCAGCGTTGTGCAACAGGTCACGCCATGCTTCTTTGGAGTCGACCATGGTCGTGGAACACCGCGGTTGGTAGGTGAGGTGTGTGTGGGAGTGCTCACCCGCAACCGCTGCGTAGCGCTCGAGGACGAAGGGTTGTAACTCCGCAACGAGTTTCACGCGCGCATCGGTGATCTCCGCACCCAGGCTCGCCAATTGCTCGTCCCAGATATCGAGTGTGCTGTCCAGATAGGGATCACGCGAACCTGACTTGAGTAGGGCGGACCGTTGTTTCACAACGCGCTCGTAATCAGTGCGCACTCCCGCCATACGCGGTGAGCGCTGGATGATGATGTCGTCGAGGAACGCTCGTCGCTCGGACGGATCACCTTTGACCAGGCTGAGATCCTCGGGTGCGAACATCACGACCCGCACTATCCCGAGGATGTCGCGCGCCCGACTCGCAGCGGCACGGTTGATCCGCGCCCTATTTGCCTGACCCGGGGTGATCTGCAGATCGATCGTGACATGCCGATCGCCTTCGACCACGTGGGCACGCACGATTCCGAACGCACACCCTTCCCGCACGAGAGGTGTATCGGTCGCGACGCGGTGACTGCGCAGGGTCGCGAGGTAGCCGACCATCTCCACGATGTTGGTTTTGCCCTGGCCATTGGATCCGATGAAGCATGTGACGCCCGGGGTGAGATGGACATCCGCCTCGGCGTAGGAGCGGATGTCGGTCAGGCTGAGCTGCTGCAGCCACATGGGCGCGTGGTCAGCCGGTGAGTCGTACCGGCATCAACAGATAGCGGTAGTCGTCGACGGCCCCCTCGCCGTGCCCGGTCAGGACGGCGGGCCGGGTGGCCTGGGTGAAGGAGAAGCGTGCTGTGGCAGCCCCGGAGGCGTTGAGCCCGTCGAGGAGGTAGCCAGGGTTGAAGGCGATCTCGATGTCGTCGCCCTCGATGCTGCACTCGAGTGCTTCGGTGGCCTGCGCATCATCGCCGGCGCCGGCGCGCAGTGAGACCTCGCCCCCACCGAAGGCGAGGCGCACGGGGGTATTGCGCTCCGCGACGAGTGCCACACGCTTCACGGCCTCCACGAGTGCCGCGCTGTCGACGTCGGCGATACTCGAGGACTCACTCGGCAACAACGATCGGTACTTCGGGAACTCACCATCGAGTAAGCGCGAGGTGGTACGCCGGGCGTTGCCCTCGAAACCAATGAGACGCTCACCACTGGGACCGAGCGCAATGATGACGTCGTCTCCGGCAACCAGGGACTTCGCGGTGTCGGAGAGATTGCGCGCTGGCACAAGTGCGGCTGTATCGAGTGACGAGGAATTCGGTTTCCATGTGAACTCGCGTACAGCCAACCGATAGCGATCTGTTGCAGCGAGCGTGATCGTCGCTCCGTCGAACTCCATCCGGATGCCGGTGAGTGTGGGCAGCGTGTCATCGCGACCTGCCGCGATCGCGACCTGAGCGACAGCGGTCGCGAACGTGTTCGCATCGACGGTGCCACTTGCCTCGGGCATCGATGGAAGTTGCGGATAGTCCTCGAAGGGCAGTGTAGGAAGTGTGAACGACGACCGTTCACAGGAGATCGACACCCGTGATCCCTCGGACGCAATGACAACAGGCTTCAGTGGCAGCGACTTCGCGATGTCGGACAACAGGCGCCCGGAGACCAGAGATGTTCCGGGTTCCTCCACGACCGCCTCGACCTCGACACGTGCCGACACTTCGTAGTCGAAGCTGCTCAGCGTCACCTTCGACCCCTCGGCGGTGAGGACAACACCGGCCAGGACGGGGAGGGATGGACGTGAGGGAAGGGTGCGGGCGGCCCAGGACACAGCATCCGCGAGCACGTCACGCTCGATGCGGATCTTCACAGCGCCTCCCAGCGATAGGGGTCAGACATTACAAGGGATCTGTGACTCTGGGCAGTCCTCGATCCACACCGCATGCGGTGAAGGTTGTTGTTATTTCCTTCCTGTATATCTCTCATCGTCGTCATAGGTGCTGTGGGTTCTGGGGATATCGAGCGATCCACGCTTGATCGACCCGAATTCGGCTGGGGATGGATTGTGGAGCCGGTGTGTATGACCGACCCGGTTCTCCCCAGCGGCCCACGACCGAGCGAAATGATCCACGGGCGGACCAGGCGTGATCCCCAGCGGCACCCTCGGATGACGAATCTGCATCGATCTTGTCCACAGAGTTTCCCCAACCGTGGAAACAGCGGATGAAAATAGGACGAAACGGCTTAGAACGGGCCCCAAAGGGGCACTTATCCCCAGGTATATCCACAAAGTGTATGCACAACTGGGGACAAGATGGGGATGGAGTGCACGGGTGATACCGATGTGTCGTTAGAGCGGTCGCGGCTGCGACTTGATCCGACTGGTCAGGTCGGTGACCTGGTTGAACAGACTGCGGCGCTCGGCCATCAACTGCCGGATCTTGCGGTCGGCGTGCATCACCGTCGTGTGATCACGACCACCGAAAGCCTGTCCGATCTTCGGAAGTGAGAGATCGGTCAACTCCCGGCACAGGTACATGGCGATCTGCCGCGCGGTCACCAGCACCCGCGATCGGCTCGATCCGCACAGGTCGTCCACCGTCACACCGAAGTACTGCGCGGTCGCAGCCATGATCTGCGCCGCGGTGATCTCTGGTCCAGCCTCGTTCGGCAGGAGGTCCTTGAGCACCGCCTCGGTGATCGCGAGGTCGACGGGCTGACGGTTGAGGGAGGCGAATGCCGTCACACGGATGAGGGCACCTTCGAGTTCTCGAATATTCGTCGCGATCTTCGACGCGATGTACTCCAGAACCTCCGGGGGTGCCACGAGACGCTCCTGCACGGTCTTCTTCCGAAGGATGGCGATACGGGTCTCGAGGTCCGGCGGCTGCACGTCGGTGATCAGGCCCCACTCGAACCGGGAGCGCATCCGATCCTCGAAGTCCTGCAACTGCTTAGGCGGCAGATCGGATGTGATGACGATCTGCTTATTGGCGTTGTGCAGGGTGTTGAAGGTATGGAAAAACTCTTCCTGCGTCTGGACTTTTCCACTCAGGAACTGGATGTCGTCCACGAGCAAAACGTCGATGTCACGGTAACGGCGCTGGAAGTTCGCTGCCTTGTCGTCGCGGATCGAGTTGATGAATTCATTGGTGAATTCCTCGGAGCTGATGTAGCGGACGTGCGTGCCTTTGTAGAGCGTGCGCGTGTAGTGGCCGATCGCGTGCAACAGGTGGGTCTTACCCAACCCGGATCCACCGTAGATGAACAGCGGGTTGTAGGCGCGCGCCGGCTGCTCGGCCACGGCGACCGCCGCCGCATGCGCGAACCGGTTCGATGAGCCGATCACGAACGTGTCGAATACGTACTTGTCGTTTAGTCGACCATCGACATCGCGCGTGCTCGGGGATCCCGTTCCAGGGCGCACCGGCTCCTCGACGACCGCCTCTTCCGCGTAGGTGGCGTCCGCTACCTCGTCGGTCTCGTCGTCGAGTGCACGAGCCAGGGACGGATCGACCGTGACCGCAAGGCGCACCGGCTGACCGAGGAGTTCGGAGATCGCATTGACCACGAGTGGCCGCAGCCGGGTCTCGAGGACGTCCTTGGTGAACTCATTCGGTGCGGCGACCAGGGCGGTGTCCCCGACGAGGCCGAGAGGGGAGGTGAGGGTCACGAAGGCGCGCTGCTGCGCGGTGAGGGAGGTCTCCGACAGGTCCGAGATGGCCCGGGTCCAGACGTCCGCGAAGTCAGGCGCAGTGGTCATGGCAGGGCAGCCTCCTGTGTTGTCCGGAACTTGTCCACACCGTTATCCACAGATGTGGAGCAGAGGGCAAACCTATCTGCCGATCACCTGTGGACACAAGCCCGTGTCCGATTTATCTGGAAGGTCCGCCCGAGGGCGGCGGGCGCACCCTGGGGCCCGTTTGACCCCCGTGGCCGCGGCCCCGTACCCTTTCCAGGCTCTCTCCCCCAGACGTCCAGGAGTCCTGCCATGAAGCGCACCTTCCAGCCCAACAACCGTCGTCGCGCCAAGACGCACGGCTTCCGGGCGCGCATGCAGACCCGGGCCGGACGCGCCATTCTCGCTGCGCGCCGCAGCAAGGGCCGCGCTCGGCTGTCGGCCTGAGAGGTGCCGGCATGTTGCCGGCATCAAACCGCCTTCGTGCGGCCAAGGACTTCACCACCACCACCCGCGCCGGGACCCGGCGCTCCCGCGGCTGTGTCGTCGTGAGCGGATACCGCCCTGCTGGCGCCACCGGGCCCGCACGTATCGGGCTCGCGGTCGGACGGAACGTGGGGAACTCGGTGCAGCGGCATGCGGTGTCCCGCAGGATCCGTGGAGCGGTCTCCCACCTCGTGGCAGAACTCCCCGACGGCTCGCTCTGGGTGGTGCGTGGCCTCCCCGGTGCGGCGAGTTCCCCGTCGCTCGCGGACGACGTCCGCGCTGCCTTCGCCGCGGTGCGGGCTGTCTGGTCATGAAGGTCGGCCGCGGCCTGCTGTGGGTCTGGGACCACAGCATCGGCTGGGTCCTGATGTGGGTCCTCATCGTCCCGATCCGCGCCTACCAACTGGTGATCTCCCCGGTGATGCCGCCCACGTGCAGGTTCCACCCGAGTTGCTCGACCTACGCCCTCACATCCATCCGTCGGCATGGATCCGCCAAGGGCCTAGCCTTGGCCGTCTGGCGACTACTGCGGTGCAACCCCTGGAACGGTGGGGGATTGGACCCGGTACCGTCACCTGGCAAGTGGCGTCCTGACGTGTATCCCGACGGACGACCCCGCTAACTCGGACGGAGCACATGTTCATCCTCGACTGGCTGAAGATCGCCGTGAGCTGGATTCTCGTGCAGTTCCACTCGCTGTTCAGCGTCGTGATGGATCCGGCGAGTGGCTGGTCGTGGACGCTGTCGATCATGGGTCTCGTCGTCGTGATCCGCATTCTGCTGATTCCGCTTTTCGTCAAGCAGATCAAGGCGCAGCGCGGTCTCCAGATCATCCAACCGAAGATGAAGGAGATCCAGAAGAAGTACGCGGGTGACCGCGAGCGGCAGAGCCAGGAAATGATGAAGCTCTACAAGGAGACGGGCACGAATCCGCTCGCGTCCTGCCTGCCGATTCTTCTGCAGGCACCGATCTTTTTCGCCCTGTTCACAGTGCTGCAGGGCGTGGCGATGTACTCACCGGACAACAAGGAGTACGTAGCCCCCGGGGTGTTCGCATGGGCCGACTACGCGGACCTGCTGCCACTCGCGCACGACGCGCAGATCTTCGGTGTGCCGTTGTACGGAACGCTGTGGCTGGCCGATGAAACCCCGAACCCGATTGCAACCCGCGTCCTCGCAATCTTCCTGATCATTGCGATGTCGGCGACGACGTTCATCACGCAGCGTCAGCTGATCGTGAAGAACACGGCACCGGACAACCCGATGGTGCGGCAGCAGAAGATCCTGCTCTACATCTTCCCGGTGGTCTTCGCGGTGGGTGGCATCAATTTCCCGATCGGTGTTCTCATCTACTGGTTCACCACGAACATCTGGACGATGGGCCAGCAGTTCTATGTGATCCGCAACAACCCACAGCCGGGAACCCCCGCCTTCGACGCCTTTGAGGCGCGTAAGGCGGAGAAGGCCAAGAAGAAGGCTGTGCGGAAGGGCGAGGTCCCCGAGGAACTTCCCGACACTCCGTCGGAAAACCAAGCACGGGTGCAGCCGAAGCGGCAACCCCGCAGCAAACGACGCAAGAAGTAGGCCTAGGAGCATCATGAGTGAGGAACAGACGCTGCTCGATCGCGAGGGCGACGCCGCCGCGGACTATCTCGAGGGACTCCTCGACATCGCCGACCTCGACGGGGATATCGACATCGACGTCGAGGGGGACCGGGCCATGGTCTCCGTGCTGGAGGTCAACCCCGGGGACCTGAAGGACCTGGTGGGGCAGGACGGCGAGGTTCTCGACGCCCTGCAGGAGTTGACCCGCCTGGCCGCCTCACGGGAGACCGGGGAGCGCTCGCGACTCATGTTGGATATCGCGGGTTTCCGTGCAGCCAAGCGTGTCGCCCTCGAGGAGGTCGCCGCGGCCGCGGTGGCCGAGGTCCAGCGGACGGCGGCCCCCCTGAAGCTCGAGCCGATGAACCCGTTCGAGCGCAAGGTGGTGCACGACGTGGTCACCGCTGCCGGACTGGTGAGCGAATCCGAGGGTGAGGAACCCAACCGGCGCATCGTGGTGCGGCTCCCCTAGCGTGGTTTCACGGGAAACCCCCACACTGCCCGGGTGGCTCGAGCCCGCCCGGCAGGGGCTGGAGGCCTACCACGACCTCCTTGCCGGCCCCGGAATCGACCGTGGCCTGATCGGCCCACGTGAGGCCGAGCGCCTCTGGGACCGACACATCCTGAACTGTGCCGTGGTGGCCGACCCCAGCCTGGGACTCATCCCGGAGGGCACGACCGTGGCCGACGTCGGATCCGGGGCCGGGCTCCCCGGCCTGGTCTGGGCGATTGCCCGACCCGACATTCAGTGCATCCTGGTCGAGCCCCTGCTGCGCCGGGCCACCTTCCTGACCGAGGCCCTCGAGGTCCTGGACCTCGAGGTCCGGGTGCGGGTGGAGCGGGGCAGGGCCGAGGACCTGGTCCGCACGGGGTGGGTCCCGGTCGGGGTCGCGACCGCCCGGGCCGTCGCTCCACTGACCAAGCTCGCCTCCTGGACCCTGCCGCTACTCGCCCCCGGAGGGGTGCTGCTCGCCCTCAAGGGGGCCTCGGCCCAGGAGGAGATCGAGGCCTCTGGTCTGTCCCAGGCACGGGTGGTCGTGTGCGGGGCCGGGGTGGTGGACCCACCGACTACCGTCGTGGTGGTCCCTGCGGCACAATGACCGCGATGAACACCCCCTCGGCTAGGACCCCCGCAACTCGGCCTTCAGGCCTGGGCTGGCCGGGCGTTTCCCGTGAAACACACACCCCCGCAGGTCGCCCGTGCGGCCTGGGCTGGCCGACCGGCGAGCGCCCATGACCCGGATCATCGCGGTGGCCAACCAGAAGGGCGGGGTCGGCAAAACCACGACCGCGGTGAACATGGCCGCCTCCCTCGCCTCGGAGACAACCCGCGTCCTAGTGATCGACCTAGACCCCCAGGGGAATGCGTCGACCGCCCTGGGATACGACCGGGAGTCGGAGTCCCCGGGAATGTACGAGGTGATGATCGGGGAGGCCGAGCTGGAGGATGTGATCCTCCCGTGCCCGGATGTGCCCGGGCTGGATTGCGCCCCTGCCGATGTCGATCTGGCGGGTGCAGAGATCGAGATGGTCGCTCAGGAGCGGCGCGAGTTCGCCCTGCGGTCCGCACTGGAGGACCTCGATCGAGAGTACGACTACGTCTTCATCGACTGCCCACCCAGCCTCGGCCTCCTCACCCTCAACGCCCTGGTGGGTGCCCGCGAGGTGCTGCTGCCCATCCAGTGCGAGTACTACGCCCTGGAAGGGCTCTCTCAACTACTCAAAACGGTAGATATGGTGAAAAGTCACCTTAATCCGGACCTTGGTGTCGGAGCGATCATCCTCACGATGTATGACGGGCGCACCCGGCTCGCCGGGCAGGTCGCCGAGGAGGTGCGCACCCACTTCGGCGCCCGCGTGCTCACCACGATCATCCCGAGGTCGGTGCGTCTGTCGGAGGCGCCAAGCCATGGACAGACGATCCTCACCTACGACCCGTCCTCGTCCGGTGCGGTCGCCTACCGCGAGGCCGCCGAGCAATTCGCACTGGTCGGACATTAGGAGGAGCGATGGCGAAGAAGGGACTCGGTAAGGGCCTCGGGGCACTCATCCCGACCGAACCCACGGCGACACCTGCACCAGTCACACGCTCGGTGACCACGCCGGTGGAGCCGGCGACGCAACCGGCGGTCGGGTACGCGGAGATCGCGATCGCGCGTGTGTCACCGAATCCGCAGCAGCCGCGCCGCGTCTTCGACACGGAGGACCTCGCGGAACTCGTGTTCTCCCTACGTGAGGTGGGTCTCCTCCAACCGATCGTGGTGCGGCCGCGGGACGACGGCTATGAGCTGGTCGCCGGTGAGCGACGACTACGCGCGGCGATCGAGGCGGGCTGGGACACCATCCCTGCACTCGTGCGTCACACCGACGACGCGGTCATGCTGCGCGATGCACTCCTGGAGAACCTGCATCGATCGAATCTCAATGCCCTGGAAGAGGCGGCGGCGTATTCGCAGATGCTCAGTGACTTCGGTTGCACCCAGGAGGAGTTGGCCGCACGCATCGGACGCTCACGCCCACAGATCTCGAACACGTTGCGGCTGTTGAAGCTTCCACCCTCCGTGCAGAACCGCGTGGCGGCGGGCGTCTTGAGCGCGGGCCACGCACGTGCCCTGCTCTCCCTCGATAACGAGGCGGCGATGGAGAACCTGGCGGCGCGCATCGTCGCCGAGGGATTGAGTGTGCGCAGCGTCGAGGAGTTGATCATCCTCGGTGAAGCCGACGGAAACGTGCGCGAAAAGAAGGAGCGGCGACGCAAGCAGCGCGAGGCGAAGGTCGGCGAGGTGGTCGACGAGTTGACGTCGCGCACCGGTGATGCCCTGGATACTCGTTGCAGCGCAACGGGTTTCGCGACATCGACCTCACGTGGTCAGCTCGTGATCGAGTGCGCCGATATCGAGGATCTACGCCGGATCGTCGACCTGATCGACTAGGACGCCAGGATGCGGGCGAGGGTTTCGCCTGCATCGAGACCTGCAGCGCTCAGCGCCTGGGGCATGAGTGAGGTCTCCGTCATTCCCGGTGCTGCATTGGTCTCCAGGTACCAGACTCGCCCCGCCTCATCGACGATCACGTCGGTCCGGGAGATATGGCGAAGACCGAGCAGAGCGTGCGCGCGCAGGGCGACCTCGTGGACCCGGGCCGTGATCGAGTCCTCAACCCGGGCTGGACAGAAGAACTCCGTCGTGCCCGCCGTGTAGCGGGCGGTGTAGTCGTAGAGCGCGCCATCGGGGACGATCTCGACCAGCGGGAGTGCGGTGGGCGCACCGTCGATGTCGATGACTCCGGCGGCGATCTCGGTACCGCCCACATACGCCTGCACCATCGCGGTGTCCGCGTAGGAGAAGGCACCGACGAGTGCGGCGGGAAGCTCGCTCTCGGCGTGCACGATCGCGACTCCCAGTGCACTGCCACCGCGGGTCGGCTTCACCACGAGAGGGAAACCGATGTGCGCACCGATGGCGGACATCACGCGTGCGGCGCCGAGTTCCCGGAAGGTGGTCTGGGGTAGGACCAGGAAGGCGGGGACATCGATTCCCGATGCGCGGATCAGGGTGCTCGCGACCGGCTTGTCGAAGGCCATGCGACCACCGGAACCGTCGGCACCGAGATAGGCGATACCGAGGGCATCGAGCAGATCACGCAGCGACCCATCCTCACCGGCGGCACCGTGCAGGAGTGGGACCACCGCGTCGGGCGGGTGGCTGGTGAGGGTGTCGAGCAGCGTGGCGTCGACGTCGGCCTCGGCGATCTCCCACTCCGGGCGCGCCAGGCGCAGAGATTCGGCGACGCGGCGTCCTGATCGCAGCGACACATCGCGTTCCGGGGACAGGCCACCGGCCAGGACGAGAACGCGCATCAGGCCAGATCCGGTGCCGGTGTGGACTCACCCGTGGGTTGGTGCAGCGACTCCGCCGTACCGAAGGTGCGGGCGAGGTCGAGTTCGGTCTCGATGACGCCGGCGAGACGGCGCACACCCTCGCGGATGCGGTCCGGCTCCGGGTAGCAGTACGACAGGCGCAGGTTCTGCCGCCCCTGCCCGTCGATGAAGAAGCCGGTCCCAGGCACGTAGGCGACGAGTGCCGCGACCGCGCGCGGCAGCATGCTCGTGGCATCGAGTCCATCGGGCAGCGTGACCCAGGAGTAGAAACCACCGGCGGGAATGGTCCACCGAGTGCCCTCCGGCATCATCGCCTGCATCGACTCCAACAACGCGTCGCGCCGCTCGCGGTAGATCTCCTGGAAGACCTTGATCTGTTGCCGCCACGGTTGGGTGGCGAGGTACTGACTGACGGTGAGTTGGGCGTAGTTCGATGGACACAGCGTTGCTGCTTCCGCTGCGAGGACCAGCTTCTCCCGCACACCATGCGGTGCCACCGCCCAGCCCACACGCAGACCCGATGCGATGGTCTTGGAGAAGCTCCCTAGATACACAACACCCTGATCATCGAGCGCTCGAATCGCTTGCGGTGCAACACCTTCGAAGCCGAGTAGGCCGTAGGGATCGTCCTCGAGCAGCAGGATCCCGTTGTTCTGTGCGACGGCGAGGATCTGTTCACGCCGCTTCTGATCCTGCGAGAGGCCGGCCGGATTATGGAACGAGGGGATCGTGTAGACGAACTTGATCCGCTTCCCCTGAGCGCGCACATCATCGATCGCCTGCTGCAGCGCCACCGGATCGAGACCGTTGTCATCCATATCGACGTGACGGACATCGCACTGGTATGCGCGGAACACACCCAGGGCACCGACATAGGACGGTGATTCGACCAACACCACGTCACCGGGATCACAGAACACACGTGTCACCAGATCCAGGGCCATCTGCGATCCGGTGGTGACGATGATGTCGTCCGGGTGCGCCCGCACCCCCACTTCACCCGTGACCTCGAGGATCTGCTCGCGGAGGGTGACATCACCCTGGCCCGATCCGTACTGCAGCGCCTGCGCACCGGACTCGCGGATCACCGAGGCAACCGTGTCCGCTAGGGAATCCATGTCGAGGGCGGAGACGTAGGGCATGCCTCCGGCAAGGGACACGACCTCGGGGCGGCTGGCCACCGAGAACAGCGCACGGATCTCCGAGGCCGTCATGCCACGGGCGCGCACCGCGTAGTGCTCGACCCACGGGTCGAGCCGGGATCCGGCCATGGCACCTCCCTACATCTCAGCAACCGCAGGAGGAATTGTGCTGCATCACCGCCAGGCGCCGAAATCCACGGCATTCCGGGTCTCACGGTTCACCCCGTCTAGCGGGGTGAACACACTCGCGTGATCGCTGCGGCGACACCCTCTGCAACCGCATCCTGGAATCCAGCGCTGCGTAACCGCTGCGCATCGGATTCGTTGGAGACGTAGCCCAACTCGACCCGCACCGCGGGCATCCGGGTCAGGCGCAGGAGATCCCAGGTGCGCGGGTGCACTCCGCAGTCGAGTCGATCGGTGCGGTGGGTCAACTCATCGTGCAGGAACTCCGCGAGCATGCGCCCGGAGTGCGAGTGGACTCCGCCCCCGGGATGGCCGTAGTAGAACGTGGCGATCCCATTCGGTTCCGGGCTGTCACTGGTATCGACATGCAGCGTGACCACGATGTCAGCACCGACACTGTTGGCGAACTCCGCGCGCTGTGCCTCGGTCGGGTTCACTCCGTCGGGGCGACCGCTGAGGATCGCCTGCGTTCCAAGGGCGGCAAGCCGTCCTTCGATGCGTACCGCGAACGCGTGACACAAATCCGCATCGACGTCGCCGGCGGCGTCGATGACCACGACCTTGTCCGCGACGCCGGTTTGCAGGGCGGCCACCGTCAGGTGACCACGCAGTGCGCGGGCATCACCGCCACTGACCGTGCGGATGAGTCGGTCGAAGGCGCGAAAGGTGTCGGGCCCGCAGGTGCCATCGGGGTTGACCCCGACACTCGCCTGGAACTCACGGAGTGCGCGGTCGGTGGCCCTTCCGAAGATTCCGTCCACGCGACCCGAATCGAATCCGAGTTCACTCAGCCGACGCTGCAGTTGCACGACGTCGTCCCCGGTCATCATGCGGCCAGGGATGAACGAGAGAACACGATCACCGAGTTGCCAGCGGGCCTCGTCGAGTCTGCGGAATGTCACCGGTCCGACGATGCCGTCGACCCCGATCCCGCGTTCCTGTTGGAACGTGCGCACGGCACGGTCGAGTTCCTCGTCGAAGACCTGCGGGTCTGCGGCGTTATCTGTCACGAGTCCCAGGTGCGCGAGCCGCGCGCGCACCTCCGCGACGGCCGCCCCGGTGGAGCCAAGGCGGAGCATCACTACAGGTACGGCTGCAGATCCGCCATCAGCGCGGCCTTGGGCTTGGCGCCAATGATCGTCTTCACGATCTGGCCCCCCTGGAACACGCTCATCGTCGGGATCGAGGTGATGCCGTACGAGGCCGCGGTCTGCGGGTTCTCATCGACGTTCAACTTGGCGATCACCAGGTTCTCTGTACCCGCTGCGATCTCCTCGAGGATCGGAGCAACCATCTTGCAGGGCCCGCACCACTCGGCCCAGAAGTCGACCAGCACGGGCTTGGTGCTGTTCAACACATCGGCGGAAAAACTGGCATCGGTCACTGTGTGGGTGGCACCCATGGCAACTCCTTCTGGTCGGTTATGAGCCTACGCGGCCCTAGTGGGAGAGGAAGCGTTCGGCGTCCAGGGCGGCGGAACAGCCGGTGCCGGCCGCGGTGATCGCCTGGCGGTACGTGTGGTCGACGAGGTCACCGCACGCGAACACACCCGGGATCGACGTCCGGGTCGACGGGGAGTCGACCACGACGTAGCCCTCGGCGTCGAGGTCGATGAGGCCGGTGACCAACTCATTGCGCGGGTCGTGGCCGATCGCGATGAACAACCCGGTCACGGCGAGGTCGCTCGTCTCACCGGTCACCGTGTTGCGCAGAGTGATCCCGCTGACCTTGGCGTCGCCCAGGACATCCACGACCTCGGAGTTCCAGACCGGCACGATCTTCTCGTTGCTCAACACACGCTCGGCCATGATCTTGCTCGCACGCAACTCCTCGCGGCGGTGGATCAGATAAACCGTGTTGGCGAAGCGGGTGAGGAACGTGGCCTCCTCGGCCGCGGAGTCACCGCCTCCGACGACGGCGATGTCCTGACCACGGAAGAAGAATCCGTCGCAGGTCGCGCACCACGAGACACCGTGCCCGGAGAGCCGCTTCTCGTTCGGGAGCCCCAGTTCGCGATAGCCGGATCCCATTGCGAGGATGACGCTGCGCGCCCGGTAGGTGGTGCCTGATCCATCGGTCACGCTCTTGATCTCACCAGAGAGATCCACACTCACGACGTCGTCGGTGAGGATCTCCGCACCGAAGCGCACGGCTTGCGCCCGCATCTGCTCCATGAGTTGCGGACCCATGATGCCCTCGCTGAACCCGGGGAAGTTCTCCACCTCCGTGGTGTTCATGAGTGCACCACCCGCGGTGACGGAGCCCTCGAAGACGAGCGGTGCGAGCTGCGCGCGCGCGGTGTAGACGGCGGCGGTGTACCCGGCTGGGCCGGATCCGATGATGATCACGTTCCGGATGTCGCTCACGTTCGTCCTTGCCTCGGTGGGATATCAATATACCCCAGGGGGTATATTCCGGCTTCGCCCGAGTCTAGTGAGAACGGGTTAATCGCCGATGGCGTGCAGAACGTGCGAGATGACCTGAGTGGGCTGTGCCCCGCACTGCGGACCGACGACGAAGATGTGCAGGGTCGGGTCGGAGATCTGCGAGATGTCCACCGTGCTGATGTCGCCCATCATCACCGCCGGGATCACGACCACACCTGCCGCAGCGCCGTCATAGGTGGCCCGGATCACGATCAATGCCTGCGACGTGGGGGACTGGGTCAACTCCGTCACGCACTCACGCAGGGTGGTCTCGTCGACTTCGGGTGCCGCGGAGGCGGTGGCCATCCTCTGCATGTCGCCCATGGATCGCACGCCCAGCTTCTCCAGGACCGCCGTCACTCCGGCGCGCAGCGAGGTGGGTGTGAAGTTCTCCGCGGAATCGACCACGGTCATCGCCGGCGGCACGAATCCCGCCTGGAGCACGGCTTTCGGCTCCGCGGCCGCCATCGCGGTCTCTGCGTCGGCCACGACGTCCGGTTGCTGGCCGGGCAGGTTCGTCATCACCACGACACCGAGCACCACGGCACTCACCGCGACCAGGGGTCCGGCCCACTTCAACATCCGCCGACGTGGAGCCAACTCCACCACCGTGCCGGTGCGCAGCCCCGATTCATGGGCGACCGCACGCTCCATCCGCGCCCACACGGCCGGGGGCATCGGTGGGGTGGGTGCGGGATCGTTATCCGGGCGCAGTCGGCTCAGGGCCTCGCGCAGGCGAGTCTCGACCTCGGGATCCAGCTGGGGATCCAGTTCGTCAGCCATTCCCACCCCCTTCCGGACGTGTGACGGGGGAATCCATGTTCGGGTTCCGTAAAAATCCGAGAGTTTCAGCCAACTTGGCCCGACCCCGCGAGCACCGGCTCTTCACCGTGCCCGTCGGGCAGTCCAGCATCGCTGCGGCCTCCTCGATCGAGTACCCCTCGACATCGACCAGGTAGACCGCTTCCCGCTGGGCCTCGGGGAGCTCGGCCAGGGCCCGGGTGATCTCCCAGCGCAGCTCGGCGGTCTCGAGCGCATCGTGGTTGTTTCCGACGACCGGGGCGCTCACCCCCACCTCGTCGTCGGGGATCGGGCCCGCGTGCCGGACGGAGCGACGACGCAGGCGGTCCAAACTCGCGTTCACCACGATCCGGTGCAGCCAGGTGGTGACCGCGGATTCACCGCGGAAGGAGGATGCTCGACGGAACGCGGAGATCAATGCATCCTGCACTGCATCCGCCGCCTCCTCGGGATCGCCGGTCGTCCGCAGCGCAACAGCCCAGAGTCGATCACGGTGACGGGAGACGAGTTCACCGAACGCATGCGGATCGCCATCGACGTGCGCGGAGAGGAGTTCCGCGTCGGTACGCGTATCCCCACTCGGCATATCGGGGAGCCTATCGGCGCGAATCAGGCAGCAGGTTCCTCATCCGGAGTCGCGAACACTTGGATCTGTCCGATGCCGCCCGTGTAACGGCCGGTACCACCGGGTTCACTCGGAAGAGAGTCGAGCCACACGAGCACGTATTGACCGCGCACGGGTCGCGGGGATCGCAGTTCGATCTCGGGTCCGACCTTCTCGACGTCGACGAAGGGTGTCCAGAGGTCGGGTTCCTTCTGGATCTCGTCGGCGACCTTCACCTGGACATCGGTTCCGTAACCGCGCAGGTTGAGTGTGACCGCACTTATGTTCATCGGTTGTCCGAGATCGATGATGAGACCGACGCCACCTTTACCGTCAGCATCCGCGGTGGCGTAGGTCTCGGTCACCCACTCCGTTGCGGGATCGACATCGATGGCCAGCAGAGCGCTCTCCTCGTTCTCGCGACCCTTGCGCTTGTCCGGCTTGCCGTTCTCGTCATCGTCGGAGAATGGGTCGTAGGAGCGCACCGACAGGATCGATACGGGAACCTGGGCCGCGCTGAATGCGAACTCCTCGGTGAACGGCACCGCCTCACTCGTGAGTAGATCCGTCGCCTCTGTTGCGGCGGCGATCTCCTCCGCGTTCCCACTGCCGGCGGTGAGCAGGGTCATACCCGCGGCGAATGTCAGGATCACGATCCCCACCGCCGCGAGGATGCCGACCGTGCGCGTGATGCGGCGTCCGGTGGTCACCTGCGGTCGCGCAATGCGCAGCGACGTGGGAACGAGCGGCGTCAGGCGATCGAGTGCCGCCGTGGCAGCAGTCGCGAACCCACTCGCGTCGGCGATCCGAATGGATCCGCGCGGTCGCGAAATCGACAGCACGGAGCGACCCACCACCTCGTCGATGGGGCGGGGGACCTGCGCGCGCACCCGCGACGGCAGAGGGACGGATCGTCCGGTCAGAGGCGCGAGCGGAATGCCCACCTCCGCGGGATCCACCGAAGGGTCCGGCCAGTAGCCGGTGACCAACGCGTAGAGAAGTGACCCGAGACCGTCGACGTCGTCGTTCACCACCCGCCCACTGCGGCTATCCGAGTCGAGTGGTCCGAAGAGCGCCGCGTCGACCGCGAGGCCGCGCACGCGCACCTCACCACCCTCGGTGAGGAATACCGTCGTCGGACTGAGACGCCCGTGCGGGACACCCTGATCGAGGGCGAGGGCGAGGGCGCTCGCCACGTCACCGACCACCATCAGGGCGGCGGCCGCCGTCGCGGGACCGGAGGTCTCCAGGTGGTCCACGAGTGATTGACCCTCCGCCCACTCGCTGATGATCGCGGTGCGTGGAGCTTCCGATGACTCAGCGTCCATCGGGATCACATCGAGCACACGCATCAAGCGCGGATCGTCCACGAGCGCGGCAGCACGGGCGGCCCCGAGGACGCTCGCGATACGCGCATCATCGGTGCGCAGCAGACGAATGGAGACCGGTCTATCGAGCTTCTCGTCATGACCGAGCCATGACTCCACGGGGTAGCTGCGGAAGGCGCTGTCACTGGCCGGGGGCTTGCGCACGCTGATGCGTTCCACCAATCGGAAGCGACCGATCCGTGCACCCACGCTCATGACCCCACCTTGGCAGCAGAGTTCCCACGTTTCAGGGCACGGCGAAGCAATGACCAGGCTTGACCGACCTCGCGACAACGCAACAGCCAGGCGGCGAGCACATAGGTGAGCGCGCCCAGTGCCGCCACCACGACGACGCTGAGGGCGATGCCGAGCCGATCGGATGTCGAGTCGAGGCCGAGGAGATCGAGCATGGTGGCGCGGGTGAGCGACATGACGAGGAAGGCGATTACCCCGGCGATAGTGAGTCGCGCAAGCGACCAGAGGGTTGCGGGTGACCGCATGCCCGGCGCGACGTCGTCGGCGGTTGCGCGCCGACGCAACCTCGCCGCCAACCAGATCCAGGCGAGGGCGAGTGCCACCCAGTAGGAGAGGACGTACCCGAACGCGATGACCGCGATCTGACCGCCACCGGGCGGTTGCGATGCGAAGAGGGCGTTGACCACGACCAACCACAGGGCGGAGAAGACCACCGTGATCACGAAGGGTGTACGTGTGTCTTCAAGCGCATAGAACCCGCGCAGCAGGACGTAGAAGAGTGTGAACGGGATCAGACCGAGCATGAAGATCGAGACGATCTGGCCCATCTGCGCGGCCTGATCCGTGGTGGCCGCGCCATACCCGAAGAGCAGGATCGCGATCCCTGGACCGGTGACCGCGAGGATCGCGGCCACCGGTGTGATCGCCGCCGTGACCAGGCGCATCGCACCGGAGACATCCGCACCGACCTGACGCATGCGTCCGGCATGCGCCACACGCGACAACGCCGGAAGCAGTGCGGTCACCACGGACACGGTGATGACACTGTGCGGCAGCATGAACACCAGGTGCGCCTTCTGGTAGGTGGTGAGACCCGCAGCCACCACTCCCGCCGCACTCGCGTCGACGTTCGCCTGCGTGGCGAACCGGGTGATGACCAGGTAGGCGATCTGGTTCACGAGCACCAAACCCACCGTCCACGCCGCGAGGCGCGCTGCGTGCCCGAGACCCTGCTCACGCCAGGCGAAACTCGGCCGCCAGAGGTAGCCCGCGCGGGAGAGAAGTGGGATCAGGATCAACGCCTGCAGCACCACACCGAGGGTCGTACCGATCCCGAGGATGAGCACCTGGTCAGTGGTCAGCGCGCCGTCGGCGGCCGCGGACGTACCCGCGACGGCGAGGAACAGCAGGAACGTCGCGATCGCGATCACGTTGTTCGCGATCGGTGCGAACATCGGGGCACCGAAGCGCCCGCGGGCGTTGAGCACCTGACTTAGCATCGAGTACAGGCCGTAGAAGAAGATCTGCGGCAGGCACAGCCGTGCGAAAGCCACCGCGAGCTCGTACTCGGCCTGCGGGTAGTCCGCAGGTGTGTACAGGTCGACGATCCACGGGGCCGCGATCACGGCAACCACAGAGAGAATCAGCAGGATCGTCGCGGCCACGGTGAGGAGTGCGTCGGCGTAGGCCTTGCCCTGGTCCGCGTCCTCGCGCATGCGTCGCACCAACTGCGGGATGAAGACCGCGTTGAGTGCACCTCCCACGATGAGGATGTAGAGGATCGTCGGGAGTGAGTTGCCCAGACTGAAGGCGTCGGAGACCAGATAGAAGCCCAGCGCCGCGGCCATCGCGATATCGCGCGCGATTCCCGTCACGCGCGAGGTGATCGTGCCCGTCGCCATCACCGCACTGGGTGCGATCAGGGCGCGCGTGGACGAGGCCATGGTCACACCGTGTCAGATGGGCGTGCAGGGCTGCCGGAACTGAGGGCGGTATGTCCCCGGCGCACACGTCGGATGCGACGGATGATCCCCACGAGTACGAAGACTGCAATGGCGACGAAGGCGACGATCACCACCCAGGATGCCGCGCGCGCATACGCGGTGGAGGCGAGCTCGATGGTGGCGGGTGAGCCGTAGGCCTGTCCGTCGGGCGTGAGCAGTTGGACTCGGACCGGCAGGGAACGCCCACCGATGACACGCGCATCGATCTCGACGCTCACCTTCTTCCCGGGTGCGATCACGATGCCTTGAACCGGGTCCGACTCCAAGCGTGGGCTCGGTGACGCGACGAGTTCCACCCCGACGGTGACGTCGCGGTCGAGGTCATTGGCGATGGTGACGGGAACTCGGCCCGTGTCTCCGGAGAAGGTGACGGTTCCTTCGGATAGCACGCGCACGAGCCCGGTCTGCTCACGCAGTTGGGAGCTGATGGAGTCGAGGAGCGCGCGTCCGGTGGAAAGATCCGAACGCCAGGCGGCCGACTCCGCGCGCAGCAGGGCCGACGCGTAGGCATCCGTGATGCCCGCCGGGTTGTTCAGGATCGCGGTCAACGTCGCGAGCTGCTCGGTGGCCCGCTGCACGCGGCGCAGATAACTCGCGGGTAGTTCGGCCGCGCGCGCCTTCTGTCCGTAGCCCGCCATGGTGCGTGGAGCACCGGCGGTCCCCTCGTCGAACAGGGTGGCCAGTGTCTGCGGTCGCATCCACGGTGCGCGCATGGTCGCCCGAAGGAGACCGAGCATCGTCGCCTCCGACGGGTCCCAGATCGGTGTGCGCGGACCGGCGATCACGGTGCGTGTTGGCGCATCACCGAACTCCTGGGCCACCATCGCCGTCTGGGCCAGGAATCGCTGACGCACTGCAACCGACTGGCTGCGCGACTGCTGAGGCAGCATCAGGGTGGTACTCACTGCCGGATCGAGCAGGAGCACCTCCGTGTTGCCGACACTCGTCGCCATCCGGGCCCGCCCGGTGTCCGGCGAACCATCGACAGTCGGCATCGCGAATCCACCCAGCACCAATGCCTCGACTCCCGCGGACACCAGTGTCGCGGCGGTCGCGTCATCGACGCGGCCGAAGGGGAGCCATGCGATCGACCCCGACACGGGTGCACCGAGAACGGCGGTTGCCGTCGGTGCACCGCGGGTCACGGCACGAACGACATCCGTCTGCATACCCGCACGGGTGAGGGCAACCGCATCCACATCGGCGTACGGGAGCACGCGGACCGGGAGTGGGGAATCGGGCTCGGCAGCGCTGCGTGCCGAGCGCAACGTTTCGGTGAGAACCTCGAGCCATCGCGCAGCCTCGGCGGACTTATCCCCGGCGATGACACCGGTGCTGCGCTGCACCTCGTAGCCACCCGCCATCTCCTGCACGGTGCGGAGCAGTGCGGGATCGGCGACCCAACTCACCATGCGCGGGTACCGGGTGCCGATCGCAAGCAGGCGATCGAGCCGGCCGCCGGGACTGATCTCCTCCGGCGTGCTGTCATCGAGCAGGACACCCGTCGCCTCCCGCGCTGGCCAATCCGCAAGCGGCCATAGCCAAACGACGTCGACGGGTGTGATCGCCTTCGGATCGGGGAACCAGGGGAGGAAGGTCCGCTCGATGCCGAGGACCTGCTCGGCACCCCCACTCTCCGCATCGACCCCGATGAGCTCTACCGCGAGGACGTAGACCCCATCGTCGGGAAGTGGGAGTGATGCGAAGTCCAGGGTGAACTCGAATACTGCCTGGGCACCGCTCTCGAGTTGGGATGTGACCTCGACGCGCGTCGAATCCAGGATCTGACCTGCGGGTTCGTCGGTGGGTGCGAACGGGGCCGCAGCGACCTCGGTGACCTGACCACGGTCGGTGAGCGGTCCGGTGGAGATGCGCAACCGCGCTTGGACATCGCGAAAGGCCCCGAGGGTTGTGTTCAGCACGCGCCCGCTGATGCGCAGCTGTTCGTCCGGGCTCGGGACGAGCGGCGAGAGCCGTTCGATTTGGATCGGCACGGGTGAATCGGTGACCGCATGCGCCGGTGCGGTACCCAGGACAGTGGACGCGATGACGGCCGCGACCACCGACGCGAACGCGCGCACTCTCAAGAGTCCGCCAGCAGTTCCTGGACGCGGTCCATCAGTCGGCGCTCGTCGGCGTATGCCAGCCGCGTCGACATGTCCTCGAGGGGCACCCACTCGACACTGTCCACCTCGGCATCATCCGACGAGAGTTCACCGCCGACCGCCTGCAAAAGGAAGTGGTGCACCGTCTTGTGGACGCGGCGGTTCTCGGCCATGAACCAGAAGTCGATGACACCGAGGGGGGCGACGATCGACCCGGAGATACCCGTCTCTTCCTGGATCTCGCGGATTGCCGCGGCCTCGGGTGTCTCACCCGCCTCGATATGGCCCTTCGGCAGCGACCACACCATGCGCCCGCGTCGATCCTGACGCCCGATCAGGGCCCCACGGCGACTCTCGTCGAGGACCAAACCACCCGCGGAGGTCTCCTCCACGCTGCGTTTGGCCATACCGTGAGGATAGGCGCCCGCGCACTAGCCTTCCGTGGTGTGTCCCCCGCACTCGATCCCGCCATTGCGCGCCGCCTAGCGACGGCACTGGCCCCGTACGCCGACGTGTTGGAGCGGATGGGGGCACTGTTCACGGCATCGGGGTTCCAGGTCAGCCTCGTGGGGGGACCCGTGCGCGACGCCCTCATCGGGCGGCCGGTCGCCGACCTCGATTTCACCACCGATGCGAGCCCCGAACAGATCGTCCACGTGCTCACCGGATGGGCCGATGCCGTATGGGATGTGGGTATGCGCTTCGGCACCGTGGGCGCGCGAGTCCGGGGTATCGAGATGGAGATCACCACCTATCGCACCGAGACCTATGAACCCGACTCGCGTAAACCCGAGGTCGAGTTCGGTGACTCCCTCGACGGGGACCTCGGTCGACGCGACTTCACCGTCAATGCGATGGCGGTACGACTTCCCAGCTGGGAATTGGTCGACCTATTCGATGGTCAGGGTGATCTCGAACGTCGCGTCCTGCGCACGCCGAAAACCGCAGAGCAGTCCTTCGACGACGATCCGCTACGCATGTTGCGGGCTGCGCGATTCTCCGCGCAGTTGGACTTCGATGTCGCGCCCGATGTGATCCAGGCTATGACCGCGATGGCGGCACGCATCGAGATCGTGAGCGCGGAGCGAGTGCGCGATGAGTTCGTGAAGTTGATCATGTCCGCCCACCCGCGTCGCGGACTACAGTTGATGGTGGACACCGGCCTATGTGAGTACGTGCTGCCGGAACTCCCCCTGCTCCAACTCGAGGCGGATGAGCACCATCACCACAAGGACGTCTACGAGCACACCCTGACCGTCCTCGAGCAGGCGATCGTCTTGGAGAATGCGCACGAGCCACCATCACAGCCCGATCTCGTCCTTCGCCTGGCAGCACTCCTCCACGACATCGGGAAACCCAAGACCCGCAAGTTCGAAGCCGACGGAGGCGTGTCCTTCCACCACCATGAAGTGGTGGGAGCACGCATGACACGCAAACGGATGAAGGCAATGCGGTTCTCGAACGACAACATCGATGACGTCGCACAGCTCGTCGAACTCCATCTGCGCTTCCATGGGTATGGCACGGGGGAGTGGACCGATTCGGCAGTACGCCGTTATGTGCGCGATGCCGGGGACAACCTGGTGCGGCTCCACAAGCTCACCCGCGCGGACTGCACCACGCGTAACCGCAAGCGCGCCATGGCCCTCCAGCGTGCCTACGAGCACCTCGAGGATCGGATCACCCGATTGGCTGCCGAGGAGGAGTTGGCCGCGATCCGACCGGACCTCGACGGCACGGCAATCATGCGGATCCTCGACATCCCACCGGGCCGTGAGGTCGGTGAGGCGTACCAGTTCCTCTTGAACCTTCGCCTGGATCGGGGACCGATGGATGCTGCCTCCGCGGAGGAGGCCCTGCGGGCCTGGTGGGCCGGACGCCCTTAACTCTGGCGGATCTCCAACACACGATCGTCCGGCGTGTACATCAGGATCTCGGCGATGGTGAGCAGCCCGAGGAACAATGCGGTCCAGCCGAGGGTCGACTCGAAGTGGAAGCCAGCCGCGGTGAAGACCGCGATCACCCAGAGGAACAGGATCCCCCATCGCACGAAGGGTGCGTAGTCGCGCATCGGACGCCCGATGGTCGACGCCCACGCGGGAAGGCGCGACGCCATATCCGCGTATCCCCGGACGAGCGCGGCACGCGTCCGCAACGCACTGTCGGTGCGTCCTGCGAACCAGCCGACGATCACCAGGATCACGCCGAGCAGGATCATGCTCACCAGACCCTCGAGCAGGTTGGTGAGGAAAGACTGGAAGAACACGATCGACGCGGCTTCGAAGATCGTCCCGGAGAAGGCATTCGTGAACTGCGACTCTGCCCACGCGAGACTCAGTTGCAGTGCCATACCGAGGACGAAGACGACGACGCCGACGGCCACGGTGGTACGTGCTCGGCGGGTGGCCAGCAGCACCGACACCGTGAAGAGGAGTGCCACCAAGAGCAGGATGAAGCTGAGCAGCGGATTCGTGAATGCCCAGATGGTCCGCAACTGCTCGAATGCCGGTGAGCTCATCACCACGATCTGCTTGTCGACCTCGGGGACCGTCACCTTCGCGGCGACATCGATGCCTTGATCGACCAGCGCCTTCTGAACGACCTCGAGCAGGCTGCTGATATCGAGGACCACATCGGGTCCCTGGATCTGCACCACACCCTCGGGATCGCCCTCGAGGGCGGCGATCAGGCTGCGCTGCGCAGCGGTGTTGAGTGCGAACCATGCGGTCTGGAAGGCATCACTGGTGAGGAACCGCTCCACGGCCCCCGCGATCACCTGATTGACACCCGAACTCAAGGGACCGGCGAGTGCCTCGGCGAGCTGGTCATTGGGGAGCAGGTCGGTGAGGAACCCGCCGACGAGCTCCTTGGCATCGACCTGCTGGATGACGGCGTCGGTGACCACCGCACCGATCGCGGCTTGAACCTCGGGGTCCGCGGCCAGCGGACCGACGGTCTCCAAGTACGCCTCGGTGTCGGTGATGGTCGTGTGACCCCAGTGGCCGACGACCGCAAGCGGGGTCAGCAGGGTGGCGAGAACGAAGAGGAGAAGGGAGACGATCGAACGCCCCCGCCACTTCTTCCGTGCCACGGGACTCGTCTCATACTGCGCGGAAGCTCCGGTCACCACGGGTCGAGCATAGGGGTGGGCTTCAGGGCCGGGGGAGTTTCCACCGCTTTGCCGAGCCGGCGTACCAGGCGATGACCAGGAGCAGTAACGCGGCAACCCCCGCGTAGAGGACGGGTGCTATTCCGCTCGCGGGTGCGAGGAACGCCACGACCGTTACTCCCGCCACCAGTCCGATGTTGTTCGTCATGTCGAAGAGCGCGAACACGCGGCCGCGGAAATCATCGGCAATGGTCTCCTGCACGAGTGTGTCCGCCGACACTTTGACCGACTGACCCGCGATGCCGATCGACACAGCTCCGGCGAGCAGCAGTGCGAGGTTGGTGAATGCACCCGCGAGGATCACCAGGGGAACGCCGATGACCGCAGACTGCGCGGCGATGATGCTCGGCCAGGTGCGGTAGCCGATCCGCCGCACCATCCGGGGGGTGATGACCGCGCCCATGAAGGCACCGACGGCCGCAGCTCCCGTCACCACACCGAAGAGCACGAGTGCCTGATCGACGTCGGTGGTGTACGTGTTGCGTAAGAACAACAGTGCCGCCACCGTGAGCGCGCCGAACTCGAATCGATGGGCCATCACCAGGCCGATGCCGTGGGATGCGGGGGCCTGGCGCAGCAGTTCGCGCGCCCCGTCGCGGAGTCCGCGGACAACGCCTGCGACCGTGTCCGGAGGCCGGGACCCATCGGGTCCCAGACGTCGGACCCCGATCCGGAGCGCAATGAAAGACGCAGCTAGGTAGCAGCCGAGGGCGGTGACGAGCACCACCACGCCACCACCATCACCTCCGCCCGCCAGCGCCCGGATACCTACCCCGACCACACCGCCGATAGCCGCGGCGATGGTGCCCGACGTCGGGGTGAATGCGTTCGCGGTGACCAGGTTGCGTTCGTCGACCACGTGTGGAAGCGATGCCGAGAGCCCGGCCAGGATGAAACGGCCGACACCGAGCACCAGGAGCACGAAGACCCCTAGCAGCGGACCGTCGTTCGCGGCGAGGAATGCGGCGATCACCGGGACCACCAGTAGCCCCTTGAGGATGTTGGCGCGCACGAGAACCTGACGACGACTCCATCGGTCCAACAACACGCCCGCGAAGGGACCGATGACCGAGTAGGGCAGCAGCAGGATCGCGAAGGAGGCGGCAACGGTGGCGGCCGTGGGCGCGCGTTCCGGTGAGAACAACACGAAGGTGGCGAGCGCGGATTGCAGGAGCCCGTCGCCGAACTGCCCGGTGACCCGCGTGGAGTAGAGGAGTCGGAAGTCGCGTCCGCGCAGGATTGCGCGCAGGTGACCCCGGTGCTCGCCCATGACGCGACGCTAGTGCCGAATCCGACGTACACTCCCCAGACCATGGCTGCACCCCGGCACAACACACTGCGCGGCACCCTCGCCCGCGGTGAGTCGTCGACACCGGCGCGCGCGCGTGGACCCCTACCCCCCGCCGAACCCGTCGACGACCCCACCCGGCCGCGGGCACGCGTGGACTACGCATTGCAACGTCGGGCCGCACTCCGCGATCTGCATACCGGTGGCGCGCTCACATCCAATTACTGCGAGGCCGACCCGTATCTCCTGCGCGCCGCCCGCCACCACGGCGAACCCAGCGGCGACCGATGCCCGGCGTGCAAGCGCGAGGACCTGGTCCACCTCTCCTATGTCTATGGGGATGCCCTCGGGCCCTACGCCGGGCGGATCCGCACGGCGGAGGAGCTGGTGGCCATGTCCAGCCAGTACGGGGAGTTCACGGTCTATGTGGTGGAGGTCTGCCAGCGCTGTGAGTGGAATTTCATGATCCGTCGGTACGCCCTGGGCGACGGGGTCCCCCGGAGGCCCCCGACCGACTGACCACCGGCGTGCCGTCCACGTGACGGGTGTGATTTCTGATGCACTTGGGGCGGTCCTTCTTCCCCATTGAGGTGCGCCGTGACATACGAGGCCAGACGACCCCCATCGGGGCGCTCCTCGGACTCCCGCGCCTCCAACCGGCCCCGCCGCCCGGCAGGATCCCCGCCCGGCCCGCCACGGGGACCCTCGCGCGGTGCCCAGGGTGGTCGCCGACCGCAGCGACCGACCCGCAGACCCCCGCACCCGCCCGAGGGTGCGGCCCGTCCGACCCGCCCCCGACGTCGCGCATGGGTGCGCGGTCTTCTCCTGGTCGGGGTGCTGGTCGGATCCCAGGGTTTCGCCGCGTTCGCCTTCCTGGTGGCGCGTACCGAGATCCCGAACCCCAGCGATGTCGTCACCAGCCAGGCGACCGTCGTCTACTACGCCGGGGGGAAGCAGGAGATCGGTCGACTCACCGACACCACACGGCAGAGCATTCCGCTCGCCGAGGTCCCCCTGCATACCCAGCAGGCGGTGCTCGCCGCGGAGGATCGCGGCTTCTACGACCACGGTGGTATCTCACCGCTGGGCATCGTGCGTGCGGCGCTGAACAACACCTTCACCGACTCCACGCAAGGTGGTTCGACGATCACGCAGCAGTACGCGAAGAATGCGTATCTGACCCAGGAACGCAGCTGGCAGCGCAAAATCAAGGAAGCCCTACTCGCGTTCAAACTCGAGACCATCGTCTCCAAGGACACGATCCTGGAGAACTACCTCAACACCAGCTTCTTCGGCCGCGACGCCGAGGGCATCCAGGCCGCGTCGATGGCGTACTTCCGCATTCCCGCAGGTCAGCTCACTGTCGAGCAGAGCGCTGTGCTCGCAGCGTTGTTGAAGTCACCGGGTGGTCTCTCACCGGAGGAGAACTTGACCGGATTGCAGGGACGCTGGGCCTATGTGATGGATGGGATGCGCGACGAAGGCTGGATCACCGACGAGCAGCGCGATGCCGCACAGTTCCCCGAGATCGCGGCTTCCCAGAGCGGCAACAGGCTCGGCGGTCAGACCGGGTACATCCTCACCGCGGTCCAGGAACAGTTGAAGGCCTTGGGATTCGATGACGAGCAGATCCAAAGTGGTGGCCTGCGGATCGTGACGACGATCGAGCGCCGTGCGCAACGTTCCGCGGAGCGCGCCGTGCGCACCCAGGGTCCGACGTCGAATACCAAGGGCCTGCGTATCGGTCTTGCGGCGGTGCGGCCGGGGACGGGCGAGATCGTGGCGATGTACGGCGGCAAGGACTTCATCACCGATCAGATCAACAACGCGACCAAGCAATTCGCGCAGGCGGGATCGACATTCAAACCATTTGCGCTCGCGGCTGCGATCGACGAGAAGGTGCCGTTGAAGTCGGTGTGGTCCGGTGATTCCCCGATCACCGTGCAGGGCTACACACTCAACAACTACGACAACAAGTCCTACGGCAGCGTGACACTGCTGGAGGCGACGGAGAAGTCGATCAACTCGGCCTACGTCGAGATGGAGTCGAGTCTCGGTGTGAAGAAGGTGGCGCGTGCGGCCCTGCGCGCGGGTATTCCGAAGTCCACGCCGGGACTCAACCTGGACAACCTCGATCTCACGTTCGTCCTGGGAACCGCGTCACCGTCGGCGGTCGACATGGCCAACGCGTACGCGACCTTCGCGGCGCGCGGTGTCACCGCACCGACGACCGTCATCCGCCGTGTCATGGGCCCGAATGAGGGTGTGTTGTGGGAGTACCAACCCGCACCCGACCGCGCGTTCCCGGAGGAGGTCGCCGACACGGTGACGTTCGCACTCAACCGCACGGTCAACAACGGCACCGGTTTCGCCGCGCGGGAACTCGGGCGTCCCGCCGCAGGCAAGACGGGAACGACGGACGGCAACAAGTCCGCGTGGTTCGTCGGCTACACACCGCAACTCGCGGCGGCGGTGCTCATGGCCAAGGAGGTCGACGGCACGCCCGTGTCCCTGTCGGGTACGGGCGGCCTGCGCACCGTGACCGGCGGTTCCTTCCCCGCCGCAATCTGGACCGCGTTCATGAACGGTGCCCTCAAGGGCCTCCCCGAGGAGCCCTTCACCGCACCCCCGGATGACGTACTGCGCGAACCCGATTGCCCAGCCGTGCTCGCCCCGGACATGCAGGAGGTCCCCCTCGGGTGCCCCATCCCCGACGTCGTGACCGAATTCGGCCCCGACGGCATGGTCGACGAGGCACCCCCCGAGGAGATACCGGCTCCGGAGGAGCCGGTCATCGACGCCGCCCCGCAGGACACCACCTTCGACCCCCAGGATGATGGGCGATCCGGGAAGAAGAAGAACGCACGGTGATGGGAGGCGCGATGATCCCTTCGCGCACGGACCCCGTCGTCAGGAATGGCTCGGAGATCCTCGGCGGGCCATGGGGTCGCCTGGCGCGCACCCTTCCCGGTCCCTGGCCCACGATCTCGACACTCGTCGTGCTCGCCACGGCGGGTTACATGGTCGGGTACCTACTCGACCTCAGTTGCGTCACAACGAACTGGCTCTCCCCCGACCGGTACGAGCATCTCTGCTACTCCGATATCCCGGCGCTCTACGGAATCCGGGGATTCGCCGACGGGCTGATCCCCTATGTGCAGATCCCCGTAGGAGGCACACCACTCGAGTATCCAGTTCTGACCGGGATGTTCATGTGGGTCGCTGCACTCATCACGACCGCGATCGCACCGGTTCTCTACTCCAACGATGTGACGCGCGCATTCTTCGACGTCAACGTGATCCTGTTGACACCGTTCCTGCTGATCACGGTGATCGCATCGGCACTGGCGGTGCGCCATCGCGCATGGGATGCGGCGATGATCGCGGTGGCGCCCACCGTGGTCCTCGGTGCCACGATCAATTGGGATCTGATCCCCATCGCCCTTACGGCGCTCGCGTTCCTCGCCTGGGTGCGCGAACGACCAGTAGCCGCCGGCGTCTTCCTGGGTCTCGCGATCGCATCGAAGTTCTATCCGCTCGTCCTCGTAGCAGTGTTCGTCCTCCTCGCTATCCGGACACGTTCCTTCCGACCCACGCTGACCCTCATCGGTGCGACCGCGATCACCTGGATCCTCGTGAACCTCCCGTTCGCCATCGCGAACTTCGAGGGGTGGTGGCACTTCTACTCGTTCAACAGGGCGCGCGGGGTGGACTTCGGATCGGTCTGGTACGCCGTGACGGAATGGGGTCTTCCTCGTATTCCCGATGAGGCGATCAATGCGGTCAGCGCGGTGACCTTCCTGGCCCTGCTGTGCTTCGTGGCCTACATCGCACTCACCGCACCGCGCACGCCCACGGTTTTCGCGCTGGCGTTCCTTGTCCTGGCCGCCTTCGTGATCACCAGCAAGGTCTACTCACCGCAGTATGTGCTGTGGCTGGTGCCGTTCGCGGCACTCGCGCGCCCGCGATGGCGCGACTTCCTCATCTGGCAGACCGGGGAAGTGATCTACTTCGCTGCGATCTGGTGGCTGCTCGCCGCCTACGGGGTCGAGGGAGCGAAGGGCCTCGATGGAGGCTGGTATGCACTCGCCACGTTCATCCACGTCGGGGTGACCGTCTGGTACGCGATCCTGATCATCCGGGACCTGTACGAACCGACTCAGGTCGCGAGTTCCACCTCGTCGAAGGTGGATGTGGTGAAGCGGACTTCTGCCTCGAGTTGATCGCCGATCGTCGGAACCACGCATTCCGGTGGCAGCCAGAGCATCGAATGGTGCTGATGCGGGGGCTCGGCGAACCACCGCTGTTTGCCTTGCCAACGGAAGGGGGACAGTGCCCTGCCGGCGGCATCGAGTGCCCCGATCCCGGCACTGCGCACCCGCTGCCGCAGATTCGCTGCCGGTGACGGTGCGCTGAGGCCGATGCCGTGCGCGGTGCCGCCCGAGACCACGACGAGGGTGGCGTTCTTCGGTCCCACGCGCTGCCGGTAGCCGACATGGGTTCCCTCGGGTAGCGGATGGACGGCGAGCACGGTGCCCGATGCGCGCATCGCGCCACGGTCACCGAGCCACAGGCGCGTGCCCGTGCGCACGCGCAGGGTCGCCTCGTCCAGCGATGATGCGATGAGCGAGCAGTCGGTGTCCTCGAGGTGCGACGCCCACACTGTCGTGGCGGGGGAGTTGTATCCCGACCACACGGCGGTCTCCGCCTGCCACAGACCGGCCCAACGCATCACCTCGCGGGCCTTCGCCGAACCAGCGAGCACACCGCGCGGTGGGATGTCGTCGGCGGGTGGGGCGAGGGGGAGATGGATCGAGATGCCCTCGACCACGACCCGACCACGCTGCATCGCGGAGCGGATCTCCTGATCGTGCAGAACCGAGAGCAACTCCGCCTCGCTCATGCCGAAACGGTGCATCGACGATGTGACCTCGAGGATCACTCGTGCTGACCCCGGTCCCTCGCAGAGTGCCCGCAGGGCCTCCGATGTGGCGACGGTACGGATCACCCGCCCGGCGTGCACCTGCTCGCCGACGCGCCACCACCGTCGCGAGGCGACCTCATCCCGGGGTTCGAAGGGTTCCAGCACGATCACATCTGCCGCGCACGCATCCACGACGGCGTCGACCTCGAAGACCGTCCCGACGGCGATCGTGTCGGCCTCCAGGCGCGCGGCCTCATGCGCGAGCACCGTCATCCCGAGTCCGTATCCGCTGCCCTTGATCACCGGAACCGGCATTCCACCACTGGAGGTGCGCAGCGCGGCCCACACCTGCTGGGTGTGCAGGCGCCAGCGGGGTGCGTCAATGCGCAGGGTGAAGGACATCGGACTCTTTCTATCCCCTCGGGTGCATCACGGGTGTCAACCGCGCCGCTTTTGATAGAGCTCGTACGCGCGTGCCCACCCGGAGCGCAGCCGGAAGTCCCATTCCCCGGCGTATTCCTGGGCGTAGCCACCACTGCCCACCTTGAACTGGACGAGCCCGATGAGGTGGTTCTGCGGATCGAGGGTGTCGGAGATGCCGCGCATGTCGTAGATGGAGCAGCCGGTCGAGTGCGCGTGGGTGACCATGTGCCACTGGAGGGCATTCGAGGGTCGTGCCTCGCGATCGGCGCCCGTGGATGCCCCGTAGGTGTACCAGGCGTGGTCTCCGATGCGGATCATCAGCGAGGCTGCGACGAGACGGTCGTGGATGCGCGCGCAGTGCAGGGACAACTCCGAGTAGTTCCGGGCTGGATTGTGGAAGGAATCCCAGAGCCGCTGGAAGTACTCGAGTCCGCGCGGTGTGAAGTGATCGCGTCGCGCGGTCTCCGTGTAGACGGCGTGGAACGAGGGGAGATCGTCCCGGGTTCCCAGGGACGTCACGACTTCGGCCTTCTCGGCCTTGCGGATATTGCGGCGCCACTGCTGGTTGAACCCTGCCCACACGTCGTCGAGGGAGCGACCGGCCAGGGGGAGTTGGAAGACGTAGCGCGGTTGTACGTCGCCGAAGCCCGCACCCGTCGACGGTTCCTGCCGCCATCCGTGGGCGCGCAAATACTCGACGACTCGGGTACCTGGACCGGAGTGCCAGGTTGCGAGGACCTCACCGAGGCTGCGCGGCCACTGCGCGTGCGCCGCATCCGCGAGCGCGGACTTGACGGTCTCGTCATCCCAGCGGCGTAGGGCCACGGGTGGACCCATCTTCACCTGGAAGGCGCCGGAGTCCTTGCAGTGACGGAGAAGCGGTGCCACCCAATCGTCGAGGCGGTAGCGCGGCTGGTCCGTTCCCGTCCAATCGATGGGCGGACCTTCGGGGATGTAGGCGAGGGAACGACGCGGTACGCGCGGAATGGGTCGGTGCAGGACCAGTGCCGCCGCCACGAGGGTGTCTCCGTCGAACCAGCCGACGGACTGCGGTCGCCACCCCACCTTGACCCGACCCCACTCCGGCACCTGAAGGAAGGAGACGGATAGTTGCTGCGCAACCCACGCCGCGTGCTGCTCGGCACTGATCGCCCGCACGGTCAGCGTCATGGCAGGTCCAGGTCGACGACGACGGGCGCATGGTCGGATGCACCTTTGCCCTTGCGGGCCTCGCGATCCACGTACGCATCGCGTACCGACGAGCGGAACGCATCGTTGGCGAGCACCAGGTCGATGCGCATCCCCCACCCGCGGTGGAATGCACCATTCCGGTAGTCCCAGAATGTGAAGGGCTCGCCCTTCAGTGCACGCGGCATCACTTCCTGCAAGCCGACCGACTCGACGTCGGCGAGTGCGGCGCGCTCCGCGGGTGTCACGTGCGTCGACTCCGCGAACAGGGAGATGTCCCAGACGTCGGTATCCCTCGGTGCGATGTTGAAATCACCGATCAACGCGAAGGGAAGATCCGGATGCGCCGCCATATCCGTCGAGGCGGTGGTCTTCAGTGTCGACAGCCACGCAAGCTTGTAGTCGTAGTGCGCGTGGCCGGGCTCGCGCCCGTTCGGGACGTAGAGACTCCAGATCCGAACCCCGTCGCAGGTGGCACCGATTGCGCGCGGCTCGGCCTCGCCCTCGAAATCGGGTTGCCCGGTCAGGCCGAGGGTGACATCGGAGAGTCCCACCCGGGACAGGATCGCCACCCCATTCCACCGCCCGGTCCCCAGGGTCGCGCACTCGTAGCCCAGGCCTTCGATCGGCAGCGACGGGAACGCATCGGAGGTGCACTTCAGTTCCTGCAGGGCGACGACATCCGGTTGCGCGGATTCCAACCACTCGAGGATCCGCTCGAGACGTGCGGTGACCGAATTGACGTTCCAGGTCGCGATCCGCACGGAGTCACACTACGCAGCGACGAGCATGGAACTGTTCCACGGTCATTGCCGTCACAGCCACACACGGCATAGGTGGCCGTAACCAAAGCCATCTATGGTGGCAGACGCAATCACGTGTTTCAGGGAGGCACCGGTGAACGGGCGGGCATGGGCGAGCATCCTCGCTGCCGGTCTGACCCTTCCCTTCCTCGTGGTTCCCGCAGCGCACGCCAGCGTCCCTCCAGCTCCTACCTCCGTGAGGGCGGAACCGTGGAGCACTACCTCGCTGAGGGTCGATTGGACCGGAGTTCCCGAAACCGGCATCTTGGGATACACCGCGACCGCATTCGATGCGGAGTCTGGCGGTGCTACCGCCGGATCCTGCACGATCTCATCGTTCAATTGGTGCTACATCGAGTCGCTGCGCACCAACACCCGGTACTGGGTCTCGGTAACCGCTCGCAATGCCAGTGGAACGGGTCCGGCATCCTCCCCCCGTGTTGCGACGTCGACAACCGCGATCCCACCCCCCGCCGGTGTAACCGTCGGCAGCCCTACCGCATCCACTCTCACGGCGAGTTGGACCGCCGCGAGCGGTGCGACCGCCTACATCGCGACCGCGTACAGCGCGGAGACAGGTGGGACTGTCGTGAGTTCCTGCACGACGTCATCAACGTCCTGTGCGATCGGGAGCCTGAATGGAAACACGCAGTACTGGGTGGCGGTGCAGGTATCTGCTCCTGCCGGAGCTAACTCGGACTCCTCGCGAGTCGCAGGAACGACGAGTGCAGGCGTTCCTACCGCACCCACCAGCGTCAGCACCACGGTGGCGGATACGTCCATCACCGCGCGCTGGAGTGCGCCGTCGTCGAACGGAGGTAGTGCGATCACGGGCTATCGCGCACAGGCGTGGAGTGCTGCGTCAGGAGGGTCCGTCATCGATTTCTGCGAGACCACGGGCACGTCGTGTCAGATAAAGCCGCTCACCAACGGAACCACGTACTACGTGGCCGTGTATGCGACGAACACTGCCGGTGATGGGGCGTCGTCGGATCGGATCGCGGCGACACCCGGTGGAAGCCCCAGCGCACCCCGATCGGTCACGGCCACGCGCGGTGATGGCTCGGTGAGTGTTGAGTGGCAAGCTCCCGCGACCGATGCGACCAGCGTCACCTCCTACACGGCTCAAATCCGGGCCTCGGCGACCAGCTCCGCTGCTGTGATCGGCTCGTGTACAGGAACTGGCCTTGGCTGCACGATCACCGGCCTCGACAATGGCACCACGTACTACGTGTCCGTTTTCGCAACGGCGAGCAGCGGGGACGGACCTGCGTCCAGCTTCGTGTCGGTGAGCCGGCTGGGCGCGCCGAGCGCGCCGCGCGAAGTCGCGGCCACCGCAGGAAACGGATTCGCCGCGGTGAGTTGGCGTGCGCCTGCCGACACGGGTGGTTCGGCGATCCAGCGCTACGTGGTCCGTGCCTACCGGGATGCGGAAGGTGGGGATCCGATCACCACATGTGAACCGAACCCTCTCTCATCCCTTCGATGCAATCTCGGACCACTGCCGAATGGGTCTGCCTATTTCGTAGATGTCACCGCGACGAACTCACGCTTCGTTAGTCCCGCCTCGTCGCCGCGCGTCCGGGTGTTCACTGCAGCGGCACCGGACGCTCCGCGCACAGTGACGGCGGTGCTAGAGGGAAGTGGGGTGCGTGTCCGCTGGCAGACTCCACCCTCGGATGGGGGCTACGCGATCACCCGTTACACGGCCACCGCATACGCGACGCCCACCGGGACGCAAACCCTGGGCACGTGCACGGCGACGGGCGATACGTGTCTGATCACCGGCCTCGACGGGTATGCCTACATCAGTGTCGTGGCGACAACCACGGCAGGAAGCAGTGCGGCGTCATCCCCGCGCGCCCAGGTTTTCGTGCCTGGTGCACCCGGTGCTCCCCGGGCGGTGGCCGCGAGTCCGAGCGGTCGAGTCCTGACCGTGAGTTGGCTTCGTCCTGCGGACGATCAGGGGGTGCCGGTCCAGATCTTCGAGGCCGTGGCCAAGGACCGAGTGACGTCGCAGAGCGCGAGGTGCACCATCTTCGAACCTCAGGTCCCGAGGGGCGTGGATCCGTGGTCCTATCGGTTCACCTGCGACATCACGGGCCTGAAGCCATCGGCGACGTACGACGTCACCGTCACGAGTGCGAACACCTTCAGCACTGTCGCGTCGACTCCGATCGGCGTCCCGATGTCTGGTGGTCCGCCGAGTGAGCCCCGTGGATTCGTGGTGCACCCCGGTGACGACCATGTCACTGCCGAAGCATTCCTCCCGGCGACCGACGGGGGTGCAGTCGAAGTGACCCTGCGGTTTCGCGCCTGGACCAAAGAGAAGGCCGGCAAAGTCGCCTCCACCTGCTCCGTTGTGCTGGGAAATCGCGACAGCATCGGCACCTGTGAGCTCGCAGATCTTGCCAACTACGAGCCCTATTGGATCGATGCGGTGGCGATCAACGAAGCAGGCAGGAGCCGGGTTCTCGCGCGAGTGATGGTGGAACCCCTGCCATCCCCCCCTGGCGCGCCGCGTGACTTCCGCGTGACGCAGCAGCCGGGTGCCCTGCTCGCATCATGGATTCCCCCGAGTGCGGATGGTGGCTTCGCGATACGTCGTTACATCGTCCGGGCGACGGACAAGAAGGTCGATGGTCGCGTTCTTCAGACCTGTATCTCGAAAGCACCTGAGACGTCCTGCACCCTGACCGGTCTCACATCCGGACAGCTTGTCTGGATCACCGTCGTCGCTGAGAACACGGTGGGTGAGGGAGCGCCCTCAACGCAACTCGACCGCACCAGCCTGTAGGCGGACAGGTATGTGGGCCTGAAACCAGTCCGCGGCCAGGTCGGACACGTGGTCCATGGACCCCGGTTCCTCGAACAGGTGTGTTGCGCCCGGAACGATCTCGATCCGATGCTCGCAGGTCATCTGCCGGGCCGCGTCGGAGTTGAGTCCGATCACGTCGTAGTCACGACCGCCCACGATGAGCAGGGTCGGAGCGACCACGTGCGCGAGCGCATCGCCGGCGAGGTCGGGTCGACCCCCGCGCGACACCACAGCAGCGACGTCAGCGGGTCGCTCACTGGCCGCGACCAGTGCCGCCGCCGCCCCCGTGCTCGCACCGAAGAGCCCGATGTCCAGATGCGGGTGCTCACGGCGCAACCAGTCGATGGCCCAGGTCACCCGGGTGGCGAGCAAACCGATGTCGAAGACGTTCGTCCGATCCGCGGCTTCGTCCTCGGTCAGCAGATCGAAGAGATAGGTGCCGAGTCCACGCGAATTCAGTGAGGCGGCCACCTTCCTATTGCGCGGACTGAGGCGGCTGCTGCCGCTGCCGTGGGCGAACGCAACCACCATGCGCGCGTTCGGGGGGATGGTGAGCTCGCCGGGCAGGGGGAAGTTCTGGTGCAGCAGCGCCACAACCTCCTCGTCGGTGGTCTGACCGAAGTCGGCGTAGTGCGACCCCACGGCCTCGAACCACTCGGGTGTCTCGACGCATACGACGTCATCGGCGACGGCACGCACGCGTGCGATCGCATCACGGGATCCCACCGGAACCGCGACGACGATGCGCCCTGCACCGAGGGCCCGCAGCACCTTCACGGCGGCCATCGCCGTGGATCCCGTGGCGAGGCCGTCATCGACGACGAGCACCGTGCTGGCTTCGACGGGGAGAAGTGATCGTCCGGGTCGGTACCGGGCAACGCGCCGATCGATCTCGTGCTGAGCATCTGAGATCAGATGTTGCAGTGTCGCGTCGTCGACTCCGACACGTTGGCGAACATCGTCGTCGACCGCGGTGACACCACCTTCACCGGCGGCGCCGAATCCGAACTCAGGATTCCACGATGCACCGAGTTTCCGTACGACGAGGACGTCGAGCGGTGCGTGTAGGGCACGTGCAACCTCGGCGGCCACGGGAACGCCACCACGTGCGAGACCGAGAACGAGTGCGTCGGTGTAGCCAGTCAATGACCGGGCGAGTTCCCGGCCGGCGTGTGCGCGATCCTGATACATCCCGCCACTGTCGCAGCGCAGGCAGGCGTATTCAAGGGACGAAAGTCATGCGACGGCGAGACCGAGTTCCGTGCACGCACGCTGCATCTGACGGTCGAGTGTGACGACGAGGTCAACGCGAGCGCTCAGTGCGCTCGCAATGTGGAGCGCATCCAGTGATCTGAGATGGCGCACGGGCAGTGTTGCAGCCTGCGCGATGATGACCGGATCGATAGCGAGCAGCGCGATGTTGGCAAGGGCACCATTCACTTCAATCCACGGGTCGCCGGGAAAGCCTTTGTGGAGCATGCGCCGCGCTACCTCGACGACGGTCAACTCTGAGGTGACTGTGGAGTGGCCTTCGAGGGATACCTGTGGGTCCTCCTCGAAGACTCGGGCGAGCACCGCACTGGAATCGACATAGGTGATCACCGGAAGTCCCCGCCACGGTCCCACACGTGGGCGTCCTCCCACGCGGACCTGCCCATGCTCCGAATGCGCGCTACCAGGTCCGGATCGAGGGTCTCGCTCCGAGCGGGGGTAATCAGGTGCCGGATTTCCTTGGGGTAAGCGCGAAGCCGATAGTCACGGACGTATTCCTCGAGCGCCTCGCGGGCGAGCTCCTGCTGGGACCGACCCGTCTCCTCAGCGAGGGACCGCAGCGACTCGGCCAGCTCCTGGGGCAGTCGTAGGTTCATGGCCACCGGAGAATGGTACCAATTTCGGTACCAACCACCGGGGATCGCGTTCGTCGGCCCCGTCACCATCCTCGAACCCTGACCGCCGAGCCCCCGACCGACAAGACTCGATTTCACGCCTGTGGATCAGGCCGGTAACCTTGCCGAGCCGTTCGCGGCACGCATGTAGCCCTCCTGCTCCGGAATAGGTCCGGGGCCGCTGAGTCCAAAGGAGGTGGGTGTTTCGTGCGCCATTACGAAGTCATGGTGATCCTCGATCCAGATCTCGAGGAGAAGACCATCGCCCCCAGCCTCGAGGCCTTCCTGAACGTGGTGAAGGCCGACGGTGGCGAGGTGCGCAAGGTCGACGTCTGGGGACGTCGCCGGCTCGCCTACGAGATCAACCACAGGAACGAGGGCATCTACGCGGTGCTCGATGTCACTGCAACCCCTGCAGCCGTCGCCGAGTTGGACCGCCAGCTCAACCTCAACGAAGCGGTCATGCGCACCAAGGTGACCCGTCCTGAGCCGGTGAAGGCCTGATGGCCGCCGGCGACATCACCGTGACCGTGGTGGGGAACCTCACCAACGATCCGGAGTTGCGGTTCACGCCGAGTGGCGCGGCCGTCGCCTCGTTCACCGTCGCCTCGAGCAGCCGCGTGCTGGACAAGGCCACGAACGAGTGGAAAGACGGCGACACCACATATCTGCGGTGCAGCGTGTGGCGGCAGTACGCCGAGAACGTGGCCGAGTCCCTGACCAAGGGAACCCGCGTGATCGTGACCGGCCGCCTGAAGCAGCGCAGCTATGAGACCCGCGAGGGTGAGAAGCGCACGGTGATGGAGATCGACGTCGACGATGTCGGTCCTGCCCTGCGCTATGCCACCGCCAAGGTCAACCGCGTGCAGCGGTCCGGTGGTGGATTCTCCGGCGACAACGGTGGCGGCGGAGCCGCACCCGCCGACGATCCGTGGTCCTCGGCACCGCCTGCGGGCGGCTTCGACGAGCCCCCCTTCTAGACAGCACCTACCAACAGGAGAACTTCATGGGACGCGACAACAAGCGCGAACGCGTAAGGGAAGACAAGCGGATGGTCAAGGCGAAGGCCTGCCCATTCTGCAAGGAGGGTGTTCCTCCGATCGACTACAAGGACGTGAACTTGCTGCGCAAGTACATCTCCGACCGCGGCAAGATCCGGGCTCGCCGCGTCACGGGCAACTGCACCCGCCATCAGCGCGACGTCGCGATGGCAGTGAAGAACGCCCGCGAAGTGGCTCTGCTCCCCTACACCTCGAACGCACGGTAGGGAGCGACGATGAAACTCATCCTCACCGAATCAGTAACGGGCCTCGGCAATCCGGGTGACGTCGTCGAGGTCAAGGACGGCTACGGCCGTAACTTCCTTCTCCCCCGCGGACTTGCTGTCGCGTGGACGAGGGGTGGCGAGAAGCAGGTCACGCAGATCAAGCGGGCACGCAAGCAGCGCGAGATCCGCGACCGTGATCACGCGCTCGAGGTCAAGGCGCAGATCGAGGGCCTTGCTGTGCGTGTGCCTGCGAAGGCGGGCGACACCGGCAAGCTCTTCGGTTCCGTGACCAACGTCGATGTCGCCACCGCAGTGCGGGCGTCGGGCGGACCGCTCGTGGACAAGCGCAAGGTGACACTGAAGGGTGCAGTGAAGACCGTCGGTGCCCACAAGGCAACGGTCACCCTGCACCCCGACGTCGTGGCCACGGTGTCCTTCGAGGTCGTCGCCGAGTAGGTCGAACAGCGTGCGGAGGGGTCGGCCTATGCCGGCCCCTCCACAATTTCCTTGCATCGATCCGCGTGTTTCACCCCGCGGGGTAGCTGGGAGGAGGACACTATCCAGCGGAGGAGAGGAGCCTCATGTCTATCGGTCAATCCGTATCCACGGTTCTCAAGAATTACGCGGTCTTCAGGGGACGTGCGTCCCGCCCAGAATTCTGGTGGTACTACCTGGTCTACGTCATTGCGACGTTCATCATCGCATTCATCGACAGTGCAATCGGAGCGAACAACGTCCTGCTCCTCATCTTTGCGTTGGCGCTGTTCCTACCCACTTTGGCGGTCACGGTCCGGCGCTTGCATGACACGGATAAGAGCGGCTGGTGGGTGTTGATCCAACTCATTCCGATCGTCGGTTGGATCATCATCATCGTTTTCATGGCGTCCAAGGGAACGGCGGGCGACAACCGCTTCGGTGCCCCTGTCGGGTAGCGGCTACGACTGCACGCGAGCGGGCAGTTCGACGACAAGCGCGTCGGCTGCCCGCTCGAGCATTTCCAGGACCTCGGTGAATCCGTCGTGTGATCCGTAGTAGGGATCGGGGACATCGAGGTCGGGATGGGGCTCGCCGAGGTGTGCCAGCTGCGGATCGAAGCTCCGGAACATGCGCAGGTCCACGTCGACCCCGGACGCCTCCACCATCGCCTGGAGGTTGGCGTAGTTCGACGAGTCCATGGCGAGGAGCAGATCGATGTCGGCGATCCAGGTCGGATCGATCTGGCGTGCGCGATGGTTATGGGCGTAGGAGGCAGCGTCGAGGGTGGCGCGCGCCCGGGGGTCTGCTGGTCCACCCACGTGCCAGTCGCCGGTGCCCGCCGAGTCGACGATGACGAGGTCGTCGAGGCCGGCGGCCGCGACACGGTCACGGATAACCGCCTCGGCCATCGGGGAGCGGCAGATATTGCCTAGACACACGGCGGTGATGCGGTACGCCACCGGGGCAGGGTAGCGACCGTGCGCACTCGACACTGTGACCGGTCACGGACCAGTGACGCGTCGACGTCGAGGTATGCGGCTCACCTAACGTCGGAACACCAACCGCGGAAGGAGTGAGCGATGACGCAGAGCCAGGTGATGGGGCGGACGGACGCCCAGAATGGTTTCGGTATCGCCGCCCTAGTGCTGGGCATCGTCGGTCTCGCACTTGGATGGGGCACCCTCGGCATTCCTTCGATACTCGCGATCATCTTCGGTGCCATCGGTATCCGGAAGGCCAATGAAGGTGTGGCCACGAACAAACCGATGGCGCAGTGGGGGATGTGGTTGGGCATCGTGGGTGTTGCCCTCGGTGTCCTTCTCACCCTGCTGTTCGGTGCCGCGGTCTTGCTCGAGGCCCTCGAGGCCGCGACGATGTCGACGTAGCAGAAAAGAATCTTTCCTCCACAGCCTCGGGATAGCCCGCTCCTCACGATCACGGCATTCCTCGGTCAAAACGGGCTCACTGTCCCCAGGAGATCCCCAGGCATCCCCCACACGTTCCTGGGGATCTCCCCAATCTCTCCACACCTGCGCCCACAGGCCTCGTGGACATGCGTGCGTCGTCTCCCTAACGTCGGACCCTCCGTGTAGACACGGGGTGAGCCGTCGGGGAGGGATGTCGTGAGCGTCGCGGAATTGCCGCTTCCTGATCAGCCCGCCGATCGCACCCCGCCCCAGGACATCGCTGCTGAGCAATCCGTTCTCGGCGCGATGTTGCTGAGTAAAGACGCGATCGCCGACGTCGTCGAGGTGATTCGCGAGACGGACTTCTATCGACCGGCGCACCAGGTCATCTACGGATCGATCCTCGATCTCTATGGGCGCGGGGAACCCGCCGATGCGGTGACCCTCTCGGCCGAACTCACGAAGAGCGCGGAGATCTCACGCATCGGTGGTGCCAGTTACCTCCACACACTCGTGTCGATGGTCCCCACGGCCGCGAATGCCAACTACTACGCACGCATCGTGCGCGAGCAGGCGATCCTGCGCCGCCTCGTCGAGGCCGGAACGCGCATCACGCAGATGGGCTATAGCGGAACGGGTGAGGTCGACGACATCGTCGATCGCGCGCAAGCCGAGGTCTACGAGGTCACGGAACGTAGGAACAGTGACGACTACCTCCCGCTGAGTGCCGTGATGAACGAGGCACTCACCGAGATCGAGGCGATCTCTAATCGTGACGGTGAGATGGTCGGCGTTCCCACCGGATTCACCGATCTGGATTCGCTCACCAACGGTCTGCATCCGGGCCAACTCGTGATTCTGGCTGCACGGCCTTCGATTGGCAAAAGCACGCTCGGTATCGATATTTGTCGTGCGGCATCCATCAAGCACGGTCTCACCAGCGTGATCTTCTCCTTGGAGATGAGTCGCAATGAGATCGTGATGCGTTTGCTTGCCGCTGAAGCGCAGGTGTCCATGCATCACATGCGCACCGGCACTATGACCGACACCGACTGGACCAAGCTCGCCCAGAAGATGGGAACGGTCAACGACGCCCCCCTGTTCATCGATGATTCACCCAACCTGACTCTCATGGAGATTCGCGCGAAATGCCGGCGCCTGAAGCAGCGACACGATCTACGACTCGTCGTCGTCGACTACCTGCAATTGATGACGAGCGGTAAGCGCGTCGAGAGTCGTCAGCAGGAAGTGTCGGAATTCTCACGTTCGTTGAAGCTGCTCGCGAAGGAACTCGACGTGCCCGTCATTGCGATCAGCCAGCTCAACCGCGGTCCGGAACAGCGCCAAGACAAGCGACCGATGCTGTCGGACCTTCGTGAGTCGGGTTGCCTTCCTGCCACCACACGCGTGCTACGGGCCGACAACGGTGCGGAAGTAACCATGGGTGAACTGTTCGCCTCAGGAGAGCGCGATATCCCCGTGTGGTCCCTCGATGATTCCCTGCGCTACGTGTCTCGTCCGTTGACCCATGTGTTCTCCACGGGTCGGAAGGAAGTCTTCCGCCTCCGCACGGCGAGCGGACGGGTCGTCGACGCCACGGCCAACCACCCATTCCTGACTTTCCATGGTTGGACGTCCTTGGGTGCGTTGGATTCCGGTGATCGGATCGCCATCCCGCGCCACGTCCCCGCCCCCACCCGGGTCACCGAGTGGTCGGATGAGCGGGTCATCGTTCTTGCTCAATCGCTCTGCGATGAGTCGACCTCCGTGAGTGTGACCGCCATCCCGGAACCGGTCTTCTCGTTGCCCAAGGAGCAGATCGCACTCTTCCTGCGTCATCTCTGGGCGACAGACGGATCGATCCTCATCTCGCCGCACGAGCGCGGAGGGCGCATCTACTACGCGTCGACGAGCCGAGCTCTCGCCGATGGCGTGTCGCGTCTGCTCCTTCGATTCGGGATCCACACGCGAATTCGTGTCGCCCGCAAGAGCGGTTTCCGAGATGGGTACCACGTGGATATCTCCGGAGCAGCCGACCAGAAGGTATTCCTTCGTCGGATCAATGCGTACGGGTCGCGTGGAACAACCGGGCGTCGGCTCTTGCGCATCCTCGAGGACATCGATTCGAATCCGAAGCGTGACACGGTTCCCGTCGACGTGTGGAATCAGGTACGCGAGATCATCGGTGAGAAGGGCATGACCCATCGCGAGTTCCAGTCGAAACTGGGAACCCAGTACTGCGGCAGCACGCTCTGGAAGTCGGCGCCCAGCAGGCAGCGTCTGCAACGGGTGGCCACCGTCCTCGAATCCGAGGAGCTCGAGATGATCGCCACGAACGATGTCTACTGGGATGAAGTCGTAGGTGTCGAGTCACTCGGTGAGATGGACGTGTTCGACGCCGAGGTGCTGGGAACGCACAACTTCATCGCCGATGGCGTCGCGGTGCACAACTCACTGGAGCAGGACGCAGACATGGTTGTGCTCCTTCACCGCGAAGATTTCTACGAGCGTGAGTCACCGCGTGCCGGTGAAGCTGACTTCATCGTCGCCAAGCACCGCAACGGACCCACCGCGACCATCACGGTTGCCTTCCAGGGTCACTACTCACGCTTCGTGGACATGGCGCAGTCCTAGCAGGGCTTATGCCCGCGCTGCCACGGGTGCGCTCGAGGCAACGATGCGGAAGCGCGTAACGATTCGGAAACGCGCCTTGATTTCCCCAGCCTTGCCCATAGGCTGTCTACATGTATGAATTGTGTTCAGGGATGTGAACGGTTGAGGGCCGTTGAGATCCGAGGGGCAGACGTCCTCGAGGTTGTTGAACGTTCGCCATTTGCCCCTCCTCAGAACCAAGTCGCCATCGAGCCACTCATTGTTGGGGTTTGTGCGACTGACCAAGAGTTGCTTCAAGGCTCAATGGTGTACCTCAGGCAAGGCCTTACCAAGCTGCCTCTAGTTCCGGGCCACGAGTGGGTCGGACGAATCCTCGAAGTAGGACCAGGGGTGACGGGATTAGCGCCTGGTGACGTCGTGGTGGGGGAGTGCAGTATCGGATGCGGCCGGTGTCCGCGCTGCTGGGACTCGAACTATCACCAGTGCACAGCGAGATTCGAGACGGGCGTCATGAAGCTTGACGGGGCCCTGACTGAGCGCATGATCTTTCCTGCGAAGGCCACTCACATAGTTCCTAAAGGTGTGAACCTTCAAGACGCCGCCCTGACAGAGCCTTTAGCGGTGGCTCTGCGTGCAGTGGAACGACTCGAGGTGGGCAACCGGGAGTCGGTTCTGATCGTCGGAGCGGGCGTTATCGGTCTATTGGCAGTCATGATTCTCCGCGCCGAGGGTCGGGCCAGGCCGTTTCTCCTAGAGCCTTCGGAGTCTCGCCGCAATCGTGGGCGTGACCTCGGAGCAACACCAGTCGAACCCGGTGAGCACCGATTCGATCGGATCCTTGAAGCGTCGGGCACGGCGAGCGGGGTTCAAGACGCGCTTGGCCACCTGTCCAATGGTGGCCGTGCCGTGCTGGTAGGTCTGTGTGGACTCCCGACCGTACCCATCAACACTGATGCGTTGGTGGTGGGTGACCAAACGGTCATCGGTTCTCTGGGAAGCCCGGGCGTGTGGCCCAAAGCACTAACCCTTCTAGCGGAGGGTCGCGTCAGGCCGAGCCTGCTGATATCCCATCAGTATCCCCTCGAGAGAACTGCCGAAGCTTTTCGTATGGCGTGCCTGAATCCGAATGACGTGGGCAAGGTCATCGTCATGCCAAACGGAGTCGCGCATGACTAAGAAGATTCTTATAACAGACTGTGACTTCGGCGATGGCTCCATAGAGCGCGGTGTCGTTGGTGAATTTGGATACTCGCTCGACATCCGACAACTCCACAATGAACAGGAGATCATCGATGCAGCGCAGGGCAGCGCCGGGCTTCTTGTGCAATACGCGCCGATATCTGAGCTTGTAATTTCTGAGTCGCCGTCTCTGAAGGCAGTAGTCCGTTACGGCGTCGGCTTGGACACGATTGATCTAGATGCCGCTGAACGTGCCCAGGTCGCTGTACGTGGAATCAATGATTACTGCATCGATGAGGTTGCGGACCATTGCCTAGCACTATTGCTCGCGCTGACTCGCAGCATCCGAGAATGTGATTCGGCAATCAAGAAGGGTGCCTGGCCGCCGCCTCATGATTTCCCCGCACTTGAGCCCTTAGGTGGGAAAACCATTGGGCTGATCGGATTTGGTCAGATTGCTCGAGCTGTCGCTCGCCGCTTGCAGGCATTTGGCTGCAGAGTGTGCGCCCACGATCCGAATGTCAACTCCACGGTCCTGGATGAGCACGGTGTCGAGTCAGTGAGTTTCGAGGAAGTCTTGAACTCGGATGTGATCTCACTCCACGTTCCAGCGCAGCCCGGCTCCGCTTCTCTTTTGAGTGTGCGAGAGTTCGCTCGCGTAAAGCCGGGCGCCATTCTCTTGAACGTTTCGCGAGGATCACTTATTGACGAAGAAGCCCTCGTGACCGCCCTGGATTCAGGGGCTATCGCAGCTGCCGGCCTTGATGTTTTCGTTCAGGAGAGCGGGAATGCGTCAAAGCTGGCCCTCCACCCTCGGGTCGTCGCAACGCCTCATGTGGCCTACTACAGCCCCGCGTCTCTGATCAAGCTCCGCCGGAGAGCAGCCGAGGTGCTCGTCGCTGAATTGGAGAAAGTCGAATGACAATCAAGTCCGCCGATAGGGTCCTGGAGATCCTGGCCTTCGTCGCGAAGGAACAGCCGGTCTCCATGAAGGAGATCCGAGACCAGTTGGTCTTGCCTCGCTCGAGTCTTCACGGACTCCTTGGCGTCCTCGTCGACCATGGATTCCTATCCCTAGGCCAGGGGGGTGCGTATTCGATTGGCCTTCGCGCATTTGAAGTGGGCGCGACATGGTCAAACAACATGACCATCGAGGGTGCAGCAGCTGAGACCTTGCGCAATTTAGTCGCGGAGGTCAAGCAGATTGCTCACGTCGGCATCCTCGACGGCGACGATGTGATCTACGTGCTCAAGGAAGAGAATGAGCGCCCGGTCAGATTAGTCAGCGCGGTCGGCAAACGTCTCCCTGCTCATGCGACGGCACTCGGCAAGATCTTGATGCAGGGTTTGACAGATGATGAGATCCGCGCTCTTTATCCCACGGAAGCGCTACCTCGACTCACAGGAAACACGCTTGCAACACGGGAAGATCTGATTGCCGTCGTACGAGAGTCTGCGAAATCTGGCTACTGCGTTGATCGGGGAGAATCAACCGTCGGAGTAACGTGCTTCGCTGCGCCTCTCTTTGACCGTGACGGGCGACTAGTTGCTGCGCTATCTGTCTCAGTCATTGATGCGGACCCCTTGCGCAAACTGGACGGCGACTACCTCGAAGCCGTTACTCGTGCAGCTGCGACGATTTCTACAAGGCTCGGATTCCGGGGGGTCTCATGACTCACCCGACATTTGGAGCGGTGAACGTCTCCAAGTCGTACGACGGAGTGCGAGTCCTCAGTGATGCGACCTTGGCCTTGACTGGCGGCAGGGTTCATTCGATCGTGGGGGAAAACGGCGCAGGCAAGAGCACCTTGATGCGCATATTGGCCGGTGTCACCTCCCCTAGCACGGGGCGCCTCGTCCTCAATGGAGAGGAGGTGACGCTGTCAAACCCACGGAATGCAACCGATCTCGGGATCGTCATGGTCCATCAGGAGCTTGCCCTCGTGTCCGGGTTGTCCGTCGCCGACAACATCATGCTCGCTCGTCCCCGAGGAGCCCCATGGAGGATCCGTGGAAGCCGTGCCGGGAAACAATTCGTCAGCGAGGCACTGGCCTCAGTAGATCTGGATATCAACCCTGCCTCCCCGGTAGCCGAGCTCTCTGTCGCTCAGGGGTACCTAGTCGAAATTGCCAAAGCATTGGCACTCAATGCGCGGTTCATCATCTTCGATGAGCCCACTGCAGCGCTGTCAGGTGACGCGAGTGAGGTGATTCTCAGTCAAATAGAAGCCCTAAGGAGAGGCGATCGTGGAATTGCCTTTATCTCACACCGTCTCAATGAGGTATTACGCATCTCGGACGAGATAACCGTGATGCGGGATGGGCGGATCGTTGGCTCATTTGATGGGGAAGTTGAGGAGGACGAACTAATCCACCTCATGGTGGATCGTCCGGTTGGACTCTATCGAACGGAACTACCTGCGCCCGGAGAATCGCTGGTCCTTCAAGTGCGCGATGTATCGACACGAAATGTCCATGACATCTCAATGACGGTTCACGATGGCGAGATCATCGGCCTCGCAGGACTCGTGGGATCTGGGCGAAGTGAAGCAGCTCTTGCCATCATCGGTGCGGATCCATTGACGAGCGGGGAAGTCGTTCTCGACGGTCAAAGAGTTTCGGGTCGGTCAATGAGTGCCATCCGCAAGGCGGGAATTGCACTCGTACCAGAGGACAGAAAGCACCAAGGCATAGTTCCCGGCCTATCCGTTCACGAGAACCTGCATGTTGGAAACCTCTCACAGTTCATCAAGTGGGGTCTTCTCAGCTCGAAAGAACTGCGTCGGGCGTCTGATGAGTCCAAATCATTGTTCGATATTCGATTGCAGAGTCTTCTTCAACCCATTGAGACGTTGAGCGGCGGCAATCAACAGAAATCAATTCTTGCCCGTGCAATCGAGGCACGGCCACGGGTTCTCATTTTGGACGAGCCGACTCGCGGAGTCGATGTGCGAGCTAAAGACGAAATCCACAAACTGATCATTGAGCTGGCCAGGGGTGGAACAGCGACGATTCTCATCTCGAGTGAGTTGGAAGAGGTTCTCGCGCTTTCCCACCGCGTCTATGTCTTTGCCGAGGGCCGCATCCAAGGTCAACTTGACGGCAGTCACGGAATCTCGCCCGACGAAGTCATGCGCTTGGCGACACCGAAAAGCCAGATCAGAGGAGGTCAGGCAGCATGAGCAGCAGTTCGTCGATTGAGACGAGTTCCTGGGGTGGCACCGGACGTTCGATCTCAGCCTATCTCGGCAAGTTCAGCGATCTCAGGCTTCTTGCCGCGATCGCAGTGGCAATGGTGGTACTTAGCCTTTCATCGGATGCATTCCTTACCGGAAAGAATTTGTCTTCTGTCGGTCTGTACTGGGCCTTCGTTGCGATGGCTGCTCTCGGCCAACTGTTTGTGGTGATCGTCGGCGGGATCGATCTGTCGGTGGGCTCAACGATGGGACTTGCCGGAATCGTGACCGCCTCGATCATGGCAGAGGGGGGTAATCCGATTTGGGCATTCGTCGTCGGGCTACTCATTGGTCTGGCCGTCGGAGCGTTCAATGGTGTCGTTGTTGCCTACATTGGAATCACGAGTTTCATCGTCACGTTAGCGACTCTGCAAATGGTCCGAGGTATCACACTGGGATACAAACAGGGTCAAGCGGTGTCAGGACTGCCCGAAGGGTTTCTTGAACTCGGCACTGCACCGGTTCTCGGGGTACCCATACCCATCTGGATCGCGGTGTTCCTCGCCGTCATCGTCTGGATCGTCTTGGCGAAGACCGCACTGGGACGGGACATGTATGCGGTGGGATCTAATCGTGTGGCTGCTGGACTTTCCGGAGTCCCGGTGAAGCGTCGAATTCTGCTCGCGTTCATTTTCAGTGGCCTCTTCGCGGGTCTAGCCGGTGTCATGGTCACCGCGCGCCTCGGCTCTGCCGTTCCGAACGCAGGTGTTGGAATGGAACTGACCGTTATCGCGGCGGTGGTCATCGGTGGTGCCTCGCTTGCGGGCGGCAAAGGAACCGCACTCGGAGTTCTCCTGGGTGCATTGCTCATCTCACTGGTGAATAACGCACTGGTGCTCCTGTCTGTTCCCACCTACTGGCAACAGACATTTATCGGTGCCGTCATATTGGTCGCTGCGATGTTTGACCTCTTCCGACGGCGAAGTCGCACCCAGTAACCCACGAATGTCCTGCTGGTGGACAGCAGGTCAACTAAGGAATGGAGAAGATGCACATGAAGAGAATCAAGGGACAGACCAGCATCGCGGTAACGATGCTGGCTGTCGGGGCCATGGTCTTGGCCGCGTGTGGAGGCTCAACTGACAGCGCAGAAACCTCAGACGCCCAAACTGCAGAGGAGACGGCCGCGGCGCAAAGCCCCGCTGCCGAAGCCAATGCAAATTGCCCGACCCCGAAGGATGCTTACACTATCGCTTTCGTTCCGAAGGCCTTGAACAACCCTGTATTCGAGATCACTCGCCAGGGTGCAGAGGACAAGGCTGCCGAACTTGGCAACGTCACCGTGGAATGGGTAGGTCCGGCGACTACGGATGCAGCTGCCCAGAGCCAGATCATCGACGATCTCGTGACAAAAGGTGTCGATGGGATCATTCTCAGCGCGAACGACGCGTCCGCGCTGGATCCGAGCATTGACCGGGCTGTCGAGGCGGGAATTCCGGTCATGACCTGGGATGCAGACGCACCGGCATCCAAGCGGCTGACGAATATTGGTATTGACCAGACCGCAGCAGGCAAGTTGGCGGGCGAATTGATGGCGAAGGCGATGCCGGATGGTGGTCAGGTGGCCGTTCTCACGGGCACACCGGGTGCCCTCAATCTCGAGCAACGACTTGCTGGTTTCAAGGAGGGTATTGCCAGTAATTCGAAACTGGAGATTGTTTCGGTGGACCCGAATTTCGATGATGTCCAGAAGGCAGTCGAGATCGTTGAAACGAAGATCAATGCCACGCCGGATCTCAAGGGGTACTTCTTTGTCGGCATGTGGCCGTTCTTCGCTGACCTCGCCTCAATGCCGAACCTCAAGCAGTTCGTGGCTGACGGTGGATACGTGAATTCTCTCGATTCACTGGAGGGTGCGCTCAATGCCGTCGATCAGGGCTATGCGAATGAGCTCGTCGGCTACTCATGGTGGGGATTCGGCCAGACCGGCGTCCAGGCGATGGTCGACTATCTCAACACCTGCACTCCACCTGCGGATCCGTTGTACACGGATCTCTATGTGGTCGATGAGACCAACATCGCCGAGTACATAACCAAGCAAAAGGAAACGGGCGGCGCTTTCTAGCCGCGTGGTGGGCGGAGGATGTGTGTCCTCCGCCCACCATTCCCATTTCCAATTTCCGCGACCCACTGTGAGGTGCATGAACGTGTCAAGACAAAGAGAAGTCGCCGAGTCGTACTGGAGAAGTGAGTGCGCGAGAGACATAGACGGAGTGCTCCGTCATTACCAACCCGATGCCCGTTTCGTTGCCCCAGGATGGGACCTTGTGGGTCACCATGAAGTTCGGAGGTACTACGAGGAATCGGCCGCGCAGTTTCCAGGTCTCGAGGTCGAGGTGGTGGGGGACTACGGGGATGGTGATACCGCGGTAGTCGAGTGGTCTGCGGTCCTGATCGACGAGAAGGGTGTCCGCTACCCGATATCAGGAGTGAATGTCATAAAGCTCGAAGGGGACCGCTTCAAGGAAGTGCGGGCCTACTTTGACGTCTCTGGGCTTCCCCAGAAGTAGGGGTGGCTGCCGTGGAGAAAACAGCACTCGTGACCGGTGCGGCGAGCGGTATCGGGCGCTCGATCGCTTTCGCTCTTGCCTCGGAAAAGATGAATCTTGTCCTCGTCGATAGGGATGACCAGACCTTGTCCACGGTTGTCTCATCGCTCAACGATGAGGGGGTAGCGGTCGAGGGAATTACCGCGGACGTCGCTGAGGCCGCAAATCTTGAGGCAGCTCTAACGGAGGTGCTCGGCAGGACTTCGATCGATGTTCTCGTGAATAATGCAGGTACAGCAGTGGCCGCAAATGTGGTAGCGACTACCCGAGAACAGTGGCATCGAATCTTTGACGTAAACATCCACGCCATATTCGAGACTTCTCGGCTGCTGGTCCCTCACATGATCAGTCGCGGTGGTGGATCAATCGTCAACATCGCCTCGGTGGCCGCGCTCGTCGGCCTTGAATCACGCGCGGCCTATTGCGCTTCCAAGGGTGCTGTTGTGTCGCTTACTCGAGCCATGGCAGTCGATCATGCAAAGGATGGAATACGTGTCAACGCTGTTTGTCCAGGAACGGTACTCACTGGCTGGATCGACGGAATCTTGGCTGACAACCCACAGCCGGAGCAGGCGCGAAAAGTGATGGAAGAACGGCAATTACTCGGAAGACTCGGTGACCCGAACGAAATTGCTGCCGCGGTTGTCTTCTTGGTGCGTAACTCATTTGTGACTGGAAGCGCCCTGGTTGTCGACGGCGGCATGACCGCACGATGATCCCCACGACAACGGCGGAACTAGTCGCCCACGCTGGATGCTCCCTAGGGGAATCTCCCTATTGGGATCCGCGTGGAATCCTCTGGTTTTCTGACATCGACAGTCGAAAACTCTTCTCGATCAATTGGGCCTCACGGGAGCTGCGTTCCTTTGAGACCCTTCAATCGGTCTGCTGCATTGTCTCCACCGCCGATGGTCAACAGGCTGTGGCCCTTGAAAGGTCGATCGCCTTGGGCATATTGCCTGAAATTGAGCCAGTGAGGCATATCCCCTTGGACGTGAACGTTCGCTTCAATGACGGAGGATGTGACTCGCGAGGTCGACTGTTCCTCGGTACTACGCATCGCGAATATCAGGATGGTTTCGGATCCTTGCTACGTGTGGATCGCGCCGGATCCACCGAAATCTTGTCCGGGCTGAGCATCTCCAACGGCCTGGTGTGGTCGGCTGATGGCCACACCATGGTGCATATCGATACCTTGCGAAGGGCCTTCTTCGTCTATGACTACTCGCCGGACGAGGGAACAGTCACTTCGCCCCCCCGAATCGTTGACCTCTCGCATATAGCGGGACTCCCTGACGGATGCGCAATGGACGTGAAGGGTCGTGTGTGGGTTGCGTTCTGGTCCGGCGGTCAGCTTGTGTGCTTTGACCTCCGAGGGAATTCCTTGGAAAGGATCGAGGTGCCTGCCGCCCATGTCACCTCCTGCTGCTTCGTTGGAGACGAACTTGACCACCTCGCAATAACGACCGCGAATCCCGAGCAGAGCAAGCGAGCGGAAGACGGGGCGGTCTACGTTTCCAAGGTGCATGTACCGGGTGCGCCATTGCCCGTGATGGTCAACTTGAAGGTCGGTTTCCCCGATTACGTCAGTCGACGGGAAGCCTCACAGAAGATCGACTTAGGAGAGAACGAGTGAAATTCGCACGAGTTGGACCGGTCGGGGCCGAGTCGCCTGCTGTCATGGTGAATGATGAGGTCTTCGTCGATATCTCGGATATCGTCCCCGATATCAATGCTGATGCAATCGTCAATTTGGGTAGTCCGGAACTGCAAAGGGCAATTCGGCGGAGAATCGACCAGGGACCTCAGCAATCGATAGCGGGAAAGAGAATCGGATCACCAATATCTCGACCACATCAGATCCTTTGTGTTGGCCTCAACTATTCGGACCATGCGATTGAGTCAAACATGTCGATTCCTGCGGAACCGATCATTTTCAATAAAGCTCCGAACACCATTGCAGGCCCCAATGACCCGGTGTTCATCCCCCGTAATTCACGAAAGACGGATTGGGAGGTAGAGCTAGGCGTCGTGATAGGACAACGTGTCTCTTATCTCGCTTCTCCCGATGATGCGGCTGACGCAATTGCGGGATACCTGATTGTCAATGACGTTTCCGAACGGGAATTTCAACTTGAACGTGGAGGTCAGTGGGTCAAGGGGAAGTCATGCGACTCCTTCAACCCGTGTGGACCATGGCTGGCTACCCCCGATGAGATCCTCGACGCTCAGGATCTCGACATGTGGCTTGATGTCAATGGCGAAAGGATGCAGGAGGGTTCGACCAGGACGATGATTTTCCCCGTCAATTTCCTCGTCTGGTATCTCAGTCAGTTCATGGTCCTTGAGCCCGGCGACCTCATCAACACCGGCACCCCGCCAGGGGTTGGTCTTGGGAAGAAGCCGCCAAGGTACTTGGCACCAGGTGACGTTATGGAGGTGGGAATTCAAGGCCTGGGTCTGCAAAGGCAAGTCGTTGAAAAGGCCTAGTGCCTACCTAGTTCAATGAGAAGCTCATGCTGACACTGCCTGCTGGTCAGTTCGACAATTGCTCTGAAGATCCCTTGTACACGAATCGCGACCATCACGGTTTCCTTCCAGGGGCACTACTCACGCTTCGTGGACATGGCGCAGTCGTAGAACATGAGTTACCCACGTCGCGTGAGACGCGCGACAACTTCCTCCAGTGGACCGCGCGGGAACCGATTGAGCCACAGCCGAGCGAACAGCACCAGCAGAACCCACGACAGGACTGCCGCGAGCATGACCGGGAAAGCGCCCCACTCTCCGTAGAAGCCCAGGCCGTAGCCGCAGAACAGCAGCGATAGCAGCACGGACTCGCCGATGTAGACCGTGAGTGAAGCCCGACCTGCGGGAGTGAGGGTGCGGAGGAAAGCCGGCCTGCGACTGAGGATCCAACCCAAGGCACCGACATAGCCTGCAGCCAGCACCGGTGCCGTCGAGAAACCGAGAATCAACCCCAAGCTGCCGGCTCCGGAGTACACCGATCCTGCGCTAATCGAGGTGACTTGCAGCCATGCCGCAACCACCTGGAGCGGAAGTCCGACAGACAGGCCGACGATCATCATCCGCCGCCATTGCGCCGAGTGCGTGAGCGGTTCGGCCAGGTATCGGTGACGTGAAGCGAGCAGGCCCAGCAGGAATGCGGCGAAGGCCATCCCGCCCTGGGTCAGCAGGACGTAGATCACCACGGTCGGAAGAGACTGGAGTCGCGCACCGGCAGCCTCGACGAAGGATCCAGTCGCCAACGCTGAGTCCAGATAGGTCAAGCCGGGACTCGGTTCCGGGATCAGTGCGACCAGTGACACAGACGCTGTGATCAGGAGGACCGAGACAGTCGCCGTGATCACTATCCAGACTTTGAGCGCTCGATCCGAGCGTCGGGAGAGCGCGAGGAGCCCGAAGCCGAGCAGTGCGTAGCTGATGAGGATGTCTCCGATGAAGAAGAAGACCGCATGCACGAATCCGATTGCAGCGAGGACGAGGAGCCTCCGGCTGAAGCGGAACCTGTTGGCGCGCGTGTTGTCCTTGAGAATGTAGGAGGCGCTATAGCCGAATAGAAACGAGAACAGGAGATAGAACTTCCCCTGAGCGAGGGCAATCATCAGGAAGGCGGCCGAAGTGTTGATCGGGCCCGTCAGTGACTCCTGAGAGAGCCCCTCGCTGCCAACGATGCCAAGCAGCGGTGCGTTGACAACCACGATTCCCAGCAACGCGAGGGCGCGGAGCCGGTCAGGCATGGCCTCCCGTTGCGAATTCATCGAGGAAGCCTAGGGCTCGGGTCCTGTGTTGATCGGTGTGATCACGGGGGGAGTTGACGCACCGAGCGCGCGAACAGCACCGCGATGGATGTAATCGCCAGCGTTCCGGCGAGAATGAGATACGTCGTGGCAACACCCCAAGTCTCCACCGTGTAGCCGACGATGATCATTCCTAGCGGTGGGGCCGCATAGAACACGGAGAGTTGGACCCCGAACACACGACCCTGCTCATCCGCGGGGACGCGATCTTGCACCAGCGTCGTCATCAGCGGATTGAATGGACCCCAGAAGAAGCCAAGCAGGAATCCCGCTCCGAGGAGAATCGGAAGCGGGGGTAGGAACGCCATCGGAAGGATGCTCACCGCTGTTCCGATCATGATGAGTTGCAGTAGGCGCTTGGTCGACATGCGCGCACTGATCCAGCCGTAGAGGAATGCGCCGATCATCGCCCCCGCTGAGAGCGCCGCAATCACGAGCCCGAGGGAACTGGGTTCATCCCGCGCCTCGAAGTACGTCGGTAGCACGATCGCCTCCGTCGGGAGGTAGATCGCCGCGAGGACAAGGACCCCGATGGTGATGGTGAGCAGGAGTCGATCCTTCGACAGCACTACGAATCCACGGGTGAGCCCCCGCCAACCGACCGTGCTCGACGAATCGACCTCCTCTCGCGTGGCGGTTACGCGCATGCATGTGATCGCGAGGGCGGCGACAAGGAAAAGCCCGAACGGAATCCAAAACGCGTTCGTAGGGCCGACCGCAGTGATCGCGGCGGCACCCACCACTGGACCAAGGACGAACCCGACGGCGAACACACCCTCATGGATCCCGTTGAGTCTGTTCTGATCCATCTGAGCGGCACGTGCGGCGTCGACAAGCAGGGTGCGGCGGGCGGTATACCCCGCCGGATCGAACGCCGCGCCCAGCACTGCGAGCAGCAGGATCATCGTCGGCGTGAGGTCGCCGATGATCGCCACCACCGGGATCGCGGCGACTGAGAGCGCGGACAGGATGTCTGACCCGATACTCACCGCGCGGCGCCCCACGTGATCGACCAGCCATCCCGCCAGAGGCGCCATCACCAATGCCGGCAGCGCACTCGCGGCAGCCACGACACCCGTGAACGAGGGCGACCCCGTGATCTCGAGCACTAGCCAGGGGAGTGCCACCAGCACCACGGCGTTACCGAGGCCGGAGGCGAGGTTCGCACTTTCCAGCATGAAGACCGGCAATCGGCGGCGGGCGGTGGGCTGGCTCCCGGACATGCGGATCCTCGAAGTCCCCTCTGTGTTTGCCGAATAGTTCGACTAAGGCAGACTAGGTGTGAGAGCTCACGTACCGAGAGGACCCCCCCATGCGTCGGATCATCGCCCTAGCCGCTGCCGCAACACTTGCGGCAACCTTCGTCGCAGGGTGCTCGTCCGGGGGTGACGGCGCGGAGCAGGCGGCCGCGGGCGGTGAGTCGACTCCCGTCGGCGACACCATGGAAGGCGATGGCATCGAGATCACCGACGAGAACCTCTCGATGCTCGCGCCGATCGTCATCGTCCCCGACCAGACCGAGGCACTCGCCAACGTCGGCGATGGGCTCGAGTTCATGGTCGACGATCCGCTGAAGGCGACCATCGAATCCGACAACCCGGCTGTCGTGGAGGTCACACCCGGCAGGGAAGAGGGCGGGGTCGCCTACAACCCGGGCGGGATGGCACTGTCCGCAGGAACCGCGAACGTCACGGTCACCAACGCCGATGGGTCGAGCTTCATCGTCGTCGTGACTATCGAGGGATAGGCCTACTTCTCGTTGAGGTACGCGCAACTGGTCGCGGTGGGAATCTCGCGGCCAGTGTCGTCCACGATCACGGCGTAGCCCTGCACATCGCGAATCTCGGTGATCCTGCCGAAGCCCTCGGGCAGAGCGGCGACCGCTTGCACAACTCGAAGCCGCACGCTCTCTCCAGCACGGAACTCGCGTGCCGTGGGAATTCCCAGCGACGCGAGGGGAGCGGCAACCGACGGCTCGTGACCCTCGGCGAAGTACGAGCACACGTCCTCGATTCCGAGGCGACCCGTGTGGCGACTAGACCACGGCGCAGCAGACCGGCCGCCGTTGGAAACCCACAGAACTGTCGCGGGGAAGTCCTCGACCCGACGAAGGGAGAACCACACATGGTCGGGGAAGCGGAGTGCGCTCCACGCCAGTCCTGATCGTGCCTCGGGAACGATCATCACCAGGTCTTCGTGCCCGGGTGGGGTCGGAAGGTGGCTCAGATCAAGCGTCTGACCGTCAGCCCGCGGAACTGATGCGAGTGACGTGAATGTGGCACCGATCTCCAGGATCTGATGTTCGCCCCGCGCAGGGTCGGAGAAAAGCGTGGGCGCCACCGAGCCGTAGCGGATCGGCGAAGTGGTCAACTCGACCGACCCCGTCGGATACCCGCTCATGTCCAGAATCGGGTGGGTCCCGTAGTTGTACATCCCGGACAGGCCTTCGACCACGAACTCTTGGTAGAGGGAAGCGTCACCATCGCGCACCTCGACCGTCTTGGTCACGGTTGCTCCGATGTCCTCCGCCGCGATGCGCAACGTGACGGCGTTGGGCTGCTCGTCCACGACGGACCAGGTGTTTCCTGCGATGACACCGTGCGGAGGGCCGGCCGCCTGGGCGCCGAAGGGTAGACAGAAGAAATCCCCGCGCAGAACCTGCAGCAGCGAGTCCTGATCCTGCTGCTCTGAAGGCAACCACGGCGATAGTGAGTAGGGCTGCACCGTGTGAGAACCGAGTGAGAACTCGACCGGCGCGACATGCGCGCCGCGGAGAGTGACCCAGGCAGTGGTCGTCGAACTTCGGACCGGGATTGATTCCTCACCATGGATGACCTGCATCGCGCTCCCTTCAGGACCTCCGTTCTAGCATGACGGCCACTCGTCCTAGGGAGACTGTCGCATGGGCACAGTGGTCTTCGTCGCCGGTTCTGCAGGAACAGGCAAGTCGACCCTGGGCGATGTTCTCGCCACTCGACTCAAGGGCGTGCATCTCGACTTCGACCTCGTCAGTGCCGCTGTGGTCGACGAAGCCAGGGCGAAGAATCCCGCGATGAGTGAGGCGGAGCTCCTCGAGGCGGTCAAGGATTCGCGGTACCGGGCCCTGCATGACGCGCTGCGGCAGACCCTGGCTCAGAACGGGGGGACCCCGATCGTCGTGTCCGCCCCGTTCACCCGGTACGCGGCCCGGGCCGACTCCTGGGCTTGGTGGGCCGACCCCTGCCCTCGGTGGCTCCTGGTCTGGCTGGATCTCGACGAGGACGAGCGTGCCCGCCGGATCCAGACCAGGGGAGCCGTCCGCGACCAGGGGGCGCGGGGCGGACCCGGGCCCCGGCCGGGGGTCCCCCACCTGGCCCTGGATGCGGCACTCCCCACGGAGACGCTCGCCCAGGCGGTTCTCGAGGCCACCTCGAATTCACCCGAGGTCTAGACAGACGTCACCGAGCGCACTAGCGTCGCTACGTCCCGTGACAACGATTACCCAGGTGTCGTTGTGCTCGTGACAACGATTACCTAGAAGGGAAAAGCCATAGCCCTGCTCGTCTTCAACCCGAACCCGGTCTTCGACCGGACGGTGCGCGTCCCCCGGGTGTCACCCGGGGCGGTCATCCGTGCCCAGAGTGCGGAACTGACGTGCGGGGGCAAGGGCATCAACGTGGTTCGGGCTCTCCGGTCGCTCGGCGCGGAGGCACTGCTGATCCTCCCGGTCGGAACGCGCGACCGAGCCGCCTACGAAGGCCTGTTGGCCGCCGAGAAACTCGCCGCGGAGATCATCCCGGTGGCCGGTGGCGTGCGGACCGCGACGATCCTGCTCGAAAGCGACGTCGACCGGGTGACCGTGATCAATGAAGCGGGCACGTTCGAGGATCCGGCGCAGTGGCGCGACGTCGTCTCGCGAGTGGTGACCACCGCGCACGACGGGGATCTGGTGATGATCATGGGCAGCCTGCCCTCGGGCCTCGCCGCATCCGCTCTGGTCGAACTCGTTGCCGGCCTCCACGCGCGCGGTGCCCGGGTCCTCGTCGACACCGCACCGCAGTGGCTGGAGAACGTTCTAGCCACGAAACCCGATGTCATCACCCCCAACCTCGATGAGGCCGAGGCGTGCCTGGGTCTCACGGATGCGCGCGTCATGGACTCCCACTCACTCGACGACACCGAAGCCCGTGGCCGCGCTGATCGGGCTGCACGTCAACTCGTCGAGCGTGGTGCTCGGATCGCGTTGGTCACCGCGGGTAGTGCGGGTGTGGCGATCGCGACAGCGGATGCCCACGCATGGGTCTCCGCCGTGAGCGTCGAGGTCGTGAGCACGGTGGGAGCGGGCGACTCATTCGTCGCGGGTTTCGCGTACACATGGCAGGACAGTGGGATGAAGGAAGATCTCTCCGCCATCGTCGAGGCCGTGCGCTCGGGTGTCGCAAGTGCGGCTGCATCATGCGAGCAGGTGCTTGCCGGCGGTGTTGTCCGCGCGCGCTACTCCGAACTTCTGTCGCGCGTCCCCGACGCCGACATCGCGACAGGGGTGGCATCGTGAATAGGAAAGTCGTGCGGCTGCGCGATGTTGCGCTCGTTGCCGGAACCAGCACGAAGACCGCTTCACGTGTCGTGAATGGTGATGAACGCGTGTCGCCCGACACACGCCGACGTGTCGAGCACGCTGTCGAATCCCTCGGATACCAGGTGGACGTCACCGCACGTTCGCTTCGGCGCGGAGTCGACGACACCATCGGAATCGTCGTCCCCACGCTCGGTGACCCGTTCTTCGCTAAGGCGATCGAGGAGATCGAGAAGCGTTCACTGGACTTGGGAGTGAAGCTCCTTGTCGCATCGAACTCGCACTCCGCTGAGACGGAGCGCGAGATCGTGGAGGGTCTCATCGGTCGACGCGTGGCCGGGTTGATCGTGACCCCGGAGTTCGCCGACTACTCCTTCCTCAAGCGCATTCCCACTCCGGTCGTATTCATCGACCGCCATCCGCGTGGCCTGGACTCGGGAGCGGTGCGGGTCGACGACCAGGGCGCGGCGAGGACGGCAGTCCTGCACCTCGCAGAACATGGCCATCGCCGCATCGCCATCGTGACCGACGACCTCACGATCCGGACTTCGAATCTGCGGTACCGGGGATATCACGACGCACTCCGTGAGCGGGGCCTCCCGATCGAGGATCGATTGGAGGCCAGTGGGTGCCATGACGCCCACGACGCCTTCGAGGCAACCGCCACCCTCATCAATGGCCCCCACGCACCGACGGCGATCTTCAGTTCCCGGTCCGAGACATCCCTGGGTGTGGTGCGCCAACTACACGCCTCCGGCCGCACCGATATCGCGCTCATCTCCTTCGGTGACTTCGCCACGGCGGACGTGCTCACCCCTCCCGTGACGTCTATCGATCATGACCCCGCCATGCTGGCGAGCGCGGCGATGGATCGCCTCACCGAGCGCATGGCAGGACTCCCCGACGACGGAAGTGACACGATCGTGCCTCTCCGTTTGATCGAGCGGGGATCGGGCGAGATGACCCCAGCACACCTGGAGGCGAGCGCATGAGTACAGCGCGCACTCCCGTCCTCGTCGGTATCGACCTCGGGACGACCTCCTTTAAGGCGGTCGCAATGGACCTCGCGGGAAACGTCTGCGGTCAGGCGGGCGAGTCCACCCCGTGGATCGTCGAAGAGAACGGGAATGTGCACGCAGAGATCGGCGCATTCGTCGACGCCGCGGTCCGGGTGATGGCGCAGGCGGCCGAGAGGTGCACCAGCCCGGTCGAGGTACTCGGGATCGGCATCACCGGGATGGCCGAGACCGGCGTGATCGTCGACACCGCCGGGAAAGCGGTCACCCCGGCGATGGCGTGGTACGACCAGCGCGGTGCCCAAGAGTTCGCGGCACTGCCTCAGGAGTTCCGCGACGAGTTCCAGTCTGTCACCGGGTTGGCCGCCAAGGCTGAATGCTCATTTTCGAAATTGCTGTGGCTCACGACCCATGGATTCACCATCACCCCGGGTATGCGGTGGGTGAACGCACTCGAGTACGTGGCCTACGCCCTCACCGGTGCGATCTTCACCGAACCCTCCCTGGCATCACGCACCGGCCTCCTCGATCAGGATTCCATCGCACCGTGGTCACGAACCCTGTCGATGATCGGCGCGGACGCCACTTTCGTACCGGAGATGCGTTCGGCGGGCGTCCCCTTCGGTCGCGCGCACGAAGATGCCCCTGCCATCCTGCGCAATGCGCAGGTCACCGTCGCCGGTCACGATCACCTGGTCGGGTCCGTGGGTGCCGGTGCCGTCGGTGGCGACGACCTCTACGACTCCTGCGGAACAGCGGACGTCATCCTGCGAACCCTTCCGCGGACCCTCACCAATAACGAGCGCGCCTCACTCGTGGCCTCCGGCTTGAGCGCCGGCCGTCACGTACTTCCGGACAGCACGGCAATCCTGGGCGCAACGCGCTCGGGACTGGTGCTGGGCCGCGTGCTGTCGATGCTCGGCGCGCACACGCACGAGGAGCGTGCCCGCATCTCCGAAGCGTGGACCCCTGCGTGGAAGGCCAACGGAACCGTCATCGTGTCCGAGCCGGGTAACTGGACCAATGAGGTCACGGTGCAGCTGCGCGATGACACCCGTCCGGAAGACGTCTGGTGTGCTGCGATGGACTACGTCCTTGCCGAGACTCGCGCGTTGGTGCGCCCGATCACCGCGGTGGCGGGCGAGTACACCACCGCGGTGGCCGCAGGTGGATGGGCGCATGTGCCGGGTGTCGCGCGCGGGAAGGCACACATCTTCCCCGGGCTTCGCGTGAGTGAGCACCTCCAGCCCGGTGCCCGTGGTGCCTGCCTATTCGCGGCCGAGGCTGCGGGTGTCGGACTCACCTACCCCGATTTTGCCCATGCACGCACCACACCTATGAAGGAGTTCATCTGATGAGTACCGGTACCGCGTCGGCGATCTCGCTATCTGCCATCGCTGATTCCGACGGCACCTTCGCGATCATTGCGATGGACCAGCGCAACACCCTGCGCCGCATGTTCAAGGCGGTGGGCGTGGATGCGAGCGATGCGCAGATGCGTGAGGCGAAGGTCGCGGTGGCGGGAGCCCTTACCCCCGACGCCACCGGCATCCTCCTCGATCCGACCTTCGGTGTTCCTGCGGTCACCGAAGCTGGTGCTCTTGCGTCGAACTGCGGTTTGCTCGTCGCGGCAGAGCCGGCCGAGCGCGGCTCGTTCAACGGCGAGCCCCGTCCCTCACGTCAGGCGGACCAGGACGCGGCGTGGGTGAAGAACATGGGCGGTCAGGCCGTGAAGTTCCTGATCATGATGAACCCGGCGCGCATCACGAAGCCTGGTGAACCCGACCTCACCGAGGAGACGTTGCAGGTGGTGCGTGATGTTGTGGCGGACTGCCGAGCCGTGGGGATCCCCTCGGTGATCGAGAACCTCATCTACCCGGTGCCGCCCGCGGAGTCGATGACCCCCGAGCAGCGCGCTACGGCCATCATCGAGTCGGCGGCCCTGCTGACCGAGCTCCAACCCGATCTCCTCAAATTGGAGTACCCCGGCAGCGCGGAGGCGTGTCGGCGTCTCGCCGACACAGTCACCGTCCCGTGGGCGGTTCTCAGCGCCGGTGTGGACTTCGCCACCTTTACGGACGTGCTCAAGATCTCCTGTGATGAGGGAGGAGCGTCCGGATTCATCGCGGGACGGTCGGTCTGGAAGGAGGCCATCGGACTCGATGGTGCGGACCAGGATCGGTTCCTGCAGGATGTGGCGCGTCCTCGACTTCAGGCATGTCGGGATGCGATTGCGGGACGGGCCCGCCCCTGGTTCACGGTCGGGCAGTAGGAGGGAGAGATCCATGGCGATTCTTGAGGCGCGCGGGATCGTGCGCACATACGGGCAGGTGGTCGCGCTCGACGAGGCCGACTTCACCGTGGAGGCCGGTGAGGTCACCGCGATGATCGGTGACAATGGCGCGGGCAAGAGCACGATGGTCAAGATCCTCTCCGGCACGGAGCAGCCGGAGGGTGGGACGATCCTTTTCAAGGGTAAGGAAGTAAAGCTTTCGAACCCGGCCGATGCGCGGAACCTCGGCATCGAGACCGTGTTCCAGGATCTCGCCCTCTGCCCGCACCTCGATGCGGTGAACAACCTCTACCTGGGCCGAGAGGTCAAGCGCAAGGGTCTGCTTGGACTCCTGGGATTCATGGACCGCAAGCAGATGAAGGAGGGCTCGGTCAGCGCCTTCACCGATCTCGGTGCCACCGTCCGGACACTGACGGAGCCCGTCGGATCCATGTCCGGCGGACAGAAGCAGAGCATCGCCGTGGCACGTTCGGCGTCCTGGGCGAACGAGATCATCTTCCTCGACGAGCCCACGGCTGCCCTTGGTGTCGTGCAGACCAAGAACGTGTTGGACATGGTCAAGCGGGTACGGGACAGGGGCATCGGCGTTGTGTTCATCAGTCACTCGATGCCCGAGGTGTTGCAGGTCTCCGATCGTGTTCAAGTGATGCGTCGCGGTCGCCGCGTCGCCGTCTACAAGACATCCGAGACTTCGCTCGAGGAACTCGTGGGGACTATGACCGGCGCATTGGATGAGGAGGTCGCATGAGCGCGCAGACAGCCCTCGCGCACGAACTGCTGAACACACCGCGGATGTCTCTATGGAGACGCCTCACTCGTGTCCAGGCCGCGCAGATCGTCATCGTGCTCATCGTTCTGTGCGTGATCTTCTCGATCATGGCACCGGATGCGTTCCCGACCGCGTTCAATTTGCGATCCATCATCCTCAACACCTCGATCTTCGCGGTTCTCGGTGTTGGCGCAACCCTCGTCATCATCACGGCAGGCATCGATTTGTCCATCGGATCGGTGCTGGTCTTTAGCAGTGTGATCGGTGCGCAAGTCATGGGTGCCATGGGCGCGGAGGGTTGGGGTGCGGCTATCGCAGGCACCATCGCTTCGATCGTCGCGGGCGCGGTGTGGGGTCTTATCAACGGACTCCTCGTCGCCAAGGCGAAGGTGCCGGCATTCATCGTCACCCTCGGCACGCTGGGAGCGGCCCTCGGTCTCGCGCAGGTGATCACCGGCGGCATCGATCTCTACGAGATCCCCACCGTGCTCGTTGACACCGTCGGCTTCGGCAATGTCTTCGCCGACGTTCCCACGCTGACAGTCATCGCCGCAGCGATCTGCGTGCTCGGTGGGATCCTCTTGCATAAGACCCGCTTCGGCCTCTACACCTATGCGGTGGGCTCCAATCCGGAGGCCTGCCGGCGCGTCGGCATCAACGTCGATCGCCAACTCATCTGGGTGTACGTCATCTCGGGTACCACTGCGGGAATCGCTGGCATCCTCAGCGTCGCGTACTTCCAGCAGACCACCATCGGTGGTAACTCCATGACGGCCTTGACCGTCATCGCAGGCGTTGTCATTGGCGGTACCAGCCTCTTCGGAGGCATCGGTACAATCTTTGGCACGGTAATCGGACTGCTCATCCCCGTGGTGCTGCAGGCCGGGTTCATCATCATCGGGGTCCAGGCCTACTGGCAGGGCGTCGTGGTGGGAATGTTCCTGATCGGTGCTGTGTACCTGGACGGCCTACGCCGTGCACGTGCATTCAAGGGATCAGGAAAGAAGTCCAAACCCCTCCAAGTTGGAGGGCTGACCCTTCGGGGCAAAGAGAAAGAAGGTTAAAGGTGGGTAGCAAGAATCTGATCAAGCGGACCGCTGTTGCAGCTCTCGGTGTTGGAGTTGTCGCCGGTCTGTCGCTTGGTGTTGCTCCTGTCGCGAATGCGGCCGGAGAGAACATCGTGTTCATCCAGGGTGTGAAGGGCGACGGCTTCTACATCACCATGGACTGTGGCGTTCGTGCCGAGGCCAAGAAGCTCGGCGCAAAGGTCACCACCGAGGGCCCGGCGAAGTTCGATGCCACCCTCCAGCGTCCGATCCTCGAGGCCGTCGTGGCCAAGAAGCCTGACGCGATCCTGATCGCCCCGAACGACGTCAAGGCGATGCAGCGTCCGCTCGAGGCCGCCAAGAAGGCCGGCATCGAGATCGTCCTCGTGGACACCACTGTGAACAACCCGAAGTTCGCGGTGTCGGAGATCTCCTCCAACAACCTCGCCGGTGGCGAGCAGGCATTCAAGGCAGTTGAGCAGCTCGTTCCGGGCGGCGGCAAGGTGATGGCGATGGGCGTGCGCCCGGGCATCAGCACCACCGACGCACGTGACAAGGGCTTCTCGGATGCCGTGAAGGCGAGCGGTGGCAAGTTCACGTTCGTTTCCCAGGAGTACTCGGAGAACGAGCCCGCCATTGCTGCCCAGAAGATGACGGCGGCTCTCGCGAAGAACCCCGACATCAAGGCGGTCTTCGCTAGCAACCTGTTCTCTGCACAGGGTGTGGCCACCGCTATCAAGCAGGCCGGTAAGGAAGGCCAGATCGTGGTCATCGGCTTCGACGCCGGTCCCGACCAGGTGAAGGCTCTCAAGGATGGCACCGTCCAGGCGCTCATCGCTCAGCAGCCGTACGACATCGGTGTGCAGGGTGTGCAGCAGGCCGTTGCCAAGCTGAATGGTCAGCCGACCAAGAAGAAGATCACGACCGGCTTCACCATTCTCACGAAGAACAATGTCGACACCAAGGCAGGCAAGGCGGCTCAGTACCGCGCCAAGTGCTAAGGATGTGACACATGCACTGGGGTGCAGCGGATTCTCGGGTCCGCTGCACCCCAGTTGCTTTGTGTGCTGCTAGATCGGTTGTGCGGTGGGCAGCATCACGAGATCGCGAATCGTCACGTGCCGCGGCTGCGTGAGCATGAAGAGAAGGCCGGACGCGACGTCTTCCGAGCGGATACCCGCGTGGGCCGCAACCTGCTCGTCGATCCGGGAATCCGACTCGGAGACACCCCAGAGTTCATTGAGCACGATGCCCGGTGCGATCGCGCCCAGGCGCACCCCCGAACCCACGATCTGCTGACGCGTGGCGTGCACGAAGGCCTGCACCGCGTGCTTCGTGGCGGTATACACCGGCTCCCAGGAGATCGCCTGGTGGCCGGACACCGAACTGGTGACCACGATGTCGCCGGTGCCCTGCTTCAGGAGGTGGGGTAGGGCCGCATGCACGGTGTGCATCACCCCGGCGACATTGGTCGTGACCATGTGGTGGACTCGGTCAGTGGGAACCTCCCACCCTTTGTCCGGCAGGTAGAGCCCCGCATTCGGCAGCACGATGTCCATGCCACCGAAGGAGTCGAGACACGCCTGGACGGCCCGCTCGGCCGTAGCCGCCTCCGAGACATCGCCCGCGATCAGGACCGGCTGGTGCTGAAGGTTCGCGCTCGCAGCCTCAAGTCGCTCGGCGCTGCGCCCGACCAGGACCAAGTGCACTCCAGCAGCGTCGAGTGACTGCGCGAACGCCTTCCCAATGCCGGAACTCGCCCCCGTGATGACCGCGCGCTTGCCCGTGAGTGTCGTCATCGCTCCTCCGTCCCCGCCAGCATCCGGCGGCGGTAGTGCTCGTCGGGTCGATCCTCAATGCGTCGTGCCGAAGCCTCATCGAGGTAGACGGGACCCCCGACGCTGAGCGCACCCTCCACGACGCTGGCCACCTTCACGCACATCTCGGTCATGGCCAGCGCCTGATCGGGCGACGGTGCCATCACGAACACTCCGTGGTTGCGCAGGTACACGACGCGGGGTGCCTCACTGTGCTCATCGCTGAACCGTTGCACACCCCTGCGAACCTCACGTGCCAACGGCAGACCCGGATCCACGTAGGGAACGAGAAGTTGGTGTTCGCCCAGCATCACGATCTGATCCGGAAACACCGCGCCGGCCACGAGCGCTTCGGCTGCAACCGAGCAGAGCAGCCGATTCACTGCGATCGGATGGGTGTGCAGGATGCAGGAGGCATCCGTGGTGTCGTAGAGGACGCTGTGCAACAGCGCTTCAACGGAGGGTCGCCGACCCGCCGGCCCCTCGATGACGCACGCGGAATAGGCAGCCGCGACAGCGGCGTCGTCTGCGGATTGATCGTCGAGAAGTGCCCGAAGTGGTGCGCGATCGACAAGCAAGACATCCTCGTTCCCGAGGGTCGCGAGGGAACAACCACTCGCCTTGATCCACATCGTGTCGCCATCCGCGCGTAGCGAGATGTTCCCCTCCGCAGCCAGCGCCAGGTTGCGTGCAGGCTCACCCGCGGTTCGGCTAATGGTGACGAGTGAGGAGAGGGCGGACATCAGATTGCCGTGTATCCGCCGTCGACGACGATCGATTGACCGGTCAGGTACGCGGACTCGCTGGAGGCCAGCAGCACCACAACTCCGACGAGATCCTCCGGTTCACCCATGCGGCGCGCGGGAATCATTTCCTCCCACTGCGCATGCAACTCCGGATTCGCGTCCATGAATTGACGTGTCATCGCCGAGAGTGTGTAGCCGGGCTCGAGTGCGTTTACGCGAACACCCCGTGTCGCCCACTCCACGGCGAGCGACTTCGCGAGCATGCTCACGGCGGCTTTCGATGCGTGGTAGGAGGCCTGGTACTGCGGCACGTTGACGATCTGAGCGGACATAGAAGAGATGAGGATCGCCGATCCAGGCCGTCCCTCCGGGAGCAACCTGCGCCCGAAGGATTGGCATGCGAAGAACGTGCCGTTGAGATTGATGTCGAGGACACGCTGCCAGTCCTCGGGCGTGACATCGACGGAGTCGCCCCAGATCGTGATACCTGCACTCGTGACGAGGACATCGGCTGTCCCGAGTGCGCCGGCCAGGGTCCCGAAGGCACGATCGACGGCAGCTGCGTCCGTGACGTCGGCCTGGACACCCACGGCGTGGACCCCATGCTGCTGTGCGATCGCCTGCGCTGCTGTCTCGACGTCCGCGAGCACGTCGATGATGCCGATCTGTGCTCCCTCGGCAGCGAGAGCGCCCGCCAGCGTGTAACCGATTCCTCTACCGCCACCCGTGATGACTGCGGTTTTTCCCGCCAACCTCATCGCAACTTCTCCATCGGGCGAGCCTAATCCCACGCGGACTCGTGGAGGCGCTCGGCGTAACGACGCCACGACCCGATGGTGCCGCTCGGGGTGTATTCCCGGATCTCGGGTAGCGCGGCGATGGCTCGGCGCGCCTCGGCAAGCGAGGACACGGCACCGAGTGCACGCCACTGCACGATGGCGTTGCCGAGCGCCGTCGCTTCCGTCGGTCCTGCGACAACGCGCATGTCCGTTGCGTCGGCCAGCCACTGCATCACCACGGGTAGGCGGCTTGCACCGCCCACAACGTGAAGGACATCGCGCTCACCACCGAGCAGGTGTGTGATCTGCCGCGCGCGATCGGCCACGCGCGCAACGAGCGACTCCAGCAGGATCCGGGTCAGGCCGCCACGAGTACCGTCCCACGAGCCGTGAATCCGTGGAGCCAGGGTCGCCGGGGACTGACCGGGCGCGCCGAGTTCGGGAAGGTCGACATCGATGATTCCCGCGAAGGCCGGAGCCTGGGTCGCGGCGTCGATCAGGTCGAGGACCGCGGGTGCTTCACCATCATCGTCACCCCAGGAGCGGCGACACTCCTCGAGCAGCCACATCCCGGTCACATTCCGTAGTACGCGCACGGTTCCGTCCACACCAAGTTCGTGCGTCACATTCAATTCCCGTGCGGCCTCGGTGGGGAGGACCCCCACGCACTCGGCTCCGATGAGCGCCCAGGTTCCCAGGGACAACACGAGGGCTCGGTCCCGGTCAGCGATGGGTGTACCGGCGTAGGCGCTGGCCGTGTCATGGGCACCGACACTGATGTGCGGGAGACCACGAAGTCCCGGGACCAGCGCCGGTCCCCGGAGCGTGCCCGGTTCGTCGGGCTGCAGGAAGGCAGAGTGGGGAAGGCCGAGAGCGTCGAGTACCTCGGTCGACCAGGTCCGATCTCCGGCGGACACCATCGACGAGGTCGATGCATGGGTGACGTCGGTTCCCGCTACCCCGGTGATGAGGAAGGCGACGAGGTCCGGCACGGGGAGGAAGGTGCTGCCTGCCGTGAGCCGTGGGGGATCGTCGACGGCCACCTGGTAGATGGTGTTGATCGGCATCCGCTGGATACCGCACAGCGAGTAGAGCCGGTGCCAGGGGATCACCGCCTCGACGATGCCCAGGCCCTGCTCGTTGAGCGGATCGCGGTACGCCCGGACCGGGCCGAGGCGTTCTCCATCGCGGATCACCCCGAAGTCGACCCCCCAGGTGTCCACACCGAACGATGCCGAGCCGCGCTCGACCGCGGTCGCGAGCCCGGAGACCGTCGCGGCGAGGAGCCGCTCGGTGTCCCACACCCAGCGGCCATCCCGCTGCTCCGGATGGTTGGGGAATCGGGCGACCTCCTCGAGGGAGACTGCGCCATCGCGGTAGGTGGCAAGCACGACGCGACCACTCGTCGCGCCGAGGTCGACGGCCGCCACCGTCGTCATAGCACCCCTCCCTTCACCGACGAACCCTGCAGGCCCATCCTGATGGACCTCGGTACCCTCCACTCCCGAAACCAGGAATTGAGATGACTGACGACTCCCGCTACGACATCACCGCCATCCAGGAGCGGTGGTTGCCCGTATGGGACGAGTTGGCGCCCTTCCGCTCGGGTCGGCCCGATGACCTACGCCCGAAGAAGTACGTCCTCGACATGTTCCCCTATCCCTCCGGGGACCTGCACATGGGCCATGCGGAGGCCTACGCCCTGGGCGACGTGATCGCCCGCTACTGGGTGCAGAGGGGCTTCAATGTCATGCATCCGATCGGCTGGGACGCCTTCGGACTCCCAGCGGAGAACGCCGCGATCAAGCGCGGTGAGAGTCCTGCACTGTGGACCTACGACAACATCGCCCAGCAGAAGGCGTCGATGCGCCGCTACGCATGCTCCTTCGACTGGGATCGCGTGCTCAACACGTGCGATCCCGAGTACTACAAATGGAACCAGTGGTTCTTCCTGCAGATGTACGAGCGCGGGCTCGCGTACCGCAAGGACAGCAACGTCAACTGGTGCCCCGAATGCCAGACCGTGCTCGCGAATGAGCAGGTGGTTGCAGGTCTCTGCGAACGTTGTGACACCGAGGTCACGAAGAAGAAGCTCACCCAGTGGTACCTGCGTATCACCGACTACGCGGATCGCCTCCTCGACGATATGGAGCAGCTCGAGGGCACATGGCCGGAGAAGGTCCTGCTGATGCAGCGGAACTGGATCGGACGGTCCACCGGCGCCGAGGTCCAGTTCGTCATCGAAGGGCGTGAGGACCCGGTCACCGTCTACACGACTCGCCCCGACACGTTGTATGGGGCCACATTCTTCGTCGTCGCCGCCGACTCCGAACTCGCCATGGAACTCGCGGCGGGAACCCCCGCTGAGGCGGAGTTCCTCACATACCTCGAAGCGGTGAAGCAGACGTCGGAGATGGATCGCCTGGACAACACGCGGGAAAAGACCGGCGTGTTCCTACAGCGCTACGCCATCAATCCGGTCAACGGAGAGCGGATCCCCGTGTGGGCCTCCGACTACGTGTTGGCCGACTACGGCACGGGCGCGATCATGGCGGTACCCGCGCACGATCAGCGCGATCTCGACTTCGCACGCACCTTCGATCTTCCGGTGCGCATCGTCGTTGATGCAGGTGAGGACCCGGTCATGACGGGCGTCGCTACCGCCGATGACGGGCCGCACGTGAACTCCGGTCCACTCAATGGTCTCGACAAGGCCGCCGCGATCACCCGGATCCTCGAGGTGCTGCAGGAACGTGGCACGGGGTGGCCCTCGGTGAACTACCGGCTGCGCGACTGGCTCATCTCGCGTCAGCGCTATTGGGGGACACCGATCCCGATCATCCACTGCCCCACCTGCGGTGAGGTCCCGGTCCCGCTCGATCACCTGCCCGTCGAACTCCCCGCGGCCGAGGGCCTCGACCTCAAGCCCAAGGGGGCCTCCCCCCTGGGTGCCGCGGTGGAATGGGCGAGTGTGGCGTGTCCGCGCTGCGGTGGACCGGCGACCCGTGACCCCGACACCATGGACACGTTCGTGGATTCGAGTTGGTACTACCTGCGCTACGTAGACCCTCACGATGCGACGGCGGCCTTCGATCCGGAGAAGGTGCGCACCTGGCTCCCGGTCGATCAGTACGTGGGCGGAGTGACCCACGCGATCCTGCACCTGCTCTATAGCCGCTTCTTCACCAAGGTTCTCTACGACATGGGGCTCGTCGACTTCACCGAACCCTTCACGCGCCTGCTGAATCAGGGCATGGTGGTGATGAACGGATCTGCGATGAGCAAGTCGCGGGGCAACCTGGTGCGTCTCTCCGACGAGTTGGCCGAACACGGAGTCGACGCTGTGCGCCTGACCATGGTCTTCGCCGGCCCGCCGGAGGACGACGTGGATTGGGCCGATGTGTCCCCGGCGGGATCGCACAAGTTCCTCGCACGCGCGTGGCGGTTGAGTGGCGACGTCACATCCCCCGTGGGTACCGACCCCACGACCGGTGATCGCACCCTGCGTCAGTCAACCCATCGGGCATTGCACGATGCTGCGCTCGCGGTGGAGACCTTCCGATTCAACGTTGCAGTCGCGCGCATCATGGAGTTGGTGAATGCCACGCGCAAGGCGATCGATACGGGCTGCGGTCCCGCTGATCCCGCGGTGCGCGAGGCAGTCGAGGCGATCGCGATCATGTTGTCGCTGACCGCGCCGTACACGGCGGAGGACATGTGGGCGCGCCTGGGTCACCAGCCCTCGGTTGCGCTGGCCGGGTGGCCGGAGGTCGATCCATCACTGCTCGCGCACGAGAGCGTCACGTGCGTTGTCCAGGTTGCCGGCAAGGTCAAGGATCGGATCGAAGTCTCACCGGATATCAGCGAAAACGCGCTGCGGGAATTGGCACTTGCGTCCGACGCCATCGTCCGTGCCCTCGGCGATGGTGGCGTGAAGACGGTCATCGTGCGGCCGCCGAAGCTTGTCAACATCGTGCCGAACTGATCCGCAGTACGCTGCCGAAATGTCGCGCACGCTGTTGGTCACCGACAGCACGTCCTACCTCCCCGAGGGGTGGGCCACCGAACTCGGTGTCACGGTGGTCCCCGTGCAGGTCATCATCAACGGACGCAGTTTCGATGAGACGGATATCTCCCAGGCCCGCGATGTGGTCGATGCGCTGGTCGCGATGGAACCGGTAAGCACCTCACGCCCCTCACCGCAGCGCTTTACCGACGTGTTCGACTCCGCTGGTGCAGCCGGTTTCGATCATGTCGTCGTCGTGACCCTGTCTGCTGCGCTCTCCGGCACCTGGGAGTCGGCATGCCTGGCCGCGCAGGCGGCCTCGGTGCCCGTGACAGTCCTCGACTCCCAGCAGATCGGCATGGGTCTGGGCTGGAAGGTCGTCGCCGCGGCCCGCTGTCGGGATTCCGGGGGCTCCCCCGAGGAGATCGCCGAGGCGGTGGCCAGTGCTCGGGTGCATACCTATTTCTCCGTGCACACCCTCGAGTACCTGCGCCGTGGTGGTCGGGTGGGGAACCTCTCCGCCCGGCTGGGGGCAGCACTCCAGGTCAAGCCGATCCTCACTCTCGTCGACGGGCGTGTGGAGGCAGTCGAGAAGGTGCGCACCGATGCGCGTGCCGTGCAGAGACTCGAGGAGCGTGCACTCGAAACTGTCACGGAACCGGAGGCGTGCATCGCGGTCCAGCACATCGGTGCCCCCGAGCGCGCGCAGTCACTCGCGGAGTCCCTGCGCTCGAAGCTCCCGAACGCGCAGATCGTCGAATGCCCCGTGGGCGGTGTGATCGGCGCCCACACCGGTCCGGGAATGGTGGCCGTCGTCATCCACTGATCGTTGTCCACAAGGCCCGGGTGGGTCTGGTCGAGCCGATCGATCGGTGCCTACCGTTTCGCATGACCACACAGACCGACCGCCTGCGCACAGCATTGAACTCTGCGCAGCCGCAACCTGCGACACGTCTCCTACGTGATGAACCCGAAACCTCCTGGAGAAGCACGTTCTTCCTGCGGTGGGATCGACGCAGCATCCGCGCGCTGATCGCGATCGTCGGGGTGTTGATGGTCGTCGTCGCCTGGTGGTGGCTGCGTAGTCCGGGCCAACCCGAATCGATCGAGGTGCCGGTCGTGGCGGCGAGCGCCGCACCGGTCGCGGATGTGGTGGTGCACGTCGCTGGGCGTGTCACCGAGCCGGGATTGATCCGACTCCCGGCGGGCTCACGGGTCGCGGATGCGATCGAGGCAGCCGGTGGTGCGGTGAAGCCGCGCGATCTGGACAGCGTGAACCTTGCCCGAGTCCTCGTCGACGGTGAACAGATCCAGGTCGGTGCCAGCGTGGACTCCGGGGATGGCGGGATCAACATCAACTCTGCATCCGCCGCGGAACTGGAGGAACTCCCCGGTGTAGGACCCGTGCTCGCATCGCGGATCGTGGAGTGGCGCACCACGAACGGACCTTTCACCTCGATCGATGATCTGGGTCAGGTCAGTGGCATCGGTGCATCCGTCCTCGAGCAGTTGCGTGGGGTGGCGCGGGTGTGATCGACGCGCGACTGCTCCTCTGCGGTCTGGTGGCGTGGGGGGCAGTCGGTGTAACCGTGAGCATGGGTGGGGGTACCCGCACCGGAACCGCCGTGGCCGTGGGGCTGGTCCTCACCGGCGTCGGACTCGTAGCCCTCCTCCTGCTGCGCTCGCTTCCCCTGTGGTGCGGGGTGCTCTGCCTCATGACCGGGGCCGCGGTGGTCTCCGCAGCCCTGCAGGTGGCGGCCTGGACCGATCCCGACGTCGAGCGCGTGTTCCGCGACGACGTCATCATCACCGCCGGTGTCCACGGGACCGTCGAGCGGGTCGACACCTCCGATGGCCCCGTGTGGGCCCCGGCTGCACGATGGCGGGTCCTCCTGGGTGCGCGGGGGATCCAAGGGTCCGCAGGTTCCGTAGCCGTCGACCTCCCCGTCATCCTCGAAACCTCCGACCCCGGGATCGCGGCCGCGCTCCCGCCACCGGGAGCCCAGATCGACGTGCGTGGCGAGGCTTATCCGACTCCGGGAAGCACGCGTGCGATCGGGATCCTCCGGATCGATACCGCCCCCACACTCATCCAGGAACCCGGGTGGGTCGATCGCGTCACGAATCGGATGCGCGATGCACTACTGACCGCGGTCGCGGGAGTTCAACCAGCGGCGGGAGGGATCATCGCCGGTCTGGCGATCGGTGATGAGTCACGACTTCCCGAGCAGACGCGCATCGACATGCGTGAGGCCGGCCTGGCACATCTCATGGCCGTCTCGGGTGGCAACGTCGCCATCGTCGTCGGCGCCGTCTTCCTGATCGCCGGACTGGCACGCCGTGGATTGCGGTTCCGCGTCGCGGTCTCCCTGGGAGTGCTTGCCGGCTACCTGATGCTTGTGCGCCCCGAGCCGAGTGTCGTGCGGGCTGGAGTCATGGGCTCGATCACGGTGATCGCGCTCCTGATCGGTGGTCGACGCGCGGGTCCTGCGGTGCTGGGTGCGGGACTCGTCGTGATCGTGATCCTCGCCCCCTTCCTCGCACTCACCTGGGGGTTCACGCTTTCTGTTGCCGCAACCGCCGCATTGATCCTCGCGGTGCCACCCATCTATTCGAGACTCAAACCGCGACTGCAGAACTTCCTGCGTAGTGAACGTGCTGCAATGGCGTTGGCCGGGGCGATCGCCGTCACTGTCGTGGCCCAAATCGCCACCGCCCCGGTTCTCCTTCTCATGGATGCCGATGTGCGGTTGGTGGCGATACCGGCGAACCTGCTCGCGATGCCGGTGGTCCCCCTGGTCACCATCGGTGGGCTGGTCGCAGCGGTGATCGGACCGATCCTCCCTCCCCTTGCCACGCTGTCGGCACACGTCACCTCGATCCCGGGATCATGGATCGCCGGAGTCGCGCAATGGGCCGCCACCACGCGATCCCCGGAGATCACCACCGTGAACGGTCTCGTCGCGGTGGTGCTGATCGCGGGGATCGGGCTCCTCGTCGTGGGTCACGCCCGGTGGTACTACGTCCTACCGCCCGTGATCATCGCTGGGATCCTGTGGTGGATTCCGGCGCGGTCTGCCTACCTGCCGAACTGGTCGATGGTGATGTGCGATGTCGGTCAGGGTGACGGGTTAGTTCTGCGCGATCAGCAGGGCCCGGTCGTCCTCGTCGACGTCGGTGCCCGCGGGGCTGAGATGGACGTCTGCCTCGATGAGTTGGGTGTGGAGCGCATCGATGCGGTGGTTCTCACCCATTTCCACGCCGACCACGTGGGTGGTCTTGCGCGCATTCTCGATACCCGTGAGGTGGGCGCCCTGTGGGCAACACCGGTGCAGGACCCCTCCGATCGCGCAGCCCTCGCCGCCGTCGATGCGGAGTCCCACGGCCTGGCCATCCAGCCGATTCGTGCCGGGGACCGCATCACCTTCGGTGGTTCCCGCCTCGACGTGATCTGGCCCGCCCACCCGATCTCCGCCGGTTCGATCGCCAACAACGCCAGCGTGGTGCTTCTCGGAGATGTCAGTGGGATCTCGGTTCTGCTGACCGGCGATATCGAGCCCGAGGCGCAAGAAGCGATCATGGCGCGGATTCCCGCCATCGACGTCGTCGTCGCCAAGGTCCCGCATCACGGGTCCCGATTCCAGGACCCGGATCTCCCTCGGTGGGCCCGTGCCGAGGTTGCACTCGTGAGCGTCGGAATCGACAACGAATACGGGCACCCTGCCGAGGAGACCCTGGAGGCCTGGCGTGAGGCGGGGGCGATGATCCTTCGGACCGATCTCCAGGGTGCTGTCTCTCTCGCCCGCGCCGACAGCGGGCTCCGGATCCAGACGGCACGCTCTGTCATGCTGGGTCCCTCATGAGTGCGCCCATCACGCTGATCATCGGCCCCGAGCAGGTGTTGCGCGACCAAGCACGATCCCGTGTGCTCGCCGCACTCGATACCGACGATCGCTCCATCGTGGAGCTCAACACCGAAGGAGCTGCCGCGGACCTACGTGCAGCGTGCGAACCCACCCTGTTCGGCTCCGACGTGGTGGTCATCGTCACCGGGCTCGAATCACCCGACGATGCGGGCGCGGAGGAATTCCTCGCCCAGATCGTCGATCCCCCCGACCATGTGCGGTGGGTCTGCATCCATGCCGGTGGTGTCGGGGGTAAACGCCTCGTCGATGCACTCAAGAAGGCGGGAGCCGATGTCATCGAATGCAAGGCCATCAAGAAGGGCAAGGCCACGCTGGAACTGCTGTCAGCGGAGGTTACCGCGCGCAAGCGCCGCATGACCTCCGATGCTCTTGCTGCCTACTACCTCGCAGTCGGTCACAACCTCCCCATGTTGCTCGCGGGCCTCGATCAACTCCTCGACGACGTCGTCGAGGATCCCATCACGATCGAGAACGTGCAGGAGTACTTCGCCGGAGTCGCCGATGTCGCGGGCTGGCAGATCTCCGGTCATGTGTGGGATCGGGATGCGGTGAAGGCGTTGACGTCACTGCGGCACTCCCTCAACAACGTGGGGATCGGGAGCACTGGTGTCATGACGGTTGCCGCGCTGTCGAGGGGCTTGCGCACGATCGTCGCCTTCAGTGGATTGCAGCAGGGGCTGTCGGAGGCCGATGTCGCGCAGCAGCTCGGCATACCGCCGTGGCAGGTCAAGGATGTGCGTCGTCAATGGTCGCGGTGGAGCGGGGACCAGCGCAGGCTCGCCGCGGCGATCGTTTCCCTCGCGGATGCGGATGCGTGGATCAAGGGTGGACTCGGTGGAGCCAGCCTCGACGACGAGCGGAAGATGTTCGAACTGGAGATGCTCGTGACGCGGGTGAGTGCCCGCGCGAACTAGAGGGACGCCGCGCGCTTGGCGATGGCGGACTTGCGGTTCGCCGCCTGATTCTTGTGGATGACACCCTTGCTCACGGCCTTGTCCAACTCACGGCCAGCCGCAGTGGCGAGCTTCGCGGCATCGGGTGATCCGGCGGCCGCAGCCTCGTGGAACTTGCGCACGGACGTCTTCAGGGACGACTTGACGGACTTGTTGCGCAGGCGTGCCTTCTCGTTGGTGCCGATGCGCTTCTTCTGCGACTTGATGTTCGCCATGTCCTCTGACCGTCCTCTTGTCTGTCCCCGGGGAAGTGCGATCGCCAAGGTTACCCGTAGGCTGGTGACGGCCCAAATCGGGCCATCCCCGAGCGTGGAAGGTCCCGTGGCTGCCCCACAACCTGGTGCCACCGATCCCTCGGTGATCCGGAACTTCTGCATCATCGCCCATATCGATCACGGCAAGTCCACCCTGGCCGATCGGATGCTGCAGGCCACCGGCGTGGTCGACGACCGCAGCATGCGCGCCCAGTACCTGGACCGGATGGACATCGAGCGTGAGCGCGGCATCACGATCAAGTCCCAGGCCGTCCGCCTGCCCTACCGGGCCGACGACGGTGTCTCCTACGTGCTGAACCTCATCGACACGCCGGGTCACGTCGACTTCACCTACGAGGTGTCGCGTTCCCTCGCGGCGTGCGAAGGGGCGGTCCTCCTGGTGGATGCCGCGCAGGGCATCGAGGCACAGACTCTGGCCAACCTCTACCTGGCCCTGGAGAACGACCTCACGATCATCCCGGTGCTCAACAAGATCGACCTGCCGGCGGCCCAGCCGGAGAAGTACGCGGCGGAACTCGCCCACATCATCGGATGTGCACCCACCGATGTGCTCCGAGTGTCGGCGAAGACGGGTGAGGGAGTGCACGCCCTGCTCGAAGAGATCGTCGAGCTCATTCCACCACCGGTCGGCAACGCTGATGGTCCCGCGCGTGCGCTGATCTTCGATTCCGTCTACGACACATATAGAGGTGTCGTGACGTACGTCCGTGTGGTCGACGGTCGGATCGCAAGTCGTGAGCGGATCACGATGATGTCCACGGGCGCGGTCCACGAGCTACTTGAGGTCGGTGTGATCTCCCCCGAGCCGAAGCCCGCGGAAGGGCTGGGTGTCGGCGAGGTCGGCTATTTGATCACCGGTGTGAAGGACGTGCGACAGTCCCGGGTCGGCGACACGGTCACCGCCGCGCAGCGCGGTGCCACCGAAGCCCTGGGCGGCTATCAGGACCCGAAGCCGATGGTGTTCTCCGGGCTCTATCCGATCGACGGGTCGGATTACCCGGAACTTCGCGACGCACTCGACAAACTCAAGCTCAACGACGCGGCCCTGGTCTACGAACCGGAGACGTCACTTGCACTGGGCTTCGGATTCCGCTGCGGCTTCCTGGGTCTCCTGCACATGGAGATCGTTCGCGAACGGCTCGAGCGCGAGCACAACCTGGACCTGATCTCCACGGCACCCAACGTCATCTACCGGGTCATGCGGGACGACGGGCAGGAACTCGTTGTGACGAATCCCAGTGAATTCCCCAATCAGAAGGTCGCCAAGATCTTCGAGCCCATCGTGAAGGCGACGATCATCCTGCCCAGTGAGTTCGTCGGCACCGTGATGGAACTTTGTCAGCAGCGCCGCGGAACCCTCCTGGGAATGGACTACCTCTCCGAGGACCGCGTCGAGTTGCGCTACACGCTTCCCCTAGCCGAAATCGTCTTCGACTTCTTCGATCAACTCAAGTCCCGGACCCGCGGCTATGCCTCCCTGGACTACGAGTTGACCGGTGAGCAGGACGCGGACCTCGTGAAGGTCGACATCCTGTTGCACGGGGACCCGGTGGATGCCTTCAGCGCGATCGTGCACCGCGAGAAAGCCATGGCCTACGGCCAGATGATGACCGCGAAACTCAAGGAGCTCATCCCCCGCCAGCAGTTCGAGGTACCTATCCAGGCGGCCATCGGATCCCGCGTCATCACGCGCGAAACCATCCGTGCCATGCGTAAGGACGTCCTCGCCAAGTGCTACGGCGGTGACATCACCCGCAAGCGCAAGCTCCTCGAGAAGCAGAAGGAGGGCAAGAAGCGCATGAAGATGGTGGGCAAGGTCGAAGTCCCCCAGGAGGCCTTCATCGCAGCCCTGTCCACCACCGAGGTGAAGAAGTAGGCGCATGACGCCACTGGGGCTCTACGTGCACGTCCCCTTCTGCGCGAGCAGGTGCGGGTACTGCGATTTCAACACCTACACGGCGCAGGAACTCGGGCCCGGGGTGGATCGAGCGGGATTTCATCACCACCTTTCCGCGGAGGTCGTGCAGGCCGCGCAGTCACTCGGTCGGCGTGAGGTGTCCACGGTCTTCGTCGGTGGTGGAACACCGACCCTTCTGGGTTCGGAGGCACTCGTCGGGATCCTCGAGACGATCCGCGAGAGATTCAGCGTCGCCCCGGATGCGGAGATCACCACGGAGGCCAATCCGGACTCGGTCGATCCCACCATGCTCGAGCAGTTGCGCGAAGGCGGGTTCACCCGCATCTCCTTCGGAATGCAGAGCGCTGCGCCCCATGTGCTGTCCGTCCTGGATCGAACCCACACCCCTGGCTCCGCCCGTCGTGCCGCCGAGTGGGCCCGCGGGGCCGGATTCGAGCACATCAACATCGATCTGATCTACGGCACTCCGGGTGAGACCGACCTCGACCTGCGCGCGTCGCTGGAGGAGGTGCTGGTAGCCGATGTCGACCATGTCTCGGCATACGCGCTCATCGTGGAGGAGGGAACAGCACTGGGTCGCCGCGTTGCTCGGGGTGAGCTGCCCGCCCCCGATGACGACGTCTGCGCCGATCGGTACGAGATCATCGACGACACACTGATGGACGCGGGAATGCCCTGGTACGAGGTGTCCAATTGGGCCCGGCCCGGATCGGAATGTCGACACAACATCGGCTACTGGCGGAATTCGGAGTGGTGGGGTGTGGGCCCGGGGGCACACAGTCACGTGCGCGGTGAGCGCTGGTGGAACATCAAGCACCCGGCTCGCTATGCCGCGGCCGTCACGGAGGGACGTAGTCCACGCGAGGGCGGTGAGATTCTCACCTCTGAACAACGTTCAACGGAGATGCTGATGCTGGGAGTGCGCACCCGTGAGGGTGTAGCTCTCGACGACGACGTTGAGAATGTCGAGGCGTTGGTCCGTGATGGCCTGCTTGAAGCGGATGCTTTCTCCCGGGGTCGCGCAGTTCTCACCCGGCGCGGACGGTTATTGACGAATGTAGTCGTGCGCACCTTGACCGGTGGCGACGGATCTGCGGTGCTGAACGGTCACGGCGACGACTGAGCCGAGCCACAGCACCACGACGCCCACGATGATCGCGATGCGTGTCGGGGTCGGGACTTCGAAGGCGCTTGTGAGCGTGATGGAGTTCGTGAAGATGATCATGCCGCCGACAGCGACACCCATGATGCGCATGGGGAGACGATGCGCGACCCACGCCGCGATCGGGGCCGCTAAGACCCCGCCGATGAGCAGCGGGAGCAGCACCTCGAGGTTGATGGCCGCCCAGCCGAGGCCGACGATGAAGCCGGCACTCGCACTCACCGCGACGATGAACTCGGCCGCATTCATGGTGCCGACGACACGTGCCGGTGCCATTCGTCCTGTGGCGAGCAGCGCGGGTGTGGTGACGGGCCCCCACCCGCCACCACCTGTGGCATCGACGAATCCACCGACGAGACCGAGGGGTATAAGCAGGCGGCGTCCGGGGCGTCCCTTCCGCAGCTGCACCGTGCGATTGATGAGGAACCGGATGAAGACGTACCACCCGAGGACGAACAGGAGTGCGCTCGCCCACGGACGCGCAGCCTGGGTGCTGAGCCCGGCGAGCACAGTCGCGCCGAGGAAGGCACCGATACCGCCGGGTATCGCGATGCGGGATAGCACCTTCTTGTCGACGTTGCCGAGCTTCGCGTGGGAGAACCCGCTCACCGCAGACGTGCCGATCTCGGCGAGGTGAACGGAGGCCGATGCCAGTGCCGGGGTGAGTCCGATCGCGATGAGCAGGGTGGAGGAGGTCAGCCCGTAGCCCATCCCCAGGGATCCGTCGACCAATTGCGCGGCGAAGCCGGCGAGGGCGACGAGCACCAGGGGCAGCATGGCAACAAATCCTACCCACTTAGTAGGAAAGTGCACGCGTCCGGGCCGGGTGAGTCCGGGCGATCTCACCTACACTTGGCACTCAGAAGTACCGAGTGCTAAGAACGGAGGGCGATGCTCGAGGATCGTCGGCTCGCCGTCCTGCGCGCCATCGTCGAGGACTTCGTGTCCACCCACGAGCCCGTGGGTTCCAAGGCCCTGGTGGAACGGCACAACCTGGGCGTCTCCCCGGCGACCATCCGCAATGACATGGCCGCCCTCGAGGACGAGGGGTTCATCACTCAACCCCACACCAGCGCCGGCCGGGTCCCCACGGACCGGGGCTATCGACTCTTCGTCGATCGACTTTCTTCGGTAAAGCCCCTGAGTCCGGCGGAACGCACGGCCATGGAGCGGTTCCTCGCCGATGCCGTCGATCTGGATGACGTTATGACCCGCACCGTGCGCCTGCTCGCCCAGCTGACACGTCAGGTGGCGCTGGTGCAGTACCCGTCACTTTCGCGGAGCAAGGTCCGTCACGTCGAACTCATCCTGCTCAGCGAGACGCGCCTGATGATGGTCCTCATCGTCGACAGTGGCCGGGTCGAGCAACGCATGATCGACTGCGCGAGCCCGGTGGATGCATCAGTGCTCGCGGATCTGCGCGCACGTTTGAATGCCACCGTCGCCGACCAGCCGTTCAGTTCTGTTCCCGACTCACTCACCTCCTTCGATGAGAAGTTCGCCGCCGATGACCGGCCGATGGTGCGTGCGGTGATCGCGGCCATCCTCGAAGCCGTCACCGAACGTCTCGATGAGCGCGTGGTGCTCGGTGGAACGTCGCACCTCGCGTCGTACCAGACCTCATTCCCCATGGCGATCCAACCTGTCCTCGAAGCACTCGAGGAGCAGGTCATCCTCCTTCGCCTCCTCGGTGAATCGACACCGGACGAAACGATCACTGTGCGTATCGGTCACGAGAACCCGATCTCTGGACTCGAGAGCACATCCGTCGTGACCGCGCGTTACGCGCGTGCGGATCAGCCGGTCGCCTCCATCGGAGTGGTCGGTCCCACGCACATGGACTACAGCGGCACCATGGGAACCGTTCAGGCGGTCGCGCAGTACATCGGTCGCATCCTGAGCGATCAGTGATGGCTGTGACAACGGACTACTACGCCCTTCTCGGTGTCAGCCGCGATGCGAGCCCCGAGGAGATCAAGAAGGCCTATCGACGGCTGGCCCGTGAACTCCATCCGGATGTGAACCCGGATCCGGAGCACCAGGAGAAGTTCAAGGCGGTGACCGCTGCCTATGAGGTGCTCAGCGATCCCGAGAAGCGCCAGATGTACGACCTCGGAGGGGATCCCTTCGGTGGCCGCGGATTCACGGGTGGTTTCGACTTCGGCGACATCATGGACGCCTTCTTCGGAGGTCGCGCCCAACGTAGGGGACCGCGCTCGCGCGTTCGACGCGGACAGGATGCGCTCATCCGGGTCCAGATCGACCTCGCCACGGCCGTTTTCGGCGGCGCCAGCGACATCACGGTCGACACGGCGGCCACCTGCGCGAGTTGCACCGGATCCGGGCTTGCCCCGAACAGCGAGGCGACCATGTGCCCCATGTGCAAGGGCGAGGGGGAGATCCAGAGCGTGCAACGCTCCTTCCTGGGTCAGGTGATGACCTCCCGGCCGTGCCCGCAGTGCCAGGGATTCGGCACGACCATCCCGCATCCGTGCCCGGAATGCTCGGGTGACGGGCGCGTGCGGACTCGTCGCACCCTCACCGTGAAGATCCCGGCCGGAGTCGACACCGGCACGCGTATCCAGTTGCAGGGCGAGGGTGAGACCGGGCCCAACGGCGGCCCGGCGGGGGATCTGTTCGTCGAGATCGTCGTCGCGTCACACCCGGTCTTCGAGCGTCATGGCGATGAGTTGCATTGCGTCGTGACCGTTCCGATGGCGCTGGCTGCACTCGGGACGTCCCTCGAACTCGAGACGCTGGACGGGACCGAGTCCATCACGATCGCCGGTGGCACCCAACCCGGTCATGTGCAGACGATCCGGGGCAAGGGAGCTGCTCGACTTCGCGGGGGTGGACGCGGTGACCTGTTCGTGCATGTCGATGTCGCCGTTCCGCGGAATCTCGATGGCCGCCAGGAGAAGTTGCTGCGCGAATTCGCCGGCCTGACCGATGACGTCGCGAGGGTCGGTCACCAGCCCTCGGAGAGCGGTGGCTTCTTCGGTCGAATCAAGGATGCGTTCACATCCCGGTGAGCGCCCCCGTCTTCCTCCATCCGGACCTTCCTGCCGTCGCCGCAGGTGACGTCATCGTGCTCACGGGTCCGGAAGCCCACCATGCACTCGCGGTGCAGCGACTCCGTGCGGGCGAGGCTGTCGAGATCGTCGATGGCAGGGGAACACGGGTATCCGGAGTCGTCGCCGATGGCGCCTCACCTCGCGAGCTGCACGTGCGAGTCTCCGCGCGCGCCGAGGAACCGGCAGCGGCGCCCCGCATCATCGTCGTGCAGGCGATCCCGAAGGGTGACCGCGCCGAGCGTGCCGTGGAACTCCTGACCGAGGTCGGGGTGGATGCGATCGTGCCCTGGCAGGCACAGAATTGCGTCACGCGGTGGTCCGGGGAGCGTGGTGAGAAGGCCCACACCAAGTGGGTCGCTACTGCCCGCGAGGCGGCCAAGCAATCGCGGCGCTCCTGGCTGCCGGTCGTGGAGTCACCGTGTTCGACCGCCCAGGTATGTGATCAGGTGCGTGCAGCGCGGGAACGTGGGGCGGCGGTGTGGTTGTTGCACGAGGCCGCCGATAGGGACGAACCCCCGGCACTCGATGCCCCCGAGGTGTGGCTGATTGTGGGCCCGGAAGGTGGAGTGAGTGACCAGGAGGTCGACGCCCTCTGTACCGCGGGCGCCATCCCCGTGCGACTCGGCTCGACCGTGTTCCGCACATCCACAGCGGGTGCGGTCGCTGCTGCGGTGGTCTCGACGTTGACCGGACGTTGGACGCGCGTGCGTGCGAGGATGACGTGATGGCCGATTGCCTGTTCTGTGCGATCGTGGCGGGCGATATCCCAGCCGACGTCGTCCTGCGCACGGATTCGGTCGTCGCCTTCCGCGACATCGACCCGAAGGCACCGACCCACATCCTCGTCGTGCCCACCCAGCACTACGCGAACGTGGGCGAGTTGAGCGACCAGCACCCGGAGTTGGCCTCGGCCGTGCTGCAGGCTGCCGCGGAGGTCGCGCGCATGGAGAACCTGGACGGCTACCGCCTCGTGTTCAACACGGGGGCTGAGGCGGGGCAATCCGTGTTCCACGTGCACGGCCACGTTCTCGGTGGACGACCACTGAACTGGCCCCCGGGATAGTCATGTCCACCACCTCCGCCGACTCTGCACGCACCGTCATCGAGGTCCCCAATTCGCAACCGATGGTTGCGCTCCTGGGACCTTCGGATCAATTCCTGCGCCTGATCGAGGAGGCGTTCCCGGATGCGGACATCCTCGTCCGCGGCAACCAGATCGCGGTATCCGGCGACTCGGACGACGTCGGTGCCATCGACACCCTGGTTTCCGAGATGCTCGCCCTGCTGCGCACCGGTCAGGGCCTCTCACCGGAGTCCGTGGAGCGCTCGATCGGGCTGCTCAAGAGTGGTAATCGACCGAGTGAGGTCCTCACCGCGAACATCCTGTCCAACCGTGGCAAGACGATCCGCCCGAAGACGTTGAATCAGAAGCGCTACGTGGATGCCATCGATGCCCACACCATCGTCTTCGGTATCGGGCCCGCGGGAACCGGCAAGACCTATCTCGCCGTGGCCAAAGCGGTTCAGGCACTCCAGGCCAAGCGCATCACACGCATCGTGCTCACCCGCCCCGCAGTGGAAGCCGGTGAGCGCTTGGGATTCCTTCCGGGCACGCTGTCCGAGAAGATCGACCCGTATCTCCGGCCGCTGTACGACGCGCTGCACGACATGATCGATCCGGAGTCGATCCCACGACTCATCACATCCGGCACGATCGAGATCGCCCCCCTGGCATACATGCGCGGCCGCACGCTGAATGACTCGTTCATCATCCTCGACGAAGCACAGAACACCTCCGCGGAGCAGATGAAGATGTTCCTCACTCGCCTGGGTTTCGGTTCCACCATGGTGGTGACAGGCGACGTAACTCAGGTGGATCTGCCCCGCGGTGTCGATAGTGGCCTGCGTGTCGTCTCGGAGATCCTGGAGGGCATCGAGGATGTCGAGTTCTGTCGCTTGACCTCGCATGACGTCGTCCGACACAAACTCGTCGGTCGGATCGTGGACGCGTATGCCCGCTACGACGCGCTGCGGGAGTCATGACCCATTACGTGATCGAGATCGGTGGCCTCCCCAATCCCTGTGCCGATCTCGCCGCGCTCATCGAGCACCATCTTGTGGAGCTCGGGATGCCCGAGGGATGCGAGGTCAGTGTTGCCCTCGTGGACGAGACCGAGATGAGTGACCTGCACGAACGCTGGATGGGTGAGGCGGGTCCCACGGATGTGTTGTCTTTTCCCATGGATGAACTCATCCCGCGTGCCACGGAGCCCGGAGTCCTGGGCGATATCGCGGTGTGCCTTCCGGTTGCCGAGCGGCAGGCGGAGGCCCAAGGTCGGTCGCTGTGCGCCGAGATCGGATTCCTGGTGACACATGGCACGCTGCATCTGCTGGGATATGACCACGCAACGGAGGAGGAGTACCGCGAGATGTTCGCGTTGCAGGATTCCCTACTGACATCGTGGGGGAGTAGGACGTGAGCCTGCTCGAGATCGCCATCGCGATCATCCTCTTCATCATCGCGGCTCTGTTGGTGAGCGCCGAGACGGCATTCGGGCGGGTTTCCCGTTCTCGAATCGATGAGTTGCGGCGCGAGGACAACCCGCGAGCAGCGCGCGTCTTGATGATCCTCGATGACCGTCCGCGTTACGTGAACGTGCTGTTCTTCCTTTCGACCGTATCCACGATCACCGCGATCGTTCTCTTGGGACGATCACTCATATCGGACTTCCTCCGCGACGGACTCGTGGCATGGCTGTCCTATGTCATCACCATCGTGATCCTGGTGCTGATCGCCTACGTGGGTCTCGGTGTGGCACCCCGAACCCTGGGCCGGCAACATGCGGAGCGCATCTCGCTCGTCGCAGCCCGACCGACGATCCTGCTCACCCGCATCCTCAGCCCGCTGGCCACCCTGCTGATCCATCTGGGTAATGCGCTCACCCCGGGGAAGGGTTTCCGGCAGGGACCCTTCGACAGTGAGGCGGAACTCCGCGAACTCGTGGACATGGCCGGGGAGAGCTCACTGATCGAGGACGACGAGCGGCAGATGATCCACTCTGTCTTCGAACTGGGCGACACCTTCGCTCGCGAGGTGATGGTCCCGCGCACCGAGATGGTCTTCATCGAACGGAGCAAGTCACTGCGGCAGGCGATGTCACTGGGACTTCGATCCGGGTATTCGCGCATTCCGGTCATCGGCGAGAGCGCCGACGACATCATCGGTGTCATCTACCTCAAAGACATTGTGAAGCGGATCTTCGAACATCGCGGTGCGGAGAACTCCGAGCAGGTGGACTCGCTCATGCGTGCCCCCTACTTCGTCCCGGACAGTAAACGCGCCGATGATCTTCTCCGCGACATGCAGAGTGCACGCGTGCACATGGCCATCGTGATCGACGAGTACGGCGGCACAGCCGGCATCGTCACCATCGAGGACATACTCGAGGAGATCGTGGGCGAGATCGCTGACGAATACGACACCGCCGCCCCCGAGGTCACCGAACTCACCGATGGCGCCTACCGGGTGATGTCGCGGATGAACATCGACGACTTCGCCGACCTCATCGGTATCGACATCGACTCCGCGGAGGAGGGCGTCGACACCGTCCTCGGGCTCATGGCCAAGCGCCTCGGCCGGGTCCCCATCGCGGGTGCCGACATCACCGAGGACGGCTGGATCCTGATCGCCGAACGCGGCTCGGGTCGCCGGAATCGCATCAGCACCGTCCTCGCCCGCCCGGCGACCGCCGTCACCGAAACCGATGATGACTGAGCACCTTGCACCGGAGGACGCGAAACTCCTCACGCTCGCGCGGGGTGCTGCCTCACGGATCCAAGCACCGGAGGGTGCGGCCGTGCGTGATGAGACCGGGCGGACCTACAGCTCCGCAGCGGTCGTCCTCGGTACGCGAACATGGTCCGCACTCGACCTCGCCGTGGCCCAGGCCGCGGCCGCCGGTGCACGCGGACTCGAGGCCGTGGTCGTGGTGACCGACAGCGGTGCGATCGACGTCGACGTGGTCCGGGCCCTGGGGGGGACGGGTGTGCCCGTCTACCTGTGTTCAACGGCGGGTTCCATCACCGCGGTTATGCGATCCTGATGACGTTCCGCAGCGGATTCGTCGCCTTCACCGGTCGACCAAATGCCGGCAAGTCGACGCTCATGAACGCGATCGTCGGCCAGAAGGTCGCCATCACATCCGATCGTCCACAAACCACGCGGCGCATCATCCGCGGGATCGTCACCCGCCCCGATGGTCAACTGATCGTGGTCGATACACCCGGGATGCATCGACCACGAACCCTCCTCGGTGAACGACTCAACGACCAGGTGCGCGAAGCCTGGTCGAGCGTCGATCTCGTCGGCCTCTGCCTGCCCGCCGACCAGGAGATCGGACCGGGTGACCTGTTCATCGCAACCCAGGTGCGCGCGGCATCGAAGGCACCCCTCATCGCGATCGTCACCAAAGTCGATGCGGTGAGCCGAGACGCACTCGCGGGTGTGCTCCTCGCGGTCCAGAACTTCGGAGAGGAGAACCACCTCGATTTCGCCCACATCTTCCCGGTCTCCGCGCGTGGGGGATTCCAGGTGGACCGCCTCACCGAGGAGTTGATCGCGCTGCTGCCGGAGGGACCGCACCTCTACCCCGACGACGCCACGGGAGACGAAGTCATCGACATCACCGTCGCAGAACTCATCCGCGAGGCCGCACTGGAGGGCGTCACTGATGAGTTACCGCACTCCATCGCCGTGGTGGTCGAGGAGATCGTGCCGCGCGAAGATCGTCCCGCGGACAAACCCCTGACCGATGTGCGCGCCACGGTGTTCGTCGAGCGTGATAGTCAGAAGGGCATCATCATCGGCAAGGGTGGAGCACGCCTCCGTCAGGTGGGTGCGCAGGCACGTCCGGAGATCGAAAGGCTCCTCGGTGTTCCGGTGTTCCTGGACCTACATGTCAAGGTGGCCAAGGACTGGCAGCGGGATCCCAAGCAACTCCGCCGGCTCGGATTCTGAGGAACCGGATTCGAGTCCGGCTGTCTGCGAGAATGCAGTGTGGCTGTCTACCGTGACGAGGGCGTGGTTCTCCGCACCCAGAAACTCGGTGAGGCCGATCGCATCATCACTCTGCTGACGCGGGGTCGCGGGCGCATCCGTGCCGTTGCACGGGGTGTGCGCAAGACAACCAGCAGGATCGGTGCTCGCCTCGAGCCCTTCAGTCATGTCGATATCCAGTTGTATGAGGGACGCTCCCTCGACAACGTCTCGCAGGTGGAGACCATCGAGGCGCTCGGTGGCCAGATGTCCGATGACTATCCCCGCTGGACCGCCGGCAACGTCATGGTCGAGACCGTCGAACGCCTGACACCGGAGGAGCGTGAACCTGCGGTGCAGCAATACGCCCTCCTCGTATCGGGACTACGTTCCCTGGCACATCGCGAACACGAGCCAACCCTGATTCTCGATGCGTTCCTCCTGCGGTCCCTCGCGATCGCCGGGTGGTCACCATCCTTCGGTGACTGTGCGCGATGCGGTGCCGAAGGTCCGCACCGCGCCTTCCACATCGGCGCGGGCGGAATGGTGTGCTCCGAATGTCGGCCGCCGGGATCGGCCACTCCCTCGCCGGTGACCGTGACGTTGCTCGGTGCACTGCTGAGCGGTGACTGGACCACGGCGGAGGAGACTGAGGCACGTGAGCAGCGTGAAGCCAGCGGCCTCGTCGCGGCCTTCGTGCAGTGGCACCTGGAACGGGATCTGCGATCCCTTCCCCTCGTGCAGCGTGCGTGATGTGAGGATGGGTCGGTGACCGCACCGACCCCGCACCCCTCCGGTGCTCGTCCCCCCGCAATCCCAAAGGACCTCATCCCGCGCCACGTCGCGATCGTCATGGATGGCAACGGTCGCTGGGCCAAGCAGCGCGGACTTCCGCGGACCGCCGGGCACGAGGCCGGGGAGGCGAGTCTGTTGGACTGCGTGCACGGGGCCCTCGAGTTGGGGATCGGCTGGATCAGCGCCTACGCGTTCTCGACAGAGAACTGGAAGCGTTCACCCGACGAAGTGCGGTTCCTCATGGGATTCAACCGGGATGTCATCCGGCGCAGGCGCGATGAGATGAACGACCTTGGAATACGTATCCGCTGGGCCGGTCGGCGCCCGCGACTCTGGAAGAGCGTTGTCGATGAATTGGAGGAGGCGGAACGGCTCACCGCACGTAACTCCCGGCTCACGCTGACGATGTGCGTGAACTACGGGGGACGGGCAGAGATCGTCGATGCGGCCACGCGCATCGCCGCGGAGGTGAAGGCCGGTCGACTCGATCCGGAGAAGATCTCGGAGAAGTCCTTCCACCGGTACCTCGACGAACCGGACATGCCCGACGTCGACCTGTTCGTCCGATCCTCCGGCGAGCAGCGGACGAGCAATTTCCTTCTGTGGCAATCCGCCTACGCGGAGATGGTTTTCCTCGACACGCTCTGGCCGGACTTCGATCGGCGGCACCTCTGGCAGGCCTGTGAGATCTACGCCGCGCGCGATCGTCGATACGGTGGGGCGGTTCCCAATCAGGTCTAGGCGCAGGACGAGCAGACGCCGAAGATCTCCAATGTGTGGCTGACGTCGGTGAATCCGTGATCCTCGGCGACACGTGTCGCCCAGCGCTCCACCGCGGGGCCCTCGACCTCGACCGTGCGCCCACAGTCACGGCACACCAGGTGATGGTGATGGGTGCTGCTGCATTGGCGATAGACGCTCTCACCGTCCTCGCGGACGATGACATCGACCTCCCCGGCCTCGGCCAGTGCCTGAAGCGTGCGATAGACGGTGGTCAACCCCACGGCGTCACCGCGTCGACGGAGGTAGTCATGCAGCTCCTGCGTGGAGCGGAAATCATCGATCTCGGCCAGTGCCGCGAGCACGGCGGCACGCTGCTTGGTCGAGCGGATTCCGACAGGGGCGCGCTCGCCCTGCGCCCTAGTGGTCGTGGCCATGGGGATCATGATGCTCGGTGGGGAACAGTGGTGCCTGCACATCCGCCTCGTGGAGGGTTCCGAGGCCGTAGGCCGTGGCCAGATTCGCGGTGGTGAGCACGGTGTCCGGTTTCCCGCACGCGATCACTCGACCGGACGTAAGGATCACGTGGTCCGCTGCGCGAGCCTCCTCCAGGTCGTGGGTGGTGAGAACGACGGTGCAGCCGCGGGTGGGTTCTTCATGGATGATCGCATCGATGGTGCGGGCCGAATTGAGATCCAGGCCCGTCAAGGGCTCATCGAGCAGCAGCATCGCGTGATCTTGCGCTATCCCCTGGGCAACGTATACGCGCTGACGCTGACCGCCGGAGAGTTCCGTCAGATGTCGGCGCTCCAAGTCGGTGATCTCCAAGCGGGCCAGGGCGGACGTGATCCGCTCCCTGTCGGTGCGGGTGAACCTGCGTAGTAGTCCGAGGCCCGGATAGCGACCCATACCGACGGCCTCCCGCACGGTCAGCGGTGTGCCCGCGGGTGCCGCGGTGTACTGCAGCACATAGGAGACCCGTTCCCTGCTTGCTTGCGGTTCACCACCGAACACGGTCAAATCGCCCGAGGTGAGGGGAAGCAGGCCGGCAATCGCATGGAGCAGGGTGGACTTCCCACTTCCATTCGGGCCGATGATCGCGGTGATGGAGCCCTCCGGGATGGTGAAGTCCGACGCGGTGACCGCCGTTCGCGTCCCACGTTCGATCACCACACCGCGACCGACGACGACGTCAGGCATGGATCACCTCCGATCGACGGGGCAGAACTCGACGGAGCGCCAGCACTATGAAGAACACGATGATGGGAACCATGGACATCGTCGCGGAGCCCGCCGTCCCGAGGTGGTAGCTGATGGTGAGTCCGATCCACACCGAGACGACACCCACGCCGACTGCGATCATCATCATCTGCGGGACGGTGCGGGCGAGGAGTGCCGCGGTGGCGGGCGGGCCGACGAGGAGACCGAAGACGAGCAATGTGCCGACGGACTGGTACGAGCCGATCACCGCGGCGGCGATCATGACCATGAGAGCCGCGTGCGTCCGGTTGGGCTTCATCCCCCAGAGTTCTGCCTTCTCACGATTAAAGGACAGTGCGAGTAGCGGTCGGTAGAGGATCGTCGCAGCCGCGACGATGATCACCGTCAGGATCGCTTGGCCGATGAGGTTCTGCATCGTCACGCCGAGGATGTCCCCGAAGAGAATCGACGTGAGGCTGCCGGTGTAACTGTCGAGACGCGAGATGATGACGACACCGAGTGCCAGCATTCCTACGAAGAGCAAACCGATGGCTGTGTCCTCACTCAAGGCTGTCTGGCGGTGCACAACCTCGATGGCGAGCACCATGATCAAGGCGGCGATCGCGGCGCCGATGATCGGGTTGACGTTGAGGACCACGGCCGCGGCGATACCGGGGACAACTCCGTGGACGAATGCATCTCCGAAGAAGCTCATCCCGCGTAGCACCAGCCAGGTCCCGACGACGGCGGACATGATGGCGGCCAACATGCCGCCCACCAGGGCCCGCTGTTGGAAACCTAGGGCGAAAGGCTCAAGCCACCACTCCACAGCTCAGTCTTGCAGGGCCGCGGATATGGCCGAGGCGTTCGACCGCATCATCTCGACGTAGGACTCGGCGCCGGATCCGGGACCACCGAGCGATCCCTCGTAGAGAGCCACAACCCGGACGGTGTCGCCGAGTTCGCCGGCGACGGCGTCTGCGACGGCCGCGGGATTGCCCACGCCGCTGAAGATCGTCGTCACGCTTTCGGCCCGCATGGTGGCCACGAGGTCTGCGAGATCGGCGGAACTCGGCTCCCCCAGCGTGCTTCCACCGGGGATGACCGTGCCCACCACCTCGTAGCCATAGGCATCGGCGAGGTAGCCGAGGGCATCGTGATCGGTGACCAGGATGCGCTTCTCCGCGGGAACGGCCTCGAGCAGGGCGCGGACATCGGTCTCGGCCGCGCGGATCTCATCGGCGACCTGAGTTCCGCACGTCGCATAGGACTCATCACCCGTCATCGCGGTGAGCTCATCACCGATGATCACCGCACCATCGGCCATACGGTTCATGTCCATCCAGAAGTGCGGGTCCTCGGAACCATGTCCGTGATCATCTTCGTGCCCGTGGTCGTCTTTCCCCTCAGCGCCGTGGTCATGCCCATGTCCACCGAATTCGATCGGCTCGACCTTGTCCGCGATGGTCAGGACCTGCGCGCCGTCCGCTTCTGCGGATTCGAGTGCCTGCGCGAGCCCTTCCTCGAGGCCGAGTCCATTGGCGACGACGAGGTTCGCGCGCACCATCTGGGCGACCTGATCGGAGGACGGGGTGAACTCGTGTGGGTCGGATCCGATCGGCATAAGGACCGTCACGTTCCCCTCGCCGCAGGACACGATGCGTTGGGTCACGTCGCCCAACACCGTCGTCGTGGCGACGACCTCGACCGGTCCGCTGACGGTGGGGGTGGAGGAGCAGGCGCTCAGGGCGAGGACTGTGGAGCCGGCGAGGGCTCCGAGGAGGGATATGCGCATGTCCCCAGGGTAGTTTTATTGAAAATGAATGTCAAAACCGGCCCTGAAACTTCAGGATCGCCACGCCGAGGGCTGCCACGACGGTGACCAGCCTGATCGTTCGGCGCCCGGGCGTCAGGACGGGCCAGGCCAGGGCGAGCAGCCAGCCGAGGAACAGCGCCACGAGGCCCAGTAGGACGCCGCCGAGCCAGGCCAGGTCCCCGGTCTGGATCAGGCCGAGGGTGAAGGCGGTGGCCAACAGGACCACGACGAGCCAGCGCGGAACCCGCAGCAGCGCGGTGAGGAGCGGGTAGCTGATCCGCTCCAGTGCACCGCGGGATCCCGGCGCGGTCTTCGAGGATTGGCGCTGCGGTCCACGCGGTCCGCGAACCCCGCTCTGATCGTCCTTCGCCACGAATCTCACCCCTGGTCTAGCGTCATCGGCGTGTTCGAGCCTAACTGGTCCGCCGCAGCACCGGTACTGGTGACGATGCGCTTCACCGTGCCGCAGCGGGAACGCACCGAGTTCCTCGGACAGGCCCGGGCGGGCGTGGACCTACTGCGCTCACGTGCGGGATGCCTCGGAGTCGAAGTGCTTCAGTCCGTGGATCATGCACAGGAGATTCTCATCACCACGCGGTGGCAGGACATGGGCTCCTATCGCAAGGCGATGAGCGCGTACGAGATCAAGGAGAAGGTGATCCCCTTTCTCTCCCAGGCGCGCGATGAGGACTCGACGTTCGAATTGCTCGTGCAGGCGGATTCGGGTGACGTGCGCACCTATGACTCGGGTCTCTCCGCCGACGCAGAGACCACACAGCTCGGCTCCGCGAGCACTCCCGCGGCACCCCGACTGGATTCCTGATGGCGGATTTCCTCGATCTCAGGGATGCCGGGGAGAAACTTGCTCCACATGTGCGAGACCGGGTCACGGATCCGCTCGTGCTTGCCGTCGCACCCCACGGAATCCCGGTCGCCGAGGCGGTTGCCGCCGCCCTCGGTACTTCTGTGCACGCGCTCGAGATCGCTCGAACCGACGAGGGCGTGTCCATTCCGGAGATTCCGGAGGTCTCGGGTCGGGAGGTGGTCGTCGTCGATGACGGAGTGGAGACCGGAACCGCCGCTCGCGCGATTGCACACGCACTCCGCACGGGTAATCCCGCACGGCTGGTCCTCGCCGTACCGGTGTGCCCGCGTCAGGAGGGTGGTTCCCTGGCACTTCTCTACGACGAGGTCATCGCGGTGGTGCAGCCTCTGGCTCGTCGCTCACTGCGCTGGCACTATGCGAACGCGGATTGGCTGGACTGAGCACCCGTTAGGCTTCCTCCCTCGCAGAAGGGCGCGCCATGACCACCTTGTTCGGCCGTGACTTCCTGAAGGAAGTCGATTTCACGGCGGCCGAGTTGGACTACCTGATCGACCTCGCGGCCACCCTGAAGGCCGAGCGCGCCGAGCAACGCGAGCGCCCCCGTCTCACCGGCTCTGCGATAGCGCTCATTTTCGAGAAGTCCTCGACCCGCACCCGGTGCGCCTTCGAAGTCGCGGCGTTCCAGCAGGGGGCGTTCACCACCTACCTGGACCCCGCGTCCTCGCAGATGGGCCACAAGGAATCGATCGCCGACACTGCGCGCGTTCTCTCGCGCATGTACGACGGAATTCAGTACCGAGGATCGGCCCAGGCGACGGCCGAGCAACTCGCGGACTACGCGTCGGTCCCGGTCTTCAACGGACTCACGGACGAGTGGCATCCCACGCAGATGCTCGCGGACTTCCTGACCATGCGCGAGTACGCACCCCGGCCCTGGGGTGAGATCGCCTACGCCTATCTCGGCGATGCCCGCAACAACATGGGCAACTCCTACCTGGCGATGGGAGCGATCATGGGTGCGGATGTGCGGATTTGCGCACCGCGCGCTCTGTGGCCCGCGGACGATGTGCAGGAATTGGCCCGCGCCCGTGCCGTGGAGTCCGGTGCGCGGATCCTCATCACCGAATCCGTCGACGAGGCTGTCTCCGGGGCTGATTTCCTTGCCACCGACGTCTGGGTCTCGATGGGTGAGCCCGCCGAGACCTGGGCTGAGCGGATCGAGATCCTGCGTCCCTATCGACTCGATTCGAGCGTGATACAGCGCGCGGAGAATCCTGCGGTGAAGGTCCTGCACTGCCTGCCCGCCTTCCATGACAGCAGCACGCAGGTGGGACGCACCATCGCGGAGCGGTACGGACTGGCCGACGGCGTCGAGATCACGGACGAGGTTTTCGAATCCAGCGCGAGCATCGTGATGGATGAAGCGGAGAATCGGTTGCACACGATCAAGGCCGTGCTCGTGGCAACACTGGCGCGCAATCCCTGATTCCGGTCTAGCATCGACCATGACCTTCGATCGTGCGCACCTGGCGACCCTCGTCGAGCGCGAGAGGCGCACACATGCCGATCGCACTCCCCGGTCACGTCGTTCCTTCGACTCCGCCGATCATCTGCTGGGCCGCGTTCCGATGACCTGGATGAACAAGTGGTCGGGGGGATACCCCCTGTATCTCGGGGCGGCGCGCGGGAACCGCATCACGGACATCGACGGACACGAGTACATCGACTTCGCCCTGGGAGACACCGGTGCGATGGCTGGCCACTCCCCGGCAGCGACCATCACCGCAGTCCATCGACGCATCGGGGAGCTCGGCGGCATCACCACGATGATGCCGAGCGAGGACGCCGAGTGGGTGGGCGCGGAGCTCACTCGCCGCTTCGGGCTTCCGCTGTGGTCGTTCAGTCTCACGGCCACGGACGCCAACCGGTGGGCCCTGCGTCTCGCGCGCCTGGTCACCGGCCGCCCCCGCATTCTGGCCTTCTCCTACTGCTATCACGGCGCAGTCGATGAGACGTTGGTGATCACCGGCGCCGATGGTTCCGCGCAGTTCCGTGAGGGCAACGTGGGCCCTGCTGTCCCGATCGCGCAGACAACCCGGGTTGCCGAGTTCAACGATCTTGCCTCCGTCGAGCGGGAGCTCGCCCACGGTGATGTCGCCGTCCTCATCACCGAGCCAGCGCTCACCAACATCGGGATCGTTCTCCCGGAACCAGGATTCCTCGACGACGTTCGCGCTCTCTGCACGAAGTACGGGACGTTACTGCTCATCGACGAGACGCACACGATCTCCGCGGGCCCCGGGGGGTGCACGGCGGCCTGGGATCTTCAACCGGACATCTTCGTCATCGGTAAGAGCATCGGCGGGGGAATCCCCTCCGGTGCCTACGGCATCACGCACGAGATCGCGGAGCGCATCGCGGACCACCCGGAGGCCGATCTCGTCGATGTCGGTGGTGTTGGGGGCACCCTGGCTGGGAACGTGCTCTCGACGGCAGCCATGCGCGCCACTCTCGAGTACGTACTGACGGACGCGGCCTTTGCTCACATGATCGATCTCGCCACGCGGTTCCGGGAGGGTGTCGAGAAGACCCTCACGGAGCACTCCGTTGCGTGGTCGATCGCGCAATTGGGGGCCCGTGCCGAATACCGGTTCACCTCGCCTACCCCGCGGACAGGATCCGAGTCGGCGGCCGCCCACGATGGCGACCTCGAGGAATTCCTGCACCTCTACATGTCGAATCGCGGGGTCCTGCTCACTCCGTTCCACAACATGGCGTTGATGTGCCCTGAGACATCCGCGGCGGACGTCGATCGCCACACCGAACTTTTCGCCGATGCCGTAGCAGAGCTGGTATGACCTGGGGCGCCATCGTCACCGGGGCCGGTTCCCCCTCGGGTATCGGATTCGCGGTCGCACAGAGTTTGGTTGCCCAAGGAATCCCCGTTGTGGTCACTTCGACCACCGACCGCATACTCGAGCGCGCGCACGAGCTCTCAGCCGGGGGTGGACAGGCCGTAGGTCTGGTTGCCGACCTCACGAACATCGCGGATGTGGAGACCGTGGTCGGCCGGGCTATCACCGGCGTCGGGCCGATCGGGATCCTGGTCAACAACGCGGGCATGGCGAGTATCACCACGACGACCCTCGGTGGAGACGTCGTCGACACCGACGACTTCACCTGGCGCGGGGGTCTGGATCGCAATCTCACCACCGCTTTCCACATGTGCCGTGCGGTCGTCCCCCACATGAGGCAGAACTCCTACGGCCGCATTGTGAACATCGCCAGTGTGACCGGCCCGGTGATGGCGATGCGCAGGGAGATCTCCTACGGCGCGGCGAAGGCCGGTCTCGTCGGATTGACGCGCGCGATCGCCGTGGATGAAGCCCAGCACGGCATCACATGCAATGCCGTAGCTCCCGGGTGGATTTCCACCGGGTCACAGACGGCGCATGAGGCGGCGCAGGGACTCACCGTTCCTGCGGGACGCAGTGGCACAGCACGTGAGGTGGCGCATGCCGTGGCCATGCTCTGCTCACCGGACGCCGGTTACATCACCGGGCAGGTGCTGACCGTCGACGGTGGTAACTCCGTCGGCGAAGAGCGGTGAATCAGGGCGTCACGAGAACCGGGCTGTAGGTCCGTACGCGATCCTTGCGGATCGGCTTGCACGTCCCGTCGAGCTTGCAGACCTGATCGAAACGCGGTGGGAGAGCGAACTTCTTCTTGCCCTGGGTGGAGTAGACGATCCACCGCTGCTCACCGTCCTTGGTGAACCGGCAGGTGACCCTGGCACCTTGCTGTGTGCATCCCGTGTATACGGCGCCCACGATCCAGTCCTGCATCGTCTGCATCGCTCGGGCACCGACAGTTCCGTTGTAGAACTGGATTCCCCACAGGTCGTTCGGTGGCTCCCACACGTACATATACATACGCGAGATGCCGAGTTGCAGTGAATCGAGGAAGGACACCGCGGTCCAATCCTCGGCGCGCTTGCCCTCGATGTCGACGTCCGGATTCGCCGGACCCGGACCCTTGAGTCCGTAGTTGTTCTCGGTATCCCAGATGGGCTTCTCGGGTGCCCCTGCGTCCCGCAGGGTCTGGATGAATCCCGCCGCGAGTGCGGAGCGTTCGCGCGGTGTCCCGAGGCTGGCCGGGTAGCTGTGGACCGCCCAGACGTCGATGGGCCAGTTGCGCTCACCGAGTTCCTTGAGGAACGGCGGGTAGAAGCGCTTGAAGGCCGCCCCCAGCCGGGTTCCCGTACTCGGTGCCACAACCGTCGCCGACGGATCGATGGACTTGACGATGCGGTAGGTGCGCGCCGTGATGTCGGCCATCTGCGCGGGGGTCCCCTCGAAGAAGGTCTGCAGGTTGGCTTCGTTCCACGGCTGATAGCTCGTGATCCGGCCCTTGTACCGCGTCACCACCTGGGTGACCCAGTTGTCCCAGAGGGCCAGATCCCGGGGCATGCCGGCTGCGCCGGGGGAGGGCAGACAGGCGGGGGGTTGGCAGGTGCTCGTGCTCGCCCAGGCCGGGGTGCCGGAGAGGACCATGAGGATGTCGGTGACCCCGTTCTTCTGCGCGGTCGCCACGGCGGTGTCCAGCGTGGTCCAGTCGAAGACTCCGGGGGACTTCTCGATGGCAGCCCACGTCGTGTCGTTATCCCACAGGCGCAATGAGCCGAACTCGATCGACGGCCACACACCCTGCTGCACACCCTTCACGTGCAACCCGAACAACGTGTCGGAGACGGTGCTTCCGCGAAGGTCCTCGGCGGATGCGGGTGCCGCGAGTCCGACCGAAAGCAGGCATGCAAGGGCAAAGGTGAGGATGCGCTTCATGCATCCATAGTGCCATGCGTACCCTTCTTCCGTGCCCGCCCCTCGCCTGCGTTCGGATATCGCGAGCCTGCCTGCATACAAGGCGGGTCAGCGTCCGGCGGAGCGCACGGACATCGTCACCTACAAGATCTCCAGCAATGAGAATCCGTATCCCCCGTTGCCGAGTGTGAAGGCCGCGATCGCTGACGCGGCCTCGCACATTCATCGTTACCCGGATCCGTTCAATCGTCGTCTGGTCGCGGCGCTTGCGCAGAGGTTCCACGTGTCCGAGGATCACATCGCGCTGGGGACCGGCAGCGTCTCGCTCGTGGGACAGGTCATCATGTCTGCGGCGTCGGCGGGTGACGAGGTCATCTACGCCTGGCGCAGTTTCGAGTCTTATCCGATCTGGACGCAGATGGCAGGTGCGGTCAGCGTGCAGGTGCCGCTCCTGCCCGATGAACGTCATGACCTCGATGCGATGGCTGCGGCCGTCACCGAGCGGACCCGCGTGATCTTCATCTGCTCACCCAACAACCCCACCGGCCAGGCCGTGACAGCGCTGGAACTCGAGGAATTCCTCGAGCGGGTGCCCTCAGACTTGGTCGTCGTTCTCGACGAGGCCTACGCCGAGTTCATCGGTGATGACGACATCCACGATGGCGTCTCCGTCGCCCGCCGGCACGACAACGTGGTTCTGCTCCGCACCTTCTCCAAGGCGTACGGCCTTGCCGGTCTGCGCGTGGGCTTCTCGATCGCCCACCCCGAGGTGACCGAAGCGCTGCGCAAGACGGCCCTGCCTTTCGGGGTGTCCTCCATCGCGGAGGAGGCAGCGCTGGTCTCCCTGGAGGCCGAAGACGAGCTCTTCGAGCGCGTGCACGCCCTCGTGAACGAGCGGCGGCGCGTGACGGGAGCCTTGCAGGAGCAGGGCTGGGAACTTCACCCGAGTTTCGCCAACTTCGTGTGGTTGCGGCTGGGGGAGCTCTCAGCGGAATTCGCGGCGGCCTGCGAGGAGCAGGGAATCACGGTGCGGACATTCCCGGGGGAGGGTGTGCGCGTGACCGTCGCCGAGACCGAGGCGAATGATCGTTTCATCGAAGTGGCGCACAAGTTCAGATTGGCTCTTCGATAACCGCCGGCCTACGCCGCTCACCGCTGACGACGAGCACGACGCCGCCCACGACGATGGTCAGTCCGATGATCACGTCCCGGGAGATTGGCTCACCGATGATCAACCACCCCAGGAACACGGCAACGACTGGATTGACGTAGGCGTACGTGGCTACCAGGGACATGGCCGCGTTGTTCAACAGCCAGACGTAGCAGACGTACGCCACCACGGATGCGAAGACGAGGAAGCCCCATCCCCACCAGGACGCAGACGAGAACTCGGATACGTCGACACGTTCCCCGATGATGAGGCCCAGGAGCGTCAGCACGACACCCGCGGCGCCCAATTCGTAGACCGTTGTCGTCAGGGGGTTGGTGGGTAGGTCGTACCTGGTCGATCGCCACGAGAAGAGCGCCCAGAGGAAGGAGCTCACCGTGATCGCCAGGCACCAGAGGAACACGTCGCGGTCCGAGCCGGACACAGGTGTCGTGCCACCGGGGAGCAGCATCAGTGTCAGCCCGATGATGCCCACGGCGACACCTGCAAGGGTGAGTCGTGACGGGCGATCGCCCGCGCGGAAGCGGAATATGACGATCCAGAGGGGCATCGCGGACACGATCAGCGCGGCGATGCCGGATGGCACATAACGCTGCGCGAGCGAGAGCGTTCCAATCCCGACTCCGAGCAACATCACCCCCATCACGGCTGTGCCACGTAGTTGCCGCGCACTGATCCGTAAGACGTGAAGGCCCTGCATCACGATGACGGCGAGAGCGAGGATCAGGGTGGCGGCAAGGAAGCGGAGACCGTTAGCCAGGATCGGGGGCATCGTCTGCACGACGAGCGCGATACCGAGGTACGTCGAGCCCCACAGGATCCAGAGCGTGATCAGCGGGGGCGCGACCCGTGCCATGGGTGCTTCGACGATTCCGCGGACATCGACCCCTGATCCGCTCGCCATGGGTGGAGTGTGGCACCGACCCCGGTGGGAATCATGTCCCGGGGGACGTGCGGCTTAGGACGCTCGCGGGTTTGCCAGGGACAGCGATGCGGACACCCGGGGTGACCGACGATCACCGTTGTGATTCCTCTGGTCGATATTGATTCGGGTAACGAACGTCGCGGCTTGTGTTCGTCGCTCCATGCCGAGTTTCGCGAGCAGGCTGGAGACGTAGTTCTTCACGGTCTTCTCCGCAAGGTGCATGTTCTCCCCGATCTGGCGATTCGTCATACCGGAACCTATGAGTTCGAGGATGCGACGCTCCTGGTCGGAAAGGGTCTCGAGGCGCGGGTCGGGGCGTGTGCCATTGCGGATTCGCTCGAGGAGAAGCGGGGCCACGGCTGGATCGAGCAAGCGCACACCCGTGGCGACGTGACGTATGGCTGTGATCAACTCACCTGCGCGACTGTCCTTGAGCATGTACCCGGAAGCACCGGCCAGGATCGCGTCACAGAGGTCTTGATCTCCTCGGTACGTGGTGAGCATCAGGCATGGCACATCCATGTCGCGCAGCGCGCGACAGACATCGATGCCGCTCCCATCCGGTAAGCGCACATCGAGAACAGCGACATGCGGCCGCGTCGCGGGGATCCGCAGCATCGCTTCGGCGACCGTGGAGGCCTCCCCGACCACGTCCATATCGGCCTCGAGGGCCACCAGTGCAGCAAGCCCCCTGCGCACCACCTCGTGGTCATCCAGGTGGAAGACGCGGATCGATTTCACCTACGGATTATGGATCTCATCCAGGGGGTCAGAGTGCACAGAAGTCACCTGATGACCGCAAAGACCGATCATGTCCAGTGACCGTCTGCGCGATCGATGGTGGATTGGTTTGGTGGGCGCGTGACAGTGTCGCCAAGAGCCTCTCCGATCAATCGGTCGAACTACTCGTCATCTCTATGGAGTGAAGGTCAGAGCCTCGAGGAAACGTCGACCGGTGTCCGCATCCCCGCTGATGGTCGTATCGATCTCGTCCACCGACTTCCTGCCACCGGCCCGAGCGATGAGATCCGCCCATGTGATCTCGATCCGTACGTCTGCGTGCGCATCGTCGACGTAGCGTGCGCGCCCGCCGTCGACGGCGATCACATATCTGCCGGAAGGCCCGGGCCCGGTGACGAGCAGCTCCAGGGATCCCTGGGCTCCGATCTTCTTGCCCCAGATGAACGGCATCGTGTCGCGCACACGCGCCCAGGCAACCTGAGCCCCCGCCGAATCCATGCCACCTGGGCGCCCCACGGCATCACGGATGTCCTGCTCGTGCACCCAGATATCGAAGGTCCGCATCTGCATCAACTGCTCGACCGGGATCTCACCGAGGAACCACTGCACCGTGGCCTGCATGTCGGCATCACGTAGTTGGGCGTGACGGCGATCCACGACGTCTCGGAGTTCCGCCAGCAGCTCCTCGCGGGAACGACCGCGCCGGGCATCGACTCCGATCTCCGTGATGCGTTGCCCATCACGTGTGACGTGCGGGAGCGAATCCCAGTCGGGAGTGTGATCGATCCGTGGGTCGCCCAGGAAGAAGGAGTCGAGGTCGATGATGTGGGCCACAATGTCGGCGACCGTCCATCCCGGACAGGGTGTTGCACGCGCCCAGTCCACCTCATCGAGGGGCTCGACGAGCGTGATCACGTCGTCGACGGATGAACGCCAGATACCCACGATCTCGGACATGCGGCCACGCTAGCGGGATAGCGTTCCCCCGTGGTCCGGATCACGGTGCTTCAGATCGACTGCTCCACCTCGGAATCGGTGGCCCACCGAGTGGAGCGGGTCCTTTCACTGATCGAGCGGGAGGCACCCGGCACAGACCTCATGGTGCTCCCGGAGTTGTGGCACATCACCGCCTTCGACCTGGCGGCCGCACGCACGCACGCCCAGCCGCTGGACGGACCCCTGGTGGGTGCTCTGGCCATGCTGGCCCGCACGCATGCGATCTGGCTTCACGGCGGATCCTTCTGCGAGCGTGATGGCGACGTCCTGCACAACACGAGTGTGCTGTTCGATCCGTCAGGGCAGTTGGTCGCGTTCTATCGGAAGATCCACGTCTTCACCTACGCGGGTGAGCACGAAACGATGGCTCCGGGAACCGAACTCGTGGTGGTGGAGACGCCGTTGGGACTGACCGGGATCGCGACGTGCTACGACCTGCGCTTCCCGGAGATGTTCCGAGCGATGACCCAAGCTGGGGCCGAGGCATTCCTCATCTCGTCGGGATGGCCGACCAAACGCATCGGGCACTGGGACGCGTTACTTCCGGCCCGCGCGATCGAAAACCAGGCCTGGGTGGTGGCGAGTAATCAGGTGGGTGACCAGAACGGCCTGGCACTCGGTGGGCACTCCGTGGTGATCGATCCACTCGGGACCACCGTTGCCCACGGCGGTGAGGGGGAGCAGATCATCCGTGCGTCCGTCGATCCCGATGTGGGTCGAACCTGGCGCTCGGAATTCCCCGCCCTCCGGGACATCGTCGAGTTCTAGTCGACCTCGATCACGATCACGGGCGATTCCTCGGGGTCGAGCCATGTCATGAGTGAGCGCATCACGGACCGCTTCACTGCGATGCACCCCGCCGTCTTGTTGCCGTTATCGACGTGTAGGAAGATCCCCCCACCGCGTCGAGTATCTCCGGGCGCATCGGTCACGCGCACGCCACGTGCATTCGTGGTGATAGGTCCACGTGGAAGGTTGTAGTCGAGCACGGTCACGTAGTCGTATTGCATGCCCATGTTCCACAGTTCCTCGACATAGCCCCCATAGGACTTCCACGAGCGATCGACGTCCTGGTAGATGTTGTAGGTGCGGGGCACGCGCGGGTTGTAGGTCCAGGCGTCGTCGCGATCCACGCGTCGATAGCCCAATGCCGCTCCGGGATCGGGTTTGCGACCGAAGGCGCTGAGGATCTCGTACACGCCTGTCGGCGTGGTTCCCGTTCCCTGGCGACGACGGTCCCCGCGCACCAACCCGCCGTACCCGAGTTGCGCACGCACCTCCGGCTGGACCACCCGCCACCCGTCAGCCGTGCGCTCGTACGCGATGAGTGTTCCCTCGGTCGCCCGCCAGGAATCGGCGTTCACCACGATCACCTGCCGCGCATCTCCGACTCGTGCGGGGTCGAAGGTCACATCGGACGCGTGCGCTGTACCTGTGCCGAGTAGTCCAAGGACAAGAGTGATGATGGCGATGCGCACCCGAACACGGTAGCGCTACTGCACGAGAGGCTGACCCGCATCGGACCAGCCGACGGTGCCACTCTCGAGTTCGTAGATGTCCGTGAGGCCCACGCTGGCCATCTCGTCCACCGCGCCCTGTGACCTGTTCCCGCTGCGGCAGTACACGGCGTAGGTGAGGTTCGGATCGAGTTGAGCGACGTTGTCGCGAAAGTCGGGGCTCTCGACTGGGATGTTCACGGCACCCTCGATGTGTCCCTCAGCGAATTCTTGGGGAGTGCGCACATCGATGATCACGGTTCCCGGGGCGGCGATGACGGCCGCGAATTCCGACACGCCCACCCGCTCCGGCTGTGTGGCGGCTGCCGCCGGCTGCCCGGTGTCCGACGAACACGACGTCAGGGTCCCGGTCAGGGCTGCGGCGGCCAGCAGTGCGAGGGCGATACGTCTCATACCCCCCAGGGTATATCAGCCTGAGGACTGGCGCTCACCCATCCGCGCCAGCCGCTCGTTGTAGGCGCGTAGTTCCGCGTCGTCATCGCGGTCGGCCTGGCGATCGCGGCGAACGGCATCACGTTCATCACTGCGCGCCCACTGGACTGCGATCACGATGAGCACGATCAGGGTGGGGATCTCGGACAGCCCCCAGGCAACCTGACCACCGAGGAGGGTGTCCTGCAGCGGGTCGGTGACCCACGCGGGTCGGACGATCCCGAACCACTCGACCGCCATCGGCGTGCTGCCCATCATCATGATGACAGCGAAGAACCCGTGGATTCCAAGTGCCAGCAGCAGAAGCATCATCCGGCCCCAGTAGGGAAGCGGTCGGGGACGTGGGTCGATACCGATGAGCGCCCAGTAGAAGAGGTATCCGCTGATCAGGAAGTGCGTCTGCATCACGACGTGACCCACGTGAGAGCCCATCAACCAGCCGAATGCGGGAGTGAAGTAGAGGCCGTAGAGACCGATCACGTATACGACGAAGACGTAGAACGGATTGGTGAGAACGCGCGTGATGGGGCTGTGCAGGAACCAGACCAGCCACTCGCGTGGGCCGCGCTCGTTACCCGTGGCGGGCTTGAGGGCACGTAGCGCGAGAGTCGCGGGGGCGCCGAGGACGAGCAGGATCGGAGCGAGCATGGTCAAGGTCATGTGCTGCACCATGTGCAGACCCACGGACACCATCGCGTAGGTGGAGATTCCGGCGTTCGTGCACCAGATGACGATGGAGATACCCCCCAGCCAGCAGACGAGGCGCATGATCGGCCAGGAATCCCCGCGCTGCCGTACGCGCACGTACCCGATGATGTAGAGCGCCGCGGCCACCAGGCTCAGGGTGAGGAAGAGCGGGTCGATCCGACCACCGAAGGCAACCGCCTCGATCGTCGGAGGTGGCGGATAGGCGAAGCCGAGCAGGGTCTCGCCGTAGGAGGGGAGGAGTTGCTCCTCACGCGGGTACGGACTCGTCGCCAGGGCCACACCGAGCCCCACCGCCATCGCCATGATCGTCAACTCGATCCCGGCCACGCGTGCGAATGCAGCGAGACGAGGCGTGGAATCCAGTGACGGGATGATGCGGGAGCGCATCACGAATCCGATGACGGCCAGACCGATGATGAGGCCGACCTTCATCATGGTGACCTGTCCGTAGCCGGTGGTGAACAGTTGCACCGGTCCATCAAGGCGGGTGTAGGCGTTCGCGAGTCCGCTTACGGCCAACAGGATGATCGCGGTGAGTGCGATGGGTGAGAATCGCTGCACCGCCCGGCGAAGGGGGATGTCACGTCGGAGCGCGTGTGCCGTGAGTGCGATCAGTCCACCGATCCACAGCACGGCTGCGATCACGTGCGCGACACCCGCCGTGACCGCCAATTCGTGGTCGCCGAGTCCGGCAGCATGTCCAGCGAGCGCGGGAAGTACAGCGGCGAGGATCGCCACCACCAACCAAGCAGCGGAGGCACCTGAGGTGGATGTGGTTAGTGCGGCAACACCGACGATGACGGCGAGGATGGCCATGACCAGGAGTGCGCGCGTGATCGGAAGTTCATTCGCGTAGGTGGACACGACCGCTGGATCCACCGCGTCGGTGAGCGGCAGCCCGAGCACCTCGGCCAGGACGAGGAAGAGCTGCGTGATCGCGAGGACGGCCCAGGTGAATGCCGCCCAACTCGCGCGCACCACATCCCTGCGCCCCTCCCGCGAGATCACGCCGTCCTTGCCGGACGGAGTCAGGAAAGCGGCGGAGAGCAGGAAACCGATGGTGGTCACCGCGGCCGCATCGGTGAGCACCCGTAGCAGGGAGGCGCCCCAGACCACGATCGGTCCCGCGTCGGGAAGTCCAGTCGGTGGTTGTGTGTAGGCGCCGCCCGCGAGCACCAGGCCCACGGCGGTGGAGGAGACCGCGAGGGCGATCAGGGCCGCGGAGACGAGTGCGAGCGGACCTCGCATCGCGCGGGTCTGTCCCGAGTGCACCGTGGGTTTCATCGACGTGTACGTCGCCTGCGGGCGATGACCGCGATCGCTATGACGATCAGCGCGGCCACCCCGATGATGAGCGGGAGATTCGAGGCGGGTTGTTCCACATCGGCGAGAACGTCCGCGGCAGCCGCCTCGTCGATCACGGGGGCGGTGTCGCTTGACGCTCCGCCCGTGTAGGTGAAGGTGAACGTGCCTGTCACCGGGTGGCCGTCGGCCGAGACGACCCGGTAGGCCACCGTGTAATCACCAGCACCGAGGGATCCGGGCCAGGGGATCAGCACCTGCGTGCCCGATGTCTCGGCGGCATCCATCGCCACGACGTTGCCCGCTGCATCCGTGATGACGACGTCCGTCAGGGAGTCCAGCGGCTCCTCGTTGAATTGCAGGCTGATCGACGCGGGTGCCTCGGTGACGACCGCTCCATCCGCGGGTGTCGACCCGAGGAGTTCGCTGTGCGCCTGGGCCCCGGAGGCACCCAGCACCATCAACGCCACCGCGGCGCAGATCGTGACGATGAGCTTCATGATTACGAGGGTACGTGGCGCGGATGCAGGTCCCACCACCAGCCGAGTGGTTCGTCGATGTGTGCGTCGACGATCGCGTTGGCTGCTGTGAGGGAGATGTGACCTACGAGTGGCGCTCACCGACACCATGGCGTGATCCTGTCATCGGCCAAGGTTGCCGCGGTGCACGCCCTAGAAGGCCTCCTCGGGCAGTTCCATGATCTCGCCGGTCGTGGCTTCCGCGATGGCGCGCTCGGACGACAGCAGCGGGAGGCGATTGCGCGCGAACCAACGCGCGGTCTCCACTTTGCCCGTGTAGAACGCCGTGTCCTTCGCGGACGGCCCGGCCGCCAAGGCCGCGAGCGCAACCTCGGCCTGGCGCACGAGCAGCCATCCGATCACGAGGTCGCCGGTGGCCATGAGCAGACGCGTGCTATTGAGGCCGACCTTGTAGATCTCCGCAGGGTTCTGCTGCGCTGCCATGGCCCACTGGCCCATGACGCCGACGATGCCCTGCACGTCCTCGAGAGCCTTGCCGAGCAACTCGCGTTCCGTGGCGAGTTGGCCGTTGCCCTCATCGCCCTTGACGGTCTCGGTGATCTGGCTGGCGAGGTAGGTGATCGCCCGGAATTGATCACGGACCATCTTGCGGAAGAAGAAGTCGAGACCCTGGATCGCCGTGGTGCCCTCGTAGAGGGTGTCGATCTTCGCGTCGCGGATGTACTGCTCGATCGGGTAGTCCTGCAGGAAGCCGGAGCCACCGAAGGTCTGAAGCGAAACCGCGAGCATCTCGTAGCTGCGCTCCGAACCCACACCCTTGACGAGCGGGAGCAGGAGATCGTTCATCCGCTCCGCTTGATCGAGGTCGATGTCCGGGACACCGGCCTGGGCCATCTGCACGAGGTCCTGCCAGTACGCGGTGTAGGCGATGAGTGCGCGCAGGCCCTCGGCGTAGGACTTCTGCAGCATCAGGCTGCGGCGGACATCCGGGTGGTGCGTGATCGTCACGCGCGGTGAGGACTTGTCCATCATCGTGGTCAGATCCGGACCTTGCACGCGCGTCTTCGCGTAGTCGAGGGCGTTCAGGTATCCCGTCGACAGGGTCGCGATGGCCTTCGTGCCCACCATCATGCGGGCGTACTCGATGACCTTGAACATCTGCGCGATGCCGTCGTGCACTTCACCGAGCAGCCAGCCAATAGCCGGCTCCTTCTCCCCGAAGGTCATCTCACATGTCGTGGACGCCTTCAGCCCCATCTTCTTCTCGACGTTGGTGGCGTACACACCGTTACGTGCACCGAGCTCACCTGTCTCGAGATCGACGTGGTACTTCGGCACGATGAACAGCGAGAGGCCCTTGGTGCCGGGGCCTGCGCCCTCGGGGCGAGCCAACACGAGGTGCACGATGTTGTCGGCCATGTCGTGCTCGGCTGAGGTGATGAAGCGCTTCACACCCTCGATGCGCCAGGTGCCGTCTCCATTGTCGTACGCCTTGGCGCGGCCAGCGCCGACATCGGATCCGGCGTCGGGCTCGGTGAGGACCATCGTGGCGCCCCAGCCCTTGTCGATCATGAGAGCTGCGAACTTCTTCTGCTCCTCGGTCCCGAGACCGTCGATGACGGCGGCGAAGTTCGGGCCGGACATGAAGAGGAACGCTGCCGGATTGGCACCGAGCATGAGCTCACTGGCGGCCCAACGCAGCGACGGCGGTGCACCTGCACCACCGATGTGCTGCGGCAGGTCGAGACGCCACCACTCGGAGTCCATGAGCGCGCGGAAACTCTTCTTGAAACCCTCGGGCATCGTGACGGACTTCGTCGCCGGGTCGTAGACCGGGGGATTGCGATCGGCGTCCTCGAAGGACTCCGCGAGCGGACCGACGGAGAGTCGGTTGACTTCTTCGAGGATCCCGCGCGCGGTCTCCTCGTCCATGTCGGCGAAGGGACCGGTGCCCATGCGTTCACCGGCGCCGAAGACCTCGAACACGTTGAACTCGAGATCGCGGACGTTGCTCTTGTAGTGACTCATCGCATCCTCGCAGAGCTAAGTTACTGGCCAGTAACTTATGATGCCGCCCATTCGGGCGGAATGCAAGACGACAGGGAACAATGCCTGCATGGCGAGGGTGGCGTGGGCCCAATCCGTCACTCCCATCGCCCCACCGACGAGTGCGCACCCGACTTTCCGGACCCTGGCCTACGCCGGCCTGGTGACCGGGGCCTGGTCCTCCCTGCTCAGCCTCGCCGTCTACGGGCTGGCCCGCGGCATCGGCGTCCCCATGGAGGTGGTCCTCGACGGGATCCCCGAGGTGGTGCCCTGGGTCCTCGTCGTGGTGATCCCCCTGGGTTCCGCGATCGCCGGTGCCCTGCTCGCCGGGTTCCTCCGTGGATTTCGGTATGCCGGACGCATCGTCTTCTGGGTCGGCACGCTGATCGCCGCGCTGTCCTGCATCAACCCGCTGACTCAACCGGTGGAGTGGTCCACGCGCATCTGGTTGACGATCCCGCACATCATCACGTGGTTCCTGGTCGTCCCGCAGGTCGCGCGCATCATCGGCGACACGGAACCCGGTCTTCATGAAGAGCGCGCATGAGCGCGTGGGTGAGTGCTCTGCGTCCGCGTCAGTGGACGAAGAACATCCTGGTCTTCGCCGCACCGCTGGGCGCAGGGCGCCTCTTCGAGCCTGACATCCTCCTACCGTCGATCGGTGCGTTCGTCGCCTTCTGCCTGATCTCCTCGGCTACCTACCTGATCAACGACGTACGTGATGTCGAGGCTGACCGCGCGCACCCGAAGAAGCAGCACCGCGCGATCGCCTCGGGCCGACTTTCGGTCGGAGCCGCAGTGCTCACCGCCATCGTGCTCGCGCTCGCGGCGCTCGCGCTTTCGTGGTTCATCCAGCCGGCACTCGCCGGTGTTGTCGCCGCGTACACCGTCATCACACTGCTCTACTCATTGGTGCTCAAACACGAACCGGTTCTCGAACTCGCACTGGTCGCCATGGGCTTCCTGCTGCGCGCGATCGCCGGTGGTGCGGCATCGGACCTGCCCATTTCCCAGTGGTTCCTTATCGTCGCGGGATTCGGGTCGCTCTTCATGGCTGCCGGCAAACGTTTCAGTGAACTCGAGCGTGCGCGACGCGAGGGAGAGTCGACGACTCCTCGCCGCAGCCTCGCCGGCTACACCCCCGGCTATCTGCGCTTCGTCTGGGCTGTGTCCGCTGCGGTCACGATCACCGCGTACTGCCTGTGGGCATTCGACGTTGCGGCGACTCCATCGTCGTTCCCCTGGGCGCAGTGGAGTGTGGTCCCGTTCGTGCTCGCGATCCTGCGCTACGCCATCGACATCGACCGTGGTGAGGCGGAGGCACCCGAGGACGCAGCGCTTGGTGATCGGGTGCTCCTCCTGCTCGGCGTGATCTGGGTCGTCATGTTCGGGTTGGGGGCGTTGGGACTGTGAGCCCGCCCCTCTCGCCACTTGTCCCCGCGGAGGACGAGGAGCTCCTGACCGGCTGGGGTCGGACAGCCCCGTCACGTGCGCGTGTCGTGCACGCCACAGACCCCTCGGAGATCACCGATGCCATCCACCAACGCTCCCCGCGCGGCGTTCTCGCACGCGGCCTCGGACGCTCCTACGGTGACGCGGCGCAATCCGGTGGCGCCACGGTCATCGATATGACCGGGGTGAACGGATTCACCCTCGATGCGGCAACCGCGACCGTGCGCGCGGATGGCGGAGCGAGTCTGGATTCGATCCTGCGGACGATTGTCCCGCAGGGCTTCTTCGTTCCGGTCACTCCCGGAACCCGCATGGTCACCGTCGGGGGTGCGATCGCGGCCGACATCCACGGCAAGAATCATCACGTCAACGGAAGCTTCGGGGCGCACGTGCGTGCACTTGACCTACTCATGGCGGACGGGCACCTGCGCACCCTGACACCGGAGACCACGCCGGATGAGTTCTGGGCCACGGTCGGGGGCATGGGCCTGACAGGCATCATCCTGAACGCCACGTTCGACGTGATTCCGATCGAGACATCTTTGATCAGTGTCGATACCGAGCGCGGCAGGGATCTCGACGATGTGATGGCGCGCATGCTCGCCCGCGACAGTGACTATCGCTACAGCGTCGCCTGGATCGATTCGGTCGCATCCTCCGGACGTGGCGTGATCACCTGTGGCGATCACGCACGAGCCGAGCAGATACCGAGCGCCAAACGCGCCCAGATGCGCGACTACGACCCCTCAGTGCGCATGACCGCGCCATCGCTCATCCCTTCGGGACTTCTCAACACCCTCACCGTCCGAGCATTCAACGAAGCATGGTTTCGCAAACACCCGGCGAAGCGCGCAGGGGAACTGCAGACCATCGCCGGGTTCTTCCATCCCCTTGACGGTGTGCAGGAATGGAATCGCGTCTACGGGCCCCGGGGATTCCTCCAGTATCAGTTCGTCGTCCCTGACGCAGGTGCCGAGCTCGTGCGTACGGCACTCGACCGACTCGCGCGAGTGGGTGCACCGAGTTTCCTCACGGTGCTGAAGCGCTTCGGACCAGGTAACCCGGCTCCGCTGTCCTTCCCCATGTCGGGGTGGACTCTGGCCGCCGACGTGCCGGCCCGCGTCGAGGGCCTGGATCGCGTCCTCGACGAACTCGATGAGCTGGTGGCGCAGTCCGGCGGACGCCTCTACTTCGCCAAGGATTCGCGCCAATCCCCGGAGATGGTGCGTCGTACCTATCCGCGGCTGACCGAATGGCAGGCTGTTCGGGACAGGATGGATCCCAACCGGGTGTTCACATCGGACTTGGCAAGGAGACTGGCGCTGTGATCGATGCGTTGGGAGACCCACAGTCCGTGCTCGTGCTCGGTGGGAGTAGCGAGATCGCGAGTGCGACGGTTCTCGCGCTGCCCCGTGCGCGCCTGCGTCGGGTGATCCTCGCCGGCCGCCCCGGCCCCGCGCTCGATGCCGCAGCTCAGCGGCTGACCGCCGCCGGGATCACCGGGGTAGAGACCACCGCGTTCGATGCGGCGGACACCGCATCCCACCAACACATCATCGACACGATCTTCGATGCGGGAGACATCGACATCGTCATCGTGGCGTTCGGCGTCCTCGGCGACCAGATGCAGGTGGAGGCGAATCCCGCTCTCGCGGTCGAGATCGCCACCGTCAACTACACGGGCGCGGTCAGTGTGGGTTTGCACGTTGCACGCAGACTTCGCGACCAGGGCCACGGTCACCTCGTGGTGCTCTCCAGCGTTGCCGGGGATCGGGCGCGCCGTTCCAACTACGTCTACGGCTCGACCAAGGCTGGTCTCGACGCATTCGCCCAAGGATTGGGGGACGCTCTCGCGGGATCGGGTGCCAGCGTTCTCGTGGTGCGCCCGGGCATGGTCCGCACCCGCATGAGTGCTGGGCTGCCGGAGGCGCCGATGACCTCGGACCCGGACGAGGTCGCTCAGGTCATCGTGACCGCGTTGCGCAAGGGCAAGCACACGGTCTACGCCCCCGGGCCTCTGAGGTTCCTGATGACCGCGGTGAAGGCGGTTCCGCGGCCGATTTTCCGAAAGTTGCCCCAGTAGCGCGGATGACCCCCCGCCGGACATGGATTGTCACTACCGTGTCCCCATGCGCAGACCTTTTACCCTGACCATCGCGGTACTCCTCGTATGGCTCTATGTCGTCCTCTCGATCATCGCGGCGTTCGCCGTCCTTGCCGCCGATTTCTCGGTCGTGGGGCTGCTGCTCAGCCTGTTCGTGACCGCCGTTGCGGTCGTCGCTGCGGTTATCGCGTTCTCACTCGCCCGTGGCCACAACTGGGCTCGAATACTGATTTCGGTCTTCGCGGTGATCGCCGTCATCAATGAAGTCACGCAGATCTTCAGCGGTGAGGTGCTTCTCGGGATCGTCCGCCTGGCGATCCAGGTACTCGTGCTCTGGTTCATGTGGAACTCGTCCTCCTCCACCTACATCAAGGTGAAGACCGCCGAGCGGGCAGTCTCGAAGGGCATCCGCGGCTAGAGCCACGCATCCCTGGAGGCGTCGTCCTTCCCTGGGTACAGTTGTGGGATCCCAAGGGGGTGTGATGGACACCTGGCGCGACCATAAGCGGTACCTCTGGCTTGTCGCGCTGCTCATGCCCCTGTTGCCGTTCCTCGCCATCGGGTTGTTCCTCGCGACCGACATGGCCGTGTGGCTGTGGCTGGGTCCGATCTTCATTCTCGGTGTTGTTCCGCTCATCGATGTGGTGACCGGGCTCGACCGTGCTAATCCGCCCGAGGACGTCATCGAGGCACTTGAGCGTGATCGCTACTACCGATGGATCACCTACCTCTTCCTGCCCCTGCAGTACGCGGGCTTTGCGACGTCGTTCTGGTTCATCGTGAACGGGGGACTGAGCACTTGGGAGCAGGTGGGTCTCGCGGTCACCGTCGGGTTCATCGGGGGACTCGGGATCAACACCGCTCACGAACTCGGCCATAAGAAGGAGGCGAACGAGCGGTGGTTGTCGAAGATCGCGCTCGCGCAGAGCGGTTATGGCCACTTCTATATCGAGCACAACCGCGGTCATCACGTGCGCGTGGCAACGCCGGAGGATCCGGCGAGCAGCCGGGTCGGTGAGAGCTTCTACCGGTTCTGGCCCAGAACCGTCTTCGGCTCCCTGCGCAGTGCGTGGAACCTGGAGAGGCGTCGCTACGCCCGACGCAACCTCAGCCCGCTGCGTATCGGAAACGATGTGATCAACTCATGGCTGATGACACTCGCCCTCTGGGCTGTCATGGTCGTGTGGCTGGGTACCGCGATCATCCCCTTCCTGATCCTGCAGGCGCTCGTGGCGATCACACTCCTCGAGGCGGTGAACTATCTCGAGCATTACGGAATGCTGCGCCAGAAGGTGCGATCGGGAGATCGCGAGCGCTATGAACGGGTCGACCCCACGCACAGCTGGAATTCCAACAACCTCGCCACGAACGTGTTGCTCTATCACCTGCAACGTCACAGCGATCACCATGCGCAACCCACTCGCCGCTATCAGGCGTTGCGCGACTATGAGCTCTCACCGGTGCTGCCCACCGGATACGCGGGGATGATCTTGCTCGCCCTCTTTCCTCCGGCATGGCGGAAGGTGATGGATCCGCGAGTCGCCACGCATTTCGGTGGGGATATGTCTCGGGCGAACCTCGCACCGCACGCGCGCACGAGCATCCTCGAGCGGTGGCCCGCCCCGGCGGCACTGCTTGCCGAGACCCAGGACGCACCACTGCCTGCCCAAAATGCGTCACACATATACATGTGTCCCTCCTGCGGCTACACATTCGACGAGCGCATCGGCGATGCGCGCGAGGGCTTTCCCGCGGGCACCGCGTGGTCTCAGGTGCCGGACAGCTGGTGCTGCCCGGACTGCGGGGTACGGGACAAGATCGACTTCGTGTCTGTCGCCACCAGTGACCTCTGATCCACCCGTAGCCTGAGCGCGTGCGACCGCTGCCACGTGACCTCGGCATCGGGTTCGGCACCGGTGCCTTCTCGGGGGTCTTCGGGGTCGGGGGTGGCATCCTCCTCGTCCCCATCCAGGTCCTGGGTTTCCACATCGAGCAGAAGAAGGCGCAGGCGACGAGCCTGGTGATGGTGGCGATGGCCGCTGTCGCCGCGACGATCACCTACGGGGTCGGCGATCAAGTCGCGTGGATCCCCGCCATCGCGATCCTCATCGGCGGCATTGCAGGGTCACTCATCGGCTCCTACGTCGTGACCCGCAGCGCCAACCGAATCCTGCAGGCGGCCTTCGGGGTCATCATGATCGCTGCGGCCGTCCGCCTCTTGGTGCACGTAGAGGCGTCCGGCGATGTAGCGCGAACGTTCAGCGTGGATTGGACGGTCCTCGCCTATGCACTCAGCGGACTCGCCATGGGAGTGCTGTCCGCACTCTTCGGTATCGGGGGCGGAATCATCCTCATCCCCATCCTGGTCGCCTTCTTCGGCTATCCGCAGCAGTTGGCGGCGGGAACCTCGCTCGCGGTCATGGGACCCATCGCCCTGGTCGGTGCCGTGCGGCTCACTCGACCGGGACTCACGGACTGGCGCAGGGGTTCGCGTTACGGGTTGGGTGCGATCTCGGGTGGAGTGCTGGGTGCGGCGCTCGCCCTGTGGTTGAGCGGCTCGGTCCTGCGCGCAGCATTCGCGGCCGTGCTTATCGTCGTCGGACTACGCATGCTGTGGCAGGGCGCAGACCTACCTCGACCGCGGTGGAGGAGCCGCACGCGGTGACGTCACCGGTCGATCGCCGACGTCACACGTTCGACCGGGGGGTGGAGAGGAGTCGGTATCCGACACCCCGGATCGCGATCAGCAGAGACCCTTCTCCATGCTGATTGATCTTCCTGCGGAGACGGGACATATGGGCCTCGATGCGATGGTCATCGCGGAACCACGACTCCGGCCAGACCGCTTCGGCCAACTCGCGGCGGGAAAAGGTTTTGCGCGGGCTGATCGACATGAAGGAGAGGATGTCGAATTCAGTCTTGGTGAGCGCGATCGTCTCGCCGTCCACCTTGACCACGCGTGCGTCGAGTTCCACCTCCACATTCGCGAAGCTGCGCACGTTCGTTCCCTGGGAGTGTTCGAAGTCATGTGTGCGACCGGTGAGTCGGGCGAGGAACACCGCGGTCCGCAAGGGGACCGTGAAGAATTCGGTGGCTCCCGCGGACAGCATCCGCAGTTCCTCGGCATCGTCCGTCTTGGTGCTGACGGCCACGATCGGAGCCTGGGAGACGGATCGAATCAGTCGGCACATGCGGATCTGGTCGGCTGTGGACAGCGAGGGACCCACGATGAATGCGGAGTAGGACGCCTTGTGTCGGACGATCACCTCGGCGGCCACCAGGTCGTCGCACTCGAGGAGGAGGCCGCTGCCACGAAGGTCCGTCTCGATCGACGTACGCCAGGTACCCGCGGCTTCGATGAGCAGCACGATGGGGGCGTCCACGTCCCACCCCTTCCCGACGATGACCTCGACACATCGAACCATGTCTGGGAATCTGTCCTGAGGGTAAGTACGTCGTCGGTCAATGTCCGTCACGGCGCGCTGACCACTCATTTCTGTTAGCAAATCGTCAGGTTTGGGGACTTCTGTCGAATGGCGTATCGCGGAATCGGGACTACAGTGACGGCGCAGATCCCCTTCTCGCCGAGAAGAGTCTCTGCTCGCGGGAAGGGTTGCGTCCATGGCGAGTGCTCGGCGTGACAAGTTCCTGGCCGCACTGGGTGGATCCTCCGGTGGCTCGATGACCGAGCGACTGTGCGCGATGTCCGTGGATGCTGGTGTGGACGGTGCGGCGATCCTGGTCCAGAGCGACAGCCAGATCAGCGGATGCATCGCAGCCGCCGGACCGCTGGGCCGGGCCCTTCACGATCTCGAGGTGCAGCGGGGGGAGGGGCCGGCTCACCAGGCTCTCCGGGAACACCGGGCGATCCTCGCGGATCAGTTGGTCACCGGCCCGTCCGAGAGTTGGCCGATCGTGTCCCTGGATGCACGTGAGAGGGGTATCGGCGCGCTCTTCGCTCTTCCCCTGCACGTCGGCAGCATCTCCATCGGTGTTCTCGAAGTCTGTCGCGCGCAACCGGGCTCCCTCTCGCGAGCCCAGTTCTCGGACCTTGCAGTCATCGCTGATCTGTGCACGTCTGCGCTGCTGCTCGCGCAAGCGGGGTTGCAGGACGGTGCGCTGATGGATCTGATCTCCGCCGAGAGCGGAAGCCAGATTCCCGTCCACCAGGCGGTGGGCATGGTGGCCCAGCAGGAGAACCTCTCGACGACGGACGCTTTGGCACGCATGAGGGCATTCGCCTTGTCCGAAGACATGACAGTGCAGCAATTGGCGAGAAGAATCATCGCTCGAGAGATTCGGATGGATGGCTGATGTCAGAGGATCATGTAGCTCGCGCAAGTGACCCGGAACTCACCACGACCCTGATCCGTGCGATGGAGGCGATGGCCAAGGAGTTCGACTACGTCGATCTCGCCTCATCGCTGGTGTCCTCCGCGATCGATGTGCTGAACGCTTCGGCCGCCGGCGTGATGGTGAGTGATGCCGCGCACGTGCTGCACGTCGTCGCAGCATCCGATGAAGGCATGCGCACCCTGGAGTTGTTCGAGATCCAAGCCGACGAGGGCCCCTGCCTGGACAGTTGGGTCGCGGGTCAGCAGGTGATCTCCTACGATCTCCGGCTTGACGATCGCTGGCCGATTTTCAGTCCGCGGGCGGTGGAGAGCGGGTATCTCGCTGCTCTCGCCACGCCGCTGCGTGTGCGTGATCAGTGTTTCGGTGCGCTCAACATCCTGTGGACCGATCCGCAGAACCTGGACGAGAGTGCTGACCAGGCTGCGCGGGCCCTCGCCGACCTCGCTGCGATCGGGCTGATCAATCGTGCGCTGCCCATCGAAGCAACATTCCTTGCTGAGCAGATCCAGGTGACGATCAATGCCCGCCTGACCATCGAACAGGCGAAGGGCATGCTCGCGGAGCAGGCTCATGTGGACATGAACACCGCCTATGCGCTGATGCGTGACTTCTCGCGTGCAACAGGAACCCATCTCCTCGAGACTGCGCATCGCATCCTCGAGCGGAAGATCTCTTCTGACCAATTGATGTCGGGGATAGTTCCCGAGTAACAGTTTCCTCGATTCGAGGTGACCGCTCATTCTGAGCGGGTGACGGGAATCGAACCCGCGCTGTCAGCTTGGGAAGCTGATGTTCTGCCATTGAACTACACCCGCGTGCAGTGATTGCTGCGCTCGGGAGTCTATCGACCCGCCCCAGTGGGGATCTGCTGTCCCAGTCGCTCGAACTCGCGAAGGGTGCGCGTGTAGTCGGAGTAGGCCGCGAGTTGCTCGCCGAGGGTCAGTTGGGGTTGCAGCATCGCCGCCGCTCGTTCGAAGCGCGCCTCGGCAGTGGTCAGAGCCGCCTCATGGACAGCGCGAGCAGTGCGCCAGTCCGCTGTCCGGTTGGTGCGCTCCGCTGTCCGAATCGCTCCCACGAGCCTGGTCATCTCGCGGCGGGCTTGCGCGCCCATCGACGCGAGTTCGTCGCGTTCGGCGGGGGTGACGCGACTTCCGAAGTCCCTTTCGTAGTCCTGGGTCAACTGCACCACGGAGTCCCGCAGCGAACGGGCGTCGTCGGTGAGGGTCGACGCGACCGCGACTCCGGTGGTGCCGATCAGAAGAGCACCGGACAGGATCCCTGTGACGAGGATGCGGCGCAGGCTCACGGGTCTTTCGACGCCGGACTTGCCGACCGGGTTCCCAAGCGCGGGATTCATGGCTTCGTCCTAGGGTGAGGGAATGGACCAGCGCAACGTACTGGGTGAGCCGCTCCAGGTCTGCAGCATCGAGCCGCTGACCGGCTTCTATCGCGACGGGTACTGCAACACCGGTCCCGAGGACCTTGGATCCCACACCGTCTGCGCGGTGGTCACAGCCGATTTCCTCGAGCATCAGAAGGAGATCGGCAACGACCTCTCGACACCCCGACCCGAGTATGGGTTCCCCGGCCTGAACCCGGGGGATCGCTGGGGGGTATGCGCAGGGCGGTGGATGCAGTCCTACGCGGCGGGAATCAAGGCTCCGGTGATCCTGAAGGCCACCAATGAGGCCGCACTGCACCACGTTCCCATGGACGCCCTGCAGGAGTGCGGAGCCGACGCCCCGGATGACCTTTCCGACCTCCTGAGCTGAGCTCCCCGATAGCCTTCACCGCGTGCTGCTGAGCGACCGGGACATCAAGGCCGAGATCGCCTCCGGCCGTGTGGCCGTTGATCCCTATGACGAGGGCATGATCCAACCCTCGAGCATCGACGTGCGGTTGGACCGGTGGTTTCGGGTATTCGAGAACCATCGCTATCCGCACATCGACCCGAGTGTCGAGCAGCCCGACCTCACGCGCCTGATCGAACCCGAGGGCGATGAGCCGTTCATCCTGCATCCAGGTGAGTTCGTCCTCGGGTCGACCTACGAGGTGATCACGCTGCCGGACGATGTTGCCGGTCGCCTGGAAGGAAAGTCCTCCCTCGGACGCCTCGGGCTCCTCACCCACTCGACCGCCGGTTTCATCGACCCCGGTTTCTCCGGACACGTGACACTCGAGTTGTCGAATGTCGCGACGCTTCCGATCACGCTCTATCCGGGGATGAAGATCGGTCAACTGTGCTTATTCCGTCTCTCCTCTCCCGCGGAGCATCCCTACGGGTCGGAGAAGTACGGGTCGCGCTACCAGGGGCAGCGTGGTCCGACGCCCAGCCGTTCCTTCGCGAACTTCCATCGCACGCAGCTCTAGTCCTGCGGATCCTGTGGACCTCGGCGCTGCCGATGCGGGTGTCTGAATCGATCCGATCCCCGGGCTGATCAGCGTTTGGTGGCGTCGAGCAACAGGCTGGCGACATCGACAACCTGCACGCCCTGCGCGGTGCCCTCCTGCTGGCGTGCGGTCACGGCGTCGTGGAGCATCACGGAGCAGAAGGGGCAGGCCACCGCGATCGTCTCGGCACCCGTCGCGATCGCCTCATCTGCGCGGTTGACGTTGACCTTGGTGCCGAGCTTCTCCTCCATCCACATGCGCGCCCCACCGGCGCCGCAGCAGAAGGACTTCTCCCCGTGGCGCGGCATCTCGACGCGCGTGGTGGTGCTGACGTCGATCAGCTCGCGCGGAGGCGCGTAGACGTTGTTATGGCGACCGAGGTAGCACGGATCGTGGTAGGTGACCGAACCGGGCACCTCCTTGACCGGAGTCAGGCGTCCTTCGCTCACGAGCGCATTGAGCAACTGGGTGTGATGGACCACTTCGTAGTGGCCGCCGTTCTGCGGGTACTCACGGCCGAGGGTGTTGAGGCAGTGGGGGCAGGTGACGACGATCTTGGTCGCCTTGATCTCATTGAGCATCTCGACGTTCTGCATCGCCTGCATCTGGAAGAGGAACTCGTTGCCCGCGCGTCGAGCCGGATCACCGGTGCATGTCTCGTTCTCACCGAGCACCATGAAATTCACCCCCGCGGTATGCAGGAGTTCCGCCACCGCCTTGGTGGTGCGCTTAGCTCGATCCTCGAGCGCCCCCGCGCACCCGACCCAGAACAGGTACTCGACTTCGGCGGGAATCTGCTCCTCCCCTTCCATGCCGAAGACGCTCACCGGGAAGTCCACTTCCTCGATCCAGGCGTTGCGTGCCGAGGCGTTCATGCCCCACGGGTTGCCCTTGCTCTCGACGTTCTTGAACAGGCCATTGAGTTCACTCGGGAACTCGGTGGCCACCATCACCTGGTGTCTGCGCATGTCGACGATGTGGTCGATGTGCTCGATATCCACCGGGCACTGGTTCACGCACGCCCCGCACGTCGTGCATGACCAGAGGACGTCGTCGGCGATGATCGGGAGCTCCGGACCCATGGCACGGTGACCGTCGAAGGTGTAACCGTCGTCGGCGGCACGCTCGGTCCCCTCGCGTGATCCGATGAATGGGGTGTTCACGAGTTCCTGCACCTGCGCAGGCGTCTGCTCGAGTGCCTTCTCGTCGATGTCACCCTGGGGGAGATCGTTGCCGGCCGTCTTCATCAGATAGGGCGCGGTGCCGTACATCTGATCGCGCAGGTCGAGGATCAGCAGTTTCGGACTGAGTGGCTTGTCGGTATTCCATGCCGGGCACTGGGACTGGCAGCGTCCACATTCCGTGCACGCCATGAAGTCGAGGTAGTTCTTCCAGGTGAAGTCCTGGATCTGCCCCTTCCCGAAGCGCGCATCCTCGGGCGGATCCTCGAAGTTCACCGGTTCGCCCTTGTAGTAGATCGGTAGCAGAGGGCCGAGTGCATTCGGGCGACGCGAGGTGAAGACGTTGATCGGTGAGGAGAAGATGTGCAGGTGCTTGCTATGCAGCACGATCAAGAGAAACGCGAGGATCACCGTGACGTGGGCCCAGATGAACACCGTCTCGATCCACAGGTTCCCGTCCTTGCCGAATGGTTCGAGCACCACCCCGAACCACTGTGAGGCGAACGCGCCGTCCATCTTCCATTCGTGATCGGGATTCCCGGCGATGGTGTTGACCTTCGCTCCGCGGTAGGTGAGCAGGGTGAAGACCACCAGGAAGATCATGATGAGAACGAGCCAGGCGCCCGTGGTGTGTGAACCGAAGAAGCGCGATGCGCGCCCCTGCTTCGCGGGATTGTTGACGATCCGGATGATGGCGAACATCACGATGCCGATGAACACCAGCACCGCGAAGAGGTCCTCCATGAATCGGATGACCGCCCAGTTTCCGATGATCGGGAACGCGAAGTACTCGATGACGAGTTCGCCGAATGCTTCGACCACCGTGATGCCGAGGATCACGAATCCCCAGAAGGCGAGGAAGTGCGCCAGACCCGGGATGGTCCACTTCAGCAGCTTCTTCTGACCGAAGACCTCGGTCGCCTCGGCCTCGACGCGCTTGGGCACGTCGTTGGTCCGCCCCACGGCCGGCTGCCCGGACCGGGCCAGGGAGAACAGGAACCAGCCGCGCCGGGCGGCGAAGGCCAGGAGGACCAGGGTGATGGCGATGCCGACGGTCGCCCGGATCGCCATGTGTTCCACGGTCCGACGCTAACGCCCCCGTGGGGGAGGGGCCGGAAGGCCCCGCCAGGACACCGTGCCTCTTCTCGCCCTGCCCGGAAAGTCCGATTCGAGCTGGGGATCCCTCACAGTTGATATGAGTCATCCAGACTCAAGGTATATGAGTCTGGATTTGCAATTAGTCTGACAATCGGGCACACTTGAGGACCAGACTTCCGGGGGCGGACCCCGGTGTTAATAGAAGGAGTACGACACATGGCCCGTGCAGTGGGTATCGACCTGGGAACCACCAACTCCGTGGTCTCGGTCCTCGAGGGCGGCGAACCCGTCGTCATCGCCAACGCGGAAGGCTCTCGGACCACCCCGTCCGTCGTGGCCTTCGCCAAGAACGGCGAGGTGCTCGTTGGCGAGGTCGCCAAGCGCCAGGCCGTCACGAACGTCGACCGCACCATCCGCTCGGTCAAGCGCCACATGGGCACCGACTGGACCATCGAGATCGACGGCAAGAAGTACACCGCGCAGGAGATCAGCGCGCGCACCCTCATGAAGCTCAAGCGCGACGCCGAGGCGTACCTGGGCGAGAACGTCACGGACGCGGTCATCACCGTGCCGGCGTATTTCTCCGACGCCCAGCGCCAGGCCACCAAGGAAGCCGGTGAGATCGCCGGCCTCAACGTGCTGCGCATCATCAACGAGCCCACGTCCGCGGCACTCGCGTACGGGCTCGACAAGGGCGACACAGAGCAGACCATCCTGGTGTTCGACCTCGGTGGTGGCACCTTCGACGTCTCTCTGCTCGAGATCGGCGACGGAGTCGTCGAGGTCAAGGCCACGAGCGGTGACAACCATCTCGGTGGCGACGACTGGGACAACGCGGTCGTCGACTGGATGGTGACCTCGTTCAAGAACGCACATGGTGTCGATCTGTCCAAGGACAAGATGGCCATGCAGCGTCTGCGTGAAGCCGCGGAGAAGGCGAAGATCGAGCTGTCGTCCTCGACACAGACCTCGATCAACCTGCCCTACATCACCGCAAGTGCTGACGGCCCGCTGCACCTGGAGGAGACCCTGAGCCGCGCTCAGTTCGAGTCCATGACCGCGGACCTGCTCAACCGCACCAAGGCACCCGTGCAGTCCGTCCTGAAGGACGCGGGCATCACCGTCGACAAGATCGATCAGGTCGTTCTCGTCGGTGGGTCCACCCGCATGCCGGCCGTTGCCGAGCTCGTCAAGAAGGAGACCGGCAAGGAAGCCAACAAGGGCGTGAACCCGGACGAGGTCGTAGCCATCGGTGCTGCCCTGCAGGCTGGTGTGCTCAAGGGTGAGGTCAAGGACGTGCTCCTGCTCGACGTCACCCCGCTGTCCCTCGGCATCGAGACCAAGGGCGGAGTCATGACCAAGCTCATCGAGCGCAACACCACGATCCCGACCAAGCGGTCGGAGATCTTCACCACGGCGGAGGACAACCAGCCGTCGGTGCTGATCCAGGTCTATCAGGGTGAGCGCGAGATGGCCGCCTACAACAAGCAGCTCGGCACCTTCGAGCTGACCGGTCTCCCGCCGGCACCCCGCGGCATCCCGCAGGTCGAGGTCACCTTCGACATCGACGCCAACGGCATCGTGCATGTGTCCGCCAAGGACATGGCCACGGGCAAGGAGCAGTCGATGACGATCTCGGGCGGCAGTGCGCTGTCCAAGGAGGACATCGACCGCATGATGCGGGATGCAGAGCAGCATGCCGAGGAGGACAAGAAGCGCCGCGAGGAGGCGGAGGTCCGCAACAACGCGGAGGCCCTCGTCTACCAGACGGAGAAGTTCCTCGCCGACAACGCAGACAAGGTCCCGGCAGACGCCAAGGCGAATGTCGAGGAGCCGCTGAACGAGCTCAAGAAGGCGATCGAAGCGAACGACCTCTCGGCTATGCGCACGGCCACCGACAAGGTCGCCGCCGCCAGCCAGGCCCTCGGTGCAGCGATGTACACGATGGCCCAGCAGGAAGGCACCGCCGGCGCTGCAGGCGCTGCCGATGCAGCCGCAGGAACCGCTGAGGATGACGTCGTCGACGCCGAGATCGTGGATGAGGACGAGTCGAAGTGAACCAACACCCCGACGAGGAGCAGTCGGAGGGCGTTCGCATCAGCGACAAGCGCCGCATCGATCCGGACACGTTCGAGGTTCGTGAGGTTCGCCAGCCGGAAAACCCGGCTGGCGAACCCGCACTCGCCGAGGACGCGAAGGTCGCGGAACTCACCGCCGATCTCCAACGCGTCACCGCCGAATATGCGAACTATCGCAAGCGCGTCGAGCGTGATCGTGAACTGATCCGCGAAATGGCGGTGGGCAACGTGCTTTCCGACCTGCTCCCGATCCTCGATGACATCGAACGTGCCCGCGAGCACGGTGAACTCGAAGGTGCCTTCCGGGCAGTGGGTGAGTCGCTGGAGTCCGTGACCGGGAAGATCGGTCTCGAGAAATTCGGCACCTCGGGTGACCCGTTCGACCCGGCCGAGTACGAGGCGCTCACCAGTGAGCCCAACCCGGAGATCACCGAGCCCACCGTGGTGACGGTGCTCCAGCCCGGGTACCGGTTCGCTGGGCGCGTCCTGCGCCCCGCACGCGTCTCCGTTGCGGGCACCGACTGACGAGAACGTGAGTAGATGAACAAGGACTGGTTGGAGAAGGACTTCTACGCCGTCCTGGGTGTGTCGAAGGACGCATCCGCGGATGAGATGAAGAAGAAGTACCGGAAACTCGCCCGTGAGTTGCACCCGGACAAGAACCCCGGTGACGCGAAGGCGGAAGCCCGCTTCAAGGAGGTCTCCGAGGCCTACGACGTGCTGTCCGATCCGGAGAAGCGCAAGGAGTACGACGAAGCTCGCACCCTCTTCGCATCCGGAGGTTTCGGTGGCGGCGGTTTCGGCGGGGGTGGTTTCGGTGGCGGTCAGTACAACGTCAACTTCGAGGACCTGTTCGGCCAGGACTCCGGTGGCTTCGGTGACTTCCTCGGCGGCGTGTTCAACCGCGGACGCGGGGGAGGCCGGGCACGGCAACCGCGACGCGGTCAGGATCTCGAGAGCGATCTGACCCTGTCCTTCGACGATTCCCTCGACGGGGTGACGGTGCCACTGCGATTGAGCAGCGAGGGACCGTGCACCACGTGCAACGGAACCGGCGCGAAAGCGGGCACCGTGCCGCGGATGTGCCCCACCTGCGACGGTTCCGGGCAGACCGCGCGGAATGCGGGCGGTTTCGCCTTCGCCGAGCCGTGCCCCACCTGCAAGGGTCGCGGGCTCTACGTCGACGATCCGTGCACCACGTGCCGCGGTTCGGGTCGTGGTGTCAGCACCCGCACCGTGCAGGCCCGCATTCCCGCAGGCGTGAAAGACGGATCGCGTATCCGGCTCAAGGGCAAGGGCGCGCCAGGGGAGCGGGGTGGACCCGCGGGCGATCTCTTCGTCAAAGTGTCGGTGACACCGCACCCGGTGTTCGGCCGTAAGGGCGAGAACATCACCGTCGACGTTCCGGTCACGTTCGCGGAGGCTGCGCTCGGCGCCGACATTTCCGTGCCCACCCCTCGCGGTGAGTCCGTGAAGGTGCGGATTCCGGCAGGAACGGCCAACGGCCGCACCTTCCGCGTGCGCGGCAAGGGCGTGCGCGGCAAGGATGGCAAGAACGGTGATGTGTTGGCCACCGTGCATGTGGTGGTACCCCAGAACATGTCGAGTGATGCACGGGAGGCCCTCGAGAAGTTCGCGGAGGCCACCGCGGCCGAGGACCCGCGCAAGGACCTCTTCACCATGTCCGGCGGTGGGTCATGACCTCACCGCGCGAGGAGTTCAGTGTCCCGTCGAGCACACCCGTCTACGCAATCTCGATTGCATCGGAGCTCGCCGGCCTGCACCCGCAGACGTTGCGGCAGTACGACCGCCTCGGGCTCGTCTCGCCCACGCGCGTGGGCGGACGGAACCGCCTCTACAGCGCGATGGACGTCTACCGACTTCGCGAGATCGCGCAGTTGTCCGCCGAAGGTCTGAGCCTCGAGGGCATCCGCCGCGTACTCGCACTCCAAGCAGAAATCGAATTCCTGCGCTCACGGCTTGAGGAGTTGAGCGCCCACGCACGATCCCGCGCGCTGGAAGTCTGGCAACCCCAGCGTCGCACGAGGAGCTAGGACGATCACCATGGACATGCAATTCACCACCAAGAGTCAGGACGCGCTCGGCGCTTCAGTACGGATCGCGGCAGCCAACGGCAATCCGCAGGTCGAGCCCCTGCACATTCTCGACTCACTCCTCCAACTCGGACCGGGTATCTCCTCGGCCCTCCTCGACGCCGTTGGCGCGAACACGCAGCAGTTGACCGCGGAGGTGCGTCAGGCCCTGCAATCCCTGCCGTCGGCACAGGGCAGTTCCGTCGCCGCACCGAAGTTCAATCAGGCTGCACTGCGCGTGCTCAACGCGGCACAGGAATTGGCTAAGGAACGTGGCGATGAATACGTCAGCACCGAGCACCTGCTCATCGGCCTCGCCCAGGAGGGTGGCCCCGGGGTCGCCGATCGACTGGCCCAGCAGGGCGCCACACCCACAGCACTACTCGAAGCACTCCAACAGGTAAGGGGATCAGCGCGCGTGACAACTCAGGATCCGGAGGGCACCTTCCAAGCCCTCGAGAAGTACGGCGTGGATCTCACCGCCCGTGCCCGCGAAGGGAAGATCGATCCGGTCATCGGTCGTGATGAGGAGATCCGACGCACCATCCAGGTGCTCTCCCGTCGCACCAAGAACAACCCGGTCCTCATCGGCGATCCCGGTGTGGGCAAGACCGCGGTCGTCGAGGGTCTCGCCCGGCGCATCGTCGAAGGCGACGTTCCCACATCACTGCAGGGCAAGACCCTGATCGCACTGGACCTTGGCGCGATGGTCGCGGGAGCCAAATACCGTGGTGAATTCGAGGAGCGGCTGAAGGCCGTCCTCGACGAGATCAAGGAATCCGACGGCCAGATCGTCACCTTCATCGACGAGCTGCATACCGTGGTCGGTGCTGGCGCTGGCGGTGATTCCGCCATGGACGCGGGCAACATGCTCAAGCCGATGCTCGCACGCGGTGAACTGCGCATGATCGGCGCAACCACACTCGACGAGTATCGCGAGTACATCGAGAAGGATCCGGCGCTTGAGCGCCGCTTCCAGCAGGTGTACGTGGATCAGCCGTCGGTGGAGGACACGATCGCGATCCTGCGCGGTATCAAGGAGAAGTACGAAGCGCACCACAAAGTGGCCATCTCCGACGCCGCGCTGGTCGCAGCAGCAACCCTCTCCGACCGCTACATCACCTCGCGGTTCCTCCCAGACAAGGCCATCGACCTCATGGACGAGGCGTCGAGCCGCCTGCGCATGGAGATCGACTCCTCCCCCGTCGAGATCGACGTCCTGCAGCGTCAGGTCGATCGGTTGCGCATGGAGGAGCTCGCCGTCGCGAAGGAGAGCGATGACGCGTCGAAGGCGCGACTGGAGAAGATCCGCGCCGAGATCGCCGATAAGGACGAGGAGTTGCGCGGACTGCGTGCCCGCTGGGATGCCGAGAAGCAGGGCCTCGATCGCATTGGTGAGATCAAGGTTCTCATCGACGATCTCCGAGCCACTGCCGAGCGGGCGCAGCGTGAGGGTGACTTCGAGCAGGCCTCGCGCATCCTCTACGCCGAGATCCCGACCTTCGAGGAAGAACTCGCGCGGGTGACCGCGGAGACCCAGGCCCGCGAGGCCACCATGGTCAAGGAGGAGGTCACCGCCGACGACATCGCCGAGGTGGTCGCCGCGTGGACCGGTATCCCGGCAGGGCGGCTGCTCGAGGGCGAGACACAGAAGTTGCTCCGCATGGAAGACGAACTGGGACGTCGCGTGGTCGGCCAGCACGAGGCGGTCAAGGAAGTCTCCGATGCGGTGCGCCGTGCCCGTGCCGGTATCTCCGATCCGAACCGCCCCACCGGCTCCTTCCTCTTCCTCGGCCCCACCGGCGTGGGCAAGACCGAGTTGGCGAAGGCGCTCGCGGAGTTCCTCTTCGACGACGAGCGCGCGATGGTGCGCATCGACATGAGCGAGTACTCCGAGAAGCACTCGGTGTCGCGGCTCGTCGGCGCCCCTCCCGGTTACGTCGGCTACGAGGAGGGTGGGCAGCTGACCGAGGCGGTGCGCAGGCGTCCGTACTCGGTCGTTCTGCTCGACGAGGTCGAGAAGGCGCACCCGGAGGTCTTCGACATCCTGCTACAGGTTCTCGACGACGGGCGACTCACCGATGGCCAGGGGCGCACGGTCGACTTCCGAAACGCCATCCTGATCCTCACCTCGAATATGGGCTCTCAGTACCTCATCGACACCGACATGCCGTTCGACGAGCGCAAGAAGTTGGTACTCGACGTGGTGCGCCAGCAGTTCCGCCCCGAGTTCCTCAACCGACTCGACGCGATGGTGATGTTCAATCCCCTCGATCGCAAGGAACTGCATCGCATCACCGGGATCCAGATCGAGAGCCTGCAGAAGCGCCTGGCAGATCGCCGGATCGAGATCGAACTCACCGACGACGCGAAGGAGTGGCTCGTCAACACCGGTTACGACCCGGCGTACGGCGCGCGCCCGCTGCGTCGCCTGGTGCAAACCGCTGTGGGCGACAAGCTTGCGATGGCGATCCTGTCCGGTGAGGTGCACGACGGTGACAAGGTGGTCATCGGTACGCAGCCCGATGGCGAGGGACTGACGCTGACGGCCGAGCGCCGCTAGTCACTCGAACGCGCGGAGCACCTCGCGGCAGAGGTCGTGGTCCTCGATCTGGGTGAGGCCGGAGACGGCCATGGCCCCCACGACGGTGCCCGAGGGGTTTCGAATCGGAACGCCTCCACCGGCGGGGGACCAGAACCCCGGGTCTCCGCCGTGGATCGTGTGGAAGTCTCGCCCGCGAGCTTCGTGCTCGGCGCGCACGAGCAGCGTCGATTGATGGAAGACCTCGACCACCCGGATCTTCTTCATCAGCCACTCGTCGTTGAGTGGAGTGCTCCCCTCGAGTCCGACCTGGAACACGGTCCGCCCGCATAGTCGCACCGCGATGGCGATCGGGTGCGCGGCGGCATTCCCGATGTCCTGCGCACGTGCCCCGATCTGATGCGCGAGTCCAGCGGTCAGTTCGGTGGCCAGGTGAAGGGACTCCTGGCGCTGCAATTGATCGAGGTCGAGACCGGTGTCACTCACGGTGTTACTCCTTCGTCCAGGGGAGGGCCAGGTGGGAGAGTCGATCGAGTGCCTCGCGAAGCACGCTGGGGCGTTTGCAGAATGCCCACCGCACATAGGGCCGCCCGACCGACTCGTCGTCGCAGAACACCTGATGCGGAATGGCGACCACGCGCACGCGATGCGGGAGTTCGCGACAGAACATGAGCCCATCGGGTGCGCCGATGCTGCGCACGTCGGTGGTCACGTAGTAGGAGCCTTGACTAGGGATCACATCGAAGCCGAGTTCTGCGAGTCCGCCGGAAAGCACGTCGCGCTGCTCGGACATCGCTCTCCGGTACTCGATGAAGTACTGATCGGGCATACCGAGGCCATGTGCCATGGCGTACTGGAACGGTCCGCCGGAGGCGTAGCTGAGATGTTGTCGGACCACACGCACCGCCGCGATGAGGTGAGTGGGCCCACTCGCCCACCCCACCTTCCACCCGGTGAAGGAGAACAGCTTGCCGCCCGAGCCGATCGTCACCGTCCGCTCGAACATCCCGGGCAACGTGCTGATCGGGATATGCACGTGATCGTCGAACCACAGGTGCTCGTAGGCCTCGTCACTGACCACGATGAGGTCATACTCGATGGCGATCGCGGCGATCGCCTCGAGTTCGCCGCGGGAAAAGACGATGCCGCTGGGATTATGCGGTGAGTTCAGCAGGATCATCCGGGTGCGCGGTGTCACAGATGCGCGCAGGCGGTCGATGTTCGGGCGCAGCCCGGGTCCGCTGAGGGGAACAGCCACGCGCACACCGCGGGCGAGGGAGATACCCGCTGCGTACACGTCGAACATCGGCTCGAACACCAGCACCTCGTCGCCGTCGTCGATCAGAGCGAGAATCGCGGAGCTCAATGCCTCCGAGGCCCCCGTCGTGATCACCACGTCCGTAGTCCCGTTGATGTCCAGTCCGTAGAAGCGCATCTGGTGCGCTGCGACCGCGTCGCGCAACGCGGGGAGTCCATGCGGGGGTGGGTACTGATTGCCACGACCATCGCGGATGCACTCCCGTGCGATCTCCTTCATCTCCTCGGGACCATCGGTATCCGGGAATCCCTGGCCGAGGTTGATCGACTCCGTGGCCTGAGCGAGGGCCGACATCTCGGCGAAGATCGAGGTGATGTGCTCGGACATGCGCGGCACCAGTGGGGACTGCACGTCGCAACGCTAGCCGGAATAGCGTGGTGACGTGGATCCCCTCGGCCCTGCGTTCGCTCCGCTGTCCGAGGACGCGGATGCCCTCCTCCACCGGATCGCGGAGTCCGCAGCGCAGACCGATCGGGACGGGGTTCCACGCTCCACGATCGACACGCTCGCGAATCACGGTCTCCTGGGCGCACCCCTCGAGCCCCAAGACCGCCAGCGGGAGCTGGGTGAGCGGCTTGCCATGGCGGATGCCTCCGTCTGGTTCTGCTGGACCCAGCACTTCGGCTGCATGCGCACCCTCGCCCACTCGCAGGTCGGAGAGTTCTCACCGAATGTGCGCGGGCTTCAGGACACGTGGTCGACGGGTCTGACATCGGGCGCGTACCTCGGTGCCCTGGCCTTCGCCCATGTGCGCAGACCGGGTCCACCGAATCCGTTAGCCGAGCGCACGTCCGGTGGGTGGATCGTCACCGGCCGGTTGGACTGGGTGACGAGTTGGGATATCGCGGACGTCGTCATGGTCATGGTGCGCGGGTCAGGTGACTGGGTAGACCACTTCATCACGTTCTACCTCCCCGCAGGGAACACTCCCGCCACATTGCCGCGAGGGATGACGGTGGGAGAGCCGCTCCAACTCCTCGCCATGGGTGGCACCCACACCAGACCGATCACCTTCGACGACGTCCTGATCGACGACGCGTGCGTTGCCGCGGTGCAACCGGTCGCCCCATGGTTCGAGCGCGATCACCGGACCACATCGGATGCCACACCCGCTGCTTTCGGACTGATCCGCGGTGCAGTCGCCGAGCTGACATCACTCGCAGGTCGGCCCGGGTGCACCGAGCTCGCCGAGGAGTTGATCGTGCTCGGGCGCGACCTACGCACCCGCGCGTACGCGCTCGCCGACGCGGATGCAGATCCAGAGGATCGTCGCACTGTGCGTGCCGCCGCCCTTGATCTGGCGGCGCGCGCCGCGCAGGCGGTGGTGATCGCACGCTCCGGCGGTGCGATGCTCACCGGGACCTCCGCCGAACGTCGCGTGCGTGAAGCCATGTTCCTGCAGGTGCAGGCGCAGACCTCGGACCTCCGAACGGCTCAGCTGCGGGTGATCCGCACGGCACTGGGGGTGGACTCCGCGACCCCGGCCACTGTTTCGATGCGTACGACGCAGGAATAGGTCTGGGGATCCAACGCCACTCGTGCCCGGCCCTCGGTGATCTCCCCGCGGAGCACGCCCCCTTCCTCCGTACGACAGAGAACCTCGTTACGGACGATCGTCTGCCCGTTGGCATCCGATGGGGAGACGCGGAAGGTCACCACGTCACCTGCTCGTTTCTTCGACCGGATGGTCCCGGCGAGGGGCTGGGTCGAGGGGACAACGTCTAGGGCACCGGAGACCGGTGAATCCCCTTGCGGACTCCCGTAGATGGCCGTCACGAGATAGCGCCGACCGTTGGTGAGTCCGGAGACCGCGCAGGTGCCGGTGCGCCGGGTCGGAGCCACCGTGCACGAGCGCACCTCGCCGGTCTCGGCATCGACCACGCTGACCGCGAATCCCGTGACGGCGGAGCCGTCGGAGGGGGCGGTCAACGTAACGCGCACCTCGCCGTCGCGTCCGACGGCACGCACCTGCGGTGGCGTGGTGGGTGCGATCGTGGGGATCGCTCCCGTCATGCGGAGGAACTCCAACTCCGAACTCACCCGGGTGTAGACGCCGGGGAAGTAGCTCGCGCATCGCTCACCCCAACTGACGACGCCCACGAGACGACGATCGGCTCCGGTTCCGACCAGGAGCGGGCCACCCGAGTCGCCCTGGCACGCATCGATCACCTCCGCCACCCTCGTGACTCCCGCGGCGCAGATCATGTTCTCCGGCGAGGCTTCATCCGACCGGAATCCGTTGAAGCGCACGCCGTCGACCTCGTACGGTTTCCCGCGCCCGCAGGAGGGACCCGGGAAAATCTCCACCTCTCCGGTTCGCAGTGACTCGGGGAAGACGTTCCCGGTCGACGACGTGTTGCCCCAGCCGACGATGGTGGCCCTCGTGCCCGCGCGCGTGTACGTCTCCAGTTGAGCGAAGGTGACGACGGGGACGATCGGGATATCCGCGACGGGCTCGGCGAGGGTGATCACCGCGATGTCGTTCTCCGCGGTGCGCAGCCGGTAGTTCGGATTGACATCGATTCGGGTGACGCCGAGCACCCGCGGATTCGGCGACTTCAGTCCGGGCCCGAAACTCACCAGGATCTCCTCGGGGCCGATGCGCTCGCCCGTCTTCTGGTCGACGACGCAGTGGGCGGCGGTCACCAGGGCTGTCGGTGCCGTGAGGCTGGCACCGCAGAACTGCGCCTGGTACACGCCCTGCTTCCGATAGGCATCGGCATCGAGGAGCGCCGCGACGAAGGGGAAAGCCTCGGTGTCGGCCGGGATTCCATTGACGATCCGAGGTTCTGCCGCACGGGTCGCCGGAGCGATACCGACGACGAGGGCGACGGCAGCGGCGGCGACCGCGAATGTGCGCACCTCACTACGTTACGGCCTTCCGAGCCGGGGGAGTCCACGCAAGGATGGGGTCATGCCTGATCGGTCAACAGCGGTCATCACGGGTGCGACCTCGGGCATCGGGCTGGGCTTCGCGCGTTTCCTGGCACCGCAGTACGACCTCGTCCTGGTGGCGCGTGACCGGAACAGACTCGATCAGGTGGCCGAGGAGTTGCGCGTGGTCACGCACGTCACGGTGGAGGTGGCCGATCTCGGTGTCCGCTCGGACGTGGATCGCCTAGCGGCGCTGATCGCTGATCGAGCTGATGTGCTCGTCAACAATGCGGGATTCGGCATCCGTGACAGTTTCATTCAAGCCTCGGTCGATCACGAACAGCAGACAATCGACGTCATGGTCACCGCGGTGATGCGCCTCACCCACGCATGCCTCCCGCGTATGGCGGCGCAGGACCGTGGAACGGTCATCAACGTCTCCAGCATCGCGGGATGGATCACCTCGGGCACGTATTCGTCGGCGAAGGCGTGGGTGACGAATTTCAGTGAGAGCCTGAACGCCACCTTCCGCGGAACCGGCGTGCACGTCACGGCCCTGTGTCCGGGGTACGTGCGCACCGAATTCCATCAACGTATGGGCGTGGGTATGAAGGGTGTGCCCGCGTGGATGTGGCTGGACGTGGACACTGTGGTGCGCGATGCCTGGCGCGATACCGAGCGGGGAAAGGCCATCAGCGTGCCCTCACTGCGCTACCGGCTCCTCGCGCAATTCCTTCGGATCGCACCACGTTCCCTCGTGCGCAAGGCAACGGCATCGCGCGTGCGCTCCGCACTCATGTCCGACTAGGTGCAGTCCTCCACCACACGTGTGATCACCCCGATCACGTCGTCATCCACCACCGACCATCCGCGCAGGGTGGACATGCGCGTGATCTGCTGATCCGTGCTCACGACATACACGGGCGCATCCGGCCAGGTGTCCGAGCCCGCCGGTGCGTCGGGATCGACCAACACATACGCACCCACCCGTCGGTGTGCGGTGCGCTGGGCCAGCGCCACAGCCGGCAAGAGGCCGCAGCCGGACCCATGCGCCACGATGATCAGGGGTGGCTGCGGTGCACGGCGCATGAGATCCGCGCAGACCTCCGTCGCATTCCCACCACGCACGTCGACGGCGTGGGTGACACGTTCGATGACCGCTGCGCGACCCGACCACGACGTGTCGGGGAGAACCAGGACGGTGGCCACGTCATCACCCTAGGGTGGGCGCATGCCGACTAGCGCGTGGTCCGAACTTCGTCAGCAGATCCTCGACAAGGCCGTGGTGCACGGTCGCGTGGTGCTCTCCAGTGGGCGTGAGGCCGACTACTACGTCGACCTTCGCAGGGTCACCCTGGATGGAACGGCGGCGCCGCTCGTCGGCACCGTCATGCGCGAGCTGACCGCGGACCTCGACTATGCGGCGGTCGGTGGGCTCACCCTCGGTGCCGATCCGGTGGGGACCGCGATGCTGCACAGTGCGGCGCGCGAGGGTCAGGTGCTCGACGCCTTCGTGGTGCGCAAGACCGAGAAGGACCACGGACTGCAGCGTCGCGTGGAAGGCCCGGATGTCGCGGGCCGCCGCGTGCTCGCCGTCGAGGACACCTCGACCACCGGGGGCTCCGTCCTCACCGCCGTCGATGCACTCGAAGCGTCCGGGGCGACCATCGTGGGGGTCGCCGTGATCGTGGACCGAGGAGCGAAGGCAGCGGTGGAGGCGCGGGGACTGCGCTACCTCGCTGCGTACTCCCTCGCCGATCTCGGTCTCGCGTAGTCGATGCCGGAGGTCGGGGTCGGGCCCTGGGAGGGGGCGTGGCCCGAGGATGCACGCTTCGATCCGGAGTTGCTCACCCACGGTGACACCCGCAACGTCGTCGATCGCTACCGCTACTGGAAACTCGAGGCGATCGTCGCCGACCTCGACACCCATCGGCATCCCGTCCACATCGCGATCGAGAACCTCGAGCACGACTTCAACATCGGATCGATTATCCGCACCGCGAACGCTTTTCTCGTCGCCGAGGTCCACATCGTCGGACGCAAGCGCTGGAACCGCCGCGGGGCGATGGTGACCGACCGGTACCAGCACATCCACCACCACCCGGATCCTCAGCAGTTCGCCACCTGGGCACGCGCCCACGACCTTCCCCTCCTCGGTATCGACACGGGGGAGGAGTCCACCCCGCTGGAGACCACCCGCCTGCCCGAGACCTGCGTCCTGGTGTTCGGTCAGGAGGGCAGCGGCCTCTCCGTGGAACTCGCTGCCCTGTGCTCCCAGCAGATTGCGATCAGCCAGTTTGGGTCCACCCGGTCGATCAACGTGGGTGCGGCGGCCGCCATCGCGATGCACACGTGGGTGCGTCAGCACGAGTTCGGTCATGACCTCTGAGCCCGTGGAAGCGCTTGCAACGTGATCGCTAGGCTTTGTGCCGACTTCCACGAAAGGACATGCATGAATCAGGAGATGGCCCAGAAGTTCGGGTCCGCCCGGGGCTTCATCGCCGCCCTCGACCAGAGTGGTGGCAGCACCCCGAAGGCACTGAAGCTATACGGCATCGAGGAGAGCTCCTTCTCCAATGACGAGGAGATGTTCGACCTCGTGCACGCGATGCGCGCCCGCATCATCACCAACCCCGCCTTCACGGGCGAGCGGGTCCTGGCCGCGATCCTCTTCGAGGGCACCATGGACCGTGACATCGAGGGGATGGGCACCGCGGAGTACCTGTGGAAGGTCAAGAACATCGTCCCCGTCGTCAAGGTGGACAAGGGACTCGAGGCGGAGTCCAACGGCGCCCAGGTGATGAAGGCGATGCCGGATCTCGACTCGCTTCTCCACCGCGCCGTGGGTAAGGGTGTCTTCGGCACCAAGATGCGCTCTGTCATCAAGGCCAACAACGACGCAGGGATCACCGCGGTCGTGGATCAGCAGTTCGAGATCGGACTGCAAATCCTCAACGCCGGACTTGTTCCCATCCTCGAGCCCGAGGTGGACATCCACAGCCCGGAGAAGGCCGCGATCGAGAAGGTCCTGCTCGAGAAGTTGCTCGCAGGGCTCGACCGTATTCCGGCGGACAAGCAGGTCGTGTTCAAGCTGTCCCTGCCGAGTCACAACGACTTCTACGCACCGCTCATCAACCATCCGCGCGTGATGCGCGTGGTCGCGCTCTCCGGTGGTTATTCGCGCGACGAGGCCTGCGACATCCTGGCCAACAACCACGGCATGATCGCGAGCTTCTCGCGCGCACTCAGCGAGGGACTCACCGCGCAGATGTCCGATGCGGAGTTCACCGCCACATTGGATGCCGCGATCGCGGAGATCTACGCGGCGTCGATCACCTGAGATGGGCGTCGGGGAGAACCTGCTCGGCGGCCCGGCTCCGACGCTGTTGCCGGTGGATCCCGCTGCGAACGCACTCGCGTCCGGAGTGGATCCGGGGCAGGTTGTCCGTGACTTCCCCACGAGCTCACTGGCGTGGGTGGTTCTCGCCGACGATGCGTGGGCGGAGGACCGGGTGCTGGAGTCGTATGCGTTCGCGCGCGTGGGTTATCACCGTGGACTCGATGCCCTCCGGCGCAACGGGTGGAAGGGCCACGGGTCCGTGCCCTGGTCCCATGAACCCAATCAGGGGGTGTTGCGCTGCCTGCGATCCCTGCACCGTGCCGCCAACGCGATCGGTGAGACGGATGAAGTCGTGCGTCTCGATGCCTTCATGACCGATTGCGATCCCGGGATGCCCCGCGCGTGAGGATCGCCGTTCTCGGTGCCGGCATCACGGGGGTGGCGTGCGCGCGAGTCCTCGCCGACGCGGGTCACGATGTCACCATCCTCGATCGCGGGCGCACCCCCGGTGGGCGCATGGCCTCGCGTCGACTCCGGGATACCGGCACTCGTTTCGACGGACGCATCGTCGACTACGGCGCCTCCTACTTCACCGCCCGCGGTGATGGATTCAGCGCTGTTGTGGAGAGGTGGGAGGCGTCGGGACTGGCACGGGCGTGGACGGACACCTTCCACGTCTACGAACCCGGGGGCATCATCGGTGTGCGCACCGGCCCGCTCCGCTATGCCGCCCCCGAGGGACTGCGCTCGCTGGTGGAGGACCTCGCCGCGGATCTCCCCCCGATCTGCCAGGAATCTGAGGTGACCTCCCTCACCCGCACCGCCGATGGCTTCCTCGTCGATGGCGACACCTTCGACCGTGTGGCGGTGTGCATGCCGATACCGCAGGCGCAACGGTTCATTCGCGGCGAGCTCCTACCCCCGGACACACCCGCGTGGGAGCCGGTGATTGCGGTGACCATGGTGTTTGACGATCGCACGTGGCTCGACATCGATGGTGTCTTCGTCAACGACGATCCGGTGCTGACCTGGATTGCCGACGATGGTCGTCGACGCGGTGATGACGCACCGGTGCTGGTCGCCCACGTCAATCCGGTTCTCGCCGCCGCGCACCTGGAGGATCCCAGCGGCGTGGGTCCGCTGGCGGTTGCGACAACCCGCCAGGTCCTCGGCGTCGACGAACTCCCCGACTGGGTGTGGGCGCACCGCTGGTCGCTGGCGCGACCCATGGAGGCGCGGGCCGAGGACTGCTGGGTCCACCCCGACACCCCGATCGGCTTCGCGGGAGATGCGTGGGCGGGGCGGCCGCGTGTGGAATCCGCGTGGCATTCCGGCACGGCCCTGGGGCATGCGCTGATCCGATAGCCTCATCCCTCGTGCCTGCGATCGTGCTCCTTGGAGCTCAGTGGGGGGACGAGGGCAAAGGGAAAGCCACCGATCTCCTCGGTGAGCGCGTCGATTACGTCGTTCGCTACCAGGGCGGGAACAACGCCGGTCACACCGTCGTCATTGGTGACAAGAAGTTCGCGCTGCATCTGCTCCCCAGCGGGATCCTGACCCCGGCCGTCATTTCGGTGATCGGCAACGGTGTCGTGATCGACCCGCAGGTACTTCTCGACGAGATGAAGGGGCTGCAGGAGCGTGGGGTCGACACGTCGAAGTTGTTGATCAGTGCGAACGCGCATCTGATCACCAGTTACCACGTCACACTCGACAAGGTCACCGAACGATTCCTTGGCAAGGCGAAGATCGGAACCACGGGCCGGGGTATCGGTCCGGCCTACGGCGACAAGATCGCGCGCATCGGCATCCGTGTGCAGGACCTGTTCGACGAGAGCATCCTGCGTCAGAAGGTCGAGGGCGCCCTGGCGAACAAGAACCAGGTGCTCGTCAAGGTGTTCAACCGACGCACCCTCGACGTGGATGCCGTGACCGAGGATCTGCTGGCATTCGCCGAGCCTTTGGCCCCGTATGTCGCGGACACCTCACTGGTACTCAACCGCGCGCTCGATGAGGGCAAGGTCGTCCTGCTCGAAGGTGGGCAGGGGACTCTGCTCGACGTCGACCACGGCACCTACCCGTTCGTCACGTCGAGTAACCCGACGGCGGGTGGTGCGTGCACGGGTAGTGGGATCGGTCCGACTCGGATCACGCGCGTGATCGGGATCCTCAAGGCGTATACGACCCGCGTCGGCTCGGGCCCCTTCCCGACCGAGCTCTTCGACGCCGATGGGGAGCGTCTGCGCAGCATCGGTGGTGAGGTGGGCGTCACCACTGGGCGTCCGCGTCGATGTGGATGGTTCGATGCACCGATCGCTCGCTTCGCGGTTCGGGTGAACGGTCTCACCGACATCTTCCTGACCAAACTCGACGTCCTCACCGGCTTCGACCGGATCCCCGTCTGCGTTGCCTACGACGTCGATGGGACCCGCGTCGATGAGATCCCGACGACGCAGACGGATTTCCACCACGCGACACCGATCTATGAGTACCTACCCGGGTGGACCGAGGACATCTCCGGAGCGAAATCCCTCGCCGACCTTCCGGCGAATGCGCGGTCCTACGTCGAATACCTGCAGGAGATCTCCGGGGCCCCGATCAGCGCTGTGGGCGTGGGACAGGATCGCAATGCGACGATCTCGGTGCGCGACCTGATCACGTGATCGCCTTCGAGCGTGACCAGCGCGAAAACCCGATCGGGATGCCCGTGGCTGATCGAGAACTCGTCCCCCCGCCGGAGGTAGACATCGTCGGCCGGCTCGTCAGACTCGAACCACTGGATGCGGGCGTTCACACGGAGGGACTCTTTGCCGCATACGAGGGGCACGATCACCTGTGGACCTACATGCCGCACGGACCCTTCGAATCACCCCAGGAATTGCGCACGTGGATCGAGTCGAAACAGCACCGTCCTGACCCGATGTTCTTCGCGATCATCGATCAACGCACGCACCATCCCGTAGGTATCGCCTCGTATCTGCGCATCGATCCAGGTGCCCGCAGCATCGAGGTCGGCTGGATCACCTACTCACCGACGCTGCAGCACTCCGCAGGCGCCACGGAGGCGATGTATCTGATGATGCGGCAGGCCTTCGACCTGGGCTACCGCCGGTACGAATGGAAGTGCAATGTGCTCAACGAGGCCTCCATCCGTGCGGCCAGGCGGCTCGGCATGACCTACGAGGGGACCTTCCGTCAGGCGACGGTCGTCAAGGGCCGCAATCGAGACACGGCCTGGTTCTCGCTTCTGGACTCCGAGTGGCCCACCGCCCGTGCCGCGATGGAGGAGTGGCTGTCTCCGGAGAACTTCGACGAGCAGGGACGACAGCGGACCCCCCTGCGCATCCCGATTAATGGGCTGACTTCTGCACCCTCATTGTCCTGAACATTTCCTCGGTTCTACAGTGCATCCACCACCGATGTCGCAGGAGTAGTCATGGCTGCAGATCCCGCCGAGGGCAAGCGCGTTTTCGATCTCGATCGTTCCTACGTCTTCCATTCGTGGAGTGCGCAGGGTTCGCTGAATCCGATGTGCATCGCCGGTGCCGAGGGTGCCTACTTCTGGGATTACGACGGCAACCGCTTCCTCGACTTCTCCTCACAGTTGGTCAACGTGAACATCGGTCACCAGCACCCGAAGGTGGTCGCCGCCATCCAGCAGCAGGCGGCCCGCCTGTCCACCATCGCCCCGCAGCACGCCAACGACATGCGAGGTGAAGCGGCCAAGCGCATCGTGGAGCTCGCCGGTCCGAACATGGGGAAGGTGTTCTTCACGAATGGTGGGGCCGACGCGGTGGAGAACGCGATCCGCATGGCACGCCTGCACACCCACAAGCACAAGGTGCTCTCCACCTACCGCAGTTACCACGGCAATACAGGTGCCGCCATCACGGCGACGGGTGATCCGCGTCGCTGGCCGAATGAGTACGCCAGCCAGCACGTCCACTTCTTCGGTCCCTACCTCTACCGGTCGGAGTTCTGGGCCACCAATGAAGAGGAGGAAACGCAACGTGCCCTGACCCACCTGGAGCACGTGATCCAGTTCGAGGGACCCAACACCGTTGCCGCGATCATCCTCGAGTCGGTCGTGGGAACCGCGGGCATTCTGGTCCCGCCGCCCGGCTATCTCGAAGGGGTACGCGCCCTCTGTGACAAGTACGGAATCGTGTGGATCGCGGACGAGACGATGTCGGGGTTCGCGCGCACCGGGAAGTGGTTCGCCTTCCAGAACTGGGCTGCGCAGCCGGATCTGATCGTGTTCGCGAAGGGCTCGAACTCCGGTTACGTGCCCGTGGGTGGAGTTGTGATCAGCAAGGACATTGCGGCCACCTTCGACGAGCGCGTGTTCCCCGGTGGACTCACCTACTCGGGTCACCCGCTCGCTGCCGCCTCGATCGTTGCCTCGATCGACGCGATGAAGGAGGAGAAGGTCGTCGAGAACGCCGCCCATATCGGCGCCACCGTCCTTGGTCCTGGCCTGCGCGATCTCGCCGAGCGTCACCCGGTCATGGGGGATATCCGGGGCCTCGGTGTCTTCTGGGGCATCGACCTGGTGACCAATCGCGCCACCCGCGAGCCGATCGCCCCCTACGGCGGCACGTCACCGGCGATGACCGAACTCGTGGTCGAGTGCAAGAAGCGCGGGCTGATGCCGTTCACGAACTTCAACCGCCTGCACGTGGTGCCGCCCTGCATCGTCACCGAATCAGAGGCGAAGGAAGGCCTCGCGATCCTCGACGAGGTGCTCACCCTCACCGACAAGCACTACACGGGCTGAGTTTCACGCGACGTGCACGTTCTCATCGTCGGTTCCGGTGCGCGGGAACATGCACTGGTGACGTCTCTACTGCGCACTTCTGGCCTTGAGGTCACCTGTGCTCCGGGCAACGCGGGCATCGCCTCCGTCGTCGAGTGTGTCCCGGTCGACGTCGCCGATCCCGCGGCGGTCGCCGCGCTTGCGGTCGACGTCGGGGCGGATCTGGTGGTGATCGGACCCGAGGTGCCGTTGGTCGCCGGAGCTGCCGATGCCGTGCGAGCCGCCGGGATCGCCTGCTTCGGCCCGTCGGCGTCGGCCGCCCGACTCGAGGGGTCCAAGGCGTTCGCGAAAGAGGTCATGGCCGAGGCCGGGGTGCCGACGGCGGAGGCGCGCGTGTGTACGTCGATCGAAGACGTCACCGCCGCACTCGATGCGTTCGGTGCGCCGTACGTGGTGAAAGACGACGGGCTTGCTGCTGGCAAGGGTGTCGTGGTGACCTCGGATCGGACTGAGGCCCTCGCACATGCACAGCGCTGTCTGGATTCCGGCTCGGCCGTTGTGATCGAGGAGTTTCTCGATGGACCGGAGGTCTCGCTGTTCGGCATCAGTGATGGCACGCGCGTTATCCCGCTGCAGCCGGCGCAGGACTTCAAGCGTGTGGGGGTTGGCGATTCAGGCCCCAACACGGGTGGCATGGGTGCGTATGCGCCACTGCCCTGGGCACCGCGTGATCTGGTCGAGGATGTGACTGCACGTGTGTTGCAGCCGATGATCGATGCGATGGCTCGGCGCGGCACACCATTCCAGGGATTGCTCTACGCCGGACTCGCGCTGACATCGCGAGGTGTTCGTGTTGTCGAGTTCAACGCCCGATTCGGCGACCCCGAGACCCAGGTGGTTCTCGCCCTATTGCGCACCCCGCTGGTCGATGTGCTGTGCGCGGCCGCCCAGGGCGACCTAGGCACGGTGGGCGAATTGGAGTGGGAACCCGGATATGCCGTCACCGTGGTGATCGCCGCCCCCGGGTATCCGGAGTCCCCACGCGTCGGGGATGCGATCGGTGGCCTCGAGGAGGCGGCGCAGGTGGCGGGTGTGGAGGTGTTCCATGCCGGAACACGGGCGGTGCTCGATGACGTGGTGTCGTCGGGGGGACGGGTCCTGTCGGTGACGGCCACGGGTGAATCCCTTGACCAGGCACGCTCGCGTGCCTACGCGGCGGTGGATCTGATCACCCTCGAGGGGTCCCACCATCGGCGCGACATCGCCCTGCACGCCAGCATGGGAGACTAGGTCAGTGACCGGGCCGCGCATCCCCAATGTGCTGGCCGACCGATATGCATCCCCCGCCATGCGGGCCCTGTGGTCCCCCGAGGCGAAGATCCGCGCAGAGCGCGAACTCTGGCTCTCCGTCATGCGGGCCCAGGCCGACCTCGGTGTCGATGTCAGCCCCGAGGTGATCGGCGACTACCAGCGCGTGATCGACGTCATCGATCTCGACTCCATCGACGCTCGCGAGCGCATCACCAAGCACGACGTGAAGGCGCGTATCGAGGAGTTCAACGCCCTCGCCGGGCATGAGCTCGCCCATCTGGGCATGACCTCGCGGGACCTGACGGAGAACGTGGAGCAGATGCTCGTTCTCCGATCCCTGATGCTCGTGCGCGACAAGATGGTCGCAGCGTTGGATCGACTCGCCGGATTGGCCGTGGCCTACTCCGAGCAACCAATCGCCGGGCGCTCCCACAACGTGCCTGCGCAGATGACCACGCTCGGTAAGCGGTTCGCCACGGTCGCCGAGGAGATGCTCATCGCCTTCGCACGCATTGAGGACCTGATCGCGCGCTATCCGTTGCGCGGCGTCAAGGGTCCGATGGGCACGTCCCAAGACATGGTCGATCTCGTTGGAAGTGGAAAGCTCGAGGAGCTCGAATCACGCGTGGCCGCGCACCTGGGATTCGAGCACGTTCTGGACAGTGTCGGGCAGGTATATCCACGGTCGTTGGACTTCGACGTCGTGAGCGCGCTGGTGCTGGTGGCGTCGGGTCCCTCGGATTTCGCGACCTCCCTGCGCTTGATGGCCGGGTCCGAACTCGTCACCGAGGGATTCCGTCCGGGCCAGGTCGGATCCTCAGCCATGCCGCACAAGATGAATGCGCGCAGTTGCGAACGCATCAATGGATTCCAGGTGATCCTGCGCGGGTATGCGGTGATGGCATCCGACCTCGCAGGCTCGCAGTGGAATGAAGGGGACGTGTCCTGCTCTGTGGTGCGGCGAGTTGCGCTCCCGGACTCCTTCTTCGCCATCGATGGTCTGCTCGAGACGTTCCTCACCGTGCTCGATGACTTCGGTGCGTTCCCCGCGGTGATCGACCGCGAGATCGAGCGGTACCTCCCGTTCCTGGCCAGCACCAAGATCCTGATCGCGGCCGTGAAGGCCGGCGCCGGTCGAGAGACGGCGCACGAGGCGATCAAGGAGCACGCGGTGGCGGTCGCCCTCGAGATGCGCGACGGGCGAACCGACAACGACCTCCTGGACCGGCTCGCTGCCGATGCGCGTGTTCCGCTCTCCCGCGCGGACCTGGACGCCCTGATCGCGGACCCACTGGACTTCACCGGTGACGCGCGAGGCCAGGTAACCCGCGTGGCAACGCGCGTGGAGGCCGTCGTGAACCGGTACCCCGAGGCGAGTGGCTACCGCCCCGGTGTCATCCGATGATCACCCGCACCGATTACGGCCTGCCCGCCGAGTATGTGCACGTCTACTCCGGCAAGGTCCGTGATCTTTACGAAGCACCCGGTGGTCGCCTGCTGTTCGTCGCAAGTGATCGGATCTCCGCCTACGACTGGGTGCTGCCCACGGAGATCCCGGACAAGGGCCGCATCCTCACCCAGTTGTCCCTGTGGTGGTTCGAGCGGATCGCCGACATTGTCCCGAGTCACCTGACCACCGCGTCGGTCCCGCCGGAGGTTGCCGGCCGCGCGATGGTGTGTGAGCGCATGGAGATGTTCCCCATCGAGTGCGTGGTGCGCGGGTACCTCGCCGGCTCCGGACTCGCCGACTATCGCGCGCAGGGGTCGATTTGCGGCAACGGACTCCCTCCAGGTCTCAAGGATGGCTCGCGACTGCCCAAACCGATCTTCACTCCCGCCACCAAAGCCCCCCTCGGTGATCACGACATCAACATCACGTTCGACGAGGCGATGATCGCCATCGGCCAAGAAGAGGCGCAGCAGTTACGACGACTAACCCTGGCCGTCTACGAGCGCGCAGCGCAAATCGCCCACGATCGTGGGCTGATCCTCGCCGACACCAAGTTCGAGTTCGGTGTTCCCGCGCAGGGCAAGTACGCCGGTCGCATCGTGCTCGGCGACGAGGTATTGACTCCCGATTCCTCGCGCTATTGGCCCGCGGATCAGTGGGACCCGGGTCACGCGCAACCGTCCTTCGACAAGCAGTACGTCCGCGACTGGCTGACGTCACCTGAATCCGGATGGTCGAAGGACTCCGGGGATCCCCCACCCCCGCTTCCCGACTCCGTCGTCGAGCGGACCCGCGCGAAGTACATCGAGGCTTACGAGCGCCTCACCGGGGAGCGGTTATGAGTTGGCTGGTGACCGGGGGTGCGGGATACATCGGAGCGCACGTGGTGCGCGCACTGCAGGCCGCGGGCATGACGCCCGTAGTCATCGACGACCTCTCACATGGCGTGGCCAGTCGCGTTCCCAGCGGAGTTCCGCTCGTGGTCGCGCGCATCCAGGACCGCGCTGCACTCGCGGCCACGGTGCGCGAGCACTCCATCACCGGTGTCATCCACCTGGCCGCGCTGAAGGCTGCGGGGGAGTCCGTGGACATGCCGCTGGAGTACTTCACCGAGAACGTCGGCGGAATGATCGATCTGCTCACCGTGATGCGCGAGGAGGGTGTCTCGAACCTCGTGTATTCGTCCTCGGCGGCGGTGTACGGCACGCCCCTGTCCAACCCGGTGGCCGAGGATGCGCCGTTGGTCCCGGAGAGTCCATACGGGGAGACCAAGGTGATCGGGGAGTGGCTCGCCCGCGATGCCGGCGTGGCCTGGGGTCTGTCCTGGGTCGCCTTGCGCTACTTCAATGTCGCGGGTGCGGGAGCAGACGACCTCGGCGACAACAGCGTGAACAATCTGATTCCGATGGTGTTCGCGGCCCTCGACGAGGGCCGTGCGCCGCAGATATTCGGGGATGACTACCCCACACCCGATGGCACCTGCATCCGCGATTACATCCACGTCGTCGATCTCGCTTCCGCCCATGTGGCGGCCGCGCAGCTGTGCGAGGCGGGCGCCGCAGATGTGTTCAACGTCGGCCGCGGGGTGGGTGCGTCCGTGCGCGAGGTGCTGGACACGGTGTCGGAGGTCGTCGGTCGGGACGTGGCACCCGAGGTGGTGGGTCGACGTGCCGGTGATCCGCCCGCAACGTTCGCGCAGACCGACCGCATCCGCGAGCGTCTGGGATGGTCCGCACAGCACGACCTGCGCGCGATGGTGGCTTCCGCGTGGAGCGCGCAGGCTTAGGAGTTCACCCGCGCGATGAAAATCGGGATGTCGCGGCGGATATTGCGCTCGTACATCCGATAGGCCGACCACGAGTCGGTGAGTTTCGCGTAGATCTCGCGCGCGGTGTCACCGTTCACCTCGGTGAAGGTGCACGCATGCTCGATTCCCTCGATCTCGATGCGACCCTGCGGGTGGGCACGCACGTTGAACACCCAGCCGGGCACCTTCTCCTGGCCCGCATTCGATCCCGCGATGCCCCACCCGTCGTCGATCGGGACGCCGAGGAGCGGCGTCCGCCGCCACTCACCCGACTTGCGCCCGAGGGTGGTGATCCAGACAACCTGCGCACCCCCCGGGAAGCGCCGCATGAGTCGACCTCCGGAGATCCGGTCGAGGAATCGATGCGCGACGGTGGTGGCGCGCAGAGCACTTCCCCAGACGAGGTCATATCCGCGAGAACCCACTCCCAGAGGCTAGGCCGGATAGCCTCGACTCCACCAACGAGCCACGGAGGACTTCCACATGAGCACCCCTCGATCAATGGGCCGGCGAACGTTTCTCGGGCTCCTGAGTGGACTCGCCACCGCGTTGGTCGTGCCGACAGGGGCACATGCCCGCTCGCTGTCGGCAGGTCTCCCCGCGTCGTCGACGTGGCCCAGTGCGCAGGCATGGAACGAGTTGCGACGAGTCCTGGGCAAGCGCTTGATCCGGCCCAAGCAGCCATGGGCTGGCTTGGCACCCGGACCGATCCCGAGTCGACTGCTCAACCCCTGGTTCCTGGAGGAGCAACCGGGAGCCACGCAGTCCACGGGCATGTATCGGGCATGGACATCGACACCGAGCAGCTACGCCGTGGCCGCCCGATCGGTGTCGGACATTGTCACGGGAGTGGATTTCGCCCGCGACAACAACGTGCGTTTGGTCGTCAAGGGCACAGGTCACGATTACTACGGCCGCTCATCTGGCCCGCGCGAGTCACTCCTCATCTGGACGCACCACATGCGCCGGATCACAGTGCACGATGCCTTCGTTCCCCAGGGTGCCCCGTCAGGAACGACACCTGTCCCCGCGGTGACGACCACCGCCGGCAATCGGTGGCTCGAGGCGTACAAAGCAGCATCGGCTCGCGGGCTCTACATCCAAGGCGGTGGCTGCACGAGTGTCGGCGCATGCGGTGGATTCGCCCTCGGTGGTGGCTTCGGTTCGTTCAGCAAGAGGTTTGGATCGGGGGCCGCGGGCGTCCTTGAGCTCACGGTTGTGATCGCCGATGGCTCCGTGCTGACCGTCAATGAGTTTCAACACCCTGATCTCTTCTGGGCGCTCCGTGGGGGTGGCGGCGGCACTTTCGGAGTCGTGACGTCGATGACCCTGTTGGCGCACCCCGAGCCATCCATCTCCGGGTGGATTTCTGGGCCGATCACGGCGAAGTCCGACGCTGCGTTCCAGGAACTGATCCAGCGGTACGTGGAGTTCGCAGGTAACACCCTGAGCACTCCCACCTGGGGCGAGGGTGTCATCCTCAACCCCGACTACGGGATGGCGTCGAGTTTCAACACCGGCTTGAACGTCATGCAGGTGGGATCGACATTCCTCGATGTTCCAACCGAACAGGCGATCAGCGCATGGGAGCCGTTCCTTGCACCTTTGCGTCGTCGGCCTGAGGACTTCACCGTGAACGTGAATTTCTCGTCGAAGAAGTTCAGTGAACGGTGGAAGGCGACCCCGCGGGAGGCGATCTTCGATGATCGTCCCGGAGCGCCGAAGGGCTACTTCTGGTGGAACGGCAACGCCTCCGAGGTTGCCGCGTACTGGGGTGGCTACGACGGGCGCGGTGTTCCGCACTCGATGACGCAGGGTGCGAACGCTGCAGTTCTCGCCAAGGCCCTGTTCACGGCATCGCGCACGAGTTTGATCCTCTGGCAGACGAACAAGGCCCTCTACGGCGAACACCCCGAGGCGAAGGCCCGCGACCTCACGACCTCCATCAACCCGGCCGTGTTCGACAACGTCGCTTTCATCACCATCGGAGCGTGGAAGCAGGGGAAGTACCCCGGCGTGGCTGGCCATGAACCGAACGCCACCGAGTCCCAGGCCCAGTTCGACGGGGTGATGTCCGCCTCGGCGGTGATCCGGACGGTGACGGAGGCGGGTGGCTCCTACTCCAATGAGGGCAACTACTTCGAAAGCGATTGGCGACGCCAGTTCTGGGGTAGTAACTACCCGCGCCTGCTCCGGGTGAAGCGGAAGTACGACCCCACGAACCTGTTCCGCGTCCACAAGGGAGTCGGCAGCGGGGACTGATCGAACGCGCGGCGTGAGCGCTGCTTCATGTATGGCATCATGTATGGCATGACCCCGGGGATGAAGCGCACCACTGTCTATCTGCCCACTGAATTGAAGGACCGCCTCGAGGAGGCTTCAAGGCGCCGTGGCGTAACCGAGGCGGAGATCATCCGCGTGGCTGTGGACAAGGAGTTGACGCGCGGCCTGCGAGGTGCGGGAATCATCACCGACCCGTTGCCCGACGGGGTGAGTGGACGCACACTCCATGAGCACATGGAGGGGTTTGGAGAAGAGTGATCGTCGTCGACACGGGAGTCCTCTACGCCTTCTTCGTCGCATCGGACCCGGCGCACTCCGAGTCACGGACCTTGCTGGAAAGCGAAACCGAGGGAATCGTCGTCAGCCCGTATGTCGTGTCGGAACTCGATCATTTCATTGCCAAGAAGTTCGGACCCCAAGCAGAGGTGCGAGTCTTGGACGCATTGACCTCGGGGGTCTTCGAGCTGCCTGTCATCGGTCCTGTTGACGTGATCGCATGCGCGCGGATTCTCGAGTCTTACCCGGACCAACGGATCGGCATCACCGATGCCTCGCTTGTGGTCCTTGCTGACCGCTACGGAACTCGAAGGATCGGAACGTATGACCGACGCCATTTCTCTTTCCTTCGCCCGCTGAGCGGTGGATGGTTCGAAATGCATCCCTCTCGATAGGCTTGAGGCCTTCCCTTTCCTACGTTGGGATGGAGTGTCCGTGGCTCGCGTGATCGTCGACGTCATGCTCAAGCCCGAGATCCTCGACCCCCAGGGCCGTGCCGTTCAGGGCGCACTCGGCCGCCTGGGTCTCGACGGTGTCACGAGCGTTCGGCAGGGCAAACATTTCGTCATCGACCTTGACGGAGCACTTGATGCCGACCGTGCTGCGGTCCTGGACCGTCTGGCGGGTGAGTTGCTGAGCAATCCGGTGATCGAGGACTTCACGCTGACCGTGGTGGACGCGTGAAGATCGGGGTCGTCACCTTCCCCGGTTCCCTGGATGACCGCGATGCCGCGCGTGCCGTGCGCATCGCCGGCGGCGAGGCGGTCGCGCTCTGGCACGGAGACGACGACCTGCACGGTGTCGATGCCGTGGTACTCCCCGGTGGTTTCTCCTACGGGGATTACCTCCGGTGCGGGGCGATCGCGCGCTTCGCACCGATCATGCAGCAGGTGATCGACGGTGCACGCGGTGGAATGCCGGTGCTCGGCATCTGCAATGGATTCCAGATCCTGTGCGAGTCGCACCTGCTTCCCGGCGCGCTGACCCGCAACGATCACCTGCACTTCATCTGCCGCGATCAGCGGCTGCGGATCGAGAACACGACGAGTGCGTGGACCACATCCTTCGTTGCCGGTCAGGAGATCGTCATCCCGCTGAAGAACGGCGAGGGCGGGTTCGTTGCGGATGATGCCACTCTGGATGCCCTCGAGGGTGACGGACGGGTGATCGCCCGCTACCTCGACCTCAATCCCAATGGCAGCCGGCGCGATATCGCCGGTATCTGCAATGAGCGCGGCAACGTGGTCGGCCTGATGCCCCATCCGGAACATGCGGTCGAAGATCTCACCGGCCCCACCACCGATGGTCTCGGCTTCTTCACCAGTGTGCTGGGTGTCGGGAGCACTCGATGACCATCGATACCGTCGCGCGCGCCGAGACCTCCCCCGATGCCACGCAGCCGTACGCCGAACTCGGCTTGAAGGACGACGAGTACGCGCGCATCCGCGAGATCCTCGGACGGCGCCCCACATCGTCGGAGTTGGCGATGTATTCGGTGATGTGGAGTGAGCACTGCTCCTACAAGTCCTCCAAAGTGCACCTACGCCAATTCGGGGAGAAGAAGCCGGAGACCGATGCGCTCCTCGTCGGGATCGGCGAGAACGCCGGTGTCGTCGATATCGGTGACGGGTGGGCGGTGACCTTCAAGGTCGAATCCCACAACCACCCCTCCTACGTAGAGCCCTATCAGGGAGCGGCCACCGGGATCGGCGGGATCGTCCGCGACATCCTCTCGATGGGTGCGCGTCCGATCGCAGTGATGGATCCGCTGCGGTTCGGTCCACTCGATGCCCCGGATACCGCGCGCGTACTCCCTGGAGTGGTGGCGGGAATCGGCGGATACGGAAACTGCCTCGGGCTACCGAACATCGGCGGTGAAGTGGTTTTCGATCCCTCCTACGCGGGCAACCCCCTGGTGAACGCCCTGTGTGTCGGGGCGATGCGCCATGAAGACATCCACCTGGCCAGCGCGAAGGGCGTGGGCAACCTCGTGGTGTTGTACGGGGCGCGCACCGGCGGCGATGGCATCGGCGGAGTCTCGGTGCTCGCATCGGAGACCTTCGATGCGGATGGACCTGCGAAGCGGCCGAGCGTGCAGGTCGGCGACCCGTTCATGGAGAAGTTGCTGATCGAGGCGACTCTCGAGGTCCTGCACGCCGGACTCGTCGAGGGAATCCAGGACCTGGGTGGCGCAGGCATCTCGTGCGCAACGAGTGAACTCGCATCCAATGGCGAGGGTGGCATGCACGTCTGGTTGGACCGCGTGCTGCTGCGCGACCCGACCCTCTCGCCGGAAGAGATCCTGATGAGCGAATCCCAGGAGCGGATGTGCGCGATCGTCCGCCCGGATCGGATCGAGGAGTTCCTCGCCCGCTGCAGGAAGTGGGATGTGGAAGCCGTAGTGATCGGTGAAGTCACCGACTCGGGTCGGCTGACAATCGATTGGCACGGTGAGCGCATCGTCGATGTGCCACCACGCACCGTGGCACACGAGGGTCCGGTCTACCAGCGCCCCTTCGCCCGCCCGGGCTCGCAGGATCTACTCCAGGCCGATGGCCCGGAACGGCTCGCGCGTCCCACAACACCTGAGCAGCTCCGAACCGCGGTGCTCGCACTGGTCGGGTCCCCCAATCTCGCATCGAAGTCCTGGGTGACCAGCCAGTACGACAGGTACGTGCTCGGCAACACCGTCCTCGCCCAACCGGAGGACTCCGGCATGGTGCGCGTGGATGAAGTGACAGGTCGTGGTGTCGCGGTGTCCACCGACTGCAACGGCCGCTTCGCCAAACTCGATCCCTACACCGGAGCCCAGTTGGCGCTGGCTGAGTCCTATCGCAACGTCTCCGCGACGGGTGCAACTCCCCTTGCGGTCACCAACTGTCTGAACTTCGGGTCCCCCGAGGACCCGGGGGTGATGTGGCAATTCGCGGAAGCCGTGCGCGGACTGGCCGACGGCTGCCTCGAACTCGGAATCCCGGTCACCGGTGGCAATGTCTCGTTCTACAACCAGACCGGTGAGATGGCGATTCTCCCGACACCGGTCGTCGGGGTCCTGGGGGTGATCGACGACGTCGAGTGCCGCACGCCGATGTCGTGGAGCACCGCGGGTGATGTGATCTACCTCCTCGGTGAGACCCGCGACGAGTTCGGCGGTAGCGAGTGGGCACACCTGCAGGGACATCTCGGCGGTGTTCCTCCCCGTGTCGACCTCTCCCACGAACGTGCACTGAGCCGCGTCCTGGTCACGGGATCGCAGACCGGTGTCATCCGTGCTGCACATGATGTGTCCGACGGGGGAGCGGCGCAGGCCCTCGTGGAGATGGCGTTGCGTTCCGACGTAGGTGCCGACGTCTCGATTCCTTCATCGATCGACCCGTTTGTGTTCTGCTGCAGTGAGAGTGCCGGTCGGGCGATCGTCGTCGTCTCACCGGATCGGGAAGCAGAGTTCATCTCTCTGTGTGAAGCGTTGGCCGTTCCCGCAACACGTGTCGGAGCGGTGACGTCCGGTGACGAGTTGTCCTTCGGCTCCTTCGCGATCAGCCTCGATGAGGTGCGCCGAATCCACGAGTCCACCATCCCGGTGGCCCTGGCGGGGTGATCGTGGACGAGGTGCGCGCGCTGCTCGGGGAGTGGGACGAGGCATCGCGCGAACGCAAGCGCGACGCAGTGCTTGCTTCACTCGATGCACTGTCCGCGATCGCGCCGGGGCGCAGTGTCGAGGTCCGGATCCCGCCCTTCGCCGCGGTCCAGGTGATCGCCGGGCCCACCCATCGCCGCGGAACGCCCCCGGCGGTGGTCGAGACCGATCCACGCACCTGGCTGGAACTCTGCGTCGGGGACCTGGATTGGGTCGCGGCGGTATCCACGGGTCGGGTGCGGGCGAGTGGGGAGCGCTCGGATCTGGGGTCCTACCTCCCCCTCGGGAGATGACCGGGCCACTCCTGATAACTTAGGCTTACCTAACTAAGGTGAGACTAAGTTCGAGGAGTGCGATGAAGCGTCTGTTGCCCGTGTTGGCCTTCGCCAGCCTGGCCCTGGCTGCCTGCGGTGGCGGTACCCCGGCGAGTGAGGAGCCCGTGGAGGGTGCCCCGGTCGTGGTGTACTCCGGGCGCAGCGAGGAACTGGTCGCACCGCTGTTCGCCGAGTTCACCGCGCAGACCGGAATCCCGGTGGAGGTGCGGTACGGCGACACCGCCGAGTTGGCCGCGCAGATCATCGAAGAGGGCGACGCCTCTCCGGCCGACCTCTACTTCGGTCAAGACGCGGGTGCCCTCGGTGCGCTCGACGCAGCAGGGCTCTGCGCACCGCTTCCTGAAGGTGCAACGGACGGAGTGCCCGCGCGGTACCGCGCGGAGTCGGGTAACTGGACCGGTATAACCGGGCGTTCGCGCGTCATCGCCTACGACTCGAGCCGCGTGAGCGCGGACGAGGTTCCGACATCGGTTCTCGAACTCACCGACCCGAAGTGGAAGGGCGAGGTCGCCATCGCACCGACCAACGGGTCCTTCCAGGCGTTCGTCACCGCAATGCGCGTCACCCTGGGTGATGAAGCCACGAAGGCGTGGCTTCAGGGCATGGTGGACAACGACGCCCAGATCTTCGAGAAGAACAGCCTTATCCGGGATGCCGTCGATGCCGGTCAGGTGAAGTTGGGATTGATCAATCACTACTACTGGTACGAGAAGGCCGCGGAGGTAGGCCAAGACGCGATGAACGTGCAGATCGCGTTCACGGCACCCGGGGATCCAGGGTCGTTGGTGAACGTCGCCGGTGCCTGCATCCTCGCAGGAGCCGGGAATCCCGGTGGCGCTGGCGAGTTCATCACATGGGTGCTCACTCCCGAAGAGCAGGAGTGGTTCGTCACGAAGAGTTGGGAGTATCCCCTCGTCGAAGGCGTTCCCGCGGCCGAGGGACTCCCGCCCATCGAGTCGCTGCAGGGACCTGATGTCCCCCTCGCCGAACTCGAGGATCTTCCCGGAACCCTCGCCATGCTGCAGGAAGTCGGCCTGACATAAGCGGTCTTCGACACGTTGCGAAACCGCCCCGGCCCCTCCTGGTGGCCGCGGCGGTTTCGGTCGTTGTGATGGCCGTGCCGCTCGCGTACCTCATCATCCGCGTGATCGGCGCGGGTCCCGCTGCGATCGTCGAGACCCTCGTGCGCCCACGCACACTCGAGACTGCACTGACGAGTGTCACGCTGGTGATCCTCGTCGTCGGAGTGGCGCTGATCCTCGCCATTCCCACCGCCGTCCTCATCGCGCGGACGGATGTCCCTGGGTCGCGGTTCTGGTGGGTTGTGACCGCACTTCCGTTGGCGGTTCCGTCCTACGTCGCCGCGTACACCTGGATCGCGGAGTTCCCCGGGATGTCGGGGATCTGGGCGGCAACTCTGGTGATGGCACTGTGCACGTTCCCCTACATCAGCATTCCGCTGGCGATCTCCCTACGGAGAATCGATGCCGGATACGAGGAGGTGGCGCGCAGCCTCGGGACGAGCCCAGTACGTGCGCTGACACGCGTCACCCTCCCGATCGTGTGGCCCGCGGGTGCAGCGGGCGCACTTCTCGTCGGTCTGTACACCCTCGCCGAATTCGGTACGGTCGCGATCTTCCGCGTCGATGCCTTCACCCGCGTCATCTACGCGTCCTATCGAGCCTCCTTCGACCGGGTGTCTGCAGCGGTCCTCGCGATCCTGCTGGTGATCCTCGCCTTGCTGTTGGTCTGGGTCGAGGCCCGGGTCCGTGGTCGCGCGCGACGGTGGCGCGTGGGCACCGGCACGTCACGTCCGGCACCCCCGGCGCACTTGGAGGGATGGCGCAAGGGTGCGGCACTCACATGGTTGGTCGCCGTCTTCGTGCTCTCCCTCGGGGTACCGGCGGCGTCACTGATCCGACAGCTCGCCATCAGTCGCAACGCATCCTGGGATCCGATCGAGATGATGGGAGCGATCGTCGGATCCATCACCGCATCCGGTATCGGCGCGCTCCTGGCGCTCATCCTCGCTCTCCCGGTCGCCGCGCTGGCAGCCCGTTACGTGACACGAAACGTACGGTGGCTCGAGACGAGCGCCTTCCTCGGTCAGGCGCTGCCCGGTGTCGTCGTTGGTCTCTCCCTCGTCTTCCTCACCCTCGCCGTCCTTCCTTCGATGTATCAGACGATCGTCACTGTCGCGCTGGCCTACGCGATCCTGTTCACTCCCAAGGCGTTGGGCTCGGCACGTTCCGCGATCGCTGCGGTCCCACCGGGAATGGAACAGGTGGCACGTTCACTGGGTCGCGGACCCTTGCGCGCATGGTGGGAGGTCACCGGGCGTCTCGCGTGGCCGGGGATCGCGGCCGGCGCACTCCTGGTGCTGCTCACTGCGATGAAGGAACTTCCGGCCACGTTGATGTTGCGCCCCACAGGCTTCAACACCCTCGCGACCGAGTTGTGGACGCGCACGGAAGTCGGATCCTTCGGTGCCGCCGCCCCCTACGCACTGGGCCTCGTGCTGCTTGCCGCGGTTCCGGCCTGGCTGCTGGGCCGGTGGATGGGTGCGCCCGCCCGCGTGCAGGAGGATGCGACCGTGGAGGTCCGGGTATGAGCGTGCGCCTCGACCGCGTTACGGCGGGCTACGGTGGCCCACCCGTGGTCATCGACGTGGACCTCACAGTCGAATCGGGTTCGCTCACCTCGATTGTCGGCCCCAGCGGATGTGGCAAGACCACACTCGTGCGCACGATCGCGGGATTCCTGCGTCCGACGTCGGGGACGATCTCCATCGGTGGTCGAGAAGTTAGTGGCCCACAGACCTTCGTTCCTCCGGAGAGGCGACGCGTCGGCATAGTCCCTCAGGAAGGTGCTCTCTTCCCACACCTCGACGTCGCGGGCAATGTCGGTTTCGGTATCCCGCGCGGAGGAATGCCCGATGGAACGTCATCCACTGTTCGGGTCGAAGAGATGCTCGCCCTCGTCGGACTCGAGGGCCGCGGAGGTGCGGCACCGCATGAGCTCTCCGGTGGCCAGCAACAGCGTGTCGCACTCGCCCGTGCACTCGCACCCCGCCCGGATGTGTTGCTCCTCGACGAACCGTTCTCCGCACTGGATGCGGGACTCCGCACGGAGCTGCGTGCTGAGGTGCGTGAGGTCCTGCGATCCGTTGGCACCACAACGATCCTCGTCACCCACGATCAGGAAGAAGCACTGTCGATCTCCGATGAGGTGGCATTGATGATCACCGGTCGGATCGTCCAGCGGGGGAACCCGCAGGACCTCTACTCGAATCCACGAAGCCTCGTCGCAGCCCGGTTCCTCGGAGATCTTGTGGAGATCCCCGCTGTCCACGTCGGTGCAGGTATCGCTCGCACTCCCCTCGGAGATATCCCCGTGTCCTCGAGCGACGTGTCCGCCGGGGTGGTCCTGATACGTCCTGAGAATCTTCGTCGTGCCGGCGCCGATGAGTCACCACTCATCGAGGGAACGATCACGTCGATCGATTACCACGGTCATGACTCACTCGTGCGTGTGAAGACGGACGCGGGAATCTTCGTTCACATGCGTCAGGCGGGCGCGCCGGATGCCCAACCGGGTGACCGCATCTCCCTGGTCATGAATCACAAGGGGATGGTCCTTCCCTCACACGACTAACATGGAGATCGATGCGTCGTGTGCTCGCTCTCATCCCGGCACTCCTCGTGCTTGCCGGGTGCGCGGCTGATTCGGATACCTCAGCATCACCCACGGAGGCATCCGCAGATGCCACCCCATTCGTAGGGCCGGTGGCCCCCGGTGAGGGGCAACTGAAGGTGCTCGCCTGGCCGGGGTATGCGGAGGATGGGACCTTCGATCCCGACGTCGACTGGGTCACGCCGTTCGAGGAGAAGTCAGGTTGCGCAGTCGACGTTCGCCTGGTCGCTTCCTCGGATGAGGCTCGTTCCCTTTTCGAGTCCGGTGCCTGGGACGTGGCATCGGTCTCGAGCGACATCACCCAGACACTCATGAACGAGGGCCTGATCCAGCCGCTCACCATCTCACTCATTCCGAACTACGCCGCCGTGACTACCTCGCTGAAGTCACCTCCGTGGATATCCCGGAATGGCCGCACATACGGAGTCCCACACTCTCGCGGTGTCCACGTGCTGCTGAGGGGGGATGATCCCTCGCTCGCGGATTCGTGGGCCACTGTCCTGGGTGATGATGCGGTGCGCGCGAATCGATTGGGCCTCTACGACGCACCCATCTCGCTCGCGGACGTCGCTGTCCAATTGATGGTTGAGCAACCGGAGTTGGGCATCACCAACCCATACGCCCTCGATGAGGCGCAGTTCGACGCAGTCGTGGAGCGGGCTGGTGAGATCGTCCCCGACGTCGCTCTCTTTTGGCAGACTCCGACCGAATTGATCGAGGCATTCGAATCTGACAGCGTCGATGCGAGTGTCGGGTGGCAGGTGGCGGCCCAGGTTCTCGATCAGAGTGATGCGAGCGTCCGTGAGTCCCGGCCACCGGAAGGGTCGGTGGGATGGTCGGATTCGTGGGTGATTGCGCGGGATGCCCCGAATGTTCGGTGTGCATACCAGTGGCTCGACTGGATGCTGACACCGGAAGTCAATGCGCAGGCGGCGGAGTGGTCCGGAGCTGCACCTGTGAATGAGGCGGCGTGCTCTCTCACCGCGAGCCCGACCCATTGCGAGGACTACCGGGCCTTCGACCCGGACTTCTGGGAGTCCGTCTACTACTGGGACACGCCTACCGAGGAATGTCGGGACGGGCGAACGGATGTTGTCTGCGTCCCGTACGAGGAGTGGGGCCGGGCGTGGACGGAACTGCGTCGCTGAGTGGGTCCCGTAGGGTTGCCACGTGCCACGCGGTGACGGTCGCCTCACGCACGAACTCCTCCCGGGCGAGCGCGGCCCGCAGGATGCCTGCGGAGTCTTCGGCGTATGGGCCCCCGGTGACGAGGTTGCGAAACTCACCTACTTCGGTCTCTACGCGCTGCAGCACCGCGGTCAAGAGTCAGCCGGGATCGCGGTCAGCGACGGCTCCCACATCGTCGTCTACAAGGACATGGGCCTGGTCTCGCAGGTATTCACCGAGGCCAGCCTGGAGTCGCTGCATGGGCACGTGGCCATCGGTCACACCCGATACTCCACCACCGGAGCCAGCGTGTGGGAGAACGCCCAGCCCACCTTCCGCACCACGGCCACCGGGCATCTCGCCCTCGGGCACAACGGCAACCTGACCAACACCGCGGATCTCGTGTCCCGGCTCCGGCATCTCGTCGAGACGTCGGGGCAGTTGCCGATCAATGCCGGATTGCACGCCACCACGGACACCGAGGTGATCTCGGGTCTCCTGGCCTCGCACCCGGACATTCCCTTGGAGCAGGCCGCGCTCCTCGAACTCCCGAACCTGCGCGGTGCCTTCTCCCTCGTCTTCATGGACGACGAGTCGCTCTACGCGGCGCGTGACCCACAAGGCATCCGCCCGCTCGTTCTCGGTCGGATCGAGCGCGGGTGGGTGATCGCAAGCGAGACCGCGGCCCTCGACATCGTCGGTGCATCCTTCATCCGCGAGGTGGAGCCGGGTGAGCTCGTCGTCATCGACGCCCAGGGTTTGCGCTCCCACAGATTCGCCGACGCAGAGCCCAAAGGGTGCCTCTTCGAGTACGTGTATCTCGCGCGCCCCGACACATCGATCGCTGGTCGCTCGGTGCAGGCAACGCGCGTCGAGATCGGCAAGCGCCTCGCGCGTGAGCATCCGGTGGACGCGGATCTGGTGATTCCCGTTCCGGAATCGGGTCGGTACGCGGCGATCGGGTACGCCCAGGAGTCGGGGATCCCGTTCGCTGAGGGACTCGTCAAGAACGCCTACGTCGGACGCACCTTCATCCAGCCATCGCAGACCATCCGACAACTTGGCATCCGTCTCAAACTCAACCCCCTCCGCGAGGTGATCGCGGGTCAACGTCTCGTTGTCGTCGACGACTCCATCGTGCGCGGTAACACCCAGCGGGCCCTGGTGCGCATGCTGCGCGAAGCGGGTGCGCGTGAGGTGCACGTGCGGATCTCGAGTCCCCCGGTCAAGTGGCCATGCTTCTACGGAATCGACTTCGCCACCCGTGCGGAGTTGATCGCCAACGGGCTCACGATCGATGAGATCTGCTCCTCGATCGGTGCGGACTCATTGGCCTACGTGGAACTCGAGCAGCTGGTCGAGGCCACTACCCTTCCGGCCTCGCGGCTGTGTCGGGCGTGCTTCGACGGGCACTATCCGGTTGCGCTCCCGGAAGAGGATCAACTGGGCAAGAACCTGCTCGAGGGGATCGAGCGTCGTGTTGTCGAGCAGTCCGGGGGCGGCGCGGCGGATGCGCTGAGTCGGCCATGACCGACTACGCCGCGGCCGGCGTGGATGTCGAAGCCGGCGAGCGCGCGGTGGACCTCATGCGTGCCTCGATTGGGTCCACACAGCGTCCGGAGGTGATCGGGGGCGTCGGTGGATTCGCCGGACTCTTCGACCTTTCCGCGGCTCGTTCTATGTCCCGTCCCATCTTGGCCACCTCGACGGACGGTGTGGGAACGAAGATCGCGGTCGCGCGTGCGATGAACATCCATCACACGATCGGCATCGACCTGGTCGCGATGGTGATCGACGATCTCGTCGTCTGCGGCGCCGAACCGCTGTTCATGACCGACTACATCGCCACCGGATCGGTGGAACCAGAACGGATCGCCCGGATCGTCGCGGGGATCGCCGAGGGTTGTGTCCAGGCTGGATGCACCTTGATCGGAGGTGAGACCGCGGAGCACCCGGGACTCATGGCACCCGATGAGTACGACATCGCAGGTGCGGGGGTCGGGATCGTCGATGCCGACGCGATGTTAGGACCCGAGCGGGTGCGTGACGGCGACATGGTCATCGCCATGGGTTCCTCCGGCCTCCACTCGAATGGATACTCACTCGCGCGCATGGTGCTGCTCGGCGATGGTGGTCCCGGACTCGGGGGCCACGTGCCGGAGGTGGCGCGCACCGTCGGTGAGGAGCTCCTCGAACCCACCCGCATCTACGCACAGGACTGCCTCGAGCTCGCACGCACCTGCGACGTGCATGCGTTCAGCCACGTCACCGGGGGTGGAATCGCGGCGAACCTCGCCCGCGTGCTTCCCGAGTCACTCGCTGTGGACATCGACCGCACGACCTGGGCGCCCCCGGGCGTTTTCGCGGCCATTGCGCGCATCGGCGGAGTGCAGCGCCCCGAGATGGAACGGGCATTCAACATGGGGATCGGAATGATCGCCATCGTTGCGCCGACGCAGGCGGAGAAGGCGATCGATCTGCTGGGTGCGCGAGGTGTGCATGCCTGGCAGTGCGGTGTGGTGCGACCCCGCAGAGCCGACGACATCGGTGATGCCACCGCGAAAGGCGGACAGGGCGGGGTCGTCGTACTTCGGGGTGACTACGCGGGTTAACCCGCCTGGGACTCCTCGTCCTCGTCCAGATACTTCGCGTAGGGGTCGTAGGGGTCTACCTCGTCCTCGACCTGAGGCGCACGCCCCGACAACTCGGCCTGGAGGCGTTCCAGGTCGGTCTGTGGGCCGCCGTACTTCAACTCGCGGGCAACCTTCGTCTGTTTGGCCTTGGCCCGGCCGCGCCCCATGGCTCGACCCCCTTATCCGGGATCCCCGGTGGTCTCTGAACGGTTCACGCCGCCGTGGCGGCGGGCTCCACATTACCTGCTGGGCCCCCAATTACCCGCTGGGCCCCCACCCCGACAGGCGAGCCCCCTACGCCCGGCGGGCTCGGGCACGGGGGCGCCCCTCGGCGCCCCTTTCGTAGGCAAATGTGGGGATCCTGTTGCCGCGCACGGTGGCGGGGTGGGAGGGTGAGGTCCAGATTCGAGAGCGCGGGGAGGTGGCATGGCGGTTTCCGGTCCTGATTCCGAACCTCTGCTGACCCCCGCCGAGGTGGCGGCGCTCTTCCGTGTCGACCCCAAGACGGTCACCCGATGGGCGAAAGCGGGCAAGCTCACGAGCATCCGGACACTGGGTGGGCACCGCCGGTACCGCGCGAGCGAGGTGCACGCACTTCTCGAGGCGCATGCACCCCAGGGTCACAATTCCCCGACCCGTCCATGAGTGCCCGCGACACTCGCTTGCGTAACGACGATCGGGACCGTGCCAATGGCTGAACCCCTGTACCGGGGGATCGTGTGGTCGTTCAAGGGTGTGTTCCGCGGCCTGGGAATGAAGTTGTCTGTCGTCGGCGAGCAGAACATCCCGGAAGTTGGCGGCGCGGTCATCGCCATCAACCACACGAGTTACCTCGACTTCGCACTCGCCGGCGTTCCCGCAGATATGCGCGGACGTCGCTTCGTGCGATTCATGGCGAAGGATTCGATCTTCCGTCATCCCATCGCCGGTCCACTGATGCGCGGCATGAAGCACATCCCGGTCGACCGGAGTTCGGGTTTGAGTGCGTACCGCGATGCTGTCACCGCGGCGAAGAACGGTGAGTTGATCGGGGTGTTCCCCGAGGCCACCATGAGTCGCTCCTTCGAGATCAAGGAGATCAAGAACGGTGCGGTGCGCATGGCACGTGCAGCGCACGTCCCGCTCATTCCGATGATCGTGTTCGGAAGTCACCGAGTGCTCTCCTACAACGTTCGCAACTTCTCGCGCGGAATCCCTGTCCTCATCGAGGTGGGTGAACCGATTCCGATTCCCGCCGACGAGAATCCCGAGGAGTTGACCGCGATCCTGCATGGCAGACTCGTGGCCCTGCTCGATCGGGTCATCGAGCGTTACCCCGGAAAGGTCGCGGGTGCGCCATGGTTGCCAGCCCGGTGGGGCGGGAGCGCGCCGACACTCGACGAGGCGCGGGAGATCGAGGAACGACGACGTAGGGAGCGGGATGAGCAACGGTGACGATCTGACGATCGCACGCCATCTCGTACATCGACTGCAGGAACTCGGCGTCACCGAGGGGTTCGGGATCGTCGGGGACTTCGTCCTCAAGTTCGTCGGAGCCGTCGAAGCCGAGGGTTTCCCCATCCTTACGACCACCGACGAGCAGGGTGCCGGGTTTGCGGCGGACGCGTACGCCCGGGTGCGCGGATTCGGCGTCGCCTTCTGCACCTACGGCGTGGGTGGGCTGAAACTGGCCAACGCCACCGCGGGTGCCTGGGCGGAGCAGGTGCCCCTCCTCGTCGTGAGTGGCGCACCCGGTGTTGCCGAGCGTGAGCGGGATCCGATGCTGCACCACCGCGTCAAGGATTTCGACACGCAGCTTCGCGTCTTTCAGGATCTGACGTGCGCCCAGGCAGTGCTGACGAGTGTCCACTCCGCGGCGGATGAGATCGATCACGTGATCTCCCACATGCTCGCCGAGCAGCGACCCGGCTATATCGAGGTGCCACGGGACATGGTGGGGCGCGTCATCGAGCCCCCGGACGGTGGACTCGATCCGCACCTGCCGCCCGTGGACGAGGAGTCGCTTCGCCATGCCCTCGAGGACGTCCTCGAACACCTGCGCCACGCGCGCACGGCCGTGATCCACGCGGGCGCGATGGTGGACCGTCGCAACGTGGCCGAGGCACTCTTCCGAGTCGCCACCCTCGGAGGGATTCCAGTGGCCACCAGTTCCCTCGGCCGTGGAGTATTCCCGGAGCGGCATGAACTCGGGCTCGGTGTTTACCTTGGCGCGTTGAGTCCGGATCGCATCGTGCGCCGGGTCGAGGACGCGGATGTGCTCCTCAGTTTCGGGGTTCTGCAGACCGACCTCACCCTCGGTGCGTTCACCGCGCATATCGACCACGAGAAGTACATCCTCGCCACCGATACCGATGTCACGGTGGGCTACCGCACCTACCGCGAGGTTCCCCTATGGGCCTTCCTTCCTGCACTCGCCGATGCCCTTGCGAGGGAGTCACTCGACATCGACCACACCCCGCTGGAATCGCATGCGCCCTTCATCCCCACCGATGATCCCGTCGCGGTTTCCGATGTGGTGCACGGCATCGAGGTGCACCTCGATAAGCGCCACTCACTGCTGCTCGACCCCGGTGAGGCACTGTTCTCGGCCGTCGACATGCGTGTTCCCACGTATGCGCACGCGAGTGCCTACTACGCCACCATGGGCTACGCGGTGCCGGGTGCGCTCGGTGTCGGGAAGGCGGATCCGGAGCGACGTCCGGTCGTCGTAGTCGGGGACGGCGCTTTCGTGATGACGGCGTTGGAGGCGGCCACGTGCGCCTTCCACCACGTGCCGGCGATCATCATCGTCTTGGACAACTCCGGATACGGGACGCAGCGACCGATCCTGGATGGCCCGTTCAACGACATCCCACCGATCGCCGCTGACCGGCTCATCGAGGCGTTCGGCACCGGGCGCGGCTTCGACATCACGACGCGTGCGCAACTGCACACGGCCCTGAAGGAGGCCGTCGAGCACGACGGGCTCTGCATCCTGCGCGTCCACATTCCGCGTGATGCGCGTAGCGCGGCACTCGAGCGCCTCGGCGAGGCATTGCGCGCACGCGCTTAGGTCTGTTCCTCCGGTGGCTTTCGGCGCAGGACACGCCAGGCTTCCTTGCCACCCTTCTTGACCTTGTGCATCAACACTTCGGCCCAGACGAACTCGGTGGCCAACACGGCGAGACCCAGGATGATGAAGGCGATGCCGGGACCCGGCAGAACCAACATGACGATGCCGGTGATGATGAGTGCCCCGCCGACGATGGCGACACCGATCCACCGGATGGGGTGGGGGAGTTTCTTCCACCCCGCGAACATGGAGGTCCGATCCACCCTTCCAGGGTACGTGCGTGCCCCGCGGGGCGCGAGAGCGGTGCGCGTCAGAGCCCGCGGAGCTTGCGGATGCCCACGACGATCGCTGCCGCGGAACCGCCCAGGATGATCACGTCGATGATCCCGAACTGACCCGTCGAGGCAGCCAGGCCGACGATGGCCAATCCGAAGACGCCGACCCCCACGTAGGCCCAGGGTGTCCACGACGGTTGTTCGCGAGGGGGCATGCTGTCACCCTAGGCGAACCGGCGGAAACAGGGAGACCCATGGACGAGGAACAGAAGAAGAAGGCCGAGCACGACACCGAGCACGCTGGCGAGGACGTGGCTAAGGGCCTCGGCGCGGCAGCCGATGTGCTCGTGCACGGAATCGCAGGCGCGGCATCGGGCATCGCCGAGGGAGTCGATGCGGTGCACGACACCCAGGAGCGCCCTGAGCGATGACCGGCGCATTCGCGACCCTCATCATCGGGGTGTCGCTGGCGGTCGCGGCGTGGTCGGCAGTCCACCTGATCATCAACCGACCGATCTCGAGGCCTTTGCGCGCGTCCATGCTCGTCGTGGCCGCGATGTTCCTCGTCTTTGCCATCGGCGGTATCGCTCAGATGCTGACGAGTGATCGTGATTTCGCGCGACTCGAATTCGTCGGCTACCTGCTCCTGAGCCCGATGATCCCGGTGGGAGCATGGTGGTGGGTGCGCGGGGACACCTCTCGTGCGGCGTCGGCGATCCTGCTCGTGGTCGCACTCGTCATGCCCGTGCTCGTGGTGCGCATCCAGCAGGTGTGGGCGGGTGTCTGACGTGAACCGCGGTTTCGGTCGCGTGCTGGTGGTGATCTACGCCCTGTTCGCTCTCGCGGCCACCGCGCGCTCGGTGGTGCAACTGGCGACACGATTTAATGAGGCGCCCGTCGCATACGTCCTTTCTGCGGTGGCGGCGATCATCTACATCATCGCCACGATCGCTCTCGCGCGGGGTGACCGAACATCGTTCCGCGTGGCAACGATCGCGATCCTCATCGAACTCATCGGGGTTATCGCCGTCGGCGTCATCAGCCTGCTCGCGCCCGAGTATTTCCCTCGGGCCACGGTGTGGTCGTCTTTCGGTCGCGGATACCTCTTCATCCCACTCGTGCTGCCGATCGTCGGCCTCTGGTGGCTGCACCGCTCACGGGATCATTCCCCGATATTGCTGAACAGTTGAACGAGTGAGATCGCTGCCGGCCCCAGAACGATGATGAAGATGCCGGGTAGGAAACACAGGATCACCGGCAAGAGAATCTTCACGGGCACCTTCTGGGCTCGCTCGCGGGCCCGATCCCGCCGCTTGGAGCGCATCTCCGCCGCCTGTTCAGTGAGGATTCCGCTGATGGCGATGCCGAGCCGGTCCGCCTGGAGGACGGCGGTCACGAAGCGGGTGAGGTCCTCCTGCTTGCTGCGTCGCCCTAGTGACTCCAGTGCCGTCTGGCGCGACTGACCCAACTGCATCTCACGTAGCACGCGCGCGAATTCCTGTGCCACCGGACCGTCCTGGAAGGTAGCCACCTGCGCGAGCGCCGCCTGGAAGCCCATACCCGACTGCACGCAGAGACTGAGCAGCTCGATGGCATCGGGAAGGTCCCGCTGAATCAGGGCTGTGCGGCGCAGTCCCGCGTTGTAGATCAACAGATCGGGCAACCAGAACGCGCCGACGAGCAGCAGCGGTACGGCAAGCCAGAACCACCCACCCGCGAGTGCACCGAACACTGCGCCTACGAGCGCACCTGTGACGGCGAGGACCACCTTGGTCCGCAGGGCCGCCTCGAGTGCTGTGGTGTCGGGACGCCCCGCGTAATCCAGGTGCGTCTGGAGGTGCTGCCGTTGCTCGGCGGTGGTCAACCGCCTGCCCAGCGACGCCAATAGGTGTCCCGGTCGACCGGTGTGTGTCTGCGGTGAAGTGAGCGGATCGACAACCGCGTAACTGCCGAGAATCAGCGTGACTGATTCCACGGTGCGGCGATGCCGTTGCACGCGCACCACGACATAGCCCACAGCCAGGGCACACGCGAAGGTGACGAGCGCCAGCGTGAGCGGGATGGGAATGACATCAGACCTCGACATCGACGATCCTCCGCATCCAGAGTGTGCCGATCCCGAGGATTCCGACCAAGATCGCCAGCATCAGCCAACCGATCGCCGTGGTCCAGAAGATCTCCACGTACTCCCGTCGCGTGACCAAGAAGAACGCGAAGACACCGAGCGGCAGAACGATCAAAACGACAGCGGAGAGGCGGCCTTCGGCCGACAGGGCACGCACTTCCCGCTGTACCTGTGCCCGCTGGCGCACAGCCGCCGCGGCTGTGTCGAGGATCCCGGAGAGCGATCCGCCTGCTTCCCGCTGGATACGTAAGGCCTGGACTGCCCAGCGGAGATCGTCACTCTCCATCCGCGTGGCGACATGATCCAGTGCATCGGGAAGATCGATGCCGAGGGCGACCTCCGCACCTGCTCGGCGCATTTGACGTGAAAGGACATCGCTACCGTTCTGGGCTCCGCTCGCCACCGCCTGGGCGAGAGACAGACCGGAGCGCAGGCCACTGGCCACCAGGGTCAGGAAGTCGGCGAGTTCGTCTTCGAATTGGCGGCGGTTCGCGCGGATACGCGCGCGTAGGAAGAGCTCTGTGCCGAGCCATCCGATGGCGAGCCCCGCGAGGGCGAGGGGGACGGGGAGTCGCAGCACGAGGAGCAGCGTGAAGACAACCAGCATCACCGCGGACTGGACCATCAACCAGGCCGTGGTCCCCAAGGGGACATCGGCTCCCTCGAGTTCGTTGCGGATCCGCTGATCCCATTCGTCGGGAAGCAGCGCACCCACACCCGAAGCCGAGGCGGCGTCCGTGCCTAGGCGTGGAGCGGAGTAGTACTCCAGCACACGTCGGATCTGTCGGCGCCGACGGATCGCCTCGACTGTGTTCCACCCCGCATACGCCGTTCCAGTGATCCCGAGGAGGACTGCCAGAGCGAGGAGCGACGCAGTGATCGAGGGTGATGTGGGTGCGGCCGCTGCCGGAGCGGGTGCCACCGCAGGTGGCCCCGCAACCGTGGGTTCCGCTGACGGGACACTCCTCGGGGAGGCGAGCGTGATCGTGGTGAGCGACCGCGCGAAGGTCTCCGGTGCGGTGATCACCGATCCCCCACTGGCTGTGGCGATCCTCTCCAGTGCTCGACGCTCGCGTGGCGACGGGTCTATGGCGATCACATAGATCGGTGTCGGGTCGCTTTCGATCGCCGCGAGAAGCTGTGCGGTTGCTGCAGCACTCGCGGTGTCGGCACCGTCACTGACGACGACGATACGGGTGAGATCGGGAATGCTGAGTCCCTGGAGCAACGCGTCACGCAGTGCGGTATCCCCGCTGGCGCGGAGTCCCCGCGCGGCATCGAGAACCGCCGAGCGATCGGTGGTGGGGGGGATGAGGATGCGCCCCTCGTCGGCGAAGGAGCCGATACCGAAGGGGATGGCCGGATCGAGGCCTTCGGTGATATCGACGATCGCGCGCCGCGCCTCGCGTAGCCGATCCCCGGCCATGGAACCGCTCGTATCGACCAGCAGCAGCACCCGGTCTGTGCCCTGGCTATCGGCAGCCTGCGCGACTGGACTCACGGCCACACTGACCAGAAGGACAGCGACCAGGCTCCGCAGTCTCATGGGAGGGACACCCCACGATCACTAAGTTCGCGGGCGAATGTGGGCCGCAGGCCCGTCGGCAGCAGTTGACCAAGGTGACCGTTCGGGGTTCCGGTGCTGTAGTCGAAGGTGAAGAGATCCTGAGTCACGATCGTGTCGCCGTCGAGACCGGTGATCTCGGAGATGCTCGTCACGTGCCGGGAGCCATCGCGGAGGCGCTCCTGGTGGACGAGGATCCTGATGGCACCGGCGATCTGTTCGCGGATGACGCGCACGGGAAGATCGAGATCGGCCATCAGCACCATGGTCTCGATGCGTGACAGGGCGTCACGGGCACTGTTCGCGTGCACGGTGGTGAGGGATCCGTCGTGACCGGTGTTCATCGCCTGCAGCATGTCGAGTGCTGCAGCGTCACGGACTTCACCGACCACGATGCGATCGGGACGCATACGAAGTGAGTTGCGAACGAGGTCGCGGATGGTGACCGTGCCCCGCCCCTCCATGTTCGGGGGGCGAGCTTCCAGGCGCAGCACATGCGGCTGGTGTAATTGCAACTCAGCCGCGTCCTCGATCGTGACGATGCGTTCCCCGGCAGGGATGAACCGGGAGAGCACATTTAATGTGGTCGTCTTTCCCGAGCCGGTTCCTCCGCTGATCAGGATGCTCATGCGGCCCGCGACGCACGCGTGCAGGAGATCCGTAGCCTCGGGCGTGATCGTTCCCATCGCGATCAAGTCGCGCGCGACATACGGTTCCACAGCGAATTTGCGGATCGTCAGCGAGCAGCCATCGATGGCGATCGGCGGGATCACCGCGTTGACACGGCTGCCATCGGGAAGTCGCGCATCGACCATCGGGCTGGCCTCATCGACCCGCCGACCGACGGCTGCCACGATCCGGTCAATCGCACGCCGCAGATGGTCTTCGTCGGTGAAGCTCAGGTCGGTCTTGTGGAGGAGACCACCCTTCTCGACGAAGACGACGTCATGACGATTCACCATGATCTCGGTGATCTCCGGATCCCGGAGAAGCGGTTCCAGGGGTCCGTGGCCAAGGATGTCGTCGATCACCTCCTGCGCGATGCGTGCCCGGTCCACCGCCGTCACCGGCTCATCGCGCATCTGCATCACCGTCGAGATCGCGTCGAACACCGCACCTTCCAGAGTGCGTGCATCTAAGGCATCGCCGTACAGCTGCTGGCCGAGGGTCTCGAGGAGTTGCTGGTGGACCTCCGAGGTCAGGGATCGCGATGCGGTCTGGGCGGCCCGCTCCCCGGTGACGGGCGTGGTGGCTCCCAGGCGAGTGGCCAGGCTCATCCGACGGCCACCTCGATACCCCGGGTTTCCTCGGTCGTCCCCGCGGGTGTCCCGAGGATCGCCGAGAGGTCCTGGGCGATCCGGGTGATGGAACGGCTGACCGGGCTGCGCGGGTTGCTCTCCACCACGGTGGTGCCGTGGTTGAGGGCGAGCACGACGTCGCGGTGGGCGGGGATGCGAGCGGTAATCGGCATGTGCAGGATGTCTCGGATATCTCCCTGCGTGAGTCCGATGTTTGCCTCGTCGCGATTGAGGATCACCTGGCGCTTCGACGCTGGATAACCGAGGGCATTGAGTGTGTCCAGCGCCACGCGCACGCTCTTCAGCGATGCCAAATCCGGAGTTGTGATCAGCAGGTGGACATCGGACATGTCGAGGGCCCGCAGGACGGTGTCATTGAAGGCTGGAGGTGTGTCGACGATCACTACGTCATGCATCGCGAGGAGTCCGTCGAGCAGCGTGGTGACGAGGTCCGCCGTGATGAACTCGGCGTCCGCAGGACGTGTGGGACCGGGGAGCACGCTGAGATTCGTGCGGTAGGGGAGCAGAAGCGAGGTCAGCGCGTGCTCGTCGATGGCGTCGCGCAGTCCGAGTGCATCTGCCGTCGTACGCGTGGGCTCAAGTCGGAGGGCGATCGCGACATCCCCGAATTGCAGGTCCAGGTCGATCAGGCAGGTGCGGAAGTGTTGCTTGGCGAACGCGACGGCGAGGTTGGCGGCGAGCATGGTTTTCCCTGTTCCGCCCTTGGGGGAGAACACCGTGATGAGTCGACCGCGGAGTTGCGGGGAACTCGCCGCCCGGCTGGACTTCACGAGTCGCGAGGACACCTCCTGCGAACGTCGGCACGCCTCCACGAGGGCTGCGGCGTCATCGGTATCAACCACTTCGCGCACGCCCGCACGAATCGCCTGTGTCAGGGACGCCACGTCCATGCGTCGGCGCAGCACGATGAACCCCACGTCTGGGCGAGCGACCCGATAGCGCTCGGCTGTCTCGAGGACCACCCGCCAATCGATATCGGGGCTCACGACGACGAGGTTCTCCTCGGAATTGCCCGCGAGAACATCCTCGAGTTCGGTGACGGATTCCACGGGCGTGATGTCGGTGGCCAACGTGAAGCGGAAGCGCTCGGCCTCACGTGCGGTCGGTGCGAATACGACTGTCATGGCAGCTCCTTGATGGTGGGGTCGACGTAGAGGGTGGTGTCGGTGACACCCGGGGTGACCGTGGTTGTCGAGTCACCATCGAGCAGGGCGAGATAGAGGGCACCGGTTTGTGCGGCGTGCACCACACGTTCGGCCTCGGCCGGGGTGACTTCGATCGTGACGAGCGCGGTCTGGGCCTCGCTGGCCTGATCCTCGGCGGGCTGACCCGCGGTCGCGCTACCGACCGCGAGTACGGGCACCCCGAACATGAGCAACCGGGTCTGGCTATCGCCATCGATCCTGATCGTGGTGTTGAAGATCGCGATCGATGAGCCCGGGCGCAGGAACGTGCCGACCCGCTGTGGATCCCCGAGCTCGACACTCAGCGCCACCGTTCCCGGCTTCAGCGCGATCGGTTCCGCGACCGGTGCCTCCGCGCCGAAGGATCCTGCCAAGACGATCTGGCCGGCGGGCAGCGCGCTCTGTGCAACCTGCGACCGATTCGCGGATACCGCGAGGTATCCCGTGGGGGCCGTCGATGCAGGCACCTGGGTCGCTTCCAGGAAACCCTCATCCCAGGCTTGCGCCAGCGTTGTTCCGGGAGCGATCTCCTGCGTCGTGACGACGACGTCCACGGCCTGTTGCTCGGCCATGGCGCGTGCATCTGCGCCAGAGGTGTAGACGAACACACCGAGGGCGGCCACAACTCCGAGGGCGATCGCCGAGATGAGGGTGATGACGGTGGCGCGCATATGGCTCCTAGGGGATGAGTTGGATGGATTGCAGTCCGAAGTTGGGGGTTCCGGGAATGACGCCGGTATCACCGGTCACGGCGCTGCCGAAGTCCCCGTAGAGACAGCGGTTACTCCCACGACACCCTGAGGGCCAGCCACCGGGCGGGGAGCCGAAGGTGCGATTGCCAGCCAATCGGTAGGCCCGCAGCGTGAAGGCCACGAAACTCGAGATGCGCATCGTCGTCGTGCCGATACCGCCTCCGCTCGGCATCGCGTCGAAGATCGGTAGCGGGGTCTGTACGCCGATGAAGGAGCGGAAGGCGCTCTCGTAATCCGTGCCGCATAACTGCACGATGTTGTCTGCGCGGGGGAGGATGTCACCGACGTTCACCCGGACCGGGGTCAGGCAGTCCTTGCGGGTCGCATCCAGTTGGACGTAGAAGAAGCCCTTGACCATGTCCTGGAGTACGCGCTGGACTCCATCCTTGTCGGTGACCGTGCATCGTGGCCCCTGACCAGGCTTGTAGCTCGGCGGGGAGAAGATCTCGATCGTGGTGCTCGCGTTGGAGACGTAGTCGCAGGCTGAGAGTGCGATCGGGAAGGTCACGTTCGCCGCGCGGGCCGCGCCCCAGATCGCCTGGGAACACGCCCACATCCCCTTCCCGTCGAACCCCAGCGATGCGCTGAAGACGCCCGGGATGATCGATGCACCGTCGGTTTCGCGCGTGGTGGTCCGGATGCGCACGAAATTCGTGTTGCCGGCCACGGACTGGCATTCCCATGCGTGACTTCGGAGGGCGCGGCAGGCTCCGAGGTTGCCGGATCCGCAGGCCTCATCGAGTGCGCTGACCTGGTCTTTCCCCGCGTTCTGGTTCGCGAGTGAACCCCCGAGTGAGGTGGCTGCAGTGCGTGTGGAGCAGGCGGGGTCACCGGTGGCGCAGGCACGCGCCACCGCGAGCGCGGCCGCGTCGGCTCCGTTCTGGAGCACTCGCCGCTCGCTATAGAGCCGACCCCCGTCGATGACCAGGGCGAGGAGGCCGAGGATCACCCCAGCTGATACCAGGAGGCCCACGAGGATGGACACGGCTCCGCGCTCATCGTGCAGAAATCTCATCCCACGCACACCAACCGTGAAGTCGATGACACGGTGCGGCTCGTCGCGGCGGTGAGTATCGCCACCGGTGTGATCCATGTGAATGGGGTTGAAGCGGTCACCTGGGTCGTAGCTCCATTTCCTGGGACCGGGCACGCGGTGCGCGTCACGGTGATCTGTCCGGCTTGCAGTCCCGCCATTTGTGCGACCTTTGGTGCGGATGCCTGGGTGATGGCGGTGACGTCGGCGGCGCTGCGCCCCAGGGCGCTCGCCCGTGCGCCCTCGATGCTCGCCGAGTTGAGTCCGATCTGAACGAAGAACAACCTCCCGAAATCGACCAGGCCGAAGAGGAGGAGCAGCAGCAGTGGGAGCAAGATGGCGAATTCCACTGCTGCTGCTCCTCGCGTCTCAAGGACTCGTCGTCCGAACGTCATTCTTAGAAGGAGTTCAGAACCGTCGTGAATGCGTTGTTGATCTCAGTTCCCAGAAGTGCGACGGTGGCGACGATGACTGCAGCAATGAGTGCGACGATCAGTCCGTACTCGACCGCGGTGGCACCGCGATCTTCACGCAGGATGGCTGCGTGATCGAGGAGTCGTTGCTTCATGGACTTTCCTTCCAGTGAGAGTGCCGACGGATTCGGCATCTCCGCAATTCAAGGTGTGCGCGATGGTGGAAGGGTTGCCCGGAGGCGTTAGTGGCTGGTCAACGCACGGCAATGACAAGCCAGGTCGCACCCATGAGATACGGACCGAAGGGGATCAGGGTGTGCCGATCCACGCGCCGCAGTACGAGAAGCGCGATGCTCACGATCGCGGACAGCACGAACGCTCCGGCCATGGCGATCGCGAGGTTCAGCCACGAGGCGAAGGCGAGGGGGAGTGCAAGCACTCCGGCGAGTTTGGCGTCACCCATGCCCAGCCCCTGGGGCGTGAGCAGTGCCATTCCGGTGAAGAGAAGGAGGGTGATCGCTGCACCGAGGAGTGCACGCCAGAAGTCATCCCAACGGTTATCGACCGCGGCTGGGAATGCGAGCAGACCGATCATGATCGGGTACCCGCTGAGCGTCCAGGCGTTCGGAAGGGTCTTGGTGCGGATGTCGGTGACCGTCAGGAAGATCGTGAGTGCCGCGAGGTAGACGTATGCGGGTGCGAGGGTCCACGTCACCGGTTGACTTCCATGAACGATCAGGCTGACACACGCAGCGTCCGCATGTGCGGCCGTGAGTGGGCACTGGACATCCGGTGGAGTCACGAGCCGGCTTGCCCGATTTGCCTGCCGCTGCCCTGTGCCCAAACGTGGAAGGAGTCGTGGGGAGTACCTCAGCACGGCATCCTCGTCAGTCCGGCCCGAGCGTCAGCCCGAGCCCGGGGAGCCGGCCGGAGAAATCCGGTGTGGGAGACCGTGACCTCAGTTACTCATGAGGGAGGTCCCGTGCGCGCTATCGCGCTTGGTGTCGGTTCGATCCTGGTCCTGTCCGGCTGCTCCTCGGTGAATGACGCGGTCTCGGCCGGTCAAAGCGCCCTGGACTCGGCGAGTCAGGCGGTGGAGGCCGCCGACGGCTTCATCCAGGCGGCTACCGACCTGGCCGCCGCATGCGCCGCGGCCCAGGCCGCGTGGGTCCCGGGGGTCTCGGCCCAGGACGCGCGCACCGCGATCGACGAGGCCCTCGGCATCGTCGATGGTGTCGTGGCATCCGCGCCCGAGGCACCGGGTGTGAGCGAGATCGACCAGGTGCTTACGTCCGCCCAGGAGGCCCTCGCTGCCGACCCCTCCAGCACACCCCTCGGTGTGCCGCGCTCCACCCTGGAGACGGCCTGTGCTCTCGTGACGTTGGGGGGCTGACGTGGACGTCGCACTCTGGGTATGGGGCGCACTCATCGTCGGCATTCTCGCGATGCTGGCCGTCGACCTGTTCATGCATCGTGATGCCCACGTCATCGGTGTCCGCGAGGCAGCAGTCTGGTCGGGCATCTGGGTCATCGTCGCCGTGGGTGTCGGCGTAGCGATCTGGGCCAGTTACGGCTCCGAGTTCGGCATGCAGTATTTCGCCGGCTACCTGATCGAGAAGTCCCTCGCCGTGGACAACGTCTTCGTGTGGGCGATGATCTTCAGCTACTTCGCGGTCCCGCGCGAGTACCAGCACCGGGTGTTGTTCTACGGAGTCGTGGGGGCACTCGTCTTCCGCGCCATCTTCATCGCCGCTGGATCCGTCCTCATCGCGACGTTCGCCTGGATCCTCTATGTCTTCGGAGCATTCCTGATCCTGACGGGGATCAAGATGCTGCTCCAGCGGAACGAGCACATCGATCCGGCGAAGTCCAAGACTCTGAAACTCTTCCGACGGTTCGTCCCGACGACCGACACCTACGAGGGACAGAAGTTCCTCACTCGGCGCAACGGTGTGTTGATGGCAACACCGCTCCTCGCGGTGCTGGTGTTGGTCGAAGTCACCGACATCATCTTCGCTGTCGATTCCATCCCGGCGATCTTCGCGGTGACGCAGGAACCGTTCCTGGTCTTCGCGAGCAACGCGTTGGCGATCCTTGGTTTGCGGGCAATGTACTTCCTGCTCGCCGACCTCATGCACCGATTCATCTACCTGAAACTCGGGCTTTCGCTGGTGCTCATCTGGGTGGGCATCAAGATGATCATCAGCCACGCCTTCTTCAAGATCCCGACGGTCATCAGCCTCGGCGTCGTGATCGTGACCATCGCGGTCGCGATCGGGGCGAGTCTCTGGGTCAGCAGAGAGGATGCGCAGAAACCGGAACGGGAGAAGGTCTAGGCCGCGATTTCCTGATCTGCCCCCACGATCGTCGCCCCGTCGATCCGCCATCCCTCGGGCTCCTGCACGAGGCGATACCTCAGCGTGGTGGGGTCAGCAGCACGGATGTCAACAAGGATCTGGGCGAGGCTTTCGATCTGTTCACACTCTCGGAACTCCACCGCGGGTTCTTCGAGCAGGAATGCGAACTGACTCTCAATGATCGCTTGGAACGCCTCTTCGCCGACCGAGGACTGGAAACCCCTGCTCGCGAATTTCCGTGCCCCGGCGAAATCCGAACGCGCGAATGCGGCCAGCTGGGATGTGATCGTGTCCTCGATTCCTGAAGACGCTGCATCATCGCAGGCACGTGGGGTCTTCGGGACCATCGGAGTCTCAGATGCGCGCGCAGGTGTGTCAGTGGGTGCGGACACGGGAGCGGATGCTGATGAGCAGGCGGTGACAGCGGCGAACACCACGGCGATCATGACCCGACGCATCAGGTCAGGCTAGACCGACGTGATGACGTTGTGCGGTCAGTTGTCGTTGCGCCCAAGCACCTGGAAGAAGACTCCGCCGATGAGGGCAGAAATGACCGCGTAGAGCAGACCGCTACCGATTGCCTCACCATCAAGGGTTCCCGAGGTCGCGTTCATCACGAGCCAGATCAGGTAGAAGATGACGCCGACCAGAATCGCTTCGCCCCACCAGCGCGCAGGTAGCCGAGTGCCGATCCATGACATGGCGAGCCCGAAAATGACTGTCGACGCCGATGCGGCGAATAGGGCGTAACTCTGTTCCCCGTCGGCACCCTCGGACATCAACTCCACCAACCCACCGACCGTGGAGAAGATGAGGAAGAACGCGAACATGGAGATCGGAATCGAGACCGATCGCGGGACTAGAGGTGAGCCGGCCATGTGTCCTCCACTGATCTCGACGGTACGGAAGGCCTTCACGATATACGTGCACTAGGCCGCCGGTGGTGAACATCGGCGGTGCGCCGTCGCTATTCGGGCAGGGTGATTCGGAAAGTATGTGTCCACCCCGTCGGTCCCATGTTCACCGACACCACCTGACCCCGTGCACCTGCGTAGATCCCGGATCCACCGATGACCGGACGCACAGTGCGCTGACCGGGGGCGAGGGTCGCTCCCGCCGGGGGATAGAGCGAGATGCCCCCGACGACGAGTTGATTCGCCTCGTCACCGAACACGAAGGTGAGATTCGATCCGCGCACCTCGAGCCCGGAGGTCACGTTCTCGGCGAGGGTTGTGAGTGTGCCGGTGAGGTACTGACCGTTCGCAGCCTTCCCGTCGACCGCTATCGGGAGGAAGAAGGTGCGCACGGTGCCGACTCCGCTCCCGCTGGTGGCGATCGGGGTCACTGCCTGGTGATACACCCGGACCACCTCGGTGGTGTCCGCGTGCGCCGGGCCGGCGAGGAGTGCGGTCATGGCGAACAAGGCTGCAAGAAGTTTGGTGATGCGCATGAGGCAACCCTAGGACGATGAGGGAAGGCGCCAGAACTTGCGCCCGTGATCGAGTCCCATCGCGAGGTCCGCTGTGATCGCGCCGATCGCCGGCACGAACTTGAATCCGTGCCCCGAGCAGGGGGAACAGACGACCACGGGACCCGCGCGATCGATCACGAAGTGACCATCGACTGTCTCTGTGAACAGGCAGGTGACCGCGCTCACCTGCGAGGGATCCGCCCCGGGCAGCCAACGCTCGGCGTACTCCTGCGCCTCTCGGGTGACCGCCGGATCCGGTTCGAGACTCCTGCGTGCGAGGTCGACGGGCCGCACGGTGCCCTCCAGGCCGAGCTTCACGCCCTCGCCGGGTGACTCGAGTCCATACGCGGCGAAGTTCAACGCCCTGCCGGTGTCCTGGTGATGGATATAGGAGGGGAAGGAGTAGCCGAAGCGGATCGCGAAGTGGACGGGTTGCTGGTGGGTGATGGTGAGTGTGGGTAGCTCAACGAGATCACCGACGAGGCCTGCCAGCCACGCTCCCGCGGCGACGACCACGCACCCGGCATCCCAGGAGCGCCCTCCCGCGTGAACACGTGCCCCATCACCGTGCACCTCGATCTGCTCGACCGGGGTGCGCTCGTGAAACTCGGCACCGAATCGTCTCGCGGAAGAAACTGCCGCGTCCACGGTTCGATCCGCGAACACCCGGCCGCCATCCGGGGAGAAGGCCACCGTGGTGTCGAAGTTCATGCTCGGCCAGCGTTCGTGCGCGGCGTCAGGGGTGAGCACCTCGACGGCGAAGTGATGGGCGCGCAGTGATGCCACAACCTCCTCTACGGCACCGGGGGAGCCATGGTCGAGTTGACCGTTCTGCTCGAGCAGCACGGCGCCGGAATCGGCCTCCAGCTCCCGCCAGAGTGGAAGGGAGAGTTGGGCGAGTTCGGTGTAGCGAGGATCGCGGTAGGCGAACCGGAAGATGCGTGTCTGGCCGTGCGAGGAACCCCAGCGGTGCAGGTGCTCGAATTGCTCGATGAGAACAACAGACCGGCCGCGCTTGGCGAGTTGCCACGCGGTGGCGGCACCCATACCTCCGGCACCGACCACCACCACGTCCACCCGATCGGTCACGGGCAGAGCGTAGATGTGTGCTAGCGCGGGAGTGAGTCGACCAGTTCCCGACTACCCGGTGCGGGCTCAGGGATGGAGTCCTTGGCAAGCCGATTGGGCCACCAGGTGCGCTTGCCGATGT
>JBILLS010000003.1:0-69442 GCA_044375955.1 Candidatus Nanopelagicales bacterium | reverse complement strand
ACAACCAACGTGCGGACCAGCAAGGTGTCGAGAAGGACACCGAGTGCCACAGCAAGACCGATCTGGGCGAGCGCTACGAACGGAAGCACACCCAGAACGGTGAAAGTCGCGGCAAGAACGATGCCCGCGCTCGTGATCACGCCTCCGGTCACCGCGAGGGCGCGCAGCATGCCGATTCGAGTCCCATACCTCGCAGCTTCTTCGCGTGCTCGCACAGCGAGGAAGATGTTGTAGTCGACACCGAGTGCGACGAGGAACACGAACGCCAACAGCGGTAGTGAGACGTCGAAGCGCTCGAAGCCGAGGATCTCGCTGGACACGAACGCGGTGAGACCCATGGCCGCGGCGAAGCTGAGCACCGTGGTGCCGAGCAACAGCAGTGGGGCCACGATGCTGCGTAGGAACAAGCACAGCAGCAGGAACACGCTGCCGAGCACCAGTGGGACGACGCGGTTGCGTGTCTCGGTCTGGGCAACATCGAAGTCGAGGTTGTCCGCGCTGTCGCCACCGACGAGGGCCTCTGTCTCGGGAAGGTCCGCCAATGCCGCGCGCATGTCGCGGACGGCCTGGTAGGCGACATCACCCTGCGGATCTGCGTCGATCGTGACCAACAGTTGCGACCAGGTCCCGTTCTGCGGTCCAGGTTCCACTGCTGCGACGTTGGTAACGCCGTCGATCGCGTCGGTGGCCGCGGCCTCCGTTCCCGGACGCACCAGCACGATGGTGCGGTTGGCCTCACCTTCAGGGAAGTGCGCGGCGATGATCTCTTGACCATCGACGCTCGCGGCCTCGCCGCGGAAGTTGTCGGAGAGTGACAGGCCGAGGTCGAGCTTGACCAAACCTCCGGTGAGTGCGACGAGCACCAGAATCCCACCGATCCACACGGTCCGCGGGCGGCGCGCGACCCCGCGTCCCACCCGCCCCCAGATGGACTTCCCGACAGGCGGTGTGCTGCCCTCACGCGGGATGAACGGCCAGAACACCCAGCGGCCGAAGATCACCATGAGCGCCGGCAGCAGTGTCATCGCCGCGAGGAGCGCGCAGATCACGCCGATGAATCCAGCGGGTCCGAGACCGCGGGTGGTGCCGACGGTGGCCGCAAGTAGACAGAGCAATCCGGCCCCGACGGTGGCCGCGCTCGCGAGGATCGCCTCCCCTGCCCCGCGCATGGCGCGCGCCATGGCCTCGTGGCGGTCGCTCATCTTGCGCAACTCCTCGCGGTAGCGGGAGATGAGGAGCAATGCGTAGTCGGTACCGACACCGAAGACGAGCACGAGCGTGATGCCAGCGATCTGACCGTCGACCGTGGCACCGAAGATCTCCACCAGGTACGTCATGCCCGCTCGTGACAGGTAGTCGCCGATGACCACGGCGAAGAGCGGAATCGCCCAGAGGATCGGACTGCGGTAGGTGATGAGCAGCAGCAACGCTACGACGATCGATGTCGCGAGCAACAGGTTCGTGTTCACGCCGGAAAAAACCTGGGATAGATCTGCGATCACGCCCGCGGCACCGGTGACGGCGATCCGCAGACCGGTGTCGTCGCCGCCGGGTGCTTCACCGACCGCGGTGCGCAATTCATCCACGGTGGCCGTGAGGGCGTCACCGTCGTCCGGTGTGAAGGGCAGCACGATGATGGCTGCCTCGCCATCCGCACTCGGGATGGGCTGCGCGGCTTGTGGGGGTGCACCCACGATCTGTGCGCTGGTGATCGCGTCGGTGGCGATCTTCGCGAGGTCTGCTTCGGTGAGTCCCCCGACTCGCTCATAAGCGATGACCGCGGGAATCGCGTCACCGCCGGGGAAATCCTCGAGTGCCTGAGCGACGAGCGCCGACTGAGTGTCCGAGGGACGTGAGTTGGCCGGATCCTGGGACTGCACACTCTCGAGGCGCGCTGCCGCACCCGCGGTGGCGCCGAGGAGTACGACCCAGAGCAGCAGGGTGATCCACTTGCCCCTCTTGCCCGATGGGGCAAGTAGTACGCGCCAGATTCCGGTACGCACGGTCGTATCGCTGCTGGTCATGACCAACCCCCTTGTGGCCGCCTTCAAGGGCGACGGGAGATGAGCCTAGGAAGTGGTGAAGTCGAACACTCCTTGGGGGGATCCACGTGGCGCGGTCGTGACTCTGGAGTACTTACGTGCGGACCGCCGTCCGGTCATTGGCTGATCAGTGACCGTCCGCGTCGTTGCGCATCAACAAGGAGGGTGGTGCACTTGAGAGGGCGACTTGTCGGTCGCCCATCCGTGACTTGAGGAGATGCAATGAAGTTTGCCCGACGCACGATGCTCGCGGCCGCCATGATGGCCGCCGCGTCACTCACCTTAGTGGCGTGCAGTAGTTCGACCGAGGAAACCACCACCGACATGGCGAGTGAAACCGCCGAAGAGACAACCTCCGGTGACATGGCCAATGAGTCTGCGGGAACCATCGTCGACATTGCATCATCCACAGAGGGATTCGGAACGCTCACGGCAGCTGTCACAGCGGCCGGACTCGTCGACACCCTCAACGGTGCCGGCCCCTATACCGTCTTCGCTCCCACGGATGACGCGTTCGCGGCTCTCCCGGCGGGACTCCTCGATGCGCTCCTGTTGCCAGAGAACAAAGACACGCTGGTCAAGATCTTGACGTACCACGTTGTGCCCGGTGCCGTGATGGCGGCAGATGTCACCGACGGTGACGTCGCGACGGTGGAAGGTCAGACTGTTGCCCTGTCCACGATGGATGGCGTGACCGTCAACGGTGCAAAAGTTGTGCAGGCCGACGTTGTGGCGAGTAACGGGGTGATTCACGCGATCGATGCCGTGATCCTTCCCCCCGATGTCGACGTGACCGCACTCCTTCCCTAGCAATCTGCGAACCGTCCCCCGGCACCGTGCGCGGTGTCGGGGACGGATCGTCACCGGACGGAATGACTGATCACGCTGTCTGAGTCAGTGCTGAGGGCGGGCCGAACGGCTTAGCCGGCGGAGACGCCGCTCGCGGCACCGCCGTTGCCGCCGACCGACCCGAGGCCACCGTTACCGCCGATCGACGCGGATGGGGCGGCGCTCCCGCCACCTCCAAGGAAAAGCCCGGCATTCCCACCACTGCCGCCGGTAGAACCGAGGCCACCGGCCCCGCCATTGCCGCCGTTACCGCCGGCTGATCCGGCCCCGCCGTTACCCCCGATCGACGCGAGGCCACCGGCCCCGCCATTGCCGCCGTTGCCGCCGGTTGATCCGGCCCCGCCATTGCCGCCGTTACTGCTGGTAGACCCAACGCCGCCGTTACCGCCGGTGGCACCGGCCCCGCCGTTACCGCCGTTTCCGCCGGTTGATCCGGCCCCGCCGCTGCCACCATTGCCGAGGAGAACCCCGGCTCCAGCGGAGTTCCCGGCTCCGGCGTTGCCCCCGTTACCGCCTGTCGACCCGTTGCCGCCGTTTCCTCCGTTACCGCCCGTCGAACCGGCCCCGCCGTTGCCGCCGGCCCCACCGGTTGACCCGAACCATCCGGCGCTACCGCCGTTGCCGCTGCTCGCCAAGAGAAGTCCGGCGTTGCCGCCGTTGCCGCCGTTACCTCCCTGCACCTGGGAGTTACCGACCCCGCCGTCACCGCCCCGACCGCCGGCTCCACCGCTGCCCGCGAGGAGTCCGCTACTCCCGCCGGCCCCGCCGTTGCCGCCGACCCCGCCCTGCACCTGGGGAGTGCCGACCCCGCCGGCACCGCCGTTGCCGCCGGCCCCGCCGTTGCCCGAGAGCAGTCCGCCCCGACCGCCGTTGCCGCCGTCCCCTCCTATTCCGCCGACACTTGCGTCACCACCGTTTCCGCCGTTGCCCCCATTGCCGTAGCGACCCGCGGCGCCACCATGGCCGCCATCCACCCCGTGGATCATCTGCGAGCCGACGACCGGGGTCCCCTGGGAAATCAGTTGTCCATTCCCCGTGAGTTGGATGCCGCCTCCGTAGGAGCCGCCGATTACCCCGTGGCCGCCGTTCCCGGCCCTTCCCCCGTACCAGCCGGCGTTGCCACCATCGCCACCGTTGAAACCATTGCCGCCGTTGCCGAGGAGTAGTCCGCCATCCCCTCCGTCGCAACTGTTGCCAGGTTCGCAAGTGGCCGCGGTGAACGAGAAGCCGTTGCCGACGAGAAGCCCGGCATCGGGGTTCGCGGCAGTGCCGTCGCCGAAGAGCACGTCCTGGCACGCGGCGGACTTGGCCCGGATGGCCGCGATGATCTGCGGCACCCCGCGTTCTTTCGCCGTTCCCGCCTGCGCGATCGACTTGATGAGGGGTTGCGCCATCTGCAGCGCCTGGTCGACACATGACGCCTTGGCTCGGGCATCTCCTGAGGAATTGGCCACGGCGACTGCCGGGGTGACTGTGCCCACTGCGAGCGCCGCACCGACAAGGGTGGATGCGCTGAGTGCGGCGGCGAGGTTGCGCTTGCGTGTCGAAAACATCGGGGTCCCTTCGCCGCCAACATGGCGTGGCGCTGATGGTAAGCCGGGGTTCTCGAAATGGGCAAGGACCGGGCCGTTTGCCAAAGCACTACCTCGTGCGCACCGGCCGATTCGTCGAGACACCCCTCCTAGGATCGCGACAACAGCGTGGTCGAGCAAGGAGGCGCCGTGGGCTCGGACCCACTGAAGGACAGCGTCTCGATGCAGTACGAGCAGTGGAGCTATCCGACGCCGATCGATGACCTGCCATTGTGGTTGCAGTCGAACTGGCAGTGGTTCGACCCGAGCCATGCGCACCCGATCCTGTGGCCGGGCGGCGACTACCGGCCCGACATGGACGTCCTTATTGCCGGATGCGGCACGAACCAGGCGGCCGTTATCGCGTATACGAATCCGGCTGCTCGCGTGGTGGCCATCGACGTGAGCGAGTCGTCACTGGCCAACCACCGGCGCCTCGCAGATCGTTACGGCTTGACGAATCTGGAGCTCCACCGTCTGCCGATCGAGGAGGTGACCTCCCTCGGACGCGAGTTCGACCTGATCATCACCACGGGAGTCCTGCACCATCTCGCTGACCCTGCGGAGGGCATGCGGGCGCTGGCTGAGCGGCTTCGCCCTGACGCCGTACTCGCGGTCATGGTCTATGCCAAATACGGGCGCATAGGCGTCGAGATGATGCAGTCCGTGTTCGCGGACGTGGGCCTCGTCGAGGATGCACCTTCAATCCGGCTGGTTGTGGATGCGCTCGAGCATCTGGATGTGGAACATCCGGTGATGAGCTACCTGGAGATTGCACCCGACTTGGATGGTGATGCGGCACTCATCGACACCTTCCTTCCCGGCCGCGCAAGGACATACACGATCGACGAGTGCCGCGACCTCGCTGCGGGTGCAGGACTGGAGTTCCAGGGGCCTTTCTTCAACGCGCCCTACTACGCACCGCAGCGCTCAGCGAGCAAGTTTCTCGCGCTCGTGGCCGGTCTCCCGCGGGAGCAGCAGTGGTCCGTCATGGAGCGATTCCACTGGCGAAATGCATGCCACTTCTTCATGGCATGTCGCAGGGATCGGCCGAAGGCCAGTTACAGCATCGACTTTTCTTCACCGGAGGCTTCGACGTACGTGCCGTCGTTCCGGTACCGCTGCTCGCCCAACGGCAGGCAGGTCGAGCGCCCCGGCTGGAGCATGGAGCTTGATCCCACCGACGTTGCTTTGCTTCAGCAGGTCGACGGAATCCGATCCATCGGGCAGATGGATCCTGGCGCGCTGGAACTCGTGCGATGGCTGTGGCAACTCGACATCCTCGCCGTGGGTGTCGGTCACGAAAGAGCGATAGGCGAAGCGTCGCCTCTCTGATGGGCCATGCACGGAGTCCTTGAGGGGAAAGTTCCTGCGGAATCGCCGTCTATGGCAAAGTGATCACATCGTCGGGCGGGTCGATCACTACCCGGGAAAGTTGGGACCTCATGCTCGCTCGGACGTCTCGCCGAATGACCGCGCTCGTGCCCATTGTGGTGCTCGCCTGCGTCCTGGCGGCGTGCGGCTCGGAGGCTGGTGATCCCTCCGCGACACCCACGCCAGAAGTGTCCGAGCTCGGGCTCGGGCAGCAGGCGGCCCAGCCCGTGCAGGAGAGCTACCCGCTGCCCGAGTGCGAAGGCCAGGATCCGTCGACCTGCTCCTACGACGGGTTCGATCCGACCGTCCACGGCTTCAACTTCGCGAACTGGGCTGAGAAGGGTGAACTCGACGCCACCGGCATGGTGGCGCTGTTCGGGGTCAAGGCCGTCTGCGCGAAGAAGACGGCGAACGGGTGCGTGCTCTACCCGGCGGCCCGGGAGTGGGCGGAGCAGGTGAACGAGGCGATGGCCGGTGGCCACTGCGAGGGTATGGCGGTCATGGCGGCCCGCCTGTTCCGGGGGGACGCGCTGCTTGCGGATCTCGACCCCAACGCCGCATCGACCTACGAGCTGACGTTCGCGGATCCGGACGTCCGACAGGCGATCGACATGTGGTGGGCCACGCAGATGCTTGCCCCCGTGCAGGAGGCCTACACGGCCTTCCACAGTTACCAACCCTCTGAGATCGCGGCGGAACTCGCGGTCGGGCTCCAGACCGGCAAGGGCTACACGATGGGGATCTACGGTCCGCAGGGCGGCCATGGGATCACCCCGTTCGCCGTGACGCTGGAGGGGGATCGCATCGCGATCTCCGTCTATGACAACAACTTCCCCGGCACCGTCCAGCGGATCTACATCGACCCCGTGCAGGAGCGATGGAGCTACGCGATGGGCTCGACGAACCCCGACGCGCCGACCGGCGGCTGGGAGGGTGGCATCGGCACGATCGAGCTCACTCCCATGGCGAGCCGCGCGCTGCCCACTGCTGCTCCGTTCGACGACTCCGGCAAGCGCAACAAGAGCATGCCGAGGATGTCCTACCTGATGGCCACGTCACCGGATCCCGAGGCTCGCGTGGGTGTGGAGCTCACAATCGATGGCCAGACCTACGACACGACCGATCCCGCAGCAGTTCTGCCTGAGGGCGTGATCTCGCGTCCGGTGCTGGGCTCCGTCCTGGCCGGCAAGGGAACGGTGATGACGATCGACCGCTCGATCGTGAAGTCGTTCACCGCGAAAACCAAGCAGGGCATCTTCCCCGGCATGGCACCCATGTCGGAGGAGACGCCCGTCACGCTGTCGATCGACTCGGTGGGCAGTCCGCGCATCACCGCGCGCTACGTCGCATCCGAGGCCGGAGGAGTCGAGGTGTCCTCCGGCAGCCCGAACGAGGTCGGGCTCGTCGCGGCTCCGGGCTCTCAGGCTGACGTGAACGTCGCCAACGGCCTCAGCAGCGTCGACTTTGATCTTCCTGATGGCCTTGGCATGAACGTCTACAAGATCGTCAACGGCGTCTCCGACATCGAGTACGTCGACGAGGACGGCAACGTGGTCGGCGAGTTCGCGATCGACGCCGAGACCGAGAGCGGCGAGGTGATCGACGCCGTGGCCGAGTTCGACGAGGAGACCGGTGAGTTCTACGTCACCGAGGAGGTCGCCGAGGAGGAGACCATCGACGAGCTTCCCGACATCTCCAACCTGAGCGACGACGAAGTCGGCGCCGACGAAGGTGCCGACTCCGGTGCGAACGATGACCCCGGCCAGGACGACTCTGGCGCGGGCACCGACTCCGGCGACGGGAACGGGCCGGACGACGCCACTGATCCCACGGGAGACGATCCTGGTGCCGACGATCCTGGGGCTGATGATCCTGGGGCTGACGATCCTGGTGCCGACGATCCTGGGGCTGATGATCCTGGTGCTGACGATCCCGCGGCTGATCCGGTCGATGACTCTGGGCAGGAGTAGTCGCGCGGTTACGGCATCAGCCTCGTCACTCGCGTGAAGATCTTGCCGGCGGCAATGTGTCTGTAGGTGTCGGTTCGCGTGCGCTCTCGTACGCGCCGGCGAGGAGCGTTACTCTCCGAACACACCCAACCTGGGCCATCACAGAAATGAGGACGCCGTGCGCCTGACCCGCTCTCGCCTGACCGCACTCGCCGGGGTCGCCATCGGAGCCCTCGTGCTCGGTGTGGCGCCCGCAGCCACGGCCGCTCCCAATCTGGCGGGCACCTGGGCTTCCTCCTCGCTTAAGAACGGTGACCCCGGCTACATCCTCGTCGTGACCGCGGCCGACAGCGATCCGACCAACGCCTACAACGTCGTGGTCCGCTACCGCCCCGCCGGCGCGAATGCCGAGAAGAGGGTCAAGGCCGGGATGACACAGAAGGACATGAAGGCATCCCTCCTTGTCAACGGCAAGGGCGGGCTGGCCGACGCCAGCAACGCGAACATCATGAAGGGCACGATCGGCAAGGACGGCTCCGTCTACTTCCCGACCTGCCTCGAGCAGCTCCCCAAGGTTGGCAAGGGCAAGGCATCAGAGGTCTGCCTCTTCCAGAGGGCAACCAAGGGCATTGCTTTGCCCATGCTGTAGGTGTTCTGCTCGACACCGATGGTTGACGAGGTATCCGGCCTGGTGGCGGTGCTGCAACGCATCCGTGGCGCCCAGAATCCCAGGCATCCGCGGGTGAAGGTCACGAGACGCCTGGAGCCACGGTCAGTTCGTCGTGAATAGGGGCTTCAACCAGGCGGTTGCATCAGCAATGCAACTCGTGGGCAGACTGAAGTGGTCATCATTCGGGTACTCCTTCGTGGAGACCGCACCGCCCAGTGTCTGCATGGCCGTCACGTAGTTGGTCTGCCAGGCCACGGGTACAACGGTTCCGCCATCGAAGGTGTCAATGCACACGAGAATGGGGCATACCGGCTTCTTCTGTGCAGCAGACCCCGCCTCAATCGCTGCCAGCCATGCCGGCAGCGCACCATGCTTGATCTGCATGATTGCACCCTTGAGTCGAAAGAGCCGCGCAATCGTGTCATTGAGGTGATGAACGGGCTGGGTGTTCCACGCTGCTTCGATAATGCTCACACCGAGAGGTGTGAATACATCGGAAAGTTGCAGACTGGGATTCTCCGCAGCAGTGCCGAACAGGAGCATCACGAGATGCGAATCCGGGGGCACGGATGTGTCACTCATGGCCTGTGCCGGACCCACAGGATTTGCCATTGCGATCTTGCCGACACCGGGGGAGATCGGCACTACGCCGACGAGGCTGAGTTCCCCGTACACGTCTGGATCCAGTTCCGCTGCGGCCGCTGCAGCACCGCCACCTTGTGACCAGCCCATGCAGCCGAACTGAGTTCCCGCACCTATGTCCATGGCTCGAGCCGCGTGCACGATGCTCACTGCATCGATCGCGTTGGTGCGGTTTACTGTGTAGTGGTGCATCCCAGGCGTTCCAAGGCCTTGGTAGTCAGTTGCACACACGATCCAGCCATCGTCGATAAAGGACTGAAGTCCCGGAACACCGTAATCGATGGACTGCGTTGACTCGGCTGAGAAGTACACGGTGAGTTCACGCACCGGGTCTGGTTGCGCGGATGGACAGGCCGCATCACCCAACCCGGTGGTTCCATGGGCCCACGTCACTACCGGCAGGTTGGTGCCTCCAGCGCTGGGCGCGATGACCAACCCCGTTGATTCGGTTGCAACACCAGACGAATCGAGCGACGAATACCTAATTCGCCAGGCACGTGCGCCCCGAATAGTGGTCGCTACCTCATGCCGCTCATGCACAGCTCCTAGGTTCATGCTGAGAACCTACAGCGCACATCCGGTGGTCAGGGGCGGGGTCGCACTGCCGACCATCCGATTTCTTGATGAACAGGTGGGTGAGGGGTCATCTGTCGCGCGGTTGAGGCCGTTCACTGGCCGAGTTGACGTTCGCGCGCCCTCTCCTTGCCTTGAGTGCCGATAGACCATAGGTTCAGGGGCATGGCGGACAACAGGAGTCGCGGCTGGCTCCAACTCGCTTCCGTTGTCGTCTTCTTCATTCTGGTGGTGCTGATCCAGTTCCTGCTGGAATGGGGCTTCGGCGATGCCATCGATGCCGCGTTCATCCGCCAGGCGGTGATCACATCTGTGATCATGACCGCTCTCTTCGCTTTATTCACCTGGTGGCGTGAGCGGCGGTCGAGAGTTGAGCGGTGACCCCTCGTCTCGCGGCGTGGGGTAGGTGGGGCGGAGTCAGGACGGGCCCTGAACGGCGTAGAGCTCGTCGCGGTACTGCTCGATGAGGCTCTCCGTCACGCGCTGCATGCGCACCGGGGTGCGGCTCCCATCCTTGGCCACCACCCAGGCCCGCGGGGCCGTCGTGGCGGATGCCCGGGAGTAATCGACCAGGATCTCGGCGGCCGCTGGCACAGGGACGGCCAGGGCGACCCAGCCCGCTTCGCCGCTGACGCGGGAGCCGGTCACCTGGACGTTCCAGGAGAGGGTGCGCTTCGCGTTGCTGCTGTACCGCACCTGCTTGGTGGCCCGGTTCCAGTCCTGGGTTGCAGCGACCTCCTTGGGCAGCAGGAGCGGATGGCCGTTGACGTCGAAGCTCGTGGTTCGGCCGTCGTAGAGCTGCTGAATGCGCGGACTCGAGGCCTTGCTGGACTGGAAGATCGCATCCTTCTCGCCGACTCCGAACAAGATGGTGCCGTTGGAGGGGAGCTCATCGAGCAGCAGGTACGACGATGCGCCGTTGCTCAGCGCGTAGACCTCCATCGGCTGGGGTGCGGCGAGCTGCCCCGTCTGGATCGCGACGAAGAACTCCACGCCCGGATCCACGATGATCACCGGCGCGCTCTGCTGGTTTTCCGTCGGCGGATTGAGTGTGTCCAGGGTCCGGTAGAGGTCACTCGCGAGGGGCTGGCCTTCGAGGTCGAGCAGGGCGATATTGATCACTTCCGCGTTCGCCGATGACAGCGAGCTGAACGCAAGCATCGTCCCCTGGTTCTTGCCGCGGCACACCGGGCATTCCTGCTGCGCCAGCACATCATCGAGTGGGACGAGGGCGATGGCGGACTTATTCGCCGTGCTCCAGGTGTAGGAGGGGGAGTTCGGGTTCACGGCAGAGGTGTAGACGAAGCTGTCGGTCTTCGTGTCGACGGTGACGGCCAGCGCGCGGAATGGGAAGTTGTTGTCGTATACGGCGATGTCGTACAGGCCATTCCCGCGATCCAGGACCGCGTAGGGAGTGATGCCGTGGCCGCCGACCTCGCCGTACAGCGTCAGGATGAACGGGACGGTGCCGCTAGGCAGCGTCTTCATGAGTGTCTGGACGAGCTGAGTCGGTGACTGCCCGGCGATGGCGAGGGGCAGCACATCGGGCACGAGGTACTGCGCCCCGAACAGGCGGGTGATGGTCTGGGTCGCCCGATCGCCCATCGGGTTCGCGGCATTGATCCCCAGGCCGGAAGCCCCGACCTGATTCGCCGGGAGCTGCCCGTTGTAGAGGGCGGCGGCAGCGGCGGCGAGACCGAAGCAGTGGCCGCCCTGCCCTGAACTTTCGATCATCTGGGCGAGCAGTCCGGCTCCCAGGATCAGGTCGCACTCACCCGTCCTCGGGTTGATGGCCCTGGCGTCGCGGCAGACGCCGTCGCCGAGGCTGCGGCGCAAGGCGAGGGAGTTCAAGGGCGCCGGGCCCTGGTACTCGTCATCGTTGAGTTGGTCGAGGGTGACCCGAGTCGGCACCCCGTAGACGAGGGCGTTCGTGGCGAAGTCCCGGGCCGATCCCCAGTTGGGCACCGGGAAGCCGTGGGGGTAGGGCCGGAAGCCGGAGTCGGCGACCACGGTGCCCTGGGGCGCGCCGGCCCCGACTCCCCCGAAGATCGAGTCGTAGATCGACGGATCCACGATCCATCCGCCCGGTGGCTTACCGCCGCTCGCCAAGTTGGTGTCGGGCGCTCCCGAGGCGGGAAGGGCCATGCCGACAAGGGCGACGGTCGCGGCCAGGGCCACGATGAAGGGACGGCGCAGGCGTGGATGCATGTGGAGAATGTAACCGCAAGCTCGATCGGATCGCTGGCAGTTCCCCCAATCGTTGCAAGACCTGGCACGTGCCTAAGTCGCGCGCATTCATGTTGGGTCTGCGATCACATCGAGACAAGGTTGTGCCCTTGGCAACAGCGGCTTCAGCGAAAGCAGAACCCTTGGGCGCGATCACCATGTTCGCCGCGGTGTCGGGCAGGGCTCGAAGGAGGAGTTCTCCTTCACGAACTAGCCGGGGGACCGCGGCGCCACATCCCCGTCGCACGCGGCGGCCCTTCTGGTCACCTCACCGAGGGCTTACCGGTCTTCACGGTTGAGGACCCGGTCACGATGTCCACTTCGTCATCGGCCAGGCGGAATACTCCGACGGGCATAGCGACTAGCGGACGAATGTGAGCACCACCGTGAAAGTCTTTCCGTCCTCGAGGACGGTGAGCTTCTCTGTGCCGCGCGCGCCCGCGTACTTGCCGGTGCCCCGATGACAAGCAAACAGCCGTCGGGCATGGACATCACTGTAGAGATGGACTCCACCACATTCATTCCGATCGCCGCGTCACAGGTACGCAACCCCGGGAATGCCCCGTGGCACAACTCCCCGAGCGTCCAGTAGGGCCGGCACAGACGAGGCGATCATCTCGAGGTCAAGTACTCCGTGAGCCTGCAGCAGTACGGCGATATCGCAAGCATCGAATGCCTGATCGAGTAGCCGCACCGCCACCAGCGGGACATCGCCGGCGGTCCAGTTCGGGAGGAGAGGATCGTGAAACATCACCTGCGCACCGGCAGCAGCCAAGGAAACTGCGATCGGCAGAGCGGGAGTCCCACGATCATCCGCGACATCGGCCTTGTAGGTCACCCCAATCAGCAGAACCCGAGCCTCCGACAATGCGATCCCTCGGTCAAGCAACAGCTGCTGTACTCGCGCCACGACGAACTCAGGCATGGCGGCATTGATCTCCTGCGCAAGGTGGACAAATCTGAACGGCTCACCGGTCTGCTCCTGCACGTAGTGGCTGAGGTAGTTCGGGTCGATCGGGATGCAGTGACCACCAACACCTGGGCCCGGATCGAAGCGCTGGAAGCCGAACGGCTTTGTTGCAGCAGCATCGATCGCATCCCACAGATCGATTCCGAGGCCATGACAAAAGCGCGCCATCTCGTTGACGAGAGCGATGTTGACGTGCCGGTATGTGTTCTCGAGCAGTTTGGCCATCTCGGCCTCGCGTAGTCCACGGGTGGTAACCACCGTCGTGACGAGTCTCCCGTAGAACTCTGCAGCCGCATCGCGGCACTCGTGCGTAAGGCCGCCGACAACCTTGGGCACCGAGGCATAGTCATGGGTCTTCCGCCCGGGATCAATGCGTTCGGGCGAGAATGCGAGGGCGAAGTCCCGACCCGCCACGAGGCCGTCAGCCTCGAGAATCGGTCTCAGTTCATCCTCGGTAGTTCCTGGGTAGCTGGTTGACTCCAGCACGACGAGTGCTCCTGGCCGCAGAGCGCGTACGATCGCGGCCCCTGCGGCCCGTACGGCACTCAAGTCCGGTCCGCCATCAGGTAGGAGAGGCGTGGGAACACAGATGACGAATACATCGATGGCATCTTCCGGACCCACCGAAGTCGTGGCACGAAACCCGCGGTCAAGCATTGCACGGACATCGGCATCAGCGAGGTCATCGATATGCGAGCGACCGACGGTAAGTGCCGCAACCCGGTCGGCGTCGATGTCAACACCTACCACGCGAAGCCCGGTCTCCACTGCTCTCGCCGCAAGCGGGAGACCGACGTAGCCCAGGCCGACCACTGCTACGACGGGGTCACCCACGCGGTAGATAATGCATCAATGTCAAGACGGGCCCGCAACGGACTCAATTTCGGGACTCTTGCGGCGGTGGTCTTCCTGCTCACTGCCGGCTCACCTGTGGCCGGCGGTGTCGAACCTGCCTCCTCGGCGACGCGGTCATCAGGTGGTTTCTCGACTCACACGGTAAGCGCGGGCGCCTGTGAACGGCTGCATCAACAGGCTGCCACGTTCACCGGGAATCCGGCCGAGGCCACGACCTCGCTCGACTGGGGCTCACAGCGGGTGTCATTGACAGCTTCCGGCCTCCGAGCTTTTCGGGCGAACTCGGCACAGGAGTCACTGTGGTTCCATTCGCTTGCGTGGCTGATGCCCATTGCTTCGAGTCAACCGGAAACTGCGGCTTCGATTGTCTCGCTCTTCGCACGCACATTCCCTGATCCGGGACCGACTGCAACGAAGGTGCAAAGTCAGAGTTCGGGGTGGACGGAAGGTCAGATCCGGCGCCGTTTGAAAACCATGATCTGCCTGAACCGTGTTGCCCCCTCGTCGATCTTCGTCACAACCGCAGACATCCTGGGAACCGCGCTGCTAGACGACCGCCGTTACATCGGGCTTCCGTTGCACATGCCCCACAATCACGGGGCTCAGTCCAATCTGATTCTTCTGAAGGCAGCGGAAACCTTTGGTCACCCCGAGTGGGCAGTGAAGAGTCGTCAGCGGATCCTGCGCGACTACAACGCCGTGTTCTCCGACTGCGGTATCAGTCGTGAGCAGTCGAGCGCCTATCACTTCTACAACACGCGGCTTTGGGGAAGACTTGCGAAGGAGGCTGGCCTGCCCCGGCATCACATGACTGCCCAAGCAGGAAGTGCTCTCGTCCGGCCCGATGGTGTCCTCGAGGAGATCGGGAACGGCAATAGGGACAGCCAGCAGCCCACAGGTGGGGGTCTGTGGTGTCCGGAAGAGGGATGGGCGGCGGACACGAAGTCGGGTATGCACTACACGCTGCGTTTCGGACCGCCGCGCGCAATGCATGGACACGTGGACAAGGGATCGATTACGTGGTTCACACGCGGCACCCCCGTTCTTTCTGACCGAGGAACTGCTGACAAGAGAGATGCCACCGCACTCGCCTGGAGCCGAGGAGTCGCAGCCCACTCGGTGCTCGAAGCTGTCGGTCGATCGAATGATGCTCCGATGACAGGACGCAAGCGTGGGGCCAGTGCGTACGAGCTCGTCAGCAATGGGGAGATCCGGCGGAATCGCACGGTGGTGTTTGACGTGGACCGTCTGCGGATACGGGATGTTGCAAGGTCTGATGACGTCAACCAGCAATGGATTCAGCACTGGCAATTCAGTCCCGAGTGGAGCCCATTGCCTGATGTGGGCAGTAGCACAGTGAGGCGAATGGCGGGGCCTGGCGGGGCCATTGTGGAGGTTTCCTGCACGGCTGATGGCCGCGCGACGGACGCCAAGGCAGTTGCGGTGATGTCGTATCAAGGAAAGAAGCGACCGCCCCAGCGCGCCTGGGATGTTCAGTGCTCCGACAGAGGCTTGACAACGCGGATGGTTGCCAACCTCACGTGGCTCGGGGCAGAGGGAACTGCGGATACCGCTCGGTGAGCAGATCGCACCAGTTCCTGTAGCGATGGTCCAACGCCTCGGCGGTCTCAGTGGTGAGGTCGCGGCGCCAACGACCACCATGCATCGCATCGGAGGTGACGTTCGCACTGAACCAGTTCTCAAGTCCCGCGTTGCGGTCTGCCCCGAGAAAGTCACACACTGTGCGGAGCGAGTCGATGCCGTCGGGCCCCACCCAGTCGGCGAGGTCGACCCTGATCACCATGCCTGCGGGAACCGCGCTCTCCTCGGCGAATGAGCGGAGCATTCTCTCCCCCCATTTCTCCAGCGCCTCGAGTGGATCACCCGGCCCGAATCGCTTGCTTGCGAAGGAGACCGCGACGTCACGTCCGTCGCGCATCATGTGTACGAACTTTGCCTCGGGCAGGAGTGCATGCAAGGCACGGACCGACTGGACATTGGAGGGGGTGGTGTCGACCCAACGGCTGCCGGCGCTTGACCTCAGGGTGGAGGGGATGATCGCAAAGATCAGACGCCGACTAGCACCAACCGGGTCGGCCGACACCTCGTCGAGGTAGTTCGTCACCGCAGCATCGAGGACGGCCTCGTCGACGCTGCGATGCAGTCCCTCTTTGGCACCGGACGGCTTGGACCACCGATAGAACCGCCCTTGCATCCGCCGAGCAAACTGCTCGGGATCGGAGTCTCCAAGCCTCCCGCCGGGCAGTACCGGTCCGAGGGTCTCAATGATCCCCCCTTTACCCGTCAGGAAACGTACTTCGCCCGGAGTGGTGAGCGCGAGCGCCGGATGGTTGTTCAGAACGCGACCGGCGATCGTGGTGCCGCTGCGACCGGTGCCACCAACCAGTACCGCTTGTTCGAGATCCGAAGTAGTCATCGCCCCTCCATCACGAGGCGTGCCCACTGTTCTGCCACCGTCGGAAGGTCGTAGGCATCGCGGAAGTCTGCGCGGACCTCATTGCTCCGACGCTCCCACGAACCCTCGGCGGTGACATCAAGGATGTGCTGGGCGATGGCGGACTCGTTCGCGTGCACGTACCGAGCGTCGTACACGTCCGCTGCTCCTGGCCAGTTGAGCAGGGCCGGTATCGCGCCAGCCACCATGCCTTCAGCGGGGGCCAGATGAAAGCTCTCGTCCTCGGATAACGACAGGACCCAGCCGGTGCGCTGCAGCCAAGCAGGTACGTCACCGCCGTGCTTGTCGAGAACAACCCGGCCACGCAGCGCTGGATCCTGGGCAATTTCGTCAAACAGGGCCCGGTAGGCAATGCGTTCCTGTGGTCGGTTCCAGATCCAGGTCAACTCCCACGGCAGCGCCGACTTCAACGACAGCAAGAACGGTGGCCCGGGGATGCGAGCGGAAGCCAGTCCCTCGTTGACAGCACGCAGGATGGACAGCGCCCGGTCCGGCCGCTTGCGGAAGGGCACGATTCCCAACATGCCCAGAACTCGGTCAGCGCCAGGAGCCGCGGGGCGGTCGAACCAGTCGCGGTCAATGGCGTTGGGAATGACCACGACCGTGTCGCTAGCGAATGCGGTCTCGGAAACCGTCCGCTGTCGGTAGTGCTCATTCACGCACACAATGCGCGTTACCGCCGAGGGCTGAAGGTCGCGGATCCAGGGCGCATTCAGTTCGAAGCGATGCAGGCGCATGATCAAACGCTGATGGGGCAGTAGTCGGGTGGAGTACCAGACGGCGTTCGGGCCTACCCACTCGCAGATCACCACATCTGCCCAGGCGAGCATCGCACGACTGTGCTCTTCATCGTGCACGGCCAAGGCCGACCATTCGTCGATACGAACATCGAGGTCGGCTCGCGCTGCAAGCAGGTCAGCGATTCCTCGCATGAACTTCAGATCGTGCCCGGCGATCACCACACGCAGCGGTTGACCGCCCACAGCGGACGCCGACGGGAAGGCCCGAGCGAGGATGCGCCGCGTCCGCTCGACCGCCGCTGTCATCGTGTAATGCTCAGTTACCGCTCGTGCGCGTTCGCTTGTGCGGCGTAGCAGCTCTCGGTCGGCATGCACGCGGGCCAGCAGGTCGGCGACGGTCGTGGTCGGATCGGTGAACAGCGGATAGTCCGCGCCGAACACGCGCTCGTGCATCGGCGTGCGGTTGAGAACCGGCGGCGTTCCGACGGACGCGTATTCCAGTGCCTTTGTGGACAACTCGAGAGAGTCATCAAGGCAGGTGTCTCGCCAGGAGAGCCCGACGTCGCACGCAGCCATCAGCGCGAGGGTGGACTTACGATCAAGGCCGCCGTGCCAGGTGACCCCTGGCGTACCGCGCAGTCCACTGTCCATCCGCTGAGCGAAGGCACGATCCTCTCGATGGATCTTGTCGCCAACCATGTCGAGAAGGGTTGGAACTCCCCGCGCAGAAAGCTGGGCCGGCAGTGCGAGCATGAGGTCGGTGTTCCACGCAGGTGCAAACTTGCCGGCGTACCCGAGCCGAAGATCGTGATCATCGCGACTGTGAACTTCATCGGCCTCGGGCAGTGGCGCATCGGGGATGATCGGCTCCCACAACAGGGTTCGCCCGTGCACTCCGGGCACGACGGCCTCTACGAATGTGCGCAGTTCGGGTGTTTGGCACAGCACTCGACGGCTTCCTCGGACAATTGCCGTCAGTTCGACAAGGCGCTCGTGATCCAATGTCGAAACACTCTGGGGGATGTCGGTCAGGTAGGTCCACAGCACTCCTTCGAACTGCCCGGTCGCGACCATGGCCGAGGCCACTCGAGAGCCGCGCACCACTACGAGGTCGAAGTGCTTTTCGACATGGTGGCTCACTGCGGCATCGGCAGCCTGCGCCGCTGACATGGTGGCGAAGGCTGGCTCGACAACGTGCACGTTTGCAAGTTCGTGTAGAGGCAACAGCAGACGATCAGTCTCGATGCGTGACTTGAGCAGCACCGTGACCTCTACGCCGGCGTTTGCGAGGCACTCGACCGTTGAGGTCAGCCAGACCGCAGATCCGTCGATCAAGTTGAGGTTGACGTCGCCGTAGACAAGCGCCCGCAGGGTCCGATCAATCACGGTCAATACCCATCAGCGCCGCGATGATTCCCTCGGCCGACGTGGCATCGGACACGTTGATGCTGCGGTCACAGCCACGAGCGAACTCGGTCAAACCAGGAGCGCGCGAAGGGTCGGTCACCATGAGTAGCGGACGCCCGAGGCGCTCGCACATCGCACGAATCTCGAGAAGGGTGCGCTCGCGTACTGCTTCCCCGGGCTCGCCGAGCGGAAACCATGGGGTGCCGGGCTGGCCCGCGTGCGCATGGACGATGACACCGTCAGGGTCAAGTACCCGCACGAGCTCGACGGCGTCATGTGGCCATGCCTGGCTCACATGGGCGAAACCGCCAAGAGCATCGATCACCTCGGGTGGGGCAATCGCGATGATGGAGGGTCGGTCGTCGGTCGTCACGGTGCGGCGCGGAGTCAGCACTCTGGCTGGGCTGGTCGAAAGGCCCGCGTCGCGACCGCTCATGACAACTGCTGGCTCGGAGCGCTCTGCCAGCCGTGACCGCCCAGCGCGTCTGGACTTTCGGATGCGCAACAGGGTGAAGGGTAGGGCGAGTAGGCGTGTGGGGCTCTGGGCGGAATCGATCACCAGCTGGCCGACGGTCATGGGCAAGGAGCCTTGGGCGCGGGCGAGGGCCAACTCGGCCCGCTTGGCCCGCTCATGTGCGGCCTCAAGTGCGTCAGTCACATCAGGTTCGTGGCCATCAAACTCGCTACCCATACCTGGCGTCATGTTCATGTGTGACTCAGACATGTGCTGACTCATGGGTTCGGCGCAGATACGCCAGTAGCGCCTGTGCGATGCGATCCCCTGCATGCCCGTCCCACAGCGGAATACTCGCAGGCGCGGGTCGAGGGTTGCGCAGGATCGCGTCGACCTCCGCCGCTGCTCCAGCCAACGTGGCGAGTCGGTTTGTTCCGTGCGTGATCGTGACCGGACGCTCGGTGGTGGTGCGGATCGTCACACAGGGGACGCCGAGGAACGAGGACTCCTCTTGGACCCCGCCGGAGTCGGTGACAACTACTCGGGATCCTGCAAGAGCGGCGAGGAAGTCGCGGTACTCCAGTGGTGCCGTGAGGTGCACTCCCGGGAAGTTCTGCGCGGGTGAAAGGGCGACTCTGGAGCGTGGATGCACGGGTAGCACAACCGGAAGGAGTGAGCCGAGTTCGCGCAGCAGTGCCAACACGGCCTCGACCTGGTCGGGATCGTCGACATTGCTGGGACGGTGAATAGTCGCGAGGATGAAGTCCTCGGGGAGGTCGAGTGCGATTCGCCTCTGGTCGAGATCAGTCAGATCGCGCGCCCATGTAAGTGAGTCGATCATCGGATTACCCACCTCGATCGCGCGCCCATCCGCTAGGCCCTCAGCGCGGAGATTCACCCAGGCATCGGGGGACGTGACGAAGAGCAGCGTGCTCAGATGATCTACCAGGCGACGATTGACTTCTTCCGGCATCGCGAAGTCGTGGCTGCGTAGCCCAGATTCCACATGGGCTACGGGCAGGTGCAGCTTTGCAGCGGCCAGTGCTGCTGCGAGAGTGGAGTTCACGTCGCCATATACGACAACAATGCTCGGCGACTGCTCGAGCAGAACGGGCTCGATGCTCGTGAGCACGGCGGCAGTCTGCCGGGCATGACTGCCCGAGCCGACATTGAGTTCGATGTCAGGAGCTGGCATACCCACAGCTCGCAGCATGGAGCCGAAAAGTGCGTCGTCGTAGTGCTGGCCGGTGTTCACCACCAGTTGGCTGGCGCCGGCATTGGCAAGAGCCCGCACAACTGGCGCGGCTTTCGGAACATTGGGCCGGGCGCCGATCACGTGCAAGACATCAGGGAAGTTCACGGTGATCGACTCGCCTCAAGGGTTCAGACAGCTCAAAAAAATGGACAGCCAATTGCGTGCGTAGCATTGAGTCATGCGACTGCTCAATCTCCGGTGGATCCTATGGGCGGGATTCCTTCGGACTATGAGCGACCCCGATCGTATCCGTTTTCACATGCGGGGGCAATTGTCGCGAGGGACGGTTGGGACTGCAGGTCTGGTTGATCTTGCAGTGGCGCGAGACGATCTCGCCGAGGCTGAGCAGCTACTTGACCACGTCGCCGATTCGGACCCCAACCGAGAGTCACTCCTAGCAGCGGTGCTCCTGCTCGCAGGCCACATCACACAGGCCGAGGCCCAGGCCCGCGTGGCACTCGAATCCACATCGTCTTCTGGCCGGCGTCGTGCTCGAAGGGTCCTACGCCGGGCTGCACGCATCAGACGTGAACTCGTCGACGGAGCAGGTACACCGGCGTCGCCACGACCGGTGCCGGTCCACCGAGATTCACCGAGTGAGCCCCTGCGGGTACTTCACGTGGTGAAGAACTCACTTCCGCACGTGCAGGCCGGCTACACCATCCGCACCCAGGAGGTGCTGCGCGCGCAGCAGGCCGCTGGCATCAACGCACAGGCCGTCACGCGGTTGGGCTTCCCAGTTGCGCAGGGCCACCTGGCCGCCCGCACCGAAGTGGTGTCGGGTGTCCGCTACCACCGCTTACTGGCTGCCGACGGGTCAGACGTGGCACAGTTTGGTCGCCGGCTCGCTCACCTCGCCCGACAAGAGCAGACCGACGTTCTGCACGCGGCCACCGATCACGTGAACGGACGGGCGGCCCTCTTCGCAGCGCACGAACTTGGCTGCCCAATGGTCTATGAAGTGCGCGGCTTCCTCGAGGACTCCTGGGCAACACGCCACGGAGGTGACGAGCGGGCTGCAAGCACGGAGTGGTACGCCTTGGCACGCGCTCGCGAGTCCAAGGTGATGATGGCGGCCGATGCCGTGATCACCCTCGGCCCCTCGATGGCCGATGAGATTCGCTCGAGAGGAGTGGCCGCTGAACGGGTGTGGGTTGTGCCCAATGCCGTCAATGACCGCTTCCTCACGCCCCCTCGCGAGAGTGGCTCGGTCCGCGCGGCTCTCGGGCTACCACGTGAACGTACCTTGGTTGGCGCCATCACAACGGTGCATTCCTTCGAAGGACTCGGCACCCTACTGGCCGCGGTCCTCATGAGCCGGGAGGAAGGCATTGATATTGGAGCGGTCATCGTCGGTACCGGCCCGGCCCTGGCATCGTTGAAGCGCCGCTTTGGAGAACACGATGCCATTCGCTGGGTCGATCGCGTCGATGTGGACGCGGCGATCGACTGGTATGACTCCCTAGATGCCGTGGTCATTCCACGCGAGGATTACCGAGTCACCCGACTGGTCACGCCCCTCAAGCCTGTCGAAGCTCTTGCCCGTGAGCGCCTGGTCATTGCGAGCGACCTGCCGGCATTACGCGAGGCCACGGGCGGATATGCGCGATTTGTGGCACCGGGTGACGTCGAGGCACTTGCCGCCGAACTGCGGCTGATCGATACCCACCGAGCCTTAGGTCGTGCCGGCCGTGCCTGGGTCATCAAGGAACGTCAGTGGTCACGTGTCGTCACCGGGTATCAGGATGCCTACGCTTTCGTCTCGGGCCCATGAAGACGCGGCACGGAATGGGGAGCACACCATGGTGAGTGCTGCACAGCGGGCACACGATGCTGGGCTCGTACGCGTAGGTGACCGTCTGAGCTTGATGACCTACCTCAGGGCCCTGTGGCAGCGTCGCGAATTCATCCGCGCCTATGCCCGCGCCAAGACTCAAGCGGGAAATCGGGCGCGGAGACTTGGGCCTCTCTGGGAGGTCCTGGACCCACTGACGACCATGGCCACCTACTGGGTGCTGTTTGGTTTGCTCCTGGGGGCCCGAACTTCGGTGCCGAACTACCTGGGTTACCTCGCGGTGGGCGTGTTCACCTTTGCCGTCATCCGTCGTTGCGCACAGTCGGGCGCGCGCTCGGTCTCGGCGAATCGAGGGTTGCTCACCTCTCTTCCGATCCCCGCGGTGATCCTGCCGACTGCCGCAGTCGTGCAGCAGGTTCGAGCTTTCGTGGTCTCCCTTCCCGTGCTCGTTGTCGTCCTGATACTGACCGGCGAACCGGTGACGTGGTCGTGGCTGCTCGCGCCGTTGGCGATCCTGCTCATAATCCCCTTCGGTTGGGGCGCCGCCCTGCTGCTCGCCCGGTGGATGAGCCACACACCCGATATCGGCGGGGTCCTCCCGCTTGTGCTGCGATTGTGGGGGCTGGCGTCCGGGGTGATGTTCCCGATTACCGAGCGGATCTCACAGCTCGACCTGCCCACCTGGGTGGAGTACGTGCTGGTCTACAACCCCGGCGCTGTCTATCTTGCGGTCATGCGGGATGCGCTCCTGACCGGATACACCGCACCGGGCGGCGTCACCAACTGGGTGGCCGCCGCCGTGTGGTCGTTGATTGCTGCCACCGCCGGGGTAGTGGTCTTCTGGCGGGGTGAGGGGACCTATGGACGCGACTGAATCGGCGGAGAAGTCGACCTTGCGGCTGCTCCTCGATGACGTCGCCGTGTCCTACCGCGTATTCCCGCATGGCCGACTCGTTCCCCGTCGGGCTCAACAAGTCGAGGCAGTACGCGGAGTCAGCTTGGAGATCTCCGCGGGTGAAAGCGTCGGCATCATCGGTCGAAATGGCGCCGGAAAATCAAGTCTGCTGCGGGCCATGGCCGGCCTGTTGCCGTTGACCCGCGGTGCCGTCTACACATCATCACCCCCCGTACTCCTTGGTGTCGGCAAGACCCTCGTGCCGCGACTCTCCGGCCGAGAGAACATTGAGCTCGGGTGCCTTGCCCTGGGCATGACTCGCGCAGCCGTCCGCGAGCGCATCGACGAGATCATCGACTTCTCCGGTGTCGCCGACCATATTGAGCTGCCACTCTCGACCTACTCCTCGGGGATGGCCGCTCGGTTGAAGTTCGCGATTGCTTCTTCGGTGGATCATGAGATCCTCCTGCTCGACGAGGCGCTGGTCACAGGTGACCTCGATTTCAAGGACCGCAGCATGGATCGCATGCGGCAGCTTCGTGGCCGAGCCGAGGCCGTTGTCCTCGTGAGCCACTCGATGTCGGCCATTCGAGGGTCCTGCACCCGCGTGGTCTGGATCGAGAAGGGACGCATCGAGGGCGACGGCACACCCGACGATGTAATCGATGCCTACGCGGAAGAGTCCCGCCGCCGCCGAGCTCGCCGTCAGGGACATCAAGGGTCAGATCACGGGCCGGAGCCGTGACCTCCATCCGGGTTCTCGCGATGACCGTTGTTCATCACCCGCTCGACACTCGAATCCTGGTGCGCCAGATCGCCGCCCTGGTCGATGCCGGACATGTGGTCACGTATGCGGCCCCATTCTCAGCTCACGGTGTCGATCCGCCGGTCGATGTTGCGACGATCGATCTACCGCGCTCCATTGGGCGGCGGCGTCTGGGTGCTCTGCGAGCGGCCCGGCGGCTGTTGCGCCAGACTGCCAGTGATTACGACGTCGTCCTGATCCACGATATAGAGCTGATATTGGCAGCCGCCAGTGTGCGCGAAACGCCTGTCGTCTGGGACGTGCACGAGGACACCGCGGCTGCCGTGACCTACAAGGAATGGATTCCTCCGGCACTCGACCGAGTAGCGGCCGGCGGTATCCGGGCGCTGGAGCGTTGGGCGGAGCGCCGGTGTGAACTCCTGTTGGCCGAGGCGGCGTATTCGGAGCGATTCCGTCGCCCGCACCCTGTTGTTCCGAATTCGACGATCATTGAGGGCAATCCTCCCAGCCCGGGACCGGGTCGCGCCGTGTGTGTCAGCACTCTGACCAAGGCCAGAGGGGCTCTGGACCTGATCGAGGTCGGCCGAATGCTGCGCCCCCACGGGATCGTCTTGGACATCGTGGGCACAGCATCCGCAGATGTGGAAGAGCAACTTCGGCGCGCCGATCTTGATGGGGATGTGCGCTGGCATGGACGTCTGCCCCATCCCCAGGCGGTCGAGCGCATGCGAGGTGTGACCGCCGGATTGTCACTGCTGCATAACGAGAACAACTACCGAAACTCTCATCCGACCAAGGTGTTTGAGTACCTCGCCATGGGCATCCCCGTGGTTGCTACTCCTTTGCCGCTGGTCGTTGACGTGCTCAATCGTCACGACGCCGGCATCATCGTGCCCTTTCGCGACCCGGCTGCTGCTGCTACAGCCGTGATCGAACTGCATCAGAACGAGGAGCGCCGGCGGCGTCTTGGAGACAATGGCCGGGCGGCCGTGCTCGCCCATCACAACTGGGCGGACGATGCGACGCTGTTTGTCACAGCTGTCGTGGCAGCGTCTCGCACACGTAGCCGTGGGCTCGCATCCACTCAGTCGCCACCACTTCAATAGCGGCAACCTCCTCGGAAGTGAGTGTGGCTCGCCACGCTCCCTCCTGCCCGTCGGTGATGTGGTTCGAGGTGATGCGCAGGGAAGGATCGACTCCGTGATCACGGACGTCCGCCACGCGCTCGCGCTGGCGATCGACGGATACGAAATCGGTGATGCGCCGCACTGAATCCTCGTCCACAGGAACACTGAGAAAGTCTGCAAGAGAGCGCACCAGTCCTGGAATGTCCTGCGCAAGTTCTTCGTAGCGCCCAATCCACAAGTTCTCCCGCGTTCGCCAGAAGGTGTCACCGCGCAGCTCGCGACGGACTATCGCCGTGACGCCTTCGACTCCGCGCTTCTCGTGACCGTGGTGGTACCGGCCCTTGCGAATCAGCGAGGCCGCCACGTCACGTGGGTCCCGATAGGTGTAGATGTAGCGAGCACCCTGCTGGGGAAATTCCTTCTTCTTCATCACGGGGGAGAAGTGCACCTTGACCATGCGGATGTCGCCTGGGTCAAGGGCGAGCATCTGCAAGTCCTCCCTCGGGGTCGACAATGGCGTTGACACAGATGGCGCTGAAGCAGATGGCGCTGAGGTGAGCAACTCGTGGGCCACCTGCCATGTCAGGGTCGAGCCGGAGCGGTGCTGGCCGCAGACAACCACAATCATGAGCGGGCTCCCTCGAGGTAGGCGATGCAACGGCCGCCGAGGTTGGTGATCTCGCGCGAGAGTTGGGCCTGGTCAATCTCCACCACGATCTCGCTGGGTGTCAGGTCGGCAAGATCTCCGTAGAGAGCTATCTGACCGTTCTCTACGAGAGTGGCCAACTGTGCGGCGTCATCCGCGGCCGACTGCCGAGCCCGATGGAGGTCCGCGCCCGTCAGATGCAGGGCCGGACCACGTGTCGGGCGCCCGCGGAAGACGTCGTCGACCAAGCGATGAGCCCATCGGCGGCGCTCCGAGATGTCCATGCCACCACACTCCAACTGCCAGACGATCTCCCTCAGGGTGAGAGCCTCGGGTGCAGTGAGACCGACATGAAGTGGCTGCATGTTTGGGATGGTAGATGCCGTGATCGCGGCATTGCTCAATCCCAACGCCCTGAGAAAGCGCTGCCAGAGAGTCTCGGCGGGCGCGGCGCCCGCGGGCACTGTCACGACACTCACCTGTGCCCCTCGGGCGATCCAGCGTTCGGCGAGGGCCGCGTGGTCGTTCGCGAGCCAGAAACCCTGAGCTGGATCAGTGGCCCAGGTCAGCGGAGCTTGCTGGCGCTGGTCGTTGAGTCTGGCGATGTTGTCGACAAAGGTCGCCAACGAGGCCGTTCGACCATTGCGAATGTGCTGCTGCCAAGTAGAAGGGATAACAGCTTCTAGTGCTCGTGCCGTGATGATCACATGAAGGTCACCTACGCCCACGTTGGCGGTCAGGTGATCCAACTCAGCCGGCGAGCAGGCTGCTACAGCCTCGCCGGAAAGGATGACGTCTTCTGACGTAGCCGCCAGTTCGCGCGAGAGCCACTCGGTCGTGGAGCTGGCTTCTGCGGTGCAGGCGGCAAGCAACTCCTTCTCGTGGTTGAGCCACCGAGGTGCACCCAGAAGGCGCTGCCGCAGCGACCGGCCGGTCACCGGATAGAGCAAACCTTCGGCACGGAGCGCCTGCGCATTGGAGATGAGTGCCTGCTGCAGGAAGGTTGTGCCGGACTTCCTTGGACCGATATGCAGGTGTATGCAGCGGGTCACGTGCCCCACCTGCCCAGTCGGAACGCGCGCCGACTTGGTCGAAGCCATGATCGCCAAGTCCGGCCGCCCTGCTTGCCCAGAATGCGGTTCGCGACCAGAAAGCCCGCCGCCTCTGCGTAAGCGGCGTACTGTGGCGGCTGCTGTGGGCGCGTTGGGCGCAGCAGTTCTTCCCTGGGGCCAACGAGGCTTATGGGGAGCTTCGCCAAGAGGTCCACGTCTTCCCGTGCCCATTGCGCGAAGACCTCCGCGGCGGCCGGAGCCAATCCCGGCCGAGTGCCGGAGCGTAGAGAGGTGCCTCGCGGGAGTTTCCATCGCTTTCCGCGAAGTGGTCGGAGATCATCCAGGGTCAGTCCCTGTCGGGTGGCGCTTATGACGGTTCTGCGGATGACCTCGAGCTCCTCTAGGGATCGAGCTCCATTGGCTTGAGCACCGGGCACCTTCGGGGCGATCAGGGGAAGAGCATCGAGGTTGACGGCCTCACGAAAGCGATTCCACAGCTCATCGCGCGGTTGCGCGGAGTCTGGCACGACGACAGCGCTCACGGGAAAGCCCATGTGTAGCCACCGGGAAAGCAGACCCGGATAGTCGTAACTGCGCCAGAAGGTCGCGTGACGATCTTCGTCCCACAGCCGCCAGCGCTCCGCCGGTGGCAATTGCGTCCGACGCTTGATGAAGCGCTCGACGTAGGTGTCGAGCGATTGGGTATGCAGGTTGAGCACGTTCTGCGACCACGAGGACAGCACGACATCAGGCAGCGCCCGGAGTGTGGCGATCACATGCACCGGTGCGCTGGGCAGACAAGAGATGAACGTGGTCGCCTCGGCCGTGCTCAGTCCACCCAGTGCCTCCGATGAGATGATGGCGGGGCCGTCCCAAGCATCCACCTGGCGCGCGAGGTCACGGATGTTCTCCTCACTGACGTTCCGCCATATGTGGCTCGATCGCCCCGATCGCAAACCTGACACCGCGTAGGTCGCGGCCACGTGGTTGTAGCGACTGACTCCTGCGAGGCGGGTGACGTAGAGCACGCCAGACTCACGCAGTGTTGGGGCCGCCAGCGTCAGGGCCCTCTGCAGGTATGTCGTTCCAGTCTTTCGCGGGCCTACATGAATGACAAGTGAAGTGGCCATTGATGCGCGATCAAGGCGTCACTGGTATCGATTGATAGGCCGTATCAATCTCTCCGATGCTGACCAGAGACATCGGCTTCTTGCTCGTACCGCCCTCGATCACGATTCCGTTGCCCTTGATGGACCGGAAAGTAGCCGAAACCGTGACCTTGTTCGTGCAATCAGGTGAAGAGCTCAGTGAGATGTTGGGAATCTCAATGGAGAAAGTGGCATGGTGCTGCTCTGCCGTAATGGTGCGCACGCCCTGACCTTGGCCGGATGTTGCCGAGGCGACGGAGCATTGTGCTCCAGCTTTGGCCGGAACCTGAGCAACCTTCATGGCAACCGAGGCTGTTGCTGATCCGTTGATGTTGTGGCTGGTGAGGGTGCCGCAGGCATTGGGGTAGGTGGGCTCAATGCAATTGCTGAAGGAGAACTCCCCGATCACCGTGGGAGTTGCGCCTTGCCCCACGGTGAACGTCTTGCTCAGAGAGAGGGACTTGCCTGGCTTGATCGCCTGATCTTTGGTGATGAACCGAGCACTCGTTGACCACAACTCCAGGGGCCTGCTGACCTTCATGGCCGAAACGGCACTACCGGCTTCCAAGGTCAAGGTGCCGGAACCCTGCCCGGAGTCACATTGGCCCGGAACACACAGGTTCACGGTTGATTCGCATTTCCAGCGCCCCGCCTCATTGGCCTTGAGGACGAACGAGGCGACTGTGCTTCCGAGACCGTCTTGCCAGAAGTTGCGGCCTGTCTCCATGCCGATGACTGCCTTGCCCGAGGGGCTCGTGCATGCGAGCTCTTGTCCGAGGAAGAGACGGTCGGTGGTGTCCTTGACAGTCAGCAAGCTGGTAATGAAGCGCCGTTCCTTGTCCCGGGCGACATCGAATTCGACGCTGAAGACGGACTGTCGATGATGGGTCTTCGGTTCGAGAGCAACCACGGTCGGGAAGGTGTCCTCAACGGTTCCGTCATTTGCGGCATAGGCCATCGATCCGCTGGCCATGACTATCGCGGCGATCCCCGCTACAGCAATACGGGTAAGGGCGATGCGTGTCACAGTGCCACCTCCGTGGATCCGAACAGGACCGTCGATGACAGATACCTCTCGCGGTCGATTCTCTCAGTGATCCTCAGTCTAATCAGTGCGCGAAGCCATGGGTAGGAAGGTGGGCCTGCTGTCGATCCGGTTGCCCTCGTTTACGAGGGAAGTCTCCCGGGGAGGATGCCAGCTGCTGCTTGGGCGCCTTTGGCACAAGCTTTGACGCGAGTCAGGCCATGAGCAAGGCGATGCCACCGAGGAGCCAGGCTGTCGTAGTCATTGACGTCGGTGAGGAACTGCACACCGGCGGCCCGACCGGGGGCCCTAGGACCCTCCTAGACGTGCCGACATCGCACTGCAGTCGACGATTCGTGATGTGATTCAGCATTAGGCTCACGGCCCTGAGTCGAGAGAAGGGGCCGCGGATGAGCGCGCATCCTGACCCCAATCGCGTGGGTGGACCAGGATGGCTGGACGCGACGGGCGGCCGGCTCTCGAGGTCGCAGCGAAGGAAGATGCTCGGCATCTCGATCGCGACGCAGCGCACGCTGTTCGTGCAACGCATGAGCCCTCGGTGTAAGCCTCAGCGAGACTTGTCCGAAGCGATGTTGGTTCCGGATACCGTGCTGGTCGCCGAGGCTGTGGACGTCGCTCGCACGCAGTGTCCCGAGATTCTTGGGCACGCCTATCGCACAGCGGTGTTCGCTCGTGCGCTCGCGCTCATCGATGGCGCGGACGTCGACGCTGAGCTCCTCGTCGTCTCCGGACTCCTTCATGACGTCGGTCTCGAGAGCCCGGTGCTAGGCGAGGACTTCACTGTACGCAGCGCGGTCGCCGCGGTGGATGTGGCGGCGCGTGCAGGGCGCCCGGATGCCGCCCCCAGCCTGGAGGACGCGATCGTCGTGCACACGACGGTTGGCATCGACCCGGTCCGCGATGGCGCGCTCGGCTTCTACACGCAGGCTGGGGCGATGGTCGACCTCGTGGGCCTGCGGGAGCGGCATCTTCCGCACGACCTCGTCGTCCGCACGGTCACCGAGTATCCGAGGTCGGGCCTCGCCCGGACGATCACGCGCGCCATCGCCGCCGAGGCTCGGGCAGTGCCGGGAGGCCGTTTCGCCTTCCTTCGCCGCGTGGGGATGGGCCCTGCGATCCGCGTCGCGGCTGTCCCGAGTCGGCCCTAAACGCATCGGTGGTGTCCAGACAGCGCCAAGCGGGCCGTTGATCAGGGGATACGAGTGGTGGCCAGACGCCGAGTCGAAGCGCCGCTCTTGCGATCTTCAGTCGATGGACGGCGTTTCAGAGCGATTCCGGGCTCATCTGAAGGGCACCTCGGACATCGGCCTTCCGTGCACCACGGATCACCCTGTTCCCTGCGAGCCTCCTTTCCGCCCAGCATCTTGGCCGCGGGTCGTCACGCTTTCGAGGTGGAATAGTTGCCAACTAGTTGAGGGCTGAACGCCAGCGATCGCCGAGCGAATCCGTTAAGCGATCCATGGTTCGAATCTGCTGGGCAGAAATCTTCTGCGCCGAGGTGCCTTCGCTTTCCACCTGGAGGATCTGCAGGTATGAACCGAAGTGACGCACCGTCCGATAGTCATGCTGGAAATTCCCGCCTGTGCTGGCGATGGTCGTTGTTGAGTTCACCCACAAGAACGTGTCGCCGTCAGCAGACGTCTTGGTCCCATTCGTGAGTTTCCTCGTGGAGCCCGAGGCATCATCAGTCTCAGCGGGTTCTCCGTCGTTGGCGGTAGGCCGGTGCAGGCCCTCACACTGCTTGATGTCCTTGACGATGCGGTCGTAGGCAAGCTTTGCCTGCTGCGCAGTCGCGTACACAAAGACTTCCTGCAGAGCTTCGCTCATGTTTGGACCCGCTTCTGACACGAACTCCATCGTGACAACGTCCCCGCCACCCTTGCCTTCGATCTCATCAGCACCTGAGAGGTCGCACAACCATGGCGAGTCGGCGGGTCCGGAGCTAGCGCTAAGCACAGAGAACTCGCGCACCATCTTCTTGCCACCCGTGAGCGACTTTCCTTCACCCTTGGTCATCATGAGCGCGTATGCCTTTGCTACATCCTGGCTGGCGAAGCTCTCTGCACCAGCCGGCGCCGCAGCAGTGATGGTCAGGGCGCCGCACGCTGCCGCAATCAAGATTGAACGTCGCATCTCAAGATTCCTCATGACGATCCATTGCTGGATGAATAGGCCGATGGTCTACGTCGGTGAGTATAGGTCTCGATTGATCCGTTGTGTCTGCTTCAGGCCCGCTGGGCACTCGAGCACTGATTGTCGCCACGCCCCGCGGCGACGATCCAACGAAAGACTCTGCTGAACGAAGCCCTTGCGATTCAAGGGCAGCCCTACCTTGCGATGCTGTTGGTTGAGTCATCAATTGATCGTTCACGACGCAGCCATCACAGTCCCAAGATCGGAAGGTGGTCTGAGTGGCGGTCAATTGCGAGGGAATCTCGACCGGGGGGGCAGAGGCGGGGTCGAACCGCTGACCTTCCGATTCTCAGTCGGCTTCGGTCTCGTCTCTGTGCTGCACTGTGCTTCAGTGCGTAAAGCGACTTCCTCGAAAAGCAGTATTCATGTGCCACTTTGGATCATGATGTTGCGCTACGTCTGTGAGAAAACAGTGATGCGACTCGCTCTCTTTCACAAGAGTTGCAACGACTCGTCATGGTCCATCCAGTACGGGAGCGCTGCCCCTCGCACACTGCGGAAAAGGCAACATTGATGTGATCGATCACCACCGCAACGCTTAACTGATTCCTTCACGCACTCCGGCACCAGATTGTCTCCACCTGGCGATCGGAGAGTTGTGGAACACCGTGGTCGAGAAGCTGATAGGAATATGGGCTGTGAGTTCACATCGCCCAGGCGCTGTCTATGCCCTTGCTTTTGTGGTTGCCATGACTGCCAGCACGCTGGTCGGTGCAAACGTTGCTTCGGCTGACCAGGTGCAGGTGCAGTCATATCAACGGGCGAGCCAGTCCGAGGCGTGCGCAGCGCAGCCAGGGGAAACACCGTGGCAAGCATCATGGGGACCGGACTCTTCGTGGAATCCAGCGTGGGAGCAGTGGGCGAATAACGGCACCGGCGGATGGGTCTGCACCAGGAGTATTACGTGGGCACGAACACCAGTAGCGCCCACTCCCGCATCCACGTCAACTGCTCCAACTGCCGTTACCGGTGTATCGGGAAACACGACCGTTGCTCTCACCTGGGTGGCACCTACCAGTACTGGAGGGGATGTGATTACCGGGTATCGCGTTCAGATTTCAACCACCTCTGTTGGAGGTTATGCCGACGCTGCTGGTTGCGCGACAGCCTCGTCTTCCACGGCACTCTCTTGCACCGCGACCGGCCTGACCAATGGAACGGCCTACTTCTTCAAGGTCGCAGCAATCACCAGCTCCGGTACGGGGACATATTCAGCACCTTCGGTCTCAGTCACCCCCGCGGTGCCCTGCGCGGGTGGTGGCACCTGCGCAGTGGGTGATGTTGGCCCGGGAGGTGGGCTGGTGTTCCTAATCTCTGGTGGGCTCACCTACGAAATGGCACCAAAGACGTGGAACGGTGGAAGCGAAGATCCGACTAACTCGTGGTGCAATGTCGCCACTAATGTCACGGGCGCTGCAAGCGTTGCGGTTGGGGCTGGGGCATCAAACACTGCCGCGATCGATGCTGCGTGCTCGAGCGGAGCGGGACAAGCCGCATCAGATCTTGTCTTGGGCGGGAAAACAGACTGGTTCCTGCCCTCCAAGAATGAGTTGTTTGAAATGTATTCATACAGTTTGGTGATGCCAGCGAGTGTCGCGGCTACATACGCGTTCAACTCCGCCACCTACTGGAGCTCCACTCAGAACGACACTTCCTTTGCGTCGACCCTGAGCTTTTCTGGCGGAACTGTCGGAAACGTATTCAAGCTTCTTTATCTGCGTGTCCGCCCAGTGCGGGCTTTTTAGGCCACTCACCCCCGGCCGCTGTCGACTCGCTCAGACGAGACCACAGCAGCGGCGGTGAGGGTGGACGGCGCCCATGGGAGTGAAGCGTCGCGTTTGGCGGGTGTCACGGATTGACCGACACGCACTCCGTGTCTGCCGGGATGTCCTCAGGCACGTTGAAATTGCCTAGCGCGATCTGCTGTCCGTGCAGGGATCGGCTTCCCAGCAGCCACAGCCTCACGGTCTGCAGCGTCATCAGCGGCAGGTGCACGCTCCGGATCCACCTCCAGCAGCCACTAGCCGCATTGGTACGTTCGCACCAGGGGAGGCGTGATGCGTGCAGATGTACTGGTGTGGACCGCCTTAGGTGGCGGTGCAATCGCCTTCGGCCTTTACATACTGATGTGGCTAATCGGGCCGCCCAAGTCAGACAAGGGCCTCACGCGCATGATCGTGGCCTTCATCGTCATCGGCCCGGTCGTTGCCTACTTTGCAGCTTCGGCCTACTACGCCGATGTGCCGTACCAGGAGCCGCAGTACAACCCTGACCAGGAAGCCTGCATCGGCGGCACCGTCGGCTGCCATTAGAAGCGTTCGTGCACGTTCGTGCACGGGACCTCAGACCTCCTGCAGCAAGAACGCCACGGTACGCATCATTTTGTGAGGGAAACTGCCACGAAGTGTGGTGGCCAGGGGCGGGGTCGAACCGTCGACCTTCCGATTTTCAGTCGGTGTAGATACCGTCCCCGCGCACCATCGCGACTCACTACACACCAGCGCATTTCACTGTCTACGGCTATGTCTGTGAGAAATTAGTGAGAGATGCTTGAAAGCAAATTCAAATACGAGGGGCTAACAAGGCTAGGTTTGCTCATTTGGTGCATTCATAAAAAACCTGGCCTGTCTCAAAATCTGGAAAAGTCTGCCAATGCTCGATAACGTCTCGCTTGTGAACACCCGGGCAGTTGCGCTAAATGCTATTGGAGTTGTGAGTAGCAATATCCCGAGATCAATTGAGTTTTTCACCCTGTTGGGGATTAGCTTTCCAACTGACGGTTCTTGCGAAGCCAGTGCAGACCACACTGAGGCGGTCCTTCCCAGCGGGTTGCGGCTCATGTTGGATTCTGAATCCCTTGTTAGGAGCCTCAACCCGAACTGGGATTGGCCGCCAGAGAACAGTCAAACAACGCTGCTGGCCTTTGATTGCGTCTCGCCCACGAATGTCGATGCTGTTTTCCAATTGATTGTCAATGCCGGGTTCACTTCAGCTACCGATCCGTGGGACGCCTTCTGGGGTCAGCGCTACGCGCAGGTGCGCGACCAAGACGGCAACACTTACGACCTATTCGCTGATCTCACCAACGAATAGCCCGATAATCACGAATCTGTCTCTTGATAGACCAGTAAAGGCTGAACTTCGCAAGGCCAGGCGCACGGTTACCACCCTCTTGTCGACCCGCTTGGGAATGTCAGCAGATGCAGCCGCTTCCAATCTCGGTCTCGACCCGCTTGCTATTTTATGAGTTCGTAATACTGCGATCGAGCCTTCATCGCATGAATGATTAACTCGTTTCCGCTATCAAATATTAAAACTACTAACTCGAGTAATCGTCCAGCCTCATCAAAACCAAGACGTAATTCGCGTGATGGGTTGTCATCGTCCAGCAGGGAAACGAACAGTGAATTTGATGCGACGAAAATTGAACTCTCAGCAGAGATTCCATGTTTAAGCGCGGAGGAATGGACCTCCACTAGGCAACTCCGACCCATGCGCGAATGGCAGTTCGAATCGCCTCGGAACGACTAACGTTCTCACGTTCGGCTTTCTCACCGAGTGCCTCCAAGAGGGCTGAGTCAATCCGAACGGGGACCACCGCGCTGGGACCGTCGCCTAAAGACTGCCGGCCGCGTTTACGCAATTGCTCAACGGGATAACCAGCTTCAGCTTCGTGCGCCCATGCCTTGATGTGTTCTTCGGTTACAGGTTCTCCCTGAATAGTTTCCCGATTCATGCTCTTATCGTAATACGAAAATGATGAGAAGTCACCAGCCGCGGACAGTATGGGAATGCGTTTAGACCACCAAAGAGCAAGAGGGATGGGCCTGTTGAGCAGATTGGTAGCGGACCATGTTGATTTGCCCGGAGAAATGATGTGGTGGCCAGGGACGGGATCGAACCGTCGACCTTCCGATTTTCAGTCGGACGCTCGTACCAACTGAGCTACCTGGCCGTAGTTCCGGATTGCTCCGGAGTGGCGACCCCGACGGGACTTGAACCCGCGACCTCCGCCGTGACAGGGCGGCGCGCTAACCAACTGCGCTACGGGGCCTCTGGTGAGGCCGAGCATCCCCAACGGGATTCGAACCCGTGTTACCGCCGTGAAAGGGCGGTGTCCTAGGCCTCTAGACGATGGGGACCTGGTCTCCGTCGACCGAAACGCCGTTGGCGACCGGGAAAGCATAGGACGTCTCGGGGGTGGCGGGGGAGTCGCCCCTGGGTGAGCGCGCGGGTCCGCCGTGGGACACGATGGATGGATGGTGGAGGTCGCCCCCGAGCGGTTTGAGGAGCTCGTGTCCGACGCCCTCGACACGCTTCCACCGGAACTGGCCAGATTGATGGACAACGTCGTGGTCCTCGTCGAGGACATGAAGCCCGGTCGGCCTTTGCTCCTAGGGCTCTATCACGGGGTGCCCCTGACCAGTCGTGGTCACTATTACGCCGGTCACCTGCCGGATCGGATCACGATCTATCGGCTTCCCATCACGCGCCGCTGCCGCTCGGAGGAGGATGTGGTCGAGCAGGTGCGGGTCACGGTGGTTCACGAGGTCGCGCACCACTTCGGCATCAGCGACGAACGTTTACACGAATTGGGATACGGGTAGGAGAAGCGCATGCAGTGGTCAGGGTCGGTTGTGTTGGTGTCCGGTGGCGCATCAGGCCTCGGTGAGGGCGTGGTGCGTGCGGCAGCCGCGGGCGGAGCGGCGGGAATCCTCGTCGTCGACGTCAACGGTGAGCGGGCATCGAACCTTGCGAAGGAGCTCGGTGACCACGTCATCGCGGTTCCGACCGATGTCCGGGATACCGACGCCGTGGAGCATGCGGTTGCTGCTGCTGAGACCACCTTCGGTCGGCTGGACGTGACCGCCTGCTGCGCGGGCGTCGGGTTCGTGCATCGCGTCATGGATCGCGACGGGACTCCGGTGAGTATCGACGACTACCGACGAGTGATCGACATCAACCTCAACGGAACCTTCGACATCGTCCGCAGATCTGCATCATTGATGTCACGTAATCAACCAGACTCGGACGGTCAGCGCGGCGTCATCGTGATGACAGCATCACTTGCCGCATACGACGGCCAGGTTGGGCAGGCCGCCTACAGCGCGAGCAAAGGTGGCATCGTCGGAATGACCCTGCCGCTTGCCCGCGACCTCGCTCCCGTGGGAATCCGAGTGATGACGATCGCTCCCGGGATCATGGACACACCGATCTACGAGTTCCTTCCTCGCGAGACATTCGAGGTGCTGTCCAAGCTGCCGCTCAACCCGCGGCGCATGGGGACGGCGCAGGAGTTCGCGCATCTTGTCGGGGCAATCGTCGAGAACCCGTACCTGAACGGCGAAGTAATCCGCCTCGATGCCGGAGTTCGGCTGCCACCTAAGTAATGCCGTGCGCGGCACGCTCGAGTCGGTCGCGGATCGCAGCCTCGATTCCGGATCCGGTCGGCGGAACGGCGTAGACGGTGGTGAGGTGCAGGGCATCCGCTTCCCGTAACGCGCGGTAGAGGCTCGCCGCGTAGTGCGCGGCGGTATCCGGCGCCGTGAGGCGCACCATCCCGGGCGGCGTGGGGGTGGACGCGAGCGCGATGAGACCGCTGCGCTCGGTATCTCTCCCAGGAAGTAACGCGGTGTCGACGATGACCACGCGTGCGGCAGGTGCGTAGTGCGCGACGAGTGTCCCGGGCGCGCGCACGGTGCTCGACTCACCGCAGGTGAGGCCCGTGCACCCCTCGATGTCCTCCAGGCTGATCTGTCCTGGTCGCAGGATCACCGGCCGCTCACCGGAGCAGTCCACGATCGTCGACTCGACACCCACGGTGCTCGGTCCACCGTCGAGGACGAGTTCATCGTCGAGGAACTCCCCGAGCTCGGCCACCACGTCCTGCGCGCGGGTGGGACTCACCTTCCCAAAACGATTGGCGCTGGGCGCAGCGATACCGACGTCGGGGTCACCCAGAATCTCGCCGACACGGCGGATCACCTCGCGGGTGAGTGCGTTGCCAGGAACGCGCACCGCGACCGTGTCCTGGGTACCGGTGATGAAGTCCTGGGCCCGCGCACTGCGCTGCAGCACGAGGGTGAGCGGTCCTGGCCAGAACCGGGCACTGAGTAGCAGCGCGTAGTCCGGGATGCGTGCCGCCCACGAAGTCGCGGCGTCGGCACGGGCCACGTGCACGATCAGCGGGTGGTCTGCCGGACGCCCCTTCGCCGCGTACACCCGGGCCACGGCATCAGGCGAGTCGGCGCGTGCACCCAATCCGTAGACCGTCTCCGTGGGGATCGCCACCACCTGACCCTCAGCGAGTCCGCGGGACGCCTCCTCGGGGTCTGTTGTGATGCGCACCGGCGCAATCTAGAGGCTTCTGTTGCCCCGGAATGCAATCTGCGTGGTGACACGGGCATCGGGTTCGGCGAACTCGACGTTCCGGTTGGACGAGAGAGTCGTGGCTGCGGCAGCTGCGGTGTCCTCCGACACGGGGGAGGCGAAGTCGACTCGGAACATCCGGAAACCTAGGTACTTCCGCACGGTCAGGCTTGTTCCGAGTGCATCTCCGATCTCGGGTTCCTGGCCGGGCTTGAAGCGCACGATGAGTGATGAGACTCCGGCCGCGGAATTCGCGGGGGGAGTGGAAGCGACGACGAGGACTCCTGAGGATCCCGCGGAGCGTGGGCTCGTCGATTGCCGCATACTCACCCGCGCCCCCTGCGCTTGCAGGTAGCGACCCACAACCGAGACCCGTCGCTGGTTGACGTCGGAACGTGCAGCGCCTGGCAAGCCAATGACCGAGAGCTCGTTGTTCAGTCCTTGCGCAGTTTTCGCGATTCGCCGCAGTTTGGCCTTGGCGTTGGGAGACAGTGACTGACTCGACCGAGCGAACGTGACGAATTCCGCGGCGTCCCGTGGCGCAGACGCGGCCGGTGCCCCGGCGGGTGCTGGCGACCCCAGGGTGAATCCCACACCAATGCTCATGGGCAGTTGTCCCTGGCGCACCGCGTTGATCTGCAGAGTGTGTTGCCCAGGTGGCAGCGCGGGAATCTGGAACTCGACGGTGAACTCATTCTCGTAACTGACGACACCGGCGGCCACCCACACTGGGGTGGAGAGCACGTACACGCCCGTAGTCGTCAACCGCTGGAGTCCCTTGCCCGTGATTCGGATGATCTGACCGGGCGTCAGCGTCGTGTTCTGTGCAGTCAGGGCACCTCGAGAAGTGATTTCCCAGCCACTGCCCACGATCTCGAAACCACCGCTCGTAAGCCCCGCTCGCTGGAGTGCGAGGGGCTGACCAGTGCCATCCACTGCGGCGAAGGCTCCGGGACGCGTGACCTGATTGGTCGTCACGGCGGGACGGGTGACCTGGATCTCGTCCTCGGCGCCGCCGCCTCCGCCCTTATCCGATGAGGAGCTACCACCACCGGAGCTACCGCCGCCGCCGGAACTACCACCCCCGCCGGAACTTCCACCCCCGCCGGAACTTCCACCCCCGCCGGAACTTCCACCCCCGCCGGAACTTCCACCACCACCGGAGCCCGTGAAGGATCGTACGTACAGCAACTTGTTGGGCGATCCGGTTCCAGGATCGGTAATGACGTTCTCGGTCGCCGAATCCGACAACGCCGTGGCGACCTGGGCGGACGTAGCGGAGGGATTGAGGGCGAGATACACGGCTGCCGCCCCTGCCACGTGCGGGCTCGCCATGGAGGTCCCACTGATGGTGGCGCTCGCTGTGTTCGACGTGTACCAGGCTCCGATGATCGACGAACCGGGCGCGAAAATGTCGATGAGGCTTCCGAAGTTGGAGAAGGAGGAGCGCGCATCCGTCGACGTCATCGACGCCACCGTGATCGCCTTCGGCTCTCGGGCCGGGCTGAAATCGGCAGCGTTGGCGTTGGAGTTGCCGCCCGCTACCACGACCGGGATGTTCGCGTCATGGAGTGCAGCGACGGCGTCGTCGAGTGCCTTGGACCCTGATCCGCCGAGGCTCATGTTGACCACTGCGCGGCCACCGCTGTGGTTGGTCCTGATCCAGTTGAGCCCGGCGACCACTCCCGAGGTCGTCCCGGAACCCGAACACCCCAGAACCCGAACCGGGACCACGGTCGCGCCCTTCGCCACCCCGTACGTCGTGCCGGCAGCGGTCGACGCGACATGGGTGCCATGTCCGTTGCAGTCATTGGTGCCATTTCCATCGATCACTTCATCGCGCCCGGTCGCGGTGCGACCACCGAACTCGACGTGGGTCGTGCGAATTCCGGTGTCGACCACGTAGACCTTCACTCCGCTACCCGTCCCAGCGGCCTCGTACGTGGTGCTCAGTGGGAGAGCCCGCTGGTCGATGCGGTCCAGGCCCCACGGTGCCCCTGTCTGGATCCCGTCCGTGGGCGAGGGCGAGGGTGCGGGGGTCGGCGTCCCTCCCGAGTTGATGAGATAGCGCCAGACTCCCGGGGTCGACGTTGGATTGCCACTGGTGGTCAGGCGAGTGGCGACGGTGGCGGGGGCTTCTCCGCTAGTGGCGATGCGCACTGTCCCAGTTGTTTGCGCGGGATTCGCGTAGCCGACTTCGAATGTGGGATTAGTCGACGACGCGGCGGTCCCCACAGTCGTGTAATTGAATTCAATTCCGACCTTGCCCGCACCTTCGTCGATGACGAGCATCTGGAACGTGTACTTCCCGGCGGAGCTCGGGTACTCGCCGTAGTTGCTCCACTCGGCCCAGAAGACACTCTTGGTTGCGGAATCAGAGATGGTTCCCTGCCCGAATTGCAGGGTTCCCGACGACGTCCCATCCAGGTCGGTGAAGAGCGGCAGAACGTAGGGGCGAGTGGCCGTGGAAAGGTTGATGCCGCGCCATGCATTGAACGGTCCCAGTCCGTCATCGAAGACGGCACCCCCGTTGCTGTTGATGATGATGCGGTCGTAGTTGACACCGAACCAGTTGATCGTGAAGCCCAGATTCTGTGGAGCCGAACTCGCATCATCGAAGCCGTTCATGCTCGTCGTGGACGTCTTCGTCACAGTTCGAAACGGTGCGTTGATGCTGACGACCTTGTCGTCCTCGATGTAGTCGACGGCAGTGCTGCCTTCCAGCCTCCGCACCTCGGCATCTGTGAGCGTGGCGGTGAATCCGTCGACCATGCCGACGAGGACCTTGTCCGGACGCGCACCCATCTCCTGCGCCATCTCAATGGCGGACTGGGTATAGGCGCCGTTCTTCACCACGACGATGCGTGGACGGGCATCGGGTTCGGTGCTCGGGGTGCCGGACGCACTCGACGTAGGTGACGCAGAGGCAGTGGGTGTCGGGGATGACGTGGGTGAGGGGCTCTCCGAAACGGACGGTCGAGGACTCGGGGTTGGATCCGGTGTCGGGCTCGGCGCCGCGGTGGGCGAGGTAGACACCTCCGGGGTCGGAGTCGGTGATGCGCTCGGCGCCTCCGCGGTGGTATCCGGGGACACGGCTGCGCCGGGGCCGGCCGCCAGCCCGATCGCCACGAGGGCGCTCATGACCGAGGCAGCGATCCAGGTCGTCATCGACCGCATGCCCACCTCCAGGTCCCGGGGATCGGTGGCGGGATCCCGGGGGCCATGGTCTCAGGGGTCGGTCGAAGCCGCACAGGTGACCGAGGGCTGGCCGGAATGTAAGGGGTGTGCAAAGGCGGTGCCGGAGGCGCAACCGGGGCGGATGTCCGGAAGTCCAAACCATGAGCGCGAATCACCGCGCATGCATATAGAGGAGGAGCTATGACCCTGCCCGACACCGTGGGCACCCCCATCCCCCCGTTCACCCCACCGCAGTCGAAACAGCCCGCGCGCTGGCCGCTCATGGCTGGCGTCGCAGGCATCGCCCTGGTGGCCGGGACGCTCGGTGGTGGAGTGGGCTACCTGATCGCCGACCGATCGGCCAGTGCCGAAACCACGGTGGCCGCGCCCGTGGCCGCCGCGGCGAACACGACCGCGCCGGTGTCCTCGGCCATCGCCGATATCGCCGCGGCGGTTCAGCCCGCCGTCGTCCAGATCAACATCGCCGGATCCGATGGTGAGGGCAACGGCTCCGGATTCGTCTTCAGCAATGACGGCTACATCCTGACCAACCACCACGTGGCGGGAGTCGCCGGCGAGAACGGATCCCTCGAGGTGATGTTCGCCGACGGATCGAAGGCCACCGGCACACTCGTCGGTTCGAATCCGGGCTACGACGTTGCCGTCGTCAAGGTCGACCGCACGGGACTCGCCGCAGTGCCGCTCGGTTCCTCCGATCAACTGCGTGTCGGCGAGACCGTCGTTGCCCTCGGCTCCCCGCTGGGCCTGCAGGGCACCGTGACCGCCGGCATCGTGAGTGCTCTGGATCGCCCGGTGACCGCGGGCGGCCAGGGAGACACGTCGTTCATCAACGCGATCCAGACCGATGCGGCGATCAACCCGGGGAACTCCGGTGGTCCGCTGGTCAATGCGGCCGGTGAGGTGATCGGTATCAACTCTGCGATCGCCACGCTCGGGATGATGGGTCAGGCCGGCAACATCGGTCTCGGCTTCGCGATCCCGATCGATACCGCGCAGCGCATCGCGAACGAGATCATGACCACGGGCACGTCGCAGACCCCGATCATCGGCGTGCAACTCGACACCGCCTACACCGGGCCGGGTGCTCGCGTGGCCGAAGTCACCGGGGGCTCACCCGCGGACACGGCCGGGATCCTCGACGGTGACGTGATCACGGCGATCGACGGCAAGGTCCTCGCGGACTCCACCGAGTTGGTCGTCGCGATCCGCGACAACGCACCCGGTGACACCGTGACGCTCACCCTGCTGCGCGACGGACGCACCCAAGACGTCGCTGTGACGCTGGTCGCCTCGAAGGCGTAATCCCGTACGACTCAACCGGCCCGCCCACCTCCTCCAGGGCGGGCCGGTTGGCATGGCAGGCTGTTTCCCATGCAGTCGACCATGGCGTTCCGGTACCGCGACTCGGCCATCCTGTCCGTCGCCGCCGCGGATGCCCCCATCGTCGTCACATCCGACGAGATCGACCAACGGCTCATGCCGACCTATGAGCGCCTTGGGATGCAACCCGGGATGATCGAGCGTCTGGCGGGCGTGTCCGAGCGCCGCTGGTGGCCCGAGGACGTGTCCTTCATCGATGCCGCGAGCCTGGCGGGGGCGAAGGCCATCGCCGACGCCGGTGTCGATCCTGGGGAGATCGGACTCTTGATCGACACCTCTGTCTGTCGGGATCGCCTCGAGCCCTCGGCAGCCGTCGATGTCCACGCCCAGCTCGGGCTCGGCACCGGCTGCCTGAACTTCGATCTCTCGAACGCCTGCCTGGGGTTCATCAATGGGATGCAGCTCGCTGCCACGTTCCTCGACGCGGGTCAGATCGATTACGCACTCGTTGTCGACGGCGAGGGCAGTCGGGGCATTCATGAGGCCACCATCGCGCGCCTCCTTCAGCCGGACACCACCCGCGATGACGTTCTCGCGAACTTCGCCACACTGACTCTCGGCTCGGGTGGTGCTGCCATGGTGCTTGGCCGGGCCAGCGAGCATCCGGAGGGTCACCGGTTCGTGGGCGGTGTAGCACGTGCGGCGACTGAGCACACCCACCTCTGCGTCGGGGATCTCAACGGAATGTCGACCGATGCCCGAGGTCTACTCGAGGCAGGTGTCGCGCTCGCGCGCGAAACCTGGGCGGATGCCCGCGATCACTTCGACTGGTCGGACCTCGATTGCTATGTCATCCACCAGGTGTCGAAACTGCACACCAAAGCGATCACTGAAGCGATCGGTATCGACCCGGAACGGGTGCCCCTCACATTCCCGACTCGCGGCAACATCGGACCCGCGTCGGTTCCCTTCACGCTCGCGAGCGTCGCCGCCGAGCTCGAGGGCGGGCAGCGCGTGGCCTGCATGGGTATCGGCTCGGGTCTCAACGCGGCGGTTATCGAGATCGCTTGGTGATCGATCACTGGTCGCGGACCATCACTGATGCGCGGGGTCGCACATGGCACTACCTCGACACCGCGACAGAGAACCCGCGGCTCACCTTGCTGTGCGTGCACGGCAACCCCACCTGGTCCTACCTCTGGCGTAGCCTCCTCGCCAACTGCCCGGCCGATATCCGGGTGATCGCGGTCGACCAGCTGCAGATGGGATGGTCGGAACGCATTCCGGGGATGCGTCGACTTGCTACCCGCATCGATGACCTGGTCGATCTCACCGACGCCCTCGATCTGGGCGGGCCGGTGGTGACCGTGGCCCACGACTGGGGAGGACCGATCAGCCTGGGCTGGGTACTCCACCAGCGTGCGCACGGCCCGGCCGACGTGCGGGGGGTTGTCCTCCTGAACACCGCCGTGCATCGGGATACCCATACGCCGCCGGTGATCCGCCTGGCCCACGCGATGCGCGAACTCACCGTGTCCACGACCGCCTTCCTTCGCGGCACGCTGGCACTCAGTCGAGTGCGCGCCGGGCGCGCCTTGGACCCGGCAACGATCGACGCGTACCTCGCCCCCTACCGCGGCGGTCGCGATCGACGGCGGGCGATCGGCAACTTCATCGCCGACATTCCGCTGACCGATGATCACCCCAGTGCGGAAGCACTTGCCTCCATTCAGGCCGGAGTCGCCACACTCGATGACATCCCGGTTCTCCTTGCGTGGGGTGCACGGGACCCGGTGTTCTCCGACCGCTACCTCCGCGACCTCGAGCGCCGGATCCCGCATGCCGACGTGCACCGTTATCCACGCGCGAGCCACCTCGTGATCGAGGACGAGCCACGGGTGGTGACCGATGTGCTGACCTGGGTGCGCACTCGGGTCCTCGATCCACCGGCGGACTCTCCCGTTATTCCTGCCGGTGACGTCCCCGAACTCTGGGCCGGATTGGAGTCCGCGGCGCGCACCCGCCCCGAGGCACCCGCACTCACGACGATGGGTGGTCGAGGGGGAGCCGAAGCCTCGGTGGTGACCTGGTCCGAACTCGCTGCGCGCGTGGATGTCGCGGCGGGGCACCTGCGCGCACGCGGGGTGCAGGGGCGAGTCGCGATCCTGGTGCCCCCGGGCCCGGATGCGATCGCTGCGATCTACGCCTGCTGGCGAATCGGCGCGACCGTGGTCATCGCCGACCGTGGGCTCGGTGTCCGCGGAATGCGTCGCGCTCTGCAGTCGGCGGCGGCCACGTTCGCGATCGCGATTCCTCGCGCCCGTCCTCTTGCACGCTCGATCGGGTTGCCGACGATGTCGCCGGCGGACCTTCGCGGGCCGGTGAATGGAGATGTGATCCTGCCCGCTCCCGACCCCGCTTCCCTCGCTGCGGTGGTCTTCACTTCCGGGTCCACCGGGCCGGCCAAGGGGGTGCGGTACCGGCACGCGCAGGTGTCGCGCACCTGCGAACTGCTGCGCAGTCACTACTCCCTCGGCGCAGACGATGTGCTGGTCGCCGCGTTTGCACCGTGGGCGATCCTCGGCCCTGCCCTCGGGTTGGCGTCGGTGATCCCCGATATGGATGTCACCAAACCGGCGAGCCTGAGTGCCGACGCCCTTGCCGCCGCGGTGCGAGCGGCCCGCGGCACGGTGCTCTGGGCCTCGCCCGCTGCGCTGACGAGCGTGGTGCGCACCGCGCACCGAGTGGGACTCGTCGAAGACCTCCGCACCCTCCGGCTGGTGTTGTGCGCGGGCGCGCCTGTGCCACCCGGGTTACTGGAGCAGGTTGCCCGGCTGGTCCCGAACGCCGAGGTGCGCACCCCCTACGGCATGACGGAGGCGCTCCCGGTCACCGATGTGGCCGCATCCGAGATCGCCGGCGCGGGTGTGGGAGACGGGGTGCTTGTGGGTACTCCATTACCCGGGGTCCGCGTGCGCGTGGAGTCGCTCGCAGGAGGTGATCTCGGGGAGATCCTGGTCTCCGCGCCGCACATGCGTGATGGATATGACGCGTTGTGGGGGATCAGCGCGGAGTCACCACCGGATTGGCACCGCACGGGTGATGTCGGATGGCTCGACGCAGGTGGGCGGTTGTGGGTGTCCGGACGTCGCAGCCATGTCATCGAGACTCCCGACGGACCGATCGCGCCGGTCGGTATCGAGCAGCAGGTGCAGCAGTTGCCCTGGGTGCGGTGGTGCGCAGCGGTGGGGGTGGGACCGCCAGGCACACAGTGTGTGGTGGTGATCGTGATCCCCACCGAGGGCCGCGGGGTGTGGGCAGGCTACGAGCGGAGTGCCGACGTGCGCGCGGTCGTGCGCGATGCGCTGGGAATAGACGTTGCGGCGGTCGTGCAACGCAGTGAATTCCCGGTGGATGTCCGCCACCAGGCGAAGATCGATCGCGCGGCGCTTGCGCAGTGGGCGGAGTCAGTTCTCGCGGGACACCGCTAATGCGCATCCTCGTTACCGGTGCCACGAGTCTCCTGGGCAGAACTACCGCGCAGAAGCTCATCGAGTCCGGTCACGCGGTGACCGTGCTGCAACGTCATCCGTCAGGTCTGGGCTGCACGGAGGTTCTCGCGGATATCCGCGATACCGATGCCGTTCGGCGTGCACTCGCCGGGTGCGATGCGGTCGTCCACCTAGCAGCGAAGGTGGGCATCACCGGGCCCGCACGCGATTACGCAGAGATAAATGTGACCGGCACGGCCACCCTGCTCGAGGCGTCCAGACGCGCTGGCGTCTCGAAATTCGTGCACGTCTCCTCGCCCTCGGTGGCGCATTCGGGTCACCCGCTGGTCGGTGCCCCCGCGGGCCCTGCCGATCCCAGCACTGCACGAAGTGCCTACTCCCGCACTAAGGCGCAGGCCGAACTGCTCGCCCTCGACGCCGACAGCACCGACCTCGCCGTCGTGGTGATCCGCCCGCACCTCGTGTGGGGACCAGGCGATACCCAACTCGTCGGGCGAATCGTCGCGCGTGCTCGGGCTGGCAGACTCGTGTTGATTGATGATGGCTGCGCACTCATCGACACCACATACATCGACAATGCCGCTGACTCCCTGGTGGCTGCGCTCACCCACGGGCCGGGGGGGCGGGTGTTCGTGGTCAGCAACGGTCAACCGCGCATGGTTGCCGATCTGCTCGCCGGGATCGCTCGTGCGGCGGGCGCTCCTCCGCCACACCGCCGGGTGCCATTCCCCGTGGCGTGGTCGGCTGGTGCTGTGGTTTCCGGTGCGTGGTCACTTCTGCGCCGACCCGGAGACCCTCCGATGACCACGTTCCTCGCCGAGCAACTGGGCACTGCGCACTGGTTCGATCAGCGGGAAGTACGCACGGCACTCCAGTGGCAGCCGCGAGTAGGCATCGACGAAGGACTCGAGCAACTGGCTGCCTGGTACGCGAATCACCCGATGGCCTGAGCCTCGATCGCCTCGAGCCCGCGTTCGAGCAACGCTGTCGATCGGGGGCCGGGATGCGCCTGGGCGTCAGTCCCGGCACAGTGGGGGCATGGTCGCGTTGTCCCCGGGGAATGTGCGTGCGTCCCTCGCATCGGGATTTCGCAGGATCGTGTCCGGTGACCCGGACGGAATGCCTGACTGGGTCACCCAGCTTGCCGACGGAGAGGACGAGGGCTACTTCGGCCCTGGTTCGGCCGCCTGGGCGGTGCACGGATCTCTGCCCACTCTGGTGGGAGGCGTGCGTGCACTGTTGATGCAGGCGCTGCACCCCGGTGCGCTCGCCGGTGTCAGCGAGCACTCGCGCTACGAGGACGATGCGCTGGGCCGTCTCGCTGGCACCACGCAGTGGCTCACCGTGGTCACCTTCGGAGACCGCGCGATGGCCGATCGCGAGTGCGCTCGTGTACGTGGCATGCACCGGCGAGTCACCGGCACCTATGAGACCCCCGTCGGACCCAAGCCCTACTCCGCGTCGGATCCGGATCTGCTGCGCTGGGTGCACATCGCCTTCACCGACTCGTTCCTCGCCACACATCGGGTGTGGGGCGGGCCGATACCGGGAGGTGAGGACGCATACGTGCGGGAGTGGGCGATCGCCGGTGAGCTCGTCGGCGTCGACAACCCTCCGCGCAGCGTCATCGAGTTGCAGGTTCAACTCGACGAGTACCGCCCAGTCCTCACGGGCAGCGACGTGGCCACGCGGACCGTCGACTTCATCCGCAATCCACTGCTGCCGCTTCCCGCGCGTCCGCCCTACAGCGTTCTCTTCGCGGGTGCCGTCGCGACCATGCCCGCGCACTACCGGACACTCCTCGACCTACCGCAGATCTCCCTCGGCGTGATGAAGCCGGTCGTGGCGGCGATGCTCGGAGGGATGCAGCTCGTTCTCGGACCACAGTCACCGTCGATGCGCAACGCGGCGCAGCGGGTAGCTGGTCTCTAGGCCAGAAGCCCCTGCACGTCGTCGAGGGTCGGCAGGGACGGCACGGCACCCGCTTTCGTTGCAGCGAGAGCGCCGCATGCCGATGCCCAGCGCAGTGCCTCCGCGAGCGGCTCACCGCGCACGAGCGCGGCACCCAACCCGCCGCAGAAAGCATCACCGGCGGCCACCGTGTCGACCGCGTGCACCCGGAAGGCCTGCACCTGTCCCGAGTTCGTCGCCGTGGACCACACCGCACCGCGCTCACCGCGCGTGATCACCACGCACCCTGCTCCCCACCGCGTCATCTCTCCGGCCGCTTCCACGGCATCGACGGTGGTGCTGACATCGAGGCCTGTCATCAAGGCGGCTTCATGTTCGTTGGGCACCAGGAAGTCGACCGCGCCCATGAGGTCGCGCGGATAGTCCCGCGCGGGTGCCGGATTCAGGATCGTCTGCGCCCCGCGCGCACGACCCGTGCGCATCGCCGCGGCGATCGCCTCCATCGGGACCTCGCCCTGGGTCAGTACGACACCGAGGTCCGGGCACGCGGTGAGGTACTCCTCCACCACTTGCGCGCTGACCCGATCGTTGGCCCCGGAGATGACGATGATGCGATTCGCGCCCGTCGCATCGACCTCGATCAGTGCCGTGCCCGACGTCCCCGGCACGGTGCTGATCCCGGACTGATCGATTCCCTCCGCGGACATCACGGCCCGCAGCCAGTCCCCGGATCCGTCATCGCCCACGGCGCCGACCATCGTCACGGGAATCCCGAGGCGTCCGGCGGCAACCGCCTGGTTCAACCCCTTGCCGCCCGGATGGCGCTGCAGAGTGTCGCCGAAAACGGTCTCCCCCGGAGCGGGCATGCGCGCGAGCCCGACGACGAGATCGACGTTCAGGCTGCCGACGACGACGACGCGGGGGCCGGCGGGAATACTTGGCGACGTGCCAGACATGGGCTCCCTCGGACTCGATGTGGGGACGGGCTCGCTCAAGGCCGCCATTGTGTCTCGCTCCGGTGCCGGTGCGGAACCGGAAATCGAGAGGGCTTCCTCACACTCCTACCCGCTGGCGAGCCCCCGGCCCGGGTGGGCCGAGATGCCCGCGGAGACCTGGATGGCCGCGGCCCGGGACAGCCTCGCCGACCTGGGGGACCCGGTCGGGCCCGTCGGATTCTCCGGCCAGATGCACGGGGTGGTGATCGTCGACGAGGACCTCACCCCCCTGCGTCCCGCGATCACCTGGGCCGACACGCGCGGGGCCGGCTACGTCGATCGCATCGCGCGCGAGGTGCCGGCGGAAGCACGGTCTCGCCTCGGTTCCCGGCCCGTTGCCGGATTCGCGGCGACCTCTCTGGCCTGGGTGCGGGACAACGAACCCGAGGTGTGGTCGCGCGCGCGCTGGTTCCTGCAGGTCAAGGACTGGGTGCGCGCCCGCGCCGGTGGTGGGGTGTTCACCGAGCGCAGCGATGCCTCGGGCACGCTGCTGTTCGACCTGACCACCGAGCGCTGGTCCGAGGAGATGCTCACCTGGCTCGGAATCGACTCCGGGCGCCTCGCACCCATCGTCGCTTCGACCTCCTCGGGAGGCGACATCGTGATCGGTGGTGTGACGCGACCCTCCGTCATCGGTGGCGCCGACACGGCGTGCGTCATCACTGCCCTCGGGCTGCGTCGTGGCGCTGGATTCATCGCCGTCGGTTCCGGAGCCCAGATCGTGCGCGTCACCGACAACACCACGTTTGACGACGCAACGCACTTGTTCGCGTGCGCGGGTGATCCCGAGGATGGCTTCTATCGCATCGGCGCCGTGCAGAACGCGGGTGTCGCGCTCACGCGCATCCTGGATCTCCTGGGTGCATCGGTGGCGGAGGCGAACGCCGCACTGGATGTCGATGTGCGGGGTGATGATCCGATCTTCCTGCCCTACCTTGCCGGTGAGCGGACTCCGTTCATGGACGCGTCGCTGCGCGGTGCGTGGCACGGCATCGGACTCCATACCGATCGACAGGCATTGCTGCGCAGCGCCCTGGAGGGCATCGCTCATGCGGTCGCCCTGGCGTGCGCGGCAGTGTCCGCCTGTGATGGACCCTTCGAGCAACCGGTGATGCTGGTGGGTGGGGGCACCGTCGATCCACGTTTCCGCCAATTGATCGCCGACGCCACAGGGCTCGCGCTCGCCCCTGTGGCGGCACCCGATGCCGCCGTCCTCGGCGCTGGACTCTTGGCCCAGGGCATCACGTGCAACCCGACGTCACCGGAACTCGGCGACCTGATCACTCCCCGTGAGAGCATGACCGCGATGCTGGCGGAACGCCGCGATCACCACCTCGAGCAGGTCCGAGCCCAACAGGAGTCATGATGCGCATCGCCATCGGGTCCGATCACGCGGGATTCACGCTGAAAGAGCAACTCAAGGCCTGGCTCAGTGATCAAGGACACGATGTCACGGACGTGGGCACGCACTCCGCAGAACGGGTGGACTACCCGGTGTTCGGCGAGCAGGTGGGCCGACTCGTTGCTTCCGGGGATGTCGAACGGGGTGTCCTCGTCTGCGGGAGCGGGCAGGGCATCTGCATGGCGGCCAACAGGGTGCACGGTGTGCGCGCGGGGATCATCCGTGATGAGCAGGATGCCCAGATGACGCGTCTGCATAACGATGCCAACGTGGCGTGCTTCGGGGAACGGGTAACCGAACCCCACCTCGCCCGGGAGTCACTGCGCGTGTTCCTGGACACGCCGTTCGAGGGTGGGCGCCACGCCGCCCGCGTCGCCCAGTTGGACGAGATCAGCTGAGTCACGATGGGGTGCGGGAAGCCCGAGAGTCCACCGCACCCGCGCTACAGTCGGATCACACAGGATCAAGGAGGTTCCCATGTCGGCTCTTCGCACTCGCCGCTCAGTCGCCCTCGCAGCGGCGATTATGAGCATCGGACTCCTCGCGGGATGCTCGTCGGGATCAGGCGGCGAGGCAGCGACCACGGACGAGGCTCCTGCCAACTCAACGCAGATGCTCCCGCCGATCATCGTGGAGCCGGGGCAGACCGAGGCGACCGCCGTGGTGGGTGACTTCATCGACATCGTCGTGGACGAAGTCGTCGGCACCACCATCGACACCCCGAACACCGACATTCTGGAGATTTTCCAGGCGCGGGACGAGGAGGGTGTGGTCTACAACCCGGGCGCCAAGGCGCTCGCACCGGGTAATGCCGTCATCACCGTCACCCTCCCGGACAACACCACCTACGACATCGCGGTCACGGTCACGGAGTGACGAGTCGGCGACGGGTCGCCCTGGCGACCTGCGCGGAGTACGCAACGCTCGACGAGGATGACCAGCTCCTGCTGGCCCCGCTCGATGCACAGGGCATCGACGCGGTTCCCCTCGTCTGGGACGCGCCCGCCGACTGGGGTTCCTTCGACGCGGTGGTCATCCGGCAGACCTGGGACTGCGCGGAGCGTGGTGCGGAATTCCTGGCATGGGTCGATCACGTAGCTACTGACACCCCGGTCCTCAATCCGCGCGCCGTGCTCGCGTGGTCGATGGACAAGCGCTACCTGCGCGACCTGGCCGACGACGGTGTGCCGTGCGTCCAGACCACGTTCATCGAGCCGGGTGACTCGTGGTCACTTCCCACCTTGGGGGAGTACGTGATCAAGCCCACCAACTCCGCCGGGTCTCGTAACACTGCCCGCTACGGCCCCGGTGACACCGAGCGCGCCGACGGACACATTCGGCGCCTCCATGCGGAAGGTCGCTGCGTGATGGTGCAGCCCTACCTCGACGCGGTGGACACGGCGGGGGAGACAGCGCTGTTGTACTTCGATGGTGTCTTCTCCCATGCCGCACGCAAGGGTCCACTACTGACGCGCGAGATGCACGCGCAGGCGTCCACCGAGTTCCTTTTCATCAAGGAGGCCATCTCGCCTCGGCAGGCCACCCCCGCCCAGCGGGCGGTCGCCGACGCCGCCTTGGCCACGGCGCGCGCGCGGACCGGGACATGGCCGTTCCTGTACGCCCGGGTGGACCTGATCGATGACGAATCGGGTTCCCCTCAGGTGCTGGAGGTGGAGTTGGTCGAGCCGTCGGTGTTCCTGGTCACCGACCCGCAGGCCGCGGACCGATTCGCTGCGGCTATCAGCGCCCGGGTGACCCCCCCGGGTGCGGGGGAGATAACGAATAGGTAACGTCGCGGGATGCGCGCCAGCCTGGTGGCCCTCGCAGCCGTCGTTGCCCTCGTGGGCTCCGCTGCCCCCGCGGCGGCGAACCACAAGTCCGAAACCGACGGTGGCGGCTCCCTCGGGGCGGACCCCGCGGACCCACAGTTCGAGGCTCCCGAAGAGGTGCGCGGGCGCGTCTGTCCGACCAAGGACTTCTGGATCGGTGACGGGTGGGGTGCGGATCGGGGTAACCGCAAGCACCGGGGCATCGACCTGCACTCTCCCCGCGGAACCGCGATCTTCGCGGTGGAGGATGGACGCATCGACCGCACCAAGAAGCAGAGCAACGGTTCCCTGCAGATCGTCATGAAGGGTGATGGCGGCCCGAAGTACTACTACGGGCACATGGATGAGGTATTCGTCGACGGTGGCGACCGGGTCACGGCTGGTCAGGTGATCGGGCTCATGGGCGATACCGGCTCACCCGGCTCCGTTCATTTGCACTTCGAGTACTGGCGCAGTGGTGGGGAATCCGCAGCAATCGACCCGGCGAAGCTGATCGAGCGCATCTGTCCGCCGTCGACGCGTTCCCGCTAGGGTCGCGTCAAGCGAGCGAGGAGTCCACATGCTCAAGGGCGTCGATCCACTCCTGAGTGGTGACCTACTCAAGATCCTCGACGACATGGGCCACGCCGATCGATTGCTTGTTGTCGATTCGAACTACCCCGCTGCGGCAAGCGGGAAGCCGGTCATCCGCCTTGGCGAGGTGGGTGTCGTGCGCGCGCTCCGCGCGATCCTGAGTGTCTTTCCCCTCGACTCCTTCATCGAGCGCCCGCTGGAACGCATGGAGGCGTTCGATGACCCGTCGATCGTCACCGACGTGCAGCGGGAGGTGCTCGCCACCGCGACCCAACTCGAGGGACGTTCAATTTCCTACGGTGTGATCCCGCGCCTGGAGTTCTATGAGCGGGCGCGCGACTGTTACGCCGTGGTCCACACACTCGAATCCGCGCCCTACAGCTGCTTCATCCTGCAGAAGGGCGTCATCACTTCGTAATCGTCACCAGCGCACGCGTAGTGCGGTGGGTGCGCGGAATTCCCAGCCGAAGAACGAAACCGGTGCAGTGAGTTCCATGGTCGGCATCGCATCGACGATGGTCTGCAGGCTGATGCGCTCCAGGTCACGCGCGAATTGATGACCCGCGCAGAAGTGTGCGCCGAATCCGAAGGCAGCATTCCCTTGTCGTGGGCGATGGATGTCGAAGCGCGCGGGATCCTCGAACACGGACTCGTCGTGGCATGCGCTGGAGACAACCGCGGAGACCAGGTCACCCTTCGGGATCACCACACCACCCAGCTCCACGTCCTCCACCGCGGTCGCCTGCATGGTTCCGATGGGTGCCATCCAGCGCAGTGCCTCGTTCACCACGTCGTCCCACTTCTCCGGGTGCTCCCGCACGTACTGCATCTGGTCCGGGTGCATGAGCAGTGCCGCCAGGCAGGACGCGGCGCCGTGCCCGGGTTCCTGCATCCCGCCGAGCAGGATCACCTTGATCGACGGCAACAGGTACTCGATCTGTCGAAAACTTCCGACCGGGCACCCGTGGGTGACCATCGCGGCGATCGCGGAGTCATCGGGCTCGGTCTGCCACCGCTGCATCAAGGGACGCAACTCGGCGTCGATGTCGGCGGCTGCTGCATCATTCGCCGCGGCCTTCTCCGGGTCGTTCTCGAAGTTCGTCGCGCCCTGGGATAGACCGCGGAACCAGTCCTGCAGGCGCTCGGCGGACATGTGACCGAGTCCAAGGACGCGGGCGAGTGCGAGCACGCTGATCGGCTCGAAGTACTCGACCACCAACTCCGCGTGACGATCACCCTTGGCCAGCACACGCGCGACGTACTCCTCGGCGATCGGGGTCACCAGGTCGTCGATGTACTCGGCGACCTTCTTCGGCCGGAACTTCTCGTCCAGGGTGCGTCGCAACTCCAGGTGCTCGGGGCCGTCCATCGTCATCAGCGTGCGGCCACCGAAGGAGCGGTCCACGGGGGCATCCGGGGCCTCGGCGGTGAACAGCTCGGATCGCTTGGTGACGAACTCGACGTCCTTCTGGCGGGTGACCAGCCAACAGTTCACCGCGGGCACCCACGCGACCGGCTGCTCGGCGCGCAGCCGGGCATAGATGGGATAGGGATCGGAGTCGAGATCCTCGACGGTGATCGTCTCGGTGAAGGAGGTCACGGGCGTATTCAACCTTCCGGGGACCCGTGCTGTCTGGCCGTATTACGGTTCCGGCCATGGAGACCCTCCTCACCCAGCGCACCGTCTCCGACGCCGAGGACGCCGAGCGGCGGGAGCGTTTCCCACGCGGTGCCGCCCTCGAGTTCGACGACATCGCGGTAGCCGGACGCGAGGGGGCTCTCGATTACGTCCGCGAGACCGAGCCGATCACGTGGGCCCCGGCTATCGGCGGGTGGCTGGTGACGGGGCGCGATGCCGCGCGCGAGGTGCTGGCCCGCAATGCTGGACTCACAGTCGAGGCCGAACAGAATCTCGTGCGGGCAGCGGCCGGGCGCATGATGCTCACCGTCGACGGCGACGAGCAGGCCCGCATGCGCAAACCCTTCGAGGGACCCTTCAAGGGAAGCGTGGTGCAGGACTACTACGCGGCGCCACTTCTCGAGTTGGTGACCGAACTGATCGATGCGTTCGTCGACGACGGCGAGGTCGAGCTCGATGATGCGTTCGCGGCACCCTTCGCCATTCGCACCGCAGGCCAGTCACTGGGTTTGTCCCTGGATGACATCCCGGCGATGACGTCGATCTATTCCGCGATTGCCGGTGGGATGGACTACGACGGGGATCCTGAACCGATTCGACGAGCCGAGGCGGCGTGCGAGCAACTCAACGCGATCCTGCTGCCCGAACTTCAGCGCAACCGGCTCAACCCGGGCCACTCCCTGACCGGCCTGCTCGCCCAGGACTCGCAGGGGCTGACCGACGACGAGATCGTCGCCCAGTTGCGCGTGGTGATGTTCGGTGCGATCGAGACAATTCAGGCCTCCGTCTTGACCACCCTCACCCTTCTGCTTGAACACCCAGATCAACTCGAACAGGTCAGGCGGGACCCGGGGCTGTTGGCCAACACGCAGGAAGAGGCCCGACGTCTGCTCCCACCGGTCGCGTTCATGGAACGCTGGACGGAGGGCGAGAAGGTGATCGCGGGAGTCGAGATCCCGGCCCATGAATTCATCGGCATCTCGGTGGTCGCAACGAACCGTGACCCGGCGACCTTTCCCGATCCCAACAGATTCGATATCCATCGCGATAACTCCAACAAGGGGCTCTCATTTTCTTTCGGCCCGCACGCCTGCCTCGGGATCCATATGGCGCGCCTGCAAACCACGATCGCCGTCGAGCAGTTGATCACCCGCTTACCCACGCTGGAACTGGTCTCCGCAGGACCCCCCTCCGGGTTCGCTTTCCGCCGCCCCACGAACGTCGTCGTCCGCTGGTAACCCTGCACCCTCGCTGGGGATGACCGGGACCGACGGGCAGAATTCAGCCCCCACCCAGCGAAGGGATCACCCATGCGCATGACAGCCCTAGAGGGCCGCGCCCACATCCAGATCGGCGATCGACTCGTCGACGTCGCCGAAGGCAGCAAGGGATCCCTCCCCTCCGATCCCATGGACGTGCTCGCCCGGTGGGACGAGGTGCGCGCGTGGGCGGGCACTGCCAGTGATGGTGCGCCTCCCGTCACACTCGACGAATCCCGCGTCACCTGCCCGGTGCCCGCCCCGCGCCAGGTGTTCGCCATCGGGCTGAACTACCGCCTGCACGCGATCGAATCCGGCCTGGCCATTCCAGAAGTCCCGATGGTCTTCACCAAGTTCCCGTCCGCGATCGCCGATCCCTACGCGGACCTGGTCGTCGCAACTGAGAAGGTCGACTGGGAGATCGAACTGGCCGTCATCATCGGAGCATCCACACGCAACGTCTCCCGTGAACGGGCCTGGTCACAGGTCGCAGGCCTCGCTGTCGCGCAGGACTACAGCGCGCGCGACGTCCAGATGACACCCAAGGGAGCTCCGCAGTTCAGTCTTGGCAAGAGTTTCCCCGGTTTCCTCCCGCTGGGCCCGTGGGTCGTCACCACTGACGAAGTCCCCAACCCCGACGCCCTGCGCCTGTGGTGTGACATCGACGGTGAGCGCATGCAGGACAGCAACACCGACGATCTGATCTTCCCCGTGCCCGTGCTGATCGAGTACCTCTCGTCCGTCACCACGCTCTTCCCCGGCGACGTGATCGTCACCGGAACACCGGCCGGTGTCGGCATCGGGCGCGATCCCCAGGTTTTCCTGAGCGCGGGGCAGGTCGTGGAATCCAGCATCGAAGGCTTGGGCACGATGCGTCAGCGCACGATTCCAGGTGCGTGGTCCTGGACCCCGTAGGCGCGAGACCCGGTGGGCATCTCACACCCGGATACGCTTGCGCTCCCTCGTGGAACTCGGGTCGCTAGCTCAACGGTAGAGCTGCGGACTTTTAATCCGTAGGTTCCGGGTTCGAGCCCCGGGCGACCCACTGTCAGTCGGCGATGACGCGCACGGTGAGTTTCACCCGTGAACCCTCAGCGATCTTCAGCTGCTCTCGCACCTGCTTCTTCAGCGGAAGAATGTAAGTGCCGGATTTCCTGTCCGGGAAGATCGATGTGCTCCACGTGGTGTCCTGCGAGGTCACTTCCACGCGAACGCTGCCGAAACCGCGAAGCCGCCCCTCCATGAGATCGGCGATCTCATCCGCGATGTCCTCGGGGAGACTCACGAAGTGCCAGGCGGAATCACCCTTAAACAGCCACACCGTCGAGGTGAACGTGAAACTCGTTGCCACGGCGCGAGTATTCCAGCAGCAGGGCATCTGAACATATCCAGGCAATGACGTCTTTCGGCGTCCATTCCGCGTGCAGTGCCGAATGTGGATCGAGACAGTGGGATTGTCCATCTACCGAAAGCAGGTTCCATGTCTCGCGTACGTTTACTTGCCGCATTCGCGGCGGCACTAGTCGGTCTCAGCGTGACCGCACCGGCGGTGAGTGCTGCGCCGAATAACAACAAGGCCACCGTTTCCGTCCTCCACGCCATCCCCGCAGGTAAGGGAGCAGATGTCGTCGACGTCTATGCAGGGGATATACGACTTCTCAACAACCTCACCCCTGGTCAACTTCGCACATTGAAGGTGCGACAGGGGACCTATGACATCGGCATCTACGCCGATGGCTCCATGCCGGGCTCCGGCCAACCGCTGCTCGCGATCGACAACGCAGTGTTCCTCGCGGGAACCTGTTCCACGATCACCGCGAACCTCGACGCCACGGGAGCACCGACGACGAACCGGTTTGCGGACTGTTCCGCGAAGAACCCGGTGGGCTTCGGTCGGTTGACGGTGCGCCACATCGCTGCAGCCCCGGCGGTGGACTTCCGTGCGAACGGCGAAGTCGTCTTCGGCGCTCTGACCAATGGAGCGTCCGCCACCAAGCGAGTCACCGCGGCGACTTACGCGATCACGGTGTCCCTGGCGAACAACGACGCGGTGGTGCTCGGTCCGACGCAGGTCAATGCCGTGCGGCCCTTCAACACCATCGTCTACGCCTGGGGATCTGCCACGGATGGAACCCTCGCGTTGGCCACCCAGCGAGTGAACGCCAAGGGTTAGGACTTCGCATCGAGCTTGGCCTGCAACGAGGCAACCATGCTCTTCAGCTCACTGAGTTCAGCCAGGACTTCCTGGCTGGGATCGGGCGGAGAGGTCTTGTTGCGGGCCAGGCTCGCTGCGACCGTGGCGGTCACGGTGCTGAGCACGCCGATGCCGACGAACATGATCATCACGGCGAAGAATCGACCCAAGCCGGTAACGGGCACGAAGTCCCCGTAGCCGACCGTAGTAATCGTCTCGAAGCCCCACCAGATCGCGTCACCGAAGTTGTCGATCTCTGCACCAGGGGCTCCGCGCTCGGCATTGAGCACCATCAGGCCGCCCACCCACACGATCAGGAGGACGGCCAGGATTCCCGAGGTGATCCCACCGCTGGTGAGGATGCTCCCTGTTTTGCCGCGCGAGAAGATGCCCTTACTGGTGAACGCACGCAGAGCGCGCAGAGCGCGCAGTTGCGGAATGACCACGGTGATGGTGTCGAGGGCGTTGTTGCGGAAGAAGGAACGCTTGATGGGGTCAATGGTGAATCGGAACAGCAGATCGATAGCGAACAGCAGCCACAGCAAGTAGCCGAACAGCTGCATGTATTGGAACCAGGCTTGCTGGGGGTAGAACCAAATCGCCTGGGCCGTGAAGGTGAACAGGTAGACCAAAGCGAGCACCGACAGCGCGGTCGTGGTCTTGGCTTCGTACGTCTTCAGGAGGTCCCAGCGCTTCATCTTCGCGGGGGAAAGCGGGTGAGGTGGCGGTGGAATCTCGGTCGCCGTCGCCATGTGTCGATGCTAGAGACGAATACCGCGAACCCCGGGGAATGACCGGCCCTGAGAGCCTCCGATGTCGGATCTGCGGACCGTGTGGTTCCCTTGTCGAATGCGCGTCTGGGCAGGCCTCGTGGCGGTGTGTGCGCTCCTCGTGGGGGTAACCCCGGCTTCTGCTGAACCGCGGGTCTTCGGCGGTTCGGTGGCTGTGGGTAATCCGATCGTGGTGGGCACCGCCTATCTCTCGGGCAACCTCTTCCGCATCTGCAGCGCGTCGGTCTGGAAGCCGCGCGTCCTGCTCACCGCCGCCCACTGCGTCACCGAGGAGAACACCGGAGCCGTCATCGATCCGGCCCGCCTCCAACTGAATACCCCGGGTGCGCCCTACCAGTTGGTGGGTGGGTCCCTGGCCGCCCGAAGTCCGGCGCGCGTCGTGCAGATCATCACGCCCCCCGGATTCGTGCAGGTAGGTCGCCAGGTGGTGGCAAACGACATCGCTGCGTTGGTCCTCGATTCGGACATCGGTCCCACGGCGATCAGCCGTCTCGCTTCCCGTGCGGAGATCGGACTGTGGACCTCGCAGAACGCCGCGGTGTTCGCCGCCGGCTATGGGCGCACATCGCTGACCGGCGGTGGCGGGGACGTCCCCGCTCAGGTGTCTCTCCCGCTCGCAGGCATCGACGAGGACTATCGCGGATCCACCGGATGGGTCATCAACTCGCGCACCGCGGGAGTCGGAGATATCTGCTCGGGGGATAGCGGTGGTCCGCGATGGGCATCAGCGGCGACCGGCAACCTGCTCGCCGGCGTTATCGCAGGTGGATCCTGCGGCACGTCGGCCGTCGGGGCCGCCTCGTTCGTTCCCATCACGTATCTGTCGATCATGAATCCTGCGCTGGCTGCAACCGGGAACCCCCTGGTCCCGAGCGGACCGACCGACGTGAAGTCGGTGGTCGTCGGGAACACCCGAACGACCTGGTGGACCGCACCGGAGATCGCCCCCGAGTTCGCCACGTCCTATCAGGTGGTGGGGATCGACGGCGCCATGGTCTGTAACGCCGCGGACCTCGTGTGCACCGCACCCGTCGCATCGATCCCCGGCGAAGCTGCCGTGCGTTCCCTCAACGCGCAGGGGGAGGGTGACTCGAGCCTGGTGCCCGCATTCACCGTCCTGACGCCGACAGCACCCCGCGTGAAGGCCAGGTCCGGTGCCGTGCAGATCGGCGTGACCCCGGTCGACTACCCGCGCGTCTCGGCCTACAGCGTGCGCACGACCGGTGGGAAAGAGGTCTGCAGGATCGCCAGTGACGCTGTCCCCCTGCGCTGCACAGTCGATGTCAGGAGCGGTAAACACCGCTACCGCGTGCTGGCCATCACGCCGGAGGGGCGCAGTGCGGTCTCTGACTGGTCGCGAACAGTCCGCGTGAAGTGAGCCCGGTGGCGCCTGCTGGCCCGCACCACCTAGGCTCATCGCACGCGAAAGGAGCACAGGGTGGCGGATGACGACATCGAGATCGGTGAGGACCTCCAGATCGACATCGTGGTCGATGAGAACGACGTGGTGATCGGCGCGATCTCTGACAACCTGGTTGTGGCGAGTGGTCCCGATGGGTCCGTGGTCGACGAGACGATCGATGTCCTCGACGCCGATGGCAACCTCCTTCTCGAGGACGAGAAGGTGAGCGTCTACGACGCCGACGCCAACCTCATCGCCCAATCCGAGACCGTGGTGCTTCCACTCGAGGAGTAGTGCGCACCCGGGGGCATGTGGTGCGCGGGGGAATCGTCCTCGCGCTGCTGTGGGCGACAATCTCGCCCGCGTTCGCCGACTCCCGCGAACCGGCCCTGCGTGTTCTGAACTCCCTGCCGGTTAGCCAGGAACGCGGCGCCGGCTACGACCGTGACCTCTTCCGGCACTGGTCCGATCTCGATCGGAATGGGTGTGACACCCGCGAGGACGTCCTTGCCGCCGAACGGACCTCGGGAGCTATCCGCGACTGTCGTGTCATAGACGGAACGTGGTTCTCGCGATACGACGGTGAGAACACATCGGAGTCACGCACCTTCGACATCGACCACATGGTGCCGTTGAAGGAGGCCTGGGACTCCGGCGCGTGGCGGTGGGATCCCCGCACGCGCGAGGCGTTCGCCAATGATGTCGGTTACGCAGGATCGCTTATCGCCGTGACCGCGGGGAGCAACCGCACCAAGTCGGATCGTGATCCGACGGAGTGGCTTCCGGACCGCGATGTGTGCTGGTATGCCAAGACCTGGATCGCGGTGAAGTACCGCTGGCGCCTGGCGGTGGATTCCGCTGAGAAGTCCGCGCTGACCCAGATCTTGCGCGGCTGCCCACCCCTGATGACGGTTCCCCCCATCGCGGGCGCGCGCTGAGAGTCTGTGCGAGATTACGCACATGCCATTCGTTGCCGGGGTCGATTCGTCCACGCAGTCGGTGAAGGTTGTCGTTCGAGACGCTGACACCGGGGAACTCGTGCGCGAGGCGCGCGGGAGCCATCCGGATGCCACCGAGATCGATGCACGTATCTGGTGGCGCGAGTTGAGCACGGCCCTGGATGGGTTCCTTGACGGCGTCGTCGCACTCAGTGTCGCGGGCCAGCAGCACGGCATGGTCGCCCTCGACGAGTCCGGGGAGCCGGTGCGCGATGCGCTCCTATGGAACGACACCCGATCGGCGCGTGACGCCGAGGACCTGGTCACCGAGCTCGGCGGGCCCGGTGCATGGGCGGATGCGGTGGGCAGTGTCCCGCTAGCGGCTTTCACCGTCAGCAAGGTGCGCTGGATGGCGAGGAATGAGCCGGAGAGCGCCGCGCGCACGCGACGGGTACTCCTGCCCCACGATTACCTGACGTGGAAGTTGGCGGGCACGCCCGCGGTTGCCGTGACCGACCGCGGTGACGCGAGTGGAACCGGCTACTGGTCGCCCGCCGAAAACGCCTACCGCCTCGACCTGTTCGAGTTGGCCCTCGGTCGTGTGGTGGACCTGCCCACGGTGGTCGCGCCGCACGAGCAGGTCGGGACCATCGCCGGGACCGACATCGTGCTGGGACCCGGCACCGGCGACAACATGTCGGCCGCACTCGCCCTGGACCTGCAGCCGGGTGACGTCGTCGTCTCCCTGGGAACTTCCGGAACGGCTTTCGCGGTGTCCGAGACCCCCAGTCGGGATGCCTCCGGGCTCGTCGCGGGATTCGCCGATGCCCGCGGCCGGTTCCTGCCACTGGTGTGCACCTTGAACGCGGCGCGCGTCTTGACGTCGACGGCGGCGATGCTTGGCCTCGATATGGACGACTTCGCGAGCGCCGCACTCAGTGCCCCGCAGGGGGCTGATGGTCTCGTACTGCTTCCCTACCTCGACGGGGAACGCACACCCAACCTTCCCGAAGCCCGCGGGACGCTGTGCGGCATCACCCGCCAGAACTTCACACCCGCAAACATCGCACGAGCTGCGATCGAAGGAATGTTGTGCGGACTCGCCGACGCGGTGGATGCCCTCGTCGACGTGGGTGTCGCTCCACGTCGCGTACTCCTCATCGGAGGTGCGGCGGCGAACCCGGCGGTGGCGCAGGTCGCCACGACCCTGTTCAGTGTCCCGGTGTTGGTGCCAACTCCCGGTGAGTACGTCGCCGATGGCGCCGCACGTCAGGCCGCGTGGGTTGTGTCGGGGAGATCCGAGCCACCCGCATGGCGCGGTCCGTTGACCGATGCCGCGGAGTTCGCACCCGCACCGCACGCGGTGATCCGAGAGAACTACGCCGACGCGCGCTCCCGCACGTATCCCATCGGGAATTCGTGAGCGGCGCCCGAACCAGGGCATTGGTCGTGCTCCACGAGCGCGGCACGATCAGTCGTTCGGATCTCGGAGCTGCACTCGGGATCACGCGGAGCACCGCCGCTGCCATCGCTGCCGAGTTGTGCCGAGCCGGTTATGCGGAGGAGAGCGGTGGCCTCAGCGGGCATGTCGGACGACCATCTCACACCCTGCGCGCCCACCCCACGTCCATCGTGATCATCAGTGTCGACGTGCGCGTCGACTCCTGCCACGTCCTGGCCTACGGATTCGGTGGAGTGCACCTCGCACGTGCGGTGATCGATCGAGATATGGCGGGCATCACTCCCGATGAAGCTGCATCGACTATCGCGCGCGCAGTCGTCGGAGTTCAGAGCGAGCTTCCCTCGGACAGTCGCGTTGCCGGGATCTCGATCGCGGTACCCGGAATCGTCGACGCCTACACCGGCTTCGTCGCCTACGCACCACATCTTGGCTGGCGGGATGTCGATTGGGGCCCGTCAGTGCTCACCGCGTTGGACACACCCCTTCCCGTGTCCTTCGGCAACGACGCCAACCTCGGTGCGTTGGGCGAACACCTGCGCGGGGCCGGCCGCGGCGTCGACGCAATGCTGTATGTCGCGGGCGGAATCGGAATCGGCGGCGGATACGTTGAGCGGGGACGGGTGCGCACTGGTGGTGCGGGATTCGCCGGAGAGATCGGACACATGCCGATCGATCCCGACGGCGACGTGTGCCCCTGCGGTGCCCGAGGGTGTTGGGAGACCCTCATCGGTCGCGATGTCATTGCATCCCGCTGGAATGGTGACTTCGATGACCTGCTCGACGCCGGCCGTCGCGGTGATACCGACGCCCTCGCCGTGCTCGAGGTGACTGGTCACTGGTTGGGACTCGGGCTTCGGGGACTCATCGCGATCACCGATCCCGCGAGAGTGGTTCTCGGTGGCCACCTTGCCCCGCTCTTCCCTCTGGTCGAGGTGTATGTGCACGCGGAGTGTGCGTCCCTGCCGCAGATGCGCACGGGACGAGTGGACATCGTTGCGGGTGCGCTGGGTGATGACGCCGCCCTCATCGGAGGCGCCGAGGTGCAGATGGTCGCGGCCATGGGGCCTGTCGCACCGATCTAAAGTGATCGGTGTTCTCGGAAATTTCAGTCTGCCGCGTCCCTCCCCGTGGGGACATTGCCCGCGCATTGACCGGTAATTGTCAGAAATCCGTGCGTGCGACCGGAATGATGGTGGTGCTGCTCACCCCCCGAGCAGAGGGCCTCCGGGCCCAGGAGACCCGTGCGTCGGCCCCCCAGCCGCACGGGTCTTCGTCACTTCAGGCGCGCGGCTCGAACATCCCCAGGAGTGCAGCGATCCCCAGGACAGATCGCGGTGAATACGCCGCACGCCACAGGCCACCGTGATTGGCGCCCTGCACGTACAGGTCCATCGGGTTGTCCAGGGGAGTGGCGGGATTCGCCGACGATGCCGGATTACGGAGATCGTGCACGAGCAACGCGGCCATGAGTGCCGTGGATGTGGCGGGCTCGAACACCTCGACACCAAACCGGCCGGCTCCCGCATAGGCGGCTGCCAGTGCGCGGTTCTTGATGACCGACTGTGTGCGGGTGGCCGGAGCGAGGTTCAGTGACACCGGAACACCCTCGGCACGTGCGACGAGCGCTCGCCAGCGCTGAATGCGCTTGGCCAGGATGTAATTCGGGCCCTGCTGCGGTATGAGCGAGTCGTTCAAACCCACCACTCGCCCCGTCGTCGAGTCATAGGTCTCGGGGTAGTTCGGCTCGAACTGACCGACAAGACGCAACGGCGCCTGGAGGAGACCGGAAAGGCCCCGGGTTCTCCATCGGCGACGCGACTCGGCCACGCATTCCTCCGGCACCATGAACACGTCGGTGGGGGTCGCGAGGAAAGCCATGGTGACGTCATCGCGGTCACGCAGTAGATCGACCGTGAGCGCGTCGACCGCCATCGAGAGACGCGCATGCAGCGAGCCGTCCGCGTAGGCGTAGCTCCCCAACACGAAGGGCTGCTCGATCTCAGCGAGCCACGATCGGATCTCCGGCATCGCGGTGAGGAGGTCGGCCCCAGCGACGCCGGCGATCACCTGGTCGTCGTCGGGATGGATCAGGCCGCCCACGACGAATGGCGCTTCGCCCCCGCTGGTGGGGATCGGGATGCGGAGGCTTCCCGCCGTGCTGCGGGTGATCGCGATCAAGCGCTCCCAGACGGCAGGTCGCGCGAGGTCGATCGCGTGCACGCGTGCACCCCAGCGCAGCAGCGAACGGGTCGGAGCCATCTCCGCCCCCGCACCCAAGAGCGCGATGTCGACGTCGTGCAGGTCCAACCAATCGGGGTTATCCAGCACGAGGTGGAGTGCGGCGCCGAATGAGGGCTCGGCAACACCCTGCGCCACCCAGGCATCGACCTGGCGACGCAGGTCCGGTCCGAAGAGCCGGCGTCCCCGGTAGGGAACCGAGAGGTCCATCTCTCGGGCACTCCGCCCCGACACCGTGACCGAAGCGAAATCGGCGCGCGAGGGGGCACCGTCGAGCGGGCGCTCCTCCCCGTCACGGGTGAAGGTGAAGCGCCGGTGCGCGGAGTCCAAGCCTGCGCGTGAGATGGCGATGGCCGCTTCCGGGGTACGGGCGGCAGCCACGGTGATGTCACGGAGGGGTTGGAGGTAGCCGCGCCGCCAGTCCTTCGTGTGCTCGATGCGGGCGGCGATCACTGGATCCACTCCGCGGATGGAGTCGGCGAAGATCGCTCGACCGGTGGCCGATGTGCTGCGCTTTCCATCCCCGCCCTGGGGGAAGTTCACACCGTCATCGACCACCGGCGCAGGATAGCGGCGCCGATTTTCCGATCACGACCCATGCAGCAGACTCTTGACGCGAAGGTTTGGGAAGGTTCAGGTAACGATTCTCTGTTGGAGCCGTGCTCGGTAGGGGGCCAGGTCACTGGTCCGATCAATGCCCACGACTCCGACGAGTCCCGTGTCATCGAGATACTCCACGATGCACGGTCCGTCGACATCACCGTCGACGAGGGTGATGCGATTCGCGATTCCGGGCATGCCGAACGATTGCACCTTGTGCTTGTACTGATCGGACCAGAACGACGGCATGGCGCTGAAGGGCGCCGTGTCGGGTTCCTGTCCGCTCAGGATGGCGGCAAGGGTGGCTCCTGCACGCCTCCCGGTCTCCGTGGGCATGTTCCAATGCTCGATGCGTCGAGAAGCTCCGGGAAACAGCGCGTTGGGGTGGCGGGCGAGGTCCCCCACGGCGACCATCGGGCACGGTGCATCGATCACGCGCATTCCGTCGTCCACGATGAGTCCATTCGAGAGATCCAGGCCGTTGCCATCAAGCCACTCGGTGTTCGCCACCGAGCCCACCGCCTCGATCACGACATCGGCATCGAGCACTGTGCCGTCGTCGAGCCGCGCACCGACAACGTGATCGTCCCCCAGGAACTCGGTGATCGTGTGACCAAGATGGAAAGCGACACCCTTCGCCTCGTGCCGCCGACGCATGCCCGCGCCAAGTTCGCGACCGAGCGGCCTGATCATCGGCTCTTCGTCGAGTGCGACTACGTGCACTCTTGCACCGAGTCCCACCGCCGTCGCTGCAACCTCGCACCCGATGAATCCGGCACCCATGATCACCACGCGTGCACCGGGCACCAGATGCGCGCGCACGCCTGCCGCGTCCTGGGCGGTGCGCAGGAAGTAGCGACCCTTCGTGGGTCCGGGGATCGGGAGGGCGCGCGGTCGGATTCCGCTGGCCACGACGAGCCCGTCGAAGGGGATCACCGAGCCGTCCGCGAGTGTCACCGTCTGCGCGGTGAGATCGCTGGACACGACGGCCGACCCCAGACGCCACTCGACATCGTCGATGCTGGACTTGCGCCGGAACTCGAGTTCCTTGACCGAGACTCCGCCGGCGAGTGCCTCCTTCGACAGCGGGGGACGGTTGTAGGGACGATGCGGCTCGTCGCCGACGATCACGATGTGACCGTCGTACCCGGCCCCGCGGAGGGATTCCGTCGCGCGCAGACCGCCGAGGCCCGCACCGACCACGACAACCTGCCCCGCAGTCATGAAACTTCGAAGCTGATCGCCTGCATAGGGCAGACGTCGGCTGCCGACTCGACATCGGCAAGCCGGTCGTCGCCGACTTCCTTCGAGTACTTGAGCTTGCCCTCGTCATCGAGTTGGAAGACATCCTCGGCCTCGAAGCAGCACTGCCCGTAATGCTGGCACTTATCCATGTCGACGCTGATCGTGATCATCTCTCTCCTCTGTCTGTCCGTAAGTCTGCCCCTGGTCGGGTTAAGGAACTACTTCTCCTCGACCAAGGAAGGGTAAAGATCCTTCGACGGGGTGCGGATCCCCCGGAACTCCCAGTCACCACCCTGCGCGGTCGAGATGACCTCCTCGCTCTCCGAGGGTTGGGCCCCCACATCGGCACGGATCGGGGTGGGACCCTCGACGATCACATTGCGCAATGTCCCGAGTCCCTCGACCTCGACCTCGACGACGTCACCGGGGTAGACCGTGCGGGAATTGGCCGGCGTGCCGGAGAAGATCAGGTCGCCGGGCACCAGTGTGATGGTGCGCGCGATGTCGGCGACGAGGTAGTTCATGTCCCATTCCATGCCATCGGTGGTGTCGTCCTGCTTGACCACTCCATTCACGAGGGTGCGGATGCGCTTGCCGCGCGGGTCCCAGTCGGTCACCAGGCCCGGCCCGATCGGGGCCAAGGTGTCCGATCCCTTGACGCGCAGCATCGAACCCGCATCGGTATCCCGGAAGTCGTGCAATCCATAGTCGTTCCCGACGGTGTATCCGGCGATGTACTCCGGCGCCTCGGCAGGAGAGATGTTGCGGCAGGTCTTGCCGATGACGATCACGATCTCGCCCTCGTAGTTGAGCCACTTACAGCCCAGGGGCCGCACCACTTCACCACCATGGGAGTTGAGAGCGGTGATGGGCTTGTGGAAGTACGTCGGTGCGGGGGGCAGTTTCGTCATGAACTCCTGGGTACGGGAGTCGTAGTTCAGGTGGACGCAGATGATCTTCGTCGGTTCGACAGGTGGGAGGTGGATGGCGTCCGCGATGGCAACGACGCGACCGTCGCCCGCAATGAGGGAATCACCCTCGCGCACCACCTGGCAGGGGTATCCGTCGAGCAGGATCCTGCGGTACTCGGTCATGCAGCCGCCTTCTGGCCGGTCCATCCCGTGGCGGGGCGCTCGAACCAGACGTGCACCTGTCCGGTGCCCACCGAGTTCTCGTACTCACTGTAGAGCTGTCCTGGGGCGACGACGTCACCCTCACCTAGTGCACCCATCATCATCAGATAGTGGGCGAAGCGTGCCTCGGGCTTGTATCTGAGGAATTCGGGCATCGTCTCGATGACGCGGCGGTGATCACCCTGGCTGAACCACTCGAGCCGCTCGAGATCCGCCGCATAGGCCTCCGGGGTGAAGATGTGCTTGGGGTCGCTGGCTTCATGATCGCGGATCTCCCGTAGGGGCCAGAAGGTGTGCGACATCGCACCCGATGCGAGGAGGAGAACCTTGCGATCCGTCGTGGCGATCGCTTCCTTGATCGCTCGTCCCGCACGTAGGAAATCCTCGGTATCCCCGGTTTGGCACACGCTGACCGACATCCACTTCTTGTCCGGCAGCCCGCGCCCGAGGAAGTCCCACAGGTTGATGGTCGCGTAGAAGATCGGGAGGTACGGGTCGTCGATCGCGGTCATCCAGGTACCGGCGGCCGGTCCGGCCGCGGCGATCGCGTGCGCCAACTCCGGGTCACCCGGGAAGTCGTAGGGGATACGGCACATGCCGCGGGGAAGTTCCTCGGAGGTGAACAGGCCGGCGCGACGATCCTGCGCCGTGACCACGAACTCCACGGTGGTGGCCCAGTGGGAGTCGAGGACGATCACGGTGTCGTAGTCGAGGGTTTCGAACTTGTCCGCGCGGAGTCTGCGTAACCCAGGGACGAGGGAGATCTCCTTGCCCTCGTTGATCTCTTTGCGAGTCACCTCCGGCAGCATGATGGTGGGAACGTGCGCCAGTAGCGCTGCTCCGACAACCTCACCCATGACTACTCCTTCCAACCGTTCGGTGAATACACGGTGTTCTTGACGTCGGCGTAGAAATCGAAAGACCAGAGTCCACCCTCGCGGCCGATACCGGACTTCTTCGATCCGCCGAAGGGTGCGGCGAGGTCGCGCACGAAGAAGCAGTTCACCCAAATGGTCCCGGCCACCAGGTGCTGACAGAAGCGCTCGGCCCGCTCTCGACTTCCGGTGACCACACATGCGGCGAGCCCGAACTCGGTGCCATTAGCCAGCGCGAGGCCTTCCTCGTCGGTGGTGAAGGTCTGCATGGTGAGTACGGGGCCGAAGACTTCCTGGGTCAGGATCTCGCTCCCTTCCGGCGCGTCAACGATCAAGGTGGGTCGGAAGTAGTGACTCCCGATATCGGTGTTGACCTCACCCCCGTACGCCACGGTGGCACCCCCGGCTTTGGCGCGGTCCACGAATCCCTGGATGCGCTCGATGTGCTTCAGGTGGATGTTCGGCCCGATCTGCGTAGCTTCATCACGAGGATCACCCTGGCGAATCTGCGCCGCGCGCTCCGCGAAGCGTTGCGCGAATGCGTCAGCGATTCCGGTGTGCACGAGCAGGCGTGTTCCGGCCAAGCACACCTGTCCTGCGTTGTCGTACTGCTCGATCGCGAGTTCGACGGCGAGATCGAGGTCGGCATCGTCGAGAATCACCGTGGGGCTCTTGCCGCCGAGCTCGAAGGAGCAGGGGATCAGGTTCTCCGCCGCATTGCGCGCAATGACTTTCGCCGTCGGAACGGAACCGGTGAAACAGATGCGTGCGACGTCGGGATTGAGGGTGAGGGGTGCCCCAGCCTCGGGACCGAACCCCTGCACGACGTTGAACACACCCGCGGGAAGACCCGCCTCGTGCGCGAGGTCGGCGAAGTACGACGCAGTCAGAGGTGCCCACTCCGGTGGTTTGAGCACCACGGTGTCACCCGACGCGAGTGCAGGCCCGATGCGCCACGTGGCGAGCATCAGGGGCGCGTTCCAGGGTGTGATGATCACCGTGGGTCCCGAGGGATCCCACGAGACATGGTTCTCATGTCCGCGGGTCTCCCACACGGGGTGGTGCAAGTCGTTGATCGCGTAATCAGCGAAGAATCGGATGTTCATCACGACACGTGGCATGACTCCGCGCAGATGTGAGCGCAGCAGGGACCCGTTATCGAGGGTCTCGATGTTCGCGAGCTGCTCGATGTGCGCCTCGACGTTGTCGGCGACGGCGTGGAGGATCGCGCCACGCTCCCGCGGACTCAACCGCGCCCAGGCGGGGAATGCGGCCTTGGCGGCGGCAACCGCTGCATCGGCTTCGGCTGTTCCCCCTCGGCTGATCTCCCCGAGGACGGCGCCATCGACCGGGGAGACGTCGGTGAAGGTCTCCGGGGACGCGACTCGCCGACCGCCGATGCAGTGGCGGGTGTCGACCTCGACCCCGGCGATCGTGATGGTGCTCATGCCCGTCCTCATACGTCGATGGAAACCGTTTGGACCCTAACGGATTATCGGGCTCCCGTCACCCGGTTGGCAACTAGGCCCGACGGCGCCCGGGCCGGACGTCCTCGTCCTGTTCCACGGCGCGGATCAGGTCGCGCAGCACCGAGGCGGCCTGCTGCTTCCGGGACCGGTCCAGGTGGCGGGACACGTGGCGCTCCTCGGTGTTGAACTCCGGGAACAACCGCTTCATGAGGCGCCTTCCGGACGGGGTGAGTTCGACCAGGACCAGACGTCCATCGGACTTGTCCCGGCTGCGGGTGACCAGGCCCCGCCCCTCCAGGGTGGTGAGGACGCCGCTCAGCGTCGCCTTGGAGAACCCGGCCTCGGCGGCAATCTCCCGGGTCTCGATC
>JBILLS010000060.1:0-6290 GCA_044375955.1 Candidatus Nanopelagicales bacterium | reverse complement strand
TCGGTCGGGCGTCACGGACTTGGGAAGGACCACATTGCCCAACTGGAGCTGCCACCGGATCATGACCTGGGCCGTGGTGACGCCATGGCGCTCGGCGATCCGGATCAGGGTGGGGTCATCGATGAGGCGGCCTGATCCGAGCGGGCTCCAGCCTTCCGTGAGGATCCCGAACTCTTCATCGATGGCACGGACGGCCCGCTGCGGCAGCCACGGATGTAGCTCGATTTGATTGATGGCAGGCACGACGCCGGTCTCATCGACGATCCGACGGATATGAGCCTCGTGGAAATTGGACACACCGATCGACACCGACCGCCCGGACTCACGTAGGGCGATCAACGCCCGCCACGTGTCGGCGTAGAGATCTCGGGCCGGCGTGGGCCAGTGGATGAGGAAGAGGTCGACGTAGTCCAGGCCCAGCTTGGAGAGACTCAGATCGAAGGCTCGCATGGTGGCGTCGTAGCCCTGATCCGTGTTCCAGACCTTCGTGGTGATGAAGAGCTCAGACCGGGGGATGCCGCAGGCGGCGATGGCTCGACCGACACCCTCCTCGTTGTAGTACAGGGCGGCCGTGTCGATGTGGCGGTAGCCACATTCGAGGGCTGTCAGGCACGCGTCTGTCGCTACGTCATCAGGCACCTGCCAGACGCCCAACCCGATCTGGGGGATGGTGCGTCCATCGTTCATGGTCAGGGTCGGTATCGCCATCTACGCTCCCGCGCTCGAGGTGAGGACCGGTGGTGGACCTGGGTAGGGATGGTCGGGGTCCCGTCCCGTGAGGTACTTGGCGACGCTGTAGAGGGCTCCGGCAATGGGGACCGCGATGAGGGCGCCCACGATCCCGAGTGCGATTCCTCCAGCGGCGATCGCGAAGACGATCGCGAGGGGGTGCAGGTTCACGGCCTTGCCCATCACGAGAGGTTGCAGCACGTCGCCATCGAAGGAGCCAACGACCACCGTGAGCCCGATCACGAGAAGGGCGATGAGGGGTCCGCGCTCGGCCAGTGCGACCACAGCGGCGAAGAACGTCGCCACGGGCGCACCGATGACGGGGATGAAAGCCCCGAGGAAGACAACGGCGGCCAGCGCCGGCGCGAGGGGCACTTGCATGATGGATAACCCGATGAACACGAGTGTGGCGTCCGCAAGTGCGACGATGACGATGCCACGGGTATAGCCGGAGATGGAATCCCATGCGAGATACCCCGAGGTGTTGACCGGGGTCTGCAGAGCCTTGGGCGTCCAGCTGATCAGCCAATTCCAGATCTGCTTCGGAGTGAGGAGGAAGAAGATCACCCCGAAAATGAAGACCGACCCCGCGATGACAAGTGTTCCGATCGAACCGAGCGCACCCATGGCGTCACCGAGCAAACCCTTCGCCACGCTTGTCCCGACGTTCTGGGCTTGGGAAATCACATTGGTGAGGGCTGAGTCAGACAACTTCAGAGGCCCCTCCTGCAACCACGTCGTGATCTCCTTGAATCCCGATTGCAGACTGCTGACGAATTTGGGTCCTTCAGCAATTGTGGATGTGACAACGATGTAGAGGATCGTCGCGATCGCCGAGATGATGACGAGCAGCGCGAGTATCATCGAGATGATCTTCGGCAGAAATCGCTGGAAGAGTTTCATGACCGGCTGAGTCCATGCGGTGACCAGCATGGCGAAGAACAGTGCGAAGACGACGGGGAATATTCGTCCCATTGCGATGACGAGGACCGCGAAACCGGCGAGGAGTACGAGGATCCGCCAGGTGTACCCGGCCAGGGTTCTCAGGGTCTGCGGGACATCGTCGGAGGAGCTCATCGGACCTTTCTTCAGCGGTGGGGGGAGGTTAGTCGATGCTCACTCGACCATGGGGTGTATCGAACAAGATTGTCGTGATGCCCGGAAACTCCTCGTCAACCCACTGGATGTTCACAAGGTCACCGAGTGGTTCCGGCAGCGAACTCAATGTTTCAGGATCTCCCGACAACACGAGTCCGGCTATCGAGACGGCTCCGCCCCGCGCCGAGGGGTGTTCAGTCTGCGGGGACTCCCATTGCACGTAGAAAGGGAGCACCGGGTCGTCCATGGTGTCGAGTACCCCGATCTGCTTCCACCGCAGCTCCGAGCCATCCGGCCGGACGCGTCGTCCGGGTGATGCGGCTCGACCCAGGCGTGACTCGATCCCGCTGATGTCAGCGACTGCGACGACCCAACTGAGCCAGCCACCCCCGGATTCCGCACGTCCGTGGACTGCCTGTCCGAAGGGCGCCTTGAGTGCCGCGGGATGGTCGAGGGCGCTGACCACTTCGATGTAACACCCGGCCCCGAGGGCTGCCGTGAAGTTGCGCGTTCCGAAGGACGGGTGGCGGCCACCATCGACGAAGGTCACGGCCAAGTCCGACCCGATTCGCTGGACCACGTCACCGATCTCCCCGGGTGTGCAGGCGTACGAGACGTGGTCCAATCGCATGGAGCAGATACTGCCGAAAGGGTGTCCGTGGATTCGCAGCACCCCCCCGTGCCAGGTATGGCATCCTCGCAACGTGACAACTGGACCTGAGCAGGTGAAGGCACCGACAGCGACCCTCGACAAGAAAAAGTCGATCATCCTCGGTGTGATCGGTATCGCGTTCATCATCCTGATCTTCTGGAAGGTCATCCCGCAGATCGGAAGCTACTCGGATGCTGCAGCTGCGCTTCGTGGAATGAGCACCCTCTCAATCATTCTGATCGGCGCCAGCGTCGTGCTGTATCTGCTTGCCTACGGGTTGCCGTTCATGGCGGCAGCCCCGGGCCTCAAGTTCTGGCGGGCCCAGCAGACGAACCAGGCCGCGTTCGCGATCAGTAACGGTATTCCCGGCGGCGGAGCGGTAGGCCTGGCCGTGCAATTCGGGATGCTGACGTCCTTTCGCATCACCCCCACGTCGGCGACGGCAGCAATTACGGCCGTGGGGCTCTGGAGCACCTTCGTAACCCTGGGCCTGCCGATCCTCGGGGTCGTCGCGCTGACCGCTTCCGGGCAGGGCAATCAGACGCACACCGGCATCGCAGTTCTCGGCCTTGCGATTCTCATTGGGGCCGTGACCCTGTTCGTCCTCGTCATGCGCTCCGAGCGGTTGGCAACGGCTGTGGGGAGGTTTGGTAACTCATTACTGAAGCCCTTCCGGGGCAGGATCAAGGCCCTGGCGACGGTCGATCTCGTGGGTCCCATCACAAAATTCCGGGGCGATATGTACGGGCTCCTCAAGAGTCGTTGGGCGTGGATCACCGGGGCACAGCTCGCCGTCTCGCTCACGCAGTTCCTGATCCTGTACGTGGCGCTGCGAGGGGTCGAGGCTCAGGACGGCACGCAGACCTCGATCCTTGTGGTTTTCGCCGCGTTCGCCATCAGCCAGCTCGGGTTGATGGTCCCCATCACTCCCGGGGGTTTAGGGACGGTCGACGCCGCGATGATCGCACTCATGGTGAGCTTCGGCGTCTCCAACGGTGATGCCACGGCTGCGGATCTCGTCTGGCGTGCAACGTCCTACATCCCGCAGATCATCATCGGCATCATCGCGATCGTGCTCTGGTACCGGAAGGCCGGACAGGTGCTCGCGTCGGTCGGCGGGCGTGTCGGTGGGGACGCCTCCGGAGGCTCGCACTAGAGTCGGGAACGCCCGGTCGTCGCGGGAGGGGAAGCCTTCGGCGACCGGGTCTTCGTGTTTTAAATGTTGTCCCCAGGGGCTCCTTCATCCCGGGCTCGACTTCGGATCTATTCCTCGCCCCCAGGTCGTCCCAGGCTGTCGTGATGGAAACGATCACGATCGTCGGGCCGGAGAGCGCTGTCACCGCCGTGCCTCGAATACTCGGCTTCGCGCCCGAGAACTCCCTAGTGATCCTGTGGATCAGGTCGGGCTCCGTGGTGCTCGCACAACGCTCCGATGTGCCGATCTGCGGCGATGAAGGCTGGGCCCCGGCACTCGCCAGCATTGCTTCCCGAGTATCGGCAGAGGCTGTCCTCGATATCTGGGTCGCTGAGGAAGCGCCCGCGGATGACCTCGTTGACGGCATCCACGTTGCTCTGGCGGACTTGGGCATCCCCATCGTGGCGACCATCGCAACAGACGGGCGCACGTGGTACTTGGATGGCTTCCCCTTTGGCGGGATCCGGTCCCTGCCAGAGGCGTTGGGCTGGCAGGCGCCGCTGCGCTCGGACTTCCAGGTCACGCCGACACCCGATGTGCCCCTGATCCGACGTGCACGAGCCCTGACCGACCGGTGCCAGACCGACACCGTCATCACGAGTCTTGTTGAAGGTTCGTGTCCGGGTGCCGAGCAGTGGTCGCAGGCGGAGATGCGTCAGTTCGTGCGTGGGCTGCAGGATGTGCGGGTTCGCGACTGCGTCCTGTGGCATGCCTGCGCGGAGCCGGATCGGGCGCGGGCTCTCGGGCTCCGTTTGGCAACTCTCTTGCGCCGCGTCGACCGCAGGGCGACCGGGGAAGTTGCCATCACGGCCGCCATGGCGTTCTGGGTGGCGGGGGACGGTTATCGAGCCTCCGTGGTTCTGGAGCGGGTCCTCGCCGACGCCCCGGACCACATCCTGGGGCACATGCTCGACGCCGCACTGAGGTCCGCGTTGCCGCCACATCGCTGGGTGGACATGATGAGGAACACCCCCTATGAAGACTGTCGCCGGGGTCGGGTTTGCGCTCCCTCGGAATCTCTGTATATCCTGGAAACAGGTTAAGAGCCTCAGCGACAAGCCCCGGCTGGCTGAGCGGCAACCCTCCAACCGCGGTGGGGTGCTCCGGTGGAGACCAGGCCCCGTAGGGGCAAGCGCGGCCTTGCACAGGGCAAGGCCCCGGAGGTTGCGAGGTCTGCATGTGCCATCGATGTAGGTAGTTCCCGTCCCAGCTCGCTTTTTCCAGTGTCCATCTCTCCATTTCCATGTCACATACGTAGGGAGTCATCATGAGCAACGGTTGGTCTTTCGACACCAAGCAGATCCACGCGGGCCAGTCGCCCGACGGCACCACGAACGCTCGTGCACTGCCGATCTACCAGACGACGTCGTACACCTTCAACGACACGACGCACGCGGCGAACCTGTTCGCCTTGAAGGAACTCGGAAATATCTACACCCGCATCATGAATCCGACCCAGGCCGTCGTCGAAGACCGCATTGCGGCCCTCGAGGGCGGGGTGGGAGGCCTGCTCGTCAGCAGTGGGCAGGCGGCCGAGACTCTGGCAATCCTCAACGTGGCGGAGTCGGGCGATCACATCGTTTCTAGCCCGAGCCTGTACGGCGGGACGTACAACCTGTTCCACTACACGCTCCCCAAGCTCGGGATCCATGTCACGTTCGTCGAGGATCCGGATGATCTCGACTCGTGGCGCCGCGCGGTACAGCCGAACACCAAGGCCTTCTTTGGAGAGACCATCTCGAATCCGAAGAACGACATCCTCGACATCGAGGGTGTCGCGGGCGTCGCGCACGAGGTCGGGGTCCCGCTGATCGTCGACAACACGGTGGCCACCCCGTACCTGATCCGTCCGCTCGAATGGGGGGCAGATGTCGTGGTCCACTCGGCCACGAAGTACCTCGGTGGTCACGGGACCGCGATCGCAGGTGTCATCGTCGATGGTGGCACATTCGACTACGGGCAGAATCCGGAGCGATTCCCCAACTTCAACGAGCCCGACCCGAGCTATCACGGACTCGTATACGCCCGCGACCTCGGCGTCAACGGTGTATTCGGAGTGAACCTCTCCTACATCCTGAAAGCGCGTGTGCAACTTCTCCGTGATCTGGGGGCAGCCGTTGCACCCTTCAACGCCTTCCTGATCTCCCAGGGACTCGAGACGCTGTCCCTGCGCGTTCAGCGGCACACGGAGAATGCTCTGGCGGTCGCACAGTGGCTCCAGGGTCGCGATGAAGTCCTGTCAGTGAACTACGCAGGGTTGTCGAGCAGCCCGTGGTACGAGCTCGGCCGGAAGTATGCGCCGCTCGGTACCGGTGGGGTGCTCTCCTTCGAGATCAAGGGGGGTGTCGAGGCGGGCCAAAAGTTCGTCGAAGCTCTGGAACTCCATAGCCACGTCGCCAACATCGGGGATGTCCGGAGCCTGGTCATCCACCCGGCGTCGACCACGCACTCGCAGCTGACACCCGAGGAGCAGTTGGCAGCGGGAGTCACCCCCGGGCTGGTCCGCCTGGCCGTCGGCATCGAGGGACTCGACGACATTCTCGCCGACCTCGACGCGGGTTTCCGGGCGGCGAAGTCGGCCTGACTGTGGCATCCGGGCCGCTCACCTACGAGGGT
>JBILLS010000059.1:0-6429 GCA_044375955.1 Candidatus Nanopelagicales bacterium | reverse complement strand
TTCCTTTCGGCCCGGGCAGCACACTGGCCGCGACTCCGCGTAGCGACAGCCCTTGGCATGCGTCGATGACACCGCGCACCGCGGAGGCATGCAGGGCCGGATCGGTCACGACACCCTGTCCGACTGCCTCGCGTCCGACTTCGAACTGGGGCTTGACCATGAGAAGGAAGTCGCACTGCGCCGCAGCGATTTCGATCAGCGGCCCGATCACGGTGCGCAACGAGATGAAGGACAGGTCGGCCACGATGAGATCCGGTGCGTAGGGAAGGTCGGCTGCGACGAGGTTGCGGACGTTGCAGCGTTCCCGCACGTGGACCCGCGGATCGGTGCGCAACTCCCAGGCAAGCTGCCCGTACCCGACGTCGACGGCGAGGACCTCGCGGACACCCTCGGCCAGGAGGACCTGGGTGAATCCACCCGTGGACGCACCGGCATCCAGCGCTTTCCTGCCGCGCACATCCAGATCGGGGAAGGCGCGGAGGGCGCCCTGCAGCTTGTGCGCCCCCCGGGAGACCCACGTGGACTCGTCCGGATTCCGCACCGTGATCGACACGGATTCTTCGACCTGGCGACCGACCTTCGTCGATTCAGTGCCCTGCACCCGCACGGAACCAGACTCGATCAGGTCACGTGCATGGTCACGCGACCTCGCAAGCCCTCGGCGCACGAGTTCGGCATCGAGACGGCGTCGCATGGTGACGGTCACGTTTTGTCAGAGTCCAGGTCACCGAGGACGTGGCGGAGATCGGCGTGGATGGATCCGAATACCTCCGGATGCTCGCTGAGGCCGGCATCGGCGATGACGCTCAATCTCTCGAGGGCGACATCGACGGCCGTGACACCGGTTGGTTCCCAGACGGGAAGGATCAGATCGGGATCGGGGACGTCCTCCAACACGAGGATCTCCTCATCCTGGATCGACGGGTGGGCGTCCTCGGGTGTCATGCGCCCTCCTCGACGACGACCTTGCGCTTCTTGGGTGCGGTCGGTGCCTCCGGTGCCGCAGTCTCGGTGGATCCGCGCTCGAGACGCTCCACCCGAGCGCGCAGCGCGGCCAATTCGTCCTCGCGGACGAAGCCCATCCGCGCGGCGGCCTTGTCGATCTCGGAACGGATCAGTTCGACCAACTTCGCCCGGTTCGCCTCGGAGGCGCTCAGGACATCATCGGCGAGGGCCTGGACGGATTCGGTGCCGGCGAAGCGCGCGAAACCCTGGTCCAGCAGACCGCTGGCCACCTCCTTCGCCTTGGCGGCGGTGGCCTCGGTGACTCCGGTCACCAGGGTGACGTAGGTGCGTAGCGAATCGATCACGGTTGCCTCCTGACTCCGACAAACCTAGTGCCCGACGGTGGAGATCGCCGCGTGCGGCAAGGCGCCGGGGAACCGCCGACTCCACCGCTCCACCACGTCGGACACGTCGATGGCGCCCGACTCGTCCTGGACCCGCCAGCACTCCCGGGCGAGGGCCGCCGCCACATCCCACGCACGCTCGGGCGGAATCCGCCCGTCCGTCTCCCAGGTTCCATCCACCACGGAGACCTCGGTTGCCGGGGCCTGGACCAGTGCCCCGAGATCGGATCCCAGGAAGGTCGGTCGCGACCCCGGCCCCGCCGCGCACACATCGATCAGGGAGTGCACCCCGGTCGCCACGTAGAGGGAGTCGATACCCACCCGATGGGCGCCCGCGATGTCCGTGTCGAGCCGGTCCCCCACCATGAGCGCGCGATGCGCGCCGACGCGGTTCATCGCGGTCTGGAGGAGGGCTGGTTCGGGCTTGCCGGCGACGTGATCGGGCTGTCGACCCACCGCGTTCGCGACCGCAGCGACCAACGAGCCGTTTCCGGGTGCCACCCCGTGCTCGGTGGGAAAGGTGAGATCCAGGTTGGTCGCCACCCAGAGACACCCCGACTCGATCAGGTACGACGCCATCGCCAGGTCACGCCACCCGACGTCGGGGGCGAAGCCCTGCACCACGGCGACGGGACCGTCTCCCGGGTTCCGGGTGGGCACGAACCCCGCGTCGCGAAGCGCGTCCTCGATACCCGTCCCTCCGACGACGAAGATCTGCGCACCCTCTGCACATACACCGGCGAGTATCTGCACGGCCGCTTGCGGGGAGGTCACGACTTGCTCGTCGGTACACGGAATCCCGAGATCGCGGAGGTGTGCCGCGACGGCAGCCGGCGTTCGGGAAGCGTTATTCGTGACATAGACGCAGCGCACACCGCGTGCTTCAACGTCGGCGATGATCTCGGGCACCCCGGGGAGGGCACGTGGCCCGCGGTAGATCACGCCATCGAGATCGAACAGGACTGTGTCGTAGGAGTCGACGAGACTCATGACGCGCGGCCGGTCTCCACCGGACCTTCCAGGGGAAGGCCGCCTTCGATGCGCGCGCGCAAGGTCGCCTTCACCTGGGACAGCGCCGAGCCGTAGTCCGCACGCTCCGGTCGCATGACGAATGCCATGGCGAGGTGATCACGTGCTCCCAGGAATCTCTGGAGGCGCCAGAGTGACAGGCCGAGGGCGTAGTGGCCGTAGTCGGTATCCGGACAACGTTCGACCAATCGGGTCAGCACGTCGACCGCCTCGGCGTAACGGCGCGAGTCGAAAAGTGCTCGTCCGTAGGCCTCGAGCACCGCACTTGAGTCGTCCTCGGCAAGCACCCATTCGAGCAGCACGATCGCGGCATCCGGGTTGCCGGAATCGAGAAGTTCGGTCGCACGCATGTACCAGTCGTACGGTGTGCCCCCCGGCTCGCCTGTGACCGCCATGGCCCCATGGTGTCACCCGCCAACGTGCAACTCGAGCACGTGCACCTCGGTGCTGCTCTGCAGACCGCTTCCACCTCGCCAGAAGCGTCGGCGAAGCACCCCGCGCACCCGGACGGACTGTCCCGGCTCGAGCCGGTGAACCCGCGCTGCCATCCGGCGGCCGTTCGCCACGCAGGCGATGACGTCCACGCGGATCCTGCTCGCCCGATCCACTGCGACTTCCCGTGCCCGGTCCACGGTCACACTGAATGTGGTGATGACGTCTCCACTGGGAAGTTCCCGATCCTCGACCCGAGACCCGATGCGCCCAACCAACTCAACCTGATTCATAGCCACAGCCTCATCCCCCTCGACCCTGGCCGCGAGACCCGCGCGAAATCCCGGGACGACTGCGCACCCGTGACCGACCTGTGGACAATGCCCCCATGGACACATCGCCGGAGTCACTCGGATCCGACGTGTGGTCGATCGACACGATGATGGGCGGGTACACCGGCATCACGTCGAGCTACCTCATCGCCTCCTCGCGTCCGTGCCTCGTCGAAACCGGCACCGCGACCTCGGCACCCGAGGTGATCCGCGCACTCGGCGAACTCGGCGTGGGTCCCGAGGACCTGGCCACCATCGTGGTCACACATATCCACCTCGACCACGCGGGTGGGGTCGGTGACCTCGCCCGCGCGTTCCCGAATGCCAGGGTCGCCGTCCACGAGTCCGGCGCCCGGCACCTCGTGGACCCCTCGCGACTCGTGGCAAGTGCACGCAGAGTCTTCGGACCCAAGATGGACGATCTGTTCGGTGAACTGCTCCCCACCGACGCCGCGCGTCTCGACATCATCGGGGAGACCGGGAGCATCGACCTCGGTGACGGGCGCGCCCTGGAGGCGTTCCATAACCCCGGTCACGCCAAGCACCACATCGGTCTCGTCGATTCCGCGACCGGTGACCTCTATACGGGTGACGCCGCCGGGGTATACGTGCCGGAGACGGCGGATGTGCGACCCGCGACACCACCCCCCGACTTCGATCTGGATCTCGCCCTGGTGTCACTCGCCGCCATGCGCGCAACCAAGCCCACGCGCTTGCTGTTCAGTCACTTCGGGCCCGTGACATCTGTTGCCGACACGTTGGCGGAGTCCGAGGCGGAATTGCACTACTGGGTTGAGCAGGTCACCGAGGCATTCCGTGGCGGATTAGACCTGGAACACGCTGTGGAGCGGGTCAAGGAGAAGGACCGACAACGACGTGCGGCCTTCCACTCTGACCCTTACCGGGTGGAGAGCTTCGAGGAGCTGTCGAGCACCATGGCCCAGGTCGCGGGCATCTGGCATTGGCTCGAGCGCACTACCCCAGACGCTCAGCAGCCCCGATGACATCCTCCGGGTCGGACTTCACCGCGGACGTGAACCACTCCCGCGCCTTCGCGTGATCACCTGCGCGTTCCCAGAGATCGGCGTACGCGAACTGCATGCGCGCCCGCGCCGCACCGTCCGGACATCCCGTGAGATCCGGGGTCTCGAGTGTCACGAGCGCCGCATCCACCTGCCCCATGTCGGCACGTGCACCTGCCATGACGATCAACAACTCCGCGCGCGTCGCAGGATCCAGGCCACTGAGCGGGATTCCGCGTAGTAATTCCAATGCTTTTTCAGGTTTCCCGAGCGCCCGCTCACAGTCGGCCATCATGGGGACGAACTCGTCCCCTCCCCGCATACGCCGCACTGCTCGCAATTCGGCCAGCGCCTCGGCATAGTCGGCGCTCAGATAACTCGTGATCGCATACGCCTCACGAACGCAGGCGACCCGGCCCGCCAGTCGCTTCGCCTCCGCGGTGAACTCACGTGCCTTCGTTTCGTCGCCATCTGCCACAGCGAGGTCCGCGGCGACGAGAAGGCGCCCCACGCGCTCACGCAGATCATCGGGCAGTGTCCGAAGCTCGTTGGCCACTGCGGGATCGAGATCGTCGAAGTCCGCCTCGTCCGGGATTCGCGGGCCACGGGGCGCACGTACCGGCTCCTCACGGCGCGTACGCGGTTTCGCCGGACCTGCATTACGCGGCCCAGGCTTGCGTGGACCCGGCTTGCGTGGACCCGGCTTGCGTGGGCCCGTCTTTCCGGTTCCGGAAGTGCCGGCTCGACGTGGGCCCGCGGGACGTGGTGGCATGCGGTCAGCCTTCCATGCGTCAAATGACACGGGCCACCCGAAGGTGGCCCGTGTCGAAAGAATGTCCGGCGGCGTCCTACTCTCCCACGCAGTCACCCGCGCAGTACCATCGGCGCTGAGAGGCTTAGCTTCCGGGTTCGGAATGGAGCCGGGCGTTTCCCTCTCGCCATGGCCGCCGAAACGCTATGGAGATGTCAATCGGGTTCCCGACCGAATCTCGGGAACCGCACAGTGGACGCGAGTGAAGTTAAAAGGCAAGCCCTCGGACTATTAGTACCGGTCAGCTCCACACATTGCTGTGCTTCCACATCCGGCCTATCAACCCAGTCGTCTAGCTGGGGTCCTTACCAGGTTAACCCTGTGAGAGCCCTAATCTTGGAGCGGGTTTCCCGCTTAGATGCTTTCAGCGGTTATCCCTTCCCGACGTAGCTAACCAGCCGTGCCCTTGGCAGGACAACTGGCACACCAGAGGTCAGTCCGTCCCGGTCCTCTCGTACTAGGGACAGGTCTCCTCAAGACTCTTACGCGCGTGGCGGATAGGGACCGAACTGTCTCACGACGTTCTAAACCCAGCTCGCGTACCGCTTTAATGGGCGAACAGCCCAACCCTTGGGACCCACTCCAGCCCCAGGATGCGACGAGCCGACATCGAGGTGCCAAACCATGCCGTCGATATGGACTCTTGGGCAAGATCAGCCTGTTATCCCCGGGGTACCTTTTATCCGTTGAGCGACGCCGCTTCCACTTGCCGGCGCCGGATCACTAGTTCCGACTTTCGTCCCTGCTCGACCTGTCAGTCTCACAGTCAAGCTCCCTTGTGTACTTGCACTCGACACCTGATTGCCAACCAGGCTGAGGGAACCTTTGAGCGCCTCCGTTACATTTTGGGAGGCAACCGCCCCAGTTAAACTACCCACCAGGCACTGTCCCTAATCCGGATCACGGATCGAGGTTAGACAGCCAATACGATCAGAGTGGTATTTCAACGATGACTCCACCCGAACTGGCGTCCGGGCTTCACAGTCTCCCACCTATCCTACACAAATCGAATCGACCACCAATACCAAGCTGTAGTAAAGGTCCCGGGGTCTTTCCGTCCTGCCACGCGTAACGAGCATCTTTACTCGTAGTGCAATTTCGCCGAGTCTGCGGTTGAGACAGCGCTGAAGTCGTTACGCCATTCGTGCAGGTCGGAACTTACCCGACAAGGAATTTCGCTACCTTAGGATGGTTATAGTTACCACCGCCGTTTACTGGCGCTTAAGTTCTCAGCTTCGCACCGAAGTGCTAACCGGTCCCCTTAACGTTCCAGCACCGGGCAGGCGTCAGTCCATATACGTCGTCTTGCGACTTTGCATGGACCTGTGTTTTTAGTAAACAGTCGCTTCAGCCTGGTCTCTGCGGCCATCACCAGCTCAGGGAGCAAGTCCCATCACCAGCAACGGCCCCCCTTCTCCCGAAGTTACGGGGGCATTTTGCCGAGTTCCTTAACC
>JBILLS010000057.1:0-6848 GCA_044375955.1 Candidatus Nanopelagicales bacterium | reverse complement strand
GCCGCAAAATTCATTTTCCTAACAACAGCTGCCATATAGAAATTCTATAATATTTAAAACTTGGAAGAAGAGTCGCCCTATAAGCCCGAGACCTGGTCACCTCACCAGCAAGTCTGTGAAGCCGGGTCAGGATCAAGCTTTCCGGATTACCGGGTCATGCTCCTCCGCCGCAAGTCCACACATCTTCGGAGCCGCCTCGGGGATCGTGGTCATTGCGATCCTCCTGCACAACGTTCCGTGCCCGCGTCCAAGCCCCGCGCCCCCGCAACACCTCGGTCCGCCACACGAGATTCACACGGAAGGTGACCAACGGATCGCTGTCCACCGTGACCCCCGACGTGAGCCACCACCTCAGCGGTCCCCCACGCTACTGCCCCCGCACCTGCCTCTGGGCGATGTCGAGGGCTTCACTGTGGTCGCGATTGAAATCCGCCTCGAGAAAAGCATCCGTCTCGGGAATCGCGAGGCGTACGTCGTTGACGTCATTGACCTCGACGTGGAGCGACGATGCTGCGAGGTCGAGCACATGCCCTCCCATGGCGCGATCGTCACTAATGAAGTGGAAGTGGTACCCGGCAATCGAGATGGCTTGGGTGTACTCAGGGCTCCAGAAGCCGACGATCGTTCCGGGAACATCCACGAATTCGAAGAGGCTTTGGCGCGCGGTGGCCTCCACTAGATCCATTCCCGGCTCCGTCCGACAGGCTGCTCGGACGAGCATGCGAGAGAAGCGTCCGGTGATGCGCAAGGACACCATGCCGTTCCTCGATGTGCGCAGGCGATCAATCCTCGCCGTGAGATCTGCGAACGAGGTGACGTCTGTGACGTCGGCGATGCTGTCCGGTGCGAAATGGACCACACAGGCGAAGGGAGTGAGCGCCTCGTCCGGAGCCTCCACGACGACGCCATCGGATCTCGCCTGGTAGCACCGTCCGTCGATAAGAATCATCTCGCCATCGAGGTCCTCGAACGTCCCGATCCCCAGATCACCGTGACGGCGGAGCTCAGCGATGGAGACACACCCTTGGTAGAGGCCTTGAACGATGGCGCCCGACGTCGAAACCTGGAAGATCGCGTCGTGCTGGATATCCAGCGAATCGGCAAGGGCCATCTGCACGATTTGGGAGATGCTCTGACCACTCGTGCGAGACCGCTCCTGTAGGGCGTGCCAGATGGAGGGGGACACCAATGTCTGGATGGGAACCGACGTCACGGCGCGGACGCTACGCCGCCCCGCACAGCCGCGCTCTCTCGGGTGCACGCGTAGGTCTCTCCGGGAGCGCACGTGTCGGATATCCGACTCACGCTCGACACATACGGCGGTCTCTTCGGTGACGATTTGGACGCCCTTGCAGATTGGATGGATCTGGCTGCTTCTCAGGGCGCCTCTACCCAGAATGGTTCCTCAGTGGTTCCTCTGAGGGTTGCAGTGGACTGATCCCATTCGTCTTGCTCAGCACAAATCCCCCATTCATTCGGGGGATTTTTCTTGGAGCCGCCTCGGGGATTTGAACCCCGGACCTACGCATTACGAGTGCGTTGCTCTACCCCTGAGCTAAGGCGGCGCAGCCTTTTCGGCAGCCGGGGGAGTCTACCCATCGCGCGTGCCGCACCCGGCTGGACGTCAGGCGGATCCGCGGGAGGGTTGTGCCCACATGGCGGCATGTATGTGGGCAGGTATGGCGGCGGAGTCAGTGACCACAGGGCTCGAAGACTTGCTTGTGACGCACGTGTTCTCGGTGGGTTCGACGCGCTTCCGCGAGCAACTCAGGCGGAATTGGCCGATCACATCTACTACGAGTCCGAACATATGTGGGATCTCACTAGTTCCTGACGTCTGAGATTCAGGGGGTGGGCGCGAAGCTCCGCAGGCGCAGGCTGTTGGTGAGGACGAAGACGGACGAGAAGGCCATAGCAGCCCCGGCGATCATCGGGTTCAGGAGTCCGGCCATCGCCAGGGGAATTGCGGCGACGTTGTAGGCGAATGCCCAGAAGAGGTTTCCCTTGATGATCGCGAGGGTCCGCCGCGATAGGCGGATCGCATCCACAACGCCCATGAGGGACGGGCGCATCACGGTGATGTCGCTCGCCTCGCGAGCAAGGTCGGTGCCGCTGCCCATGGCGATCCCGAGATCTGCCTGGGCCAGACCGATGGCGTCATTGATTCCATCACCGGCCATGGCGACCACCTGACCCTGACTCTGTAACTCAACTATGGCTGCCAGTTTTGCGTCGGGTGTTGCGTCGGCGATGACCGTGCCGATTCCCACCTCGTCGGCGATGACCTCCGCGGTACGAATCCGATCACCGGTCAGCAATATGGAAGTGAGGCCGAGCGCACGCAGGGCTGCCACCGCGCGGGCACTGTCGGCCCGCGGACGATCGGCCACCTCGATGATGGCGGCAACCTGACCTTCGATCGAGACACCCACTCGCGTGGCATCGCCCCCCTCGGGCAGATCCCGCACGATGATGCCCTGCTCCGCGAGCCAGCCAGGCTTGCCAACCATGACCACCCGTCCATCGATGACGCCACGGACGCCGCCGCCCGCTGACACTGCGAAGTCGAGTACCGGACGATGTTCCTCCGTGAGGGCTGCGATCGCCTGCGCGACCGGGTGCTCCGAGCGGGACTCCACCGACGCTGCATAGAGCCGCACCCGGGTGTCATCGAAGTCACCCAGGATGTGAACACGGTCCACCACCATGCGGCCTTCGGTCACCGTTCCCGTTTTGTCCAGAACGATGGTGGTGATGCGCCGGGTTGCCTCAAGGACCTGCGGGCCGCGGATGAGGATACCCAGTTGTGCTCCTCGCCCAGTACCGACGAGCAGTGCGGTCGGGGTTGCCAGGCCCAGCGCACAGGGACAGGCGATGATCAGCACCGCGATCGCCGCGGTAAATGCCGCATTTGCATCGGCGCCAGCGATCAACCATCCCGCCAGGGTCAGTAGCGCGAGACCGACGACGATCGGAACGAAGACCGCACTGATGCGATCCGCGAGCCTTTGCACAGGAGCCTTCTGAGACTGCGCATCGTGCAGGAGCCTGCTCATCTGCGCGATCTGGGTCGCCTCCCCCACAGCAGTGAGCTCGACATCCAGCGATCCGGCACCCACGATCGAGGCACCGACCACCCCGTCTCCCGGCCCTACATCCACGGGGAGTGACTCGCCGGTCACGAAGCTCATGTCGACATCCGCATGACCAGCGCGGACGATCCCGTCAGCGGGCACCTTCTCCCCCGGCTTGACCCGGACGAGATCACCGACCCGGAGGACCTCAGCGGCAACGCGCTCCTCGCCGGCGTCGGTGATGACGGTTGCCTCACGTGCACCCAGTCGAGCGAGCTCGCGCAATGCTTGCCCGCCACGATCCTTCGCACGAGCCTCCCAATAGCGGCCAAGGAGGAGGAAGGTGGTCACGGCGGCTGCGACCTCGAAGTAGACCTCGGGCATTCCGCTGGACCCAAAGAAGTGGAATGACATCGTCATTCCGATAGCTCCGGCGCCGCCCCAGATCAAGGCGTAGAGCGACCAGAGGAAGGCGGCGGTGATCCCGAGTGACACCAACGTGTCCATCGAGAGTGCGCCATGGCGAAGGTTGATCAAGGTCGCGCGATGGAAAGGCCATGCACACCAGGTCACGACAGGGATCGCGAGGACCAGGGAGATCCACTGCCAACCTGGGAACTGCAGCGGCATCACCATCGCCATCACCACGATGGGGATCGTCAGTACAAGGCTCACGAGCAGTCGGCGCCGTGTCAGCCGGGTGTCCATCCCCCATTCAGAGTGCGCTGAATGCTCGCGGGCTCCGTAGCCCGTCTTCTCGACAGTCGCAATCGCCTCCTGCGTAGACACTGTGGGAGGCAGGTGCACCACAGCGCGTTCCGTGGCGAAGTTGACATTCGCCTGAACACCGGGAATCCGATTGAGTGTCCGTTCCACTCGCATTGCGCACGACGCGCACGTCATCCCTTCGATATCGAGTTCGAGTGTGCGCAGGTCAGTCGGCGATGTCATAGCCGGCCTCGACGATCGCTGAATCCAAGGCACGTGGGGTCACCGAATCGTCCGTGTCGACCGTGACCTCGGAGACGCTCCCCGGCACGAGGTGCACAGACACGTGCAGCACCCCTGGAACGGCCGACAACTCCTGCGTCACCGCACGGATGCAGTGATCGCACGTCATACCCGTGACACGAAGAACCTGCTGACCCATGATCAGCTCCGCACCAACCGGGCGATCGCCGCGGAGGCCTCATCGATCTTCGTCGCCGCCGCGTCGCCACCCTCGGCGATCGCATCCGCCACGCAATGGCCGAGGTGATCCTCGAGCAGGACGAGGGCCACCGACTGCAGTGCCTTCGTCGCCGCAGACACCTGGGTCAGGACGTCGATGCAGTAGGTGTCCTCTTCCACCATGCGCTGGAGGCCGCGCACCTGGCCCTCGACGCGGCGCAGGCGCCGGAGCACGTCGTCCTTATCCGTCGCGTAACCAGCCATGGGAACATGATACCCCCTAGGGGTATCTAGTTACAGAGCCGGGGCGCGGTGGGTAGTTCCCCGAGCAGGAGGTAGTCGTCGACAGTCTCGTCCACGCACTCGGAGCCCTCGCCGTACGCCGTGTGGTTGTGGTTCTCCCAGATCACCAGCCCCGACCCCGGCAGCAGTTCGTGCAGCCGCTCGGCCCATTGCACCGGGGTGGCCGGATCGAAGCGGGTGCCGACGATCAACGGCTCGGTCCGTGGCGTGACGAGCTCCGGCACGGGGTCTCCGACGGCCGGCCAGTCGCGGCAGACCAGCAGACCCCAGGCAAGTGCCGGACCGAACGTCGGCGCAGACGCGGACCACTCACGCGCAAGCGCCCGCACCTCGGCATCAGACCCCGTAAACGGGAGGTCGGCGCAAGTCACGGCATAGAAGGCGTCTGAGGAGTTGTCGAGGTACTCCCCCTCGGGCGATCGATTGCGCCGTTCATCCAGAAGAGCGATCAGGTTCGTTCCATCACCATCACGTACCGCGACCACGAGTGCATCGCGCAGCCTGGCATAGTCGGTCTCTGGAAAGTACAGAAACGACAGCACCGCGAAGGTCCCGAGTGACTCGGTCAAGAGTCGACCATCCGAGGTTGGTAACGGGTTGCCGTCCAATCCGCGAAGGAAATCACGCAGCTGGGATGCCACCTGAGTTCCGTCACCAGTGAACGGACAGTTGGACGCATTTGCGCACTCGTCGGCGAAGTGGCGAAACGCCACTTCGAAGGCATCCGCCTGACCTTTGCTGACCTCCTCATTCGGTAGATCAGCAGGGAGCACACCGTCGAGGATCATGCGGCCCGTGTTCTCCGGGAATAGCGCCATATACGTGACCCCGAGGGCAGTCCCATAGGACTTACCCAGGTAATTCAGAACCGGATCCTGGACGACAGCGCGGGCGATGTCGAGGTCACGGGCTGCATACACGGTCGCCATGTGATCGAGTAAGGGCCCGGCATTCGCGGAGCATTTCTCCGCCAGAGCAGTCGAGTCTTCAATGACAGTGCGCTCCTCCGCCGAGTCATCGGGCGTTCCATCCGCCGCGGAGAATTGATCGGTCTCGGCGTCGGTCAGGCAGCGGATCGGAGCACTGAAACCGACACCACGGGGATCGACTCCGACGATGTCGTACACCTCGCGAATCACGGGAGAGACGATGTAGTCGGCCGCCTTCGCGTAATCGAACGCGCTCCCACCTGGTCCACCCGGATTCACGAAAAGAGACCCGACCGACTCCCCCCGCGCTGGCACGCGTGTCATCGACAACTCGATCGTCTCGCCCGCCGGATCGTCGTAGTCGAGGGGGACGATGACCTTCGTGCACTCGGCATCGCCGCAGTCACGCCAGTCCGGCACCTGCTGGTAGAAGGGCGCCAGGCCGTTGTCGACTGGAGTGGGAGTCGCCTCCGGAGTACTCGGCGGGATGGGCTCGGGTGACGTCGAGCACCCTGCCAGCAGCACCATCGCTGCGATTGCCACGACAGTGCGCATACGTCGTACGGTATCTACGTGGGGAACCAACCTGACTTCACGGCGATGGTGGACCGTGGGATCGCCCGTGGCCTCGAGGCCTACGACGCCATCCGCCAGGCCCTGGACGCGATGCCCACAAGCTCCGGTCGCGCCCTGCAGCGGCAGGCGAAGGCGGTCAACAAGGCCAGCGCGCGCACGCGCCGCGCCCACGCTCTGCGGGTCAGAAGGTCCCAGAGCGCGGTCATCCTCGGGTCGTCCACGGCCGCTGCCGGTGCGGGTTGCACCCTCATCGAGATCGTGAGTGCCGGTGCGTTCGTGGGCACACCGATCGGGTGGATCGCACTCACCGGGATCGGTGGGGGAGCAGCCCTCTGGGGGTACCGCTCCCGCAGCCGGATCGGTTCCCCGCCACCGGCGCCGCAGATTCCGTCCGCACTCCCACGCGGTGCGGTGGGCTGTGACGTGGTCGAGCGGTATCTGCGGATCCGCCTCGACGTGATCACCGCTGCGAAGCAGATCGGGTCACTGCATCCGGACGCCGCACGGGAAGTGCTGGTCGCTGATGCGGAAGCCGGTGCCGCTCTCGACCTCCTGGTGGAGCGCCTGCGGGTTCTGGATCAGTTGGCGCGCAGCCCCTCATCGGCAGCCGGTGCAGCACAACAGTCCGCACTGGTCATCGCCCAGCGCCTCTCCCAAGGGTGTGACACCTATGACTCGCTCCTCCATGCCGCGATGCGCCTGATGGCGGCTCCGGATCTATCGAGAACAACGGATGCCATCCTGCAACCTGCAGTCGACGCGCTCATCGCGTACGCGCACGGCCTCAGTCGGGCAG
>JBILLS010000030.1:0-26116 GCA_044375955.1 Candidatus Nanopelagicales bacterium | reverse complement strand
CGTCTTCAACGACATCAGTGCGCGTGGCCGACAGTTCGATACGTCCCAGTGGACCCTCGGCAAGAACGCCGATTCCTCCGGGCCACTTGGCCCAGTCCTCGTGACTGCGGACGAGTTCCATGGGTGGCCTCAGCTTGATCTCGAACTCCGCGTCAACGGGCAGGTCAGACAAACCGGAAACACCGGGGAGATGATCCACTCCATCCCTGACTTGATCGCGTACGTGACTCAGACGCTCACGCTCCGACCCGGGGACCTGATTGCAACCGGAACTCCCTCCGGGGTGGGATTCAAGTGCGATCCGCCGGTCCTGCTCCACGCGGGTGACATGGTGGAAGCCGAGATCGAGTCGATCGGGGTCTTGCGAACTCCGATCATCTAGTCAACGTGAAGCACCCGCCGCCTGGCTTCGAGTGGACGGAGCGAGGTCTTCGAATTCGAGCGCGTCGAGGGCTGCGACCCGACCGAAGACCATCGCCGGGGCGATGGTCGCACCAGGTCCCGGATAGGTATGTCCCATGACCGACGCCGACGACGTTCCACAGGCATAAAGGCCTCGAATCGCAGTGTGTGCGCTGGTCAAGACCCTGCCCCGCTCATCGGTCACGAGTCCGCCCGCGGTTCCGACATCACCGGGATAGACCTTGACCGCATAGAAAGGCGCCTTCTCCACTGTCCCGAGGCACGGGTTGGGGCGGACTCTTGGATCGCCGTACCACCGATCGTACGCACGCTCACCCTTGCCGAAGTCCTCGTCCTTCCCTCGAGCGGCGAAGTAGTTGAAGCGATCAACGGTCGAGCCAAGTTGCCGAGGGTCCAGACCGATGAGGCGCGCAAGTTCCTCGAGCGAGTCCGCCTTGATGAAGTAGCCGGTGTCGAGCCATTCCTTCGGGGTGTGAAGCGGGAGGTGCGTTCCCCATGAGTAGCGGGCTCGGTGCTGAGCGTCCATGATGAACCAGCTCGGGATGCAGTCGACCTCTCGATGGTGCTGATACATCTCTTGCCCGGTGCGGGAGTAGGACTGGGCCTCGTTGAAATACCGCTGGGCATGTGCGTCAACGATCAAGCAGTGTGGCTTCGCGCGCTCGGAGATCAGGAACTGGGGTCGACCATCGGGCAATATCGTGGAGGGCATCCACCATGCGTCGTCGAGCGCTTCGGTCATCGCGCCGAGCCGCATGGCGATCTGGAGTGCATCTCCGGTGTCGCCTTCCGGGACGGAGGTCCATTCAGTCGATACGGGACCCTGCTGGAATGTTTGCCGCAGATCGATGTTCTTCGCGAAACCCCCTGCCGCGAGGACTATGCCGCACCGAGCCTTGACGCGGACGGAGCGACCTTGATGGTGGACAACCAGACCGACAGCCCGTCCATCCACTACGACAATGTCCGTCAACGTCGCTTCCATCCACACGTCGCCACCGCGCGCGAGGTAAGCCTTCAGCAATGCTGTGACCAGTGCCCTGCCGGCTGCTACCGGCCGCCGGCCCACGAGCCGCCAACCCACACTGCGCGCCACGACGCGGAACCCGGTCACCAGAGATGCCCAGGTGCGGCCGACGCGGGATAGGTCGGGTACGTCTGCAGCCTGGATCGCCAAGCGCATGACGCCACTCTGGCGGGGAAGTCGAGAGCGCCACGAACCCAGCGACCGCTCATCGACGATTCGCGGCTCGACCGCCCTACCAAGCGGAACCCCACCCGGCTGGTCATCCTCATAGTCGGAGTACCCGAAACACATCTGGAGTGGCACCCCTTCGCTCGCAACGAAGTCGAGGGTTTCCGGGCCTTGACGAAGGAAGGCTCGAATGCGTGAATCGTTCGTAGCCAGACCCGAGGTCTTGATCAACGAGCGCATGTACGTGTACCCGGATTCCTCAGCGTCCGGTACCCCGTGCTCCCGCATGAACCGGTTGTTCGGTACCCAGATGACCCCCCCGGAGACGACACTGGCTCCACCCACCGTGGAGTTCTTCTCGACAACGAGCGAACTACGGCCAGCAGCATTGACGGATAGACCGGCACAGAGCCCCCCCGCACCACTCCCGACAATCACGACGTCGGTCTCGAAGTCCCAAGCGGGCGAACCAGCCTCAGTCATTGCGTCTCACTCCTCTGCACCAACTGCGGAGTCTTCCGAGTGCCAGCGGCACTATCCCATGCGGCGACGGATCTCGTCGAGGTTGTAGATCGAGGAATCTCGCGCCCGCTCTTCCCACGCGAAAATGCATACCGTCATGACTCCGTCGAACTTCAACCGAGTCAAAGTTCCAAAGAATGTGTCCCAGTCGACCTCGCCTTGGCCGATGTCTAGGTGCTGGTGAATGCGCGGAGGTGTGCCTGACGGGACTCCACCGCCCGCTCCGACGTTGACGATGTACCTCAGTCCTGATGAGCCCCGGAAGTCGAAGGTGTCTGCGACGTGGACATGTGTGAGAAGGTCCCCCGCGTACTCCATGATGCCTGCGATATCTCCGCCCATGTAGAACGTGTGCGGAGCGCAATAGCTGAAGGACACCAGTGGGTGGTTGATTCCGCGGATCATGTCGACGGCTGCAAAACCATCCTCGATGAAGTCATTCGGGTGTGGCTCGATGACGAGGCGAATTCCCTCACGCTCGAAGTCTGGGAGCAGGTCCTCCATGGAGCGCCAGAACAGTGCCTCACAGTGCGCGATGTCTGCGGGTCCGCCGTTGAACTCCGAGAGCATCTCTGGAGCTTCCAACTCGGCGGCGATCTCGATCGAACGCCGCCAATAGCGAACCGCAGCCTCACGTGCCTCTTCTCCCGGCCCGGCCCAGCGGAACAGCGGCAGAACCGTGGCGATCTCGACCCCAGCACCGTTGAGTGCCTTCTTGAAAGCGCGCACCTCGGTAGTGCTAGCGCGCGGATGCCTATAGAAGGGAATGAAGTCCTCTCGCGGAGACAACTCGATGTAGCGATATCCCAGATCTGCGACGAGCCCCGGCAGTTCGTTCAGCGGTGTTGTGCGAAACATGTAGGGATCGAGGGCAACTTTCATGGCAGCTCCACGAGAGAAGTAACAAGCATGAAAACTGCTGACAATCTACACAGCGACGGTCGATGTGGCTATAGTCCGGACAGCCTGATTTCTCAGGAAGGAGAGCCGAATGGTTGAGGCGACGCCGCTGCGGGCAGCCCTCGCGTCGACCGCGACGGTTTTCGAGAGCCCCGGCCTGGACCTGGGCTTATCGTCACTCATACACGTGACGGCGATTCCTGCGAATGGATCCATCGACGAACGTGTGTCTAATCTCGACGGGGCTTTTGCGGTGATTGCTGGGGCGGAGACCTACAATGCCGATCTCCTCGATCGTCTCCCCCAACTCTGCCTCATCGCACGATCCGGTGTCGGGTTCGATCAGATCGATCTCGAAGCCGCATCGCGTCTCGGAATCCACGTGACCACAACCCCGGGTGTCAACGCCCAGGGTGTCGCAGAGCACACTGTCGCCCTACTCCTTTCTCTCACCCACCGAGTCGCTTACTACGACGCCCGCGTGCGGGCCGGTAACTGGCGGGACGGCGATTTCTTCCCCGAGATTCAAGGGATGACCGTAGGAATCATCGGTTTCGGGCATATCGGACGGGCCACCGCTGCACTCCTCCATGCGTTTGGCGCGCGCATCCTCGCCTTCGACGCACTGCCCATCACGCAACCGCCGGAGTACGTCACGGTGGTGTCCGACCTCGCTGAGATGTTGCCGCGATGCCATGCCATCTCGATCCACACGCCTCTCCTGGATTCCACGCGCGGCCTCATCGGCGGAGATGAACTGGCGCTGCTGCCTCGGGGCGCGTTCGTGATCAACGCAGCTAGGGGAGGCGTTCTCGACGAGATCGCATTGGCGTCAGCACTGCGAGCAGGTCATGTCGCAGGCGCCGGTCTCGACGTTTTCGCGCAGGAACCTCCGGCGTCTGACGACCCGCTGTTGTCTATCGACACCTGCGTATTCTCGCCGCACTCGGCCTCGCTGGGTGCACACACCATCGAGCGAATGACGCGCATGATCGCGACCCAGTTGAATTCCGTTGCCGACGGTGCCACGCCCACCGGATTGATCAACACGCCGGCGCAGCCACGATTCCCACTACTGGTCGGGTGACACCCGGATGCGGTTCTCCCTCAATCACAGCATCGCGCCCCTGATTCCCATCCCCGAATTCGTCGCCCTGGCCGGCGAGGTTGGCGTGGACGCGGTGGAGCTCCGGGACGGCATGCCCCCCGGCTGGGTGTTCCCCGACTCTTCAAACGTCCTCAACCACGACCCACGCGACATCGCCCGCATGGCCTCGGACGCAGGCGTGGAAATCCTGTCGATCAACGCCCTGCAAATGTTCGACCAATGGGATTCGGAGCGCGAACAGCAGGCCCGCACGATGATCGATTTCGCCGCCGCAGCAGGAATCGGTGCGGTGGTCCTCTGCCCCAGCGTGGCACCGGTCGGGTCACCGGCCCTACCCACCGGACTCCCCACCGCGCTCGACGGACTCCAACCGATACTCGAGAATGCAAGTGTGCGCGGACTTATCGAACCGCTCGGTTTCCCACGTTCGTCGATCCGGACCCAGGACGTTGTGGAGGCCGAGTTCAACCGACGCGGGAACCCGAGCTGCTTCGGGATCGTCCACGACAGTTTCCACCACGCGATCGCGCGCGACCCGCTCTACTCGACTCACACCTCCCTCGTCCACCTGTCCGGGGTGCCCGATCTCGGCCTTCCCTTCGAGGAACTTGGCGATGAGCATCGAGTGCTCGTAGGACCCGACGACGTCCTGGGGAACATAGACCAGGTGCGGCAGTTGATGACCGTGACCGAGGGGCCGTGGTCGTTCGAGCCGTTCGCAAGCGAAGTCGGCGAGAGCCCCACCCTTGCCCAGGATCTCCGGGCGAGTCTGGCCTATGTTCGCGACCCAATCGCCGACTGACCTAGACCAGCGCGTAGGCCGCAGAACGGCCGAGCACCGCCGCCCGCATGCCCTCCAGCGTCGCCGCGTGGATGTTGCGCGGCCGCACCGCGTCACCAATGACCAGGACGCGATCGGACAGACGCGGATCCGAAAGCAATTGCTCCGCCAATGCGTTCTCAGGCTGTCGACCGCCGACGACTACGACTCCGATGTCAGTGAGGACCTCGACAACGCTATGCGACTGGAGGTGCACCCCGTCAGTGTCCACCTTCTCGACGGTGGCCTCGAGGCGAACGTCGATGCCCTCTGTGTTGTGCACGAGGCGCTCGACCTGTTCGCGTCCCCAACCGGGCTGATCGAGCGCAAGGGCGTCGCTGGGTTCCACGAGGGTTACCCGACATCCGGCGCCCGCAAGGTGGACGGCAAGAACGCAGCTGGCAACCGAGCCACCGGCAATCACGACACTGGCCGGCCCGGCGACGTTGCCGTAGGCCTCGAACAAACCCAGAACACGGGTTTCTGAACTATTCCGTAGGTGGCCAAGCGGTGCGCTTCGGGCTCCGGTCGCCACGACGAGCAACGCAGGTGACAAGCCGGCCACCACGTCACGATCGACCTCGGTGTTCAGGTGAACGATCACCCCCAGCTGGTTCAACCGCACCGAGGAGTTGTCCAAGAATCGGCGGAAATCGCCATGGACATCCGCGGCCAGGGCCATCTGACCGCCGATGACATCAGCCCGCTCGTAGATATGCACTTCGCTGCCGCGCTCGGCGAACTGAATCGCGGCCTGGAGACCCGCAGGCCCGGTTCCCACCACCATGACTGGGGACGGGCCAGAGCCCGCCGGCGGCGCATCGACGCGCAAGTACTCCCGCGTCGTGAACGGATTCACCGAGCAATCCGCAACCCGGTTGGCTTCCAGTTCATCTACGCAGTGGTGGCACGCAATGCAGGGGATGATGTCATCGACGCGACCTGCACGGCGCTTGGCAACGTAGTCGGGATCCGCGTGGAACGCACGACTCATGGAGACCATGTCGATGCCTTGATCGAGTACCGCCTCGGCGACCCCAGGTCTCGACAATCGCTGCGCAACGCTCACCAGGGCGCGATCGCCGACAACCGCCTTGATCTTCAGCGCATGCGACAGGAATCCCGCATCCGGGGACTCGGAGCCCTGCATGATCATGTAGTTGCTCTCGTAGAACCCCCCTGAAATGTCAATGAGATCAACACTGGCTTCAGCCAACATCGCAGCGAACTCCGAAGCCTCGGCAATTCCTAGCCCATCCGCGATGTATTCGTCCGCCGTCATGCGGTAGCCGATGGGGAATTCCTCACCCAACTCGGCACGCAGTGCTTCGACCAGCATGATCGGAAAACGTGCACGATTTTCGAGAGATCCACCGAAGGCGTCGGTCCTGTGATTGCTGAAGGGGGAAACGAAAGAGCCAACGAGATACCCGTGCGCTCCATGCACGTGCGCCATGTCGAGCCCGGCGTCCTTCAGCCGACGACCCGCCGCGCAGAAGGCCGCGATCGCCCAGTCGATATCTGCGGAGGTCATCTCACGCGGCGTGGGCATGGGATGCAGAACCTGGCACGGCACCACAGAGGGAGCGATGGGCTGCATTCCGGACATGAAGGATGGCGTTTCTCGACCACCCAGATAGATCTCAAGCGCGAGGCGTGCACCGTGCTCGTGGACCGTGTCCGCCGCGGCCCGGAGACCATCGAGCACCGAATCGTCATGGCATCCCACCTGGTAGAGGTGCCCCATACCGATGGTGTCGACGTAGGTCGACTCGAGCTGCATGAGCCCGGCTCCACCTTGCGCACGCGCGCGGAGATATCCCAGATAGCGCTGCGTCAGGGTTCCATCACGGTTGGCCATCCCCTTTTCCATGGGGCCCGTGATGATGCGGTGGGGCAGCTGCATGCCTCGGATCGCGATCGGCTCGAAGAGTGGTGACACACGCCCTCCCAACAGCAATTCCCCGTGGGCCGGACGCTAGCAGCGAGCGGGCCGTCGCGGTGAGTGTCTAGCATTCGAAGCATGCGTGGATCGCAGGCGACCACTCGGCGGGCCAAGGACGAACTCATGACGGGTTGCGAACCGGTGTGGTTCGGACATCAGGAACTTGTCGACTCATGGCGTCGTTGCGTAGTCCACCTCGGTGACCCGAGCGGACTACGGCTCATCCCCACCGTGCCGGAATCCTCGCTCGATGACACACCCCTGGAACTCCTTCGCGAACCCCTCGATGCACTCCAGGTCTCCCTTGAGGGCACGGGTGCTGCTCTGCTCTTGACCGATCCCTGCGGATTCGTTCTCGAGCGGTGGTTCGCCGATCCCTCGGCGGGAGATCACCTGGATTCCGTCGGTTCCCGACGTGCGGCCGACCTGAGCGAGACCACCGTCGGGACGAATGCCGTGAGCCTTGCGCTCACGACGGGACGATCCGTGCACGTGTCCGGATCCGAGCACTTCAGCGACTTCTTCTCTCACTCGGCATGCGTCGCCGAGCCGATCCCCGACCTCGTCTCGGGGGAAACCTTGGCTGTGGTCACTCTGACTGCCCCGATGAACCCCCGTGTCGACTTCATGCGCAGCTGGCTGTCCACGATGCGGATGCACCTCCTTGGACACCTCGCCCAGAAGCTCTCCCGGCCGAGCAGCCTTCGCGTGGAGGACACTGAGGAGTGGGCGCTGCGCCGGGCCCTGAGTGAGACGGGTGGAGACATCGAGCGAACTTGCGAGTTGCTCGGCCTCTCCCGCGCAACCGTGTACCGGAGGATCCGCCGCTACCGGATCTCGGCCACCGGTTACCCACCCCACTAGGGCTGTCTCGATCTGAGACACGCACCAGGTTCCACAGGGCAGTCCCGAGGCGTACCGTCGCGCCCGTGACCGAGCACTTCGACTGCGTCATCATCGGCGCGGGTTTCTCAGGCCTAGCAATGCTGGCTCACGTCAGGGACGCAGGACTGACATGTGTAGCGGTGGACCGCCAGGACGGCGTCGGCGGGACGTGGCGCGCCAATCGTTACCCCGGTGTCCGAACAGACAGCGACTACCCGATCTACTCGTTCTCCTTCTCCCCCGAAGTGCGCAACGAATGGCGCTGGACGCAGAGATATGCCCCGGGCTCGGAGGTACTGGACTACCTGGAATTCGTGGCTGATCGCCTGGAACTTCGGGGCGACCTGCGCTTTGGACTGGATCTCGTTCGAGCCGAGTACCTCGACGGCCGTTGGCACTTGACGTTCCGAGACACCTCGACCATGACGTGCCGATACCTGATCTCCTGCATGGGCATCCTCGACCAACCCATCTGGCCCAACGTCCCGGGCTTGGACACGTTCGAAGGCGTACTGCTGCACTCGATGAAGTGGCCGCGCGAGGGAGTGAGCCTCGCCGGCAAGCGTGTGGGTCTCATCGGGCTCGGCTCCTCCGGTCTCCAGATCCTCCCCACCATCGCACCGGAGTGCGGCGAGGTGTTTGTCTTTCAGCGGCAACCGAACTACGTGGTCGACAGCACCTTCTTCCCGGTGAGCGACGAGGAATTGGAGCAAACACGTCGAGATTACGAGGCGATCTGGGAACGCGCGAAGGCGCATCCCTTCGGGGTGGACATGGTGATCCCCGAGCACGGCGCGATGGATGTTGAACCCGATGAACGTCGTCGCATATTCGAATCCAAGTGGCAGGAGGGCGGACACCACTTCGCCAACGAGACCTTCCATGACCTCGCCACGGACAACGCCGCCAGCCAGGCAGCCTCCGACTTCATAAGGGCCAAGATTCGCGAGATCGTCACGGATACTGCGACGGCGGAGCTGCTGTGTCCCACGGACTATTCCTTCAACGGCAAGCGAGTCCCCACCGGGCACCGCTATTACGAGACCTACAACCGCCCGAACGTGCATCTTGTTGACGTCAAGTCTGTCCCCATCACCCGAGTCACCCCCGAAGGCATTGTCGTGGGCAGCGTCGAATACCCACTCGACGTACTCATCTGCGCCACCGGCTTCGACGCCATGACCGGGCCACTGACCCGGATCGACATCGTGGGACGCAATGGGCTGCTCCTGCGCGACAAGTGGGCACACGGCATTCGCACGAACCTAGGGATTGGCGTCCACGGCTTTCCCAACTTCTTTATGTCGATCGGCCCACAGACCCCCTACAGCAACCTGCCCGTTCCCATTCAGCTGGGAGCCCAATGGATCACGCGCGCCATCGTCTTTGCGGAGCACAACAGCATCCCTCTCGAGGCCACCCGGGAGTCCGAGGAGTGGTGGGCGGCCGAAGTCGACAAGGTCGGACGCGAGACCGTGATGTACGAGGAGGGCCTGAAGGCCAAGGCCTGGTTCTTTGGCGCCAATGTCCCCGGCAAACCTCGTGAACTGCTGGTCTATATGGGCGGCGGCCAGAAATACCAGGAGCTCTGCCGCGCGGCCGAAGCCGACGATTACCGCACCTTCCGATCCTGATGAGCGAGTTGCTTGACGTAGGGTCCACACGCCCCTAGTGTGAGATCGATCCCACATGGGATCGATCTCACAAGGAGGAGTAATGCCCACGGTTTTGACCGACGCCCAGGTTGCCGACTACGAGCGGGATGGGTTCCTCGTGATCCCGGACGCCATCTCCCCCGAAGACATCGCTGAACTCCAAGCTGTCACGAACGAGTTCGTGCAGAAGTCACGGGAGGTCACCGAGCACACCGAGGTCTTCGACCTCGAGCCCGCGCACACACCTGAGAAGCCGCTCCTGCGCCGAGTGAAGACCCCCGAGAAGTGGCACCCCACCTACGCGCGCATGGTGCGCCATCCGAAGATCCTGGGCGCCCTTGAGGACCTCTGGGGCACGGGAATCCGCTATCAGACCTCGAAGCTCAATATGAAGGTAGCCGGATACGGATCATCACTCGAATGGCACCAGGACTGGGCGTTTTACCCGCACACGAATGAGGACCTCGCGGTCGTCGGCATCATGATCGACGACATTGACGAGGACAACGGCGCGATGATGATCGTGCCAGGCTCCCACCGCGGTCCGATCGAAGATCACTCTTACGACGGGACATTTACGGGCGGCATCGATCCAAAGAAGTCTTCCGCGGACTTCTCCAAAGCGGTATCCGTCTGCGGTAAGGCCGGGTCCATCAGCATCCACCACGTGCGCGCGATTCATGGCGGTCCGGCGAATCGTTCCGGCCGGGATCGCCGTTACTTCCTCCTGCAATACACGGCGGCCGACGCGTGGCCCCTGATGGAGAAGATCGACTGGAATGCCTGGCGAGCCAATCTGCTCACCGGTGAAGAGACGTGGACACCTCGGATGGAATCGCTGCCAGTCCGGCTGCCTCTTCCCGAGCCCACGCATGGCGGTTCCATCTACGAAAATCAGCGCGATCTGAAGTCCCGTTACTTCGAAGAAGCGACTGCGTGAGCACACCCACCGCCACGCGGAATCCGATGTCCCGGGTCACGACGTTGCTTGATGTGGCCCGGGACGCCGGCGTGTCGCGCGCGACGGCATCTCGAGTGTTGACGGGCTCGCCACGCGTGTCACCTTCCGCGCGTGATCGTGTCCTCGCCTCCGCCGAGCGACTGCAGTACCAGGTCAATGCGGCCGCACGAAGCCTGCGCACGTCGCGGACTGGGCTCGTCGGCCTCCTCATCCCCGGATTCCGCAACGATCTCTATGGACCGCTTGCGGATCAGCTGGACGTGCGACTTCGCGAGCACGGACTCAGCGTGGTGATCGGAAGTTCCGGCTGGTCTGCTGATGGGGACCTGCGCGTCCTGGAATCCTTCGCCGCACAGCGCCTCGATGCGGTGATCATGGCCCCTCGCTCCGATCGCTCATCGGCTCTCACCGCCTATCTCGGTGGCCTCGCCTGCCCAGCCGTGTTCCTGGATCGCGACTTCACGGGCCTGCAGCGGGATTCCGTCCTGACCGATCTCCGTTCAGGAATAGCCGATGCCATGGGCGCCTTGGCGAACCTTGGGCACCGCCGGATCGCGGTCAGCGCCTACGGCAACGAGTTGCGCCCGGGGCGTGAAGTCCGGGCAGGATTCGCGGACGCTGTGACGCGCTTTGATCTGGATGACTCACCGAGCCTCATCGTCGACATGACCGACCTCGACGGGCAAGCCGGTGACGAGGTTGCCGAGCGACTCCTTGCCGCAGCCCCGACGGCAGCGGTCATTGGGGGTCCGACGACGCTCCTTGCTCGGTGCCTTCGCACGCTCCGGGAACGCCTCGGACCGGATGCGTTTCCGCGCCGACTGTCCGTGGTCGCCGTCGGCGACGAGGCGCTGGCCGATGTGCATGAGCCGACCCTGGCTCTCGTGACCCGTAGCGCGGAGACCATCGCAGACGCGGTGGCCGATCAGATCATCCGTCGCCTTGATGATCCAGCTAGCCCGGTCGAGTCCATATCGATTCCCTTGACGTTCCGGCCAGGACCCTCCATCGGCCCGCTGGAACGCTAGGCGGGAGGAATCGGCGGTCCGCCCGCTCCGGGAACGCTCTGATCGAAGTGCACGACCGACCCGGTCATCAGCCCAGACTGAGGCCCCGCAAGGAAAGCGATCGCGCGTGCGAGTTCGTCCACTTTGATCAATCGACCGAAGGGCTGCTCGGCCTCCGCGCGGGCAAGCCATCCGGCATCCTCACCATGGTGATCGAGCCTCGTGGCGTGCTCACCCGGGGTGTCGATCCAGCCCGGGGCCACGGCGTTGACCCGGATGCGGTCACGCAACACCGCGTAGGCGGCATTGCGAGTCACCGCATTGAGCGCCGCCTTCGACGCGGAGTAGGCGCAGAGAAAGTCGGGACCGCCTGTGGCCACCACGGAGGACACATTCACGATGCTTCCCCCGAATCCATCCCGGCGCATGCGTGCGATGGCCTCGCGCATGAGCACCATGGGTCCACGCACGTTGGTAGCGAAGACCTCGTCGATGTCGGCCGCTGAAGAATCCGTGATGGAACCGCGCTTGGTGGTGCCGCCCGCGTTGACGAGCACGTCGATGCGACCGAAGCGGTCATCCGCAGTGGCGATGACGTCTACGCACTCGGACTCGGACTCCAGTCGCGCCGGGACGAACAGGGCTGGTACACCCATGTCTTCGATCACCGCGCGCACCCGAGCCCCACGTTCATGGCTCCGGCCGCAAATCACGACAGCCGCAGCACCATGTCCTGCGAATCTCAGCGCGGCCGCTTCACCCACGCCCTGCGTGCCCCCCGTAACAACACAGACTTTGCCTTCGAAGTCTCTGTCCATGGCTATCCCCTCAATTCGAGGTTAGGTCCGAGGAGCGAGTGCGGCCGCACCCGCGTAGGAAAGGTCATGTGCCTGCTCAAGGTAGAGCAGACGATTCCACTTCGCGGTGCGCTCAGATCGCATGGTCGAGCCGACCTTGATCTGGCCCGCGCCAGTTCCCGTGGCGAGGTCCGCGAGCCAGGTCTCCTCGGTTTCCCCGGATCTCGCCGACACCACCGGGGCCCAGCCGACCGATAGCGCCCGCTGCACCACGCGCAGTGCCTGCTCGAGGGTTCCGGCCTGGTTCGGCTTGACCAGGACGGAGTTCGCCTCTCGAAGACCGATTCCCGCGTCGAGCCGTGTCACCGTCGTGACGTAACGGTCATCGCCAAGAACCTGCGTCGTATCGGTGAGGCTGGTGATCCGCGCCCAACCGAGCTCGTCGTCCTCACCGGCACCGTCTTCGATCGACACAATCGGATACTCGCGGCGCCACCCGATCACGCGATCAACGAATTCGGTGGACGTGAGGGTCTCCCCACCCATGCGGTAGCCCCCTGGTACCTGGCACTCGGTCGCGGCAACATCCAGGGCAACGGAGACCTGCTCTCCTGGGCGAAGGCCTGCGCGCATGATCCCATCAACGACGGCTTCGATTGCCCGTTCATTGGCGTCGAATGGAGCGGCGAGACCTCCTTCGTCGGCGACAAGTGCGGTGGTGAAGCCCCTGTCATCGAGAACAGCCCGTGTCCCGGCGCGCACCCGCCAGCACCACTCGATCGCCTGCGCGAACGACTCAGCCCCGACCGGAATGACGAGCACGTCCTGGATGTCGATCATGCTGCCCGCGTGCGCACCGCCGGAGATGATGTTGACCATCGGGAGCGGGATGACTGCTGTAGCCGATGTCCGGTCCGCAAGCCAGCGCCACGGTTCCTCCTTCGCGGCGTTGGCTGCTGCAAGCCAGGCCGCGATGCTGACCGCGGTACCCACGTTGCCCCCGAGCAAGGCCAACTGCGGATCAGGGTCCACGCCGCGCAGGGCGCGGTCCACGTCCGCGGGATCGTCGGCGTCGCGACCGATCAAGGCTTCTCGGACTCGTTCACGCACCGATTGGATGTGCGCACGAACGGACGCGCCCGCGTATTCACCCGCGTTCCCATCCCGGATGAATATCGCCTCATGGGAGCCTGCACTCGCTCCCGACGGTGCCAGCGCATCACCCACTCCACGACCCGCAACGACCCGGGCCGCAACGGTGGGATTGCCGCGCGAGTCCAGTGCCTGCCACAGCTGAACGTCGGAGATGGGGAGACTCACAACATCCAATCGCTAGGCCATGCCGATGTCGGAAAGGTACCGACGAGTGCTCACCGCTATCGGGTAGGGCCGGTCGAATGCGGTCGGGTACAAATCCTGCTCCACGATGCCGATGCCCTCGAATCCAATGTCCTCGAGTACCTGTCGGAACGCCACGAAGTCAATCACCCCGGCCTTGGGCTCGGTGAAGGCGCCCATCTTGACCGCCTCAGCGAAAGGAATACCCTCTGCCGCAACTTCCGCGCGGATTCCCTGGTCAACACTCTTGATATGCAAGTACGGAATACGGTCGTGGTGGTTGCGCATGAAGCTGACGGGGTCACCTCCGCAGTAGGCGTGATGCCCCGTGTCCAGACACATACTCACGAGTTCAGGGTCGGTCATCTCGAGGTACCGCTCGATCTGGTCCTCGCGCTCGATATTGGTCTGGGCATGCGGATGGAAGGCCGCTCGTAGTCCATACCGCTCAGCGACATAGGCACCGATCCGATTGGAATTCTCCGCGAGGGTCGCCCACTCGACTTCCGAGAGCTCCGCACTGGCGATCTGCTCGCCCGTGAAGAGGTCGGTGTACATGCTTTCAATTAAGACGCAGAACTCGGCGCCAAGTGCCTGGAGCAGCGGCGCCGCGCCGTCGATCTCGGCCTTGCGCTGCTCCCAGGCGTCCGGGGCGTGCAAATTCCCGAAGATGAAGCCGCCGCTGAGCCGGAACCTGTAGGCGTCAAGTAACGCGCGCAGAGCATCGGGGTCAGTGGGCAGATACCCGTACGGGCCCAACTCGATGGTTCGGTAACCGGCACGGCTCGCCTCATCGAGGAATTGCTCGAACGGCGGCTGCTGGGGGTCACTCGGGAACCACACCCCCCAGGAGTCCGGCCCGATCCCCAGCTCGAATTTCACTCGGCACCTCCAGCAGAAATTGCCAACAGTCAGCACGAGCCTAACAGCGTCACTACACTCCCGACGGTGATTCGCCGAACCCCCGAGGAGTTCAAGGCCGCAGTTCTGCGCGGTGATTTCCTGCTGGGGACCTGGCTCACATCCCCCGATCCCATGGTCGCCGAGGTGATCGCATCAGCGGGATTCGACTTCGCCATCCTCGATGCCGAGCACGGCCCCGTGACCGCGTCCTCGGCGTTCACCACGCAGGTAGTCTCCGATCGCGCCGGCATGCCACTCCTGGTACGCATACCGTCCATCGATCCAGTGCCGATCATGGCCGCGCTCGACTTCGGTGCAGCCGGCATCCTGGTCCCGAGGGTTGCGAACGCGGATGACGCCGAGCGGGCGTCACGGCTAGCCCACTACCCCCCTGCTGGTTCACGAGGGTTCGGTCCGCGACGCGTCTCCAACTATCTGCGAGATGTCGATTCCTACGTCTTGGGCGCCTCAGACTCCACGACGGTGATCATCCAGATCGAAACCAAGGGCGCACTCGACGACCTCGACTCGATCCTGCGTATTCCACATGTCGATGGAATCCTCGTGGGACGTAATGACCTCGCTATGGAGTTGGGCCTCCCACGCGATCCGAACAACCCGGACCTCGCCGCCATAACCGCCAACGTCCTCGCGCGCGCGCGGGCAGCGGGTAAGGCAGCCGGAATCGCGAGTTCTGCGATCCCCGCTGCAGCGCGTGCTGCACGCGATCTCGGGGCAACGATGGTCGCCGCCGGTATCGACGTGGAGTTCCTTGCCCGCGCCGTCGATGTCTTCGTCGCCGACACACGCACTGACAACGCCTAGGTAGGGAGAGACTCGTGAAGCTGTGGAACATCGGGGGCAAGGTCCCGAATCTCGATGCCGAGGAGGTGTTTCTTCGTGCGATGGGAGCAGACGTATCCGGTCGTCAGCCCGTGTTCGTCAACGGACAGGAAGGGGAACTCCTCTTCACTCAGGTGGGCGACACCCGAGTACTGATGTTCGAGGAAGTCAACTACGAACGCGAGCTCGATCATCCACTGAAGAACGGTTGGACGCACATAGTTTTCGAGGTTGATGACTTCGACGCCGCCTTCGATCGCCTCAAGGATGCGGGCGGGAAAGTGATTCAGGGTCCTGCAGTTGTAGATGCGACGTTTTCACGGCGCAAGATTGCGTTCTTCGAATCCCCTGGCGGATGTATCTACGAAGTCTTCAGCGAACTCCCCCGGGACTAGGCATCCGATGACGACACCGGCGGGCTCCTTCGCCTACTCGTACAACATGGTGACCTACGGGAACGAGGATCCGCGCAGGGGACTCGAGCGGATCGCGCGAGCGGGTTACGAGCGTGTCGAACTCTCCGGGGATCCACCGGGCATCACGTGGGAAGACCTGAACCAAGCCATCATCGATAATGGACTCGAAGTCAGTTCCATCTCCTCTCTCCTCGGGCCCGGGCGCGACCTGAGTCACGCAGACCCCTCCTTCCGGCGCGCAGGACACGATTACCTGCTTCACCTGATCGATATGGCCTCCGTCGTGGGATCCCCGATCATCAACGTGCACCCCAGTTCAGTGAATAGAACCGAGGTACTCACGAGCGTCGAGCAGGAATGGGAATGGTCGGTGGAGGGATTACGTTCGCTCGCCACCCACGCCGACGGCACGTGTCGCCTGGCCGTGGAGCCGTGGAACAGATACGAGACTCATCTCATCAATACGCTCGGTCAGGCGGTGGAGCTCGTCACGGCCGTCGATCATCCGGCGGTGTGCGTGATGGGAGACACCTTCCATATGGGAATCGAGGAGAGTGACCCCCTAGGTGCCCTCCGCCGGGCAGCTCCCCACCTCGGACACATGCATCTGGCAGACAACACACGGGCTGCTCCCGGCACCGGGACCGTCGACTTCGCTCCATACATTCGCACACTCATCGAAATCGACTACCCGGGAACCGTTACCTTCGAGTTATTCCCGGCAAAGGCACGTCCGCTTGAGTCGGTCATTAGCGGTGATGCCCCGGAGTTCTTTGACGACTACACCCAGGCGTCCCTCGCGCATCTGCGTGCCGTGGAGACTTCTGTGCGTTCACAACTCGGATCGGGATAGGAGGCGGAGATCATGGCTGACTCACCATCGTTTTGGTCGTGGAGATGGGAGGACCTCCGCCGTCATCTCGCCGATCTCGAAGTCGATGGCTACGAAGGCGCTCACGATCGTGAGGGTCGCAATGAGGTTTTCGGGCGGGCGTTCGAACTACTCAGTCCGGTCGCCGTCAGCGTCCTCGAGGATTTCAACACCCATGTGCTCCTCGGGTCCGGTGAGATCGCCATTCAGTCTCTCGCCCCACGGGAGGGCCTAGGGCTCTACGGGACATGGGAGTGCTCATGGCCGGAGCAACGCGAGGCGAGAAGCCGCTTCGATGGCACGCCGATACCTCCGCTGCAGCTCCAGGCCTTCTTCCCCGTTGACTTCACCCATGGACATCTGATGATCGGGCGCCCCTTCTATGAGGACCAGCCCGTCTCCTGCTGGTTCATGCAGGTGATCGATGAGGCGGACGCGGAGCGGCAGCGCCACGCCCTCGAAGCGATCTGTGAGACCCAGATCCACGAAATGATCTTCACCGCGAATTGGCGGATTATCCCTGCGCGCTAACCTCCGGGAGTATCGATGCCACGCATCACGTTCGACGAAGCCTTCTTCTCGGATGCCTGGATACGGGATCCGGTGGAACCGCTCGCAGAGCTCCAACAACAGGGCTCCGTCCACTTCAGTGATCACATGCAGGCCTGGGCGGTGCTCGGCTGGGAAGACTCGCGAACGGTTCTGAAGAGTCGGGCTATCGGCCAGGGAGACAGACTGGCGGGGTACACGAGGAATCTTCCCGTGGAGGATCGGGACCGTATTCACCCGATCTCGGAGTACATGGATCGCGCGATTTCTTTCCTAGATCCACCCCACCACACACCGGAACGTGCGGCCGCAGCACAAGTGCTTGACGCGGGTTTGGGGCGCCGAATCGAACCGAAACTCCGCGACACCGTTGCACAGTGCCTCGACGATCTCGCTGGAGAAGAAGGTTTTGATGCCACGGAGGACTTCGCGCTCCCAATTACCGTATCGATGATCAGTTCAATTCTCGGGATTCGATATGAAGATCGCGCGCACTTCATCGACTGGGTCGAGAGAGTCTTCTCCTACATCGGTAGCCCCATGGACGATCCCGTGCTGGCAGGGGACTGCAAGGACGCCTACCGAAGCCTCGGTGCATACGTTGCGGAACTTTTCACGGAAGCCCGTGCTGCAGAGGAGTCACAGCCGAGCACGCTCATCGGCATGTTCGCAGCCCGCCACGAAAAGTACGGGCTCACGGAACGCGACGTCATGGGTATGACCGTGGGCATGGTCCAAGGGGGATTCGAGACGACCACGACCCTGATTTCCAACACCATTGCCATGCTTCTCTCGGATCCGAGCCAACGTGCGCTCGTGGAATCCAGTCCAGATCTCCTGCCCTCCGCCATCGAGGAGGTCCTCCGACTGGCCCCCTCATTGAAGATGAATGCGCGCCAGGCCTTTTCAGACGTGGAGCTCAGCGATGCAACCCTGCGCGCGGGAGACACGGTCGTCTCCATTCTGATCGCCGCGAATCGGGACCCTTCAGTCTTCTCCGACCCGGACGGTTTCGATGTGACGCGTCACCCGAACCCGCACTTGACCTTCGGTTTCGGTACGCATTTCTGTCTCGGTGCACCTCTGGCCCGGATGCAGGCTCGGATCGCGATTGAGGCACTCTTCGCACGTTTCCCAGATATGCGCCTGGCGACCGATGAGTTGGTCTGGCGACCCAGCGCGTTACTTAGGCGCAGGGAGTCGGTGCCCGTGCTGACCTACGGCTGAGTGTCGTCGGTTGCCTGAACGAAACCCAGGGGATCTTCAAGATCTTCGGTCGACGGTAGCAGATCCGGGTGACCCCACAGTGCGTCACGAGCGTCGACACCCTTCATCGACCGCATCGCGGCGAAGACCGTGGCCGCCTCGCGCATGGCCCGGGGGCGCAACTGCATCCCGACGAGGGTGGCGAAGGTCTTTTCCGAGGGTCCGCCCACTGCCCGTCTCCGCTGGATCGCTTCGCGCAGACTCGGTGCGGAGGGCAGGCGGTCCTCGATTGCCTGCGTCACGACGTCGTCGACCCATCCTTCGACGAGCGCGAGCAGGGTCTCGAGTCGCGCGACGGCAGCGCGCTGCTCGTCGGTGGGCTCGGGCTCGACGATGCCGCGGGACATGATCTCCTGCAGCGCCTGCGGGTTGGAGATATCGATGTCGTCCAGGGCCGATGTGAGGCTGGCTGTGTTGACCTGCATGTAGCGGGCGTACTCCTCCACTGCGCCGATCACTCGCGCCCGTAACCACGGCACGTGGTCGAAGAGTCGGTGGTGGGCACTTTCCCTCAGCGCGATGAAGACGAGGACGTCGCTCTGCGGGAGACCCAAGCCCTCACCGAAAGCGGTGATGTTCCCCGGGAGTAACGCGCGCACAGACTCGAGTGTCAGCGGGATTCCGATGTCCGAGGAGGACAGGACCTCCGAGGCCAATCCAGCCAGTGACTGACCGAGTTGCATGCTGAAGGCCGCAGACCCCAACTGCTGCATCATGCCCATCATCGGCGCGATCATCTGGGCCATCTCCGGGGGAATTCCATCGGGGAGCATCTGCCGAATGTTCTCGGGCAACGACTGGAGGATCGCCTGCGGATCGGCGTTGAGCGCGGGGAGCGCCGAGGAGACGGCGCCCTGCATCTGCTCACCGATCGGGGCGACGATGCGTTCCCACGCGGGGAAAGTCTGCGTGAGCCATTCGGAGCGACTCCACGCCTGCACCGGACCGTCGGAGGCGGGGAACGTCGTGACGCCATCGAGCCAGACGTCGGCGAGGCGGAAGGCGTCGTGGACGGCACGCACCTGGGCGTCGGGCACCACCGGGTCACCGCCCGCGGAGATGGCCTGACGTGCGACGTCGCGCACGACGTTCCACCGGATGGGCCCGTCCCCCTCACCCTGTTGCAGCATCCGGCCGAGTTGCTGCAGGGCAGCACCCAGGGAGTTCATGTCGAAGGGGCTCCCGGCACCGAAGCCGAAGGGGGTGCTCATAGGACAACGGTAAGTGCCCGGGCACCACAACGCCGCGGCACCCGGGTGGGTACCGCGGCGTCGGTGGTCAGTGGATCAGGCCTTGCCCAGGATGCGGGTCACCTTGGTGCCGCACACCGGGCAGATGCCCTTGGCGAAACGGCGACCGTTGGTCTCCTCGACGTTCCCGGTGAACTGGCGCTTCTCCTTGCACTTCACGCAGTACGCCTCGCCGGTGTAGCTCTCGGCCATGGGGCCCTCCTGTCGAACTCTGCCGCCAGCCGCGGCTGGTGGCGCTCGCCACCGGTGCCCCCACGGTAGGCCCCAGGGGGGCTTCGACCGGCCCGACGCGCAACGCCTGTGGGGAAGTTTGCCCAGGCAACCGTGCCAAATCGGACATATCGCTTCCTTGAGGGAGTAGGAATGGCCCATGGGTCCGCTCCGCGCCTCCCGAGCACGCATCACCCGTGACCTCTCCTGGGCGGTCTCCTTCGCGTCCATGGGCGGAACCGAGGCGGAGGTGGACATCCAAGACGCCCTCGCCGAGGCATGGCGAACAGAGGGCTGGACTGTGGCCGAGTGGACCATCGACGTTGCGAAGCTGGCGTCGCTCCCCACCTTTCCCGGCATGGAGGTGGCGCGCAATCGCGCACGCGGGATCCTGCTCACCTGGCCGGGCAGCGGCGGTGGTCGACGGCTGCTGCTCAACGCACACACCGACGTCGTCCCCCCAGGTGACCTCGGTGCTTGGTCCGGTGACCCTTTCCGCGCGCGCATCGAGAGTGTCGACGGCTCCGAACGCATGATCGGTCGCGGAACCTGCGATATGAAGGCCGGACTCGTCGCCGCCTGGGAGGCGATGCGTTGCGTACGCGACGCAGGGATTCCCCTCGCCGGCGACGTCCTCCTCGCACCGGTGAGCGGCGAAGAGGACGGTGGTCTGGGCACCTACGCGCTGCTGCAACACGGGGTGCGTGCCGATGCGTGCATCATCCCGGAGCCAACCGACCTCGCGATCGTCCCCGCGAACGGCGGCGCCCTCACCTTCCGACTCCACGTTCCGGGTCGCGCAACGCATGCCTCGCGACGCACCGAGGGCGTCAGCGCGATCGAGAAGTTCCTCCCAGTGGTCGACGCACTGCGCGCCCTCGAGGCACGGCGCAATGCGGAGGTCGATCCCGTGATGGCCCGCTGGACCGTGGCGTACCCCCTGTCGATCGGCACGGTGCATGCGGGCGACTGGGCGTCGACGGTGCCCGACCTGCTCCTGGCCGAGGGTCGACTCGGTGTGGCCCTCGGTGAGTCGGTCGAGGACGCACGCGCCGAGTTGGAGGAGGCCGTGGCTCTGGCCTGCGCCCAGGACCCGTGGTTGCGCGACCACCCGGTCATCGTCGAATGGTGGGGCGGCCAGTTCGCGTCAGGGAGCACCGACGTGAACCATCCGCTCCTGGACTGGGTACGGGATGCGCACACCACCCGCACGGGAGACACCATCGATGTGTTCGGTGCTCCCTACGGATCGGATCTGCGCCTGATGAGTGGACTCGGCGAGATTCCCACCATCCAGTACGGGCCCGGGGACAGTGCAGCCGCTCACGCACCCGATGAGTGGGTGGACATCGATGACGTGGTGACCTGCGCCGAGGTACTCGCGGACGTCATCGTCCGCGCCTGCGGAACCCGCGTATAGCGGTTACTCCTGTGGATTGCACCTGGCAATCCACAGGCGACCCGCACACCCTGGACGGATGCGATCCGATGCTCCCTGGGCACGCTTGGTGCGGCCCCACCTCTTGGCTGATCCACCATTGATCTGGACCGACTCCAACCGCGTCCAGTGGGGGGATGATCCCGAGTCGATCGAAGCGGATGAAGACGTGATCCGCTGGGTGCGCCGCATCGACGGCACCGAGACGCTGGATGTACTCCTGCGCCGCGCCCCCGAACCGCGGACCCGCGCGGAGCGACTGCTCAGTGCGGCGTACCGCTGCGGTTACCTCGGTGATGCGTCTGCGGTTCCGACGCGTTGGTATTGGGGTGATGACGAGGACCGTCGCACCTGCCTCGCGCTGACCCGCGTTCTGCTGTCTGACTCGGCGGGCGGACTCGGGATCGCCGAGGTGAATCGAATCCTGGATGCGCGGGGCCGGGTCCACGTGGACATCGACGACCCGCACGGACACCTGACCGGACTCGCCGACGCGGTGCTCTCCGCCGGGATGCGCATCACCCCGCGCGCGGGACTGACGCAGGAGGCGGTTCACGTGCGGGTGGTGTGCGCACATCCCGAGCTCGCCCACGGCGACGAAGGTCCGGTTTCCGGCGATGGCAGCCACCTGCACATCGGACTCACCCATGGCACCGCGGTGATCGGACCACTCGTCATTCCGGGAACCACGTCCTGTCTGCGCTGCGCGCACCTACACCACCGTGATCGCGACCCACACTGGCCCGTCCGGTCCGTGCAGTGGGCACAGCGGCGCAGGTGCGCCCTCGCACCGAGTGCCTTGACGGGATGGGTGACATACGTCACCAGCCGATTGCTCGCAGACTGGTGTGATTCCCGGCTCGGACACCGCCCCGACACCACCTGGCGGAACATCGCCATTCGCCTGACGAGTGGTGAGGACGGCCCCGCGCGCGAGGAACGCCCCGTCCACCCGTTGTGCGGCTGCTCGTGGGGCGACCCTGGGTGAGCGCCAGGTCTCGTTTCAGGTGACAATGGCATGTGCCCGAATTACCCACCAATGCACTCACCCGCACCATGCGGATGGTGACCCTTCCGGCCGGTCATGCGGGTCGGGCCGCCCTGGGCTGGGGCAAGCGCGTGGGGGGCAAACCCGCTGAAGCCGTTGCAGCGGAACTCCAGCAGCGCACCGCCGAGCAACTATTCAAGGTTCTGGGTGAGCTCAAGGGTGGGGCGATGAAGCTCGGACAGGCCATGAGCATCTTCGAGGCCGCCCTTCCGGAGGAGGTCGCTGGTCCCTACCGGGCGATGCTGACGAAGTTGCAGGACTCGGCTCCACCGATGCCGGCCGAGCGCATCCACGCGCTGCTCGCCGACGAGTTGGGCCCCGACTGGCGCTCACGCTTCCAGGTCTTCGACGACACACCCACCGCGGCAGCATCCATCGGACAGGTGCACAAGGCCGTGTGGCACGACGGCCGCGAGGTCGCGGTCAAGGTGCAGTACCCAGGTGCCGACAAAGCGCTCATCGCCGACCTGAACCAACTGGCGCGGATGGGGACACTGTTCGCTTCCTGGATACCCGGACTGGAGATCAAGCCGCTGATTGAGGAGTTGCGCGCACGCGCGATCGAGGAGCTCGACTACGTGCGCGAATCCAATAACCAGCGCGCATTCGCGCGCGCATTCGAGGGTGATCCAGAAGTTCTGGTCCCCCACGTGGTGGCAGCTTCACCGCACGTGCTGATCAGCGAATGGATCGATGGCACTCCGCTGTCACACATCATCCGCGACGGCACCCAGGAACAGCGCGATCGCGCAGGCTCGATGTACGAGCGTTTCCTACTCTCGGGCCCGGCGCGCGCCGGCCTGCTTCACGCCGATCCGCATCCGGGCAACTTCCGGATCGCCGCCGACGGCCGATTCGTGGTCCTCGACTTCGGTGCGGTGGCGGACCTGCCCGATGGTCTACCCACAGCCATGGGCAGTTTGCTGCGTATCGCCATGAGTGGGGATGCCGAGCAAGTGATGGAGGGACTGCGGCGCGAGGGATTCGTCCGCCCGAATGTCGATATCGACGCGAACCAATTGCTCAGCTACCTCGAGCCGTTCGTCGAGCCCGCCCGTCACGAGACCTTCCACTTCAACCGCGACTGGCTTCGCAGCCAGTTCAATCGGATCAACGATGTCCGCAACCCCGATTTCATGGTCGGCCTGAAGATCAACCTCCCGCCGTCGTACGCCTTGATCCACCGGGTGTGGATCGGCAGCATCGCCGTCCTCTGTCAGCTGGGTGCCACGGTGCCCGTGCGCGAAGTCATCGACGAGTGGGTCCCGGACTTCGTCGAGTCCGTCCCCTCCACCTGAGCGTCACCAGCTGCTCACGAGCGCGAGCACGTCATCGCCGTAGGCGGTGAGTTTCGCCGGACCGATCCCCGGGATCCGGGCCAACTCCTCCAGTGAGCCCGGTTGGGTCTCGCAGATCGCGATCAAGGTCGCGTCGGTGAACACGACGTAGGCCGGAACACCATCGGCGGTGGCACGATCCAGGCGCCAGGCTCGCAACTGCTCGAAGTCCTGATCCCGATAGGTGGCTGGGCATACCCGGCAACGTCCGACCGTGCGCTCGGTTGCTGTCACCAGCGCGCGACCACAGGTGCGGCAGGTCGCGGGGCCGCGACGCGTGCGCGACTTCGCGGGTGCGCCACGGGAGACCTGGCCGCGGGGCGACGACCCCGGAACCGCCTGGAGTCCCTGCAGGAATCTGCTGACCACGCGCACCGCGCGGGACCCGGGCTCACGTGCATGCGCCCAGCTCAGCGACAACCGCCGCTGGGCGCGAGTGATCGCGACGTAGAGCAGCCGGCGTTCCTCTTCGATCTGCTCCGGGGATTCCGCGTGCAGCAGGGGTAGCAATCCGTCGCTGCACCCGAGGACGAAGACGACCGGCCACTCCAGACCCTTGGCCGCATGGATAGAGGCGAGGGTGACCCCGACCGCCTCGGGCGAATGCTGCATCTCGGCACGACGGTCGAGCTCGGTGACGAAGTCTGCGAGGACGGAGGACTGTTCCCGGGACAGAGCCACGATCGCGCTGAGGTTCTCCCACCGATCACGCACCGCGCCTGTGCTGGTCGGTACCTCCGGTGTCCATCCCATGGCACCAAGGATCGCCGGCACCGCCTCCAGCGACGTCTCCCCTGCCCGCGCCGCACCGCGAATGCGCGTGACAGCCTCCCGCACCTCAGGAAGTTCGAAGAAGCGCTCACTCCCCCGGGTGGTGAAGGGAATCCCACGCTCGGCGAGTGCTGCGGCGATCTCGACGGACTGCGCGTTGATCCGGTAGAGGACGGCGAAGTCCGAGGGCGCAGCACCCGCGTCGATCTCCGCCGCGATCGACTCGGCGATGGCACGTGCCTCCGCGACGTCGTCGTCGAAGGCCGTTACCTCGGGAACGGGACCGGGCGCGCACTGCGAGGTCAAGGTGATGGGTTTTCCAGTACCCGCGTGGATGACTGAGTTGGCGACGTCGACGATCTGGGGGGTGCAGCGGTAACAGCGCACCAGGCGCACGACGGTGGCCTGGGGATAGGTGGCGGGGAACTCCTGGAGGTAGCGCGCCGATGCACCCGTGAAGGTGTAGATGGTCTGGCTCGGGTCGCCGACGACGCAGAGGGAGTCCCGGTCTCCTAGCCATTCCTGCAGCAGAGCACGCTGCACCGCGTTGACGTCTTGGAACTCATCGACGGTGAACCAGCGGTACTGGGCCCGCACCTCGCGAGCCATACCCGCGTTCTCGCGGAGCGCACCCACCAGCACCAGCAGGATGTCTTCGAAGTCGAGCAGACCACGGTCCCCCTTGATGCCTTCGTAGTCGCGCACCAACGACGCCATCTGGCGCGGCTCCAGGCTCCAACTGCGTGCGTGACTCCCCTCCGCTATCCGCGAAGCCTGAACGAAGTTGACCTTCGCCCACTCGAGGTCTGCAGCCACATCACGGAGCAGCGCTGGATCGGCTGTCACCCCCTGCGCGCTGAGCGCCTCGGCGACGATCGGGATCTTGCTCGACACGATCCCCGGGAAGTTCCGATCAGACAGGCGCGGCCAGAAGTAGCGCAGTTGGCGCAGCGCAGCCGAGTGGAATGTGCGCGCCTGGACGCCCTCGATCCCGAGATCACGCAAACGAGTGCGCATCTCCCCCGCGGCCTTCGTGGTGAAGGTGACCGCCAGCGTGGCGGATGCGTCATGGGCTCCGGTGGCCACCGCGTAGGCGATGCGGTGCGTGATGGCCCGGGTCTTCCCCGTTCCCGCACCCGCCAGGATCATCACGGGACCATCGACGGCCTCCGCCGCCGCACGCTGCTCGTCGTCGAGGCCCTCGAGCAGTGCATCGGTCACGGGTCGATCGTGGCATGGGGGTGCGACCGGTGTGGACCCCAGTGTCTACGGTGTGCCTATGTCGAGCGAGCCCCAGGTCACGATGTACAGCACCGTCTGGTGCGGCTACTGCCAGCGCCTCAAGGCCCAGATGTCCCGCGAAGGGCTGACCTACCGCGAGGTGGACATCGAGCAGGACCCCGAGGCCGCTGCGTTCGTCGAGTCCGCCAACGGAGGCAACCAGACCGTGCCGACCCTCTTGTTCGCCGATGGAACGACCATGACGAATCCGCCGATCCGCGACGTGGTCTCCAAGGTCGCCGAGCTCTCGGGCTAGTTCCTTCCCCACTCACTCGGGATCGGCTCACCGAACCACCGCTCGATCAGCATGCGCGCGATGGAGATCCGCGGGGGAAGTTTGACCTCACCGGACTGGCAGGCGGTGCGGAGCTCGTCGC
>JBILLS010000044.1:0-13637 GCA_044375955.1 Candidatus Nanopelagicales bacterium | reverse complement strand
TGACGCCTGTCTGGCCCCCACCATTGCGATTACGGCAAGAAGTCGTTGGTCAGCAGATCCGCCGCCGGCGGAGCAGCTTCAACCAACTCTTGCTCGATCATGAATGCGCCGAACTTGTCCCATGAAGCGGGGTCCATCTGTCCGAATCCCAACGGATTCTCGAGCAGTGGAAGGGTCGCCTCGATCATGAGCGGTAGCGCGGGACCCGCGTAGTCGCCTCCTACTGCGGCCATCGTCTGCTCCGAGAAGGTCGGATCAGCGATCGCGTCGGCATTGCCCTTGGCGAGTCCAGCCAGGAATCGCTTCACGATGTCCTGGTACTCGGGCTCGGCTGCCAACCGATCCGAGTTCGCAATGATCACGAGCTCGTCATAGTTGGGCACGCCGATCGCAGACACCGGGGTGATGACGGGATTGAATCCCTGCTCCTTCATCTGCTCACCTTCGATGTTGCCGTAGGCACCGATCACCGCGTCCGCTGCACCCGAGGTCAATGCCTGCGATAGGGCGGTCTTGACAGCTACCACCTTGACCGTGGAGGGATCGATGTTGTTGGCCTTGAAGATGGCGTTCAGGTAGGCGCGGTTCGAACCGAAGCCCGGCTCACCAATCGTCTTGCCGCTCAGGTCGGCAATTGAATTGATGGAACCACCCTCGAGCCACATCATCGAGTTCAACGCCGTGGGAACGAGGGCCGCGACGGCCTTGATCTTCAGACCCGCGGGGACCTGGAAGAACATCTCGGGCTGGTAACTCACACCGAGCTCGACATTGCCGGTCGACACGAGTTTCGGAGGATCGGTCGGGTCTGAGGGTGGCTGCAGGGTTACCTCAAGGCACTCCGCCTCCCAGTAGCCCTTGGCCTGTGTCACGTAAAGAGCTACGTGATCGGGATTCGGGAACCAGTCCAAAAGCAGCGTGACAGGAGTCAGCGACTCGCATGCGGCCGCAGTCTCGGCACTTTCCGCAGCGGTGGTTTCCTCGGCGGGCGCCGCCGCCGCGCTCTCTTCGGCCGCCGCAGTCTCTGTTTCTGTGGATGCCGAATCACTTCCCCCGCCGCACGCAGCGAGGACCAGCGCTGAAACAACAGCAACTGTTGCAAGTTTCAGCGACATATTTCGATGGGCTTTCATGCGATGTACTCCTCTCGGTTGAATTGCGGATTTACTTGACTTTCGCCCAGGGTACGAGGATTCGCTCCGCAAGCGTGACCAGCAGGAATAGGCAGATGGAAATCAGCGACAGCAGCACGATCGCTGCAAATACCAGGGATGTCTGGAGCATTGGTGTGGCTAGGATCATCACATACCCGAGACCATCTGTGCTGCCTGCGTATTCGCCGAAAACCGCACCAATAGCTGCGTACGTGGCCGCAACGCGAATACCGGAGAACATCGCCGGAAGTGCCGCTGGAAATTCGATGCGCCGGAAGATGCTCCAGCGCGTTCCATACAAGGTTCGCATCATTCGCGTCAACTGCGGATCCACCGATGCCAGGCCATCGATGGTTGTCACCACGATGGGAAAGAAGCAGATTAGCGTCACGAGGATGACCTTGGGCAGGATCGTGTAGCCGAAGATGATCGCAAGAATCGGGCCGATGACGACAATCGGAATCGTCTGGGATCCGATGAGAAGTGGATAGACAGCGCGGCGGGCGGTCGCAGACATGTGCAGTGCGGTGGCGATGACGAGGGCGGTGATGAGCGCAACGATGAAGCCGATGATGACCTCTTGAAGTGTGACAAACGTCGCGCTGGCGAGGGGCTCTTCCCAATCGACCACCAGGGTGCTCAGAATCTGTGAAGGTGCAGGCAGGATGAACTCGGGAATGGCGAACACGCTGGTGGCGATCTGCCAGATGACAACGATCCCGATAAGCACGAGGGCGGGGGGTGCGGCGGCGCGTAGACGGCTGCTCACGCGCCCGGGCCTTTCGTCTACCACGTGAGCGACAGTCTCAAAGTTGTTCTCGCTCACGCGGCCTCCAAGGCGGCGAGAATCTCGTTGCGAATGTCGATGAAGACAGGAAGCGAGAGAGTCTCGCGTCGATGCTCGGTCGCGGGCAGGGACACATCGAAGCTCCGCAGGATGCGGCCCGGTCGCGGCGACATCACGACGACCCGGTCGCTGAGCAGAATTGCCTCCTCCACGTCGTGCGTAACGAGAATCGTGGTGCGCGGTTCGAGGTCGAGCGCTCCCTTGAGCCACTCTTGAACATCGGCGCGGGTGATGGAATCGAGGGCCCCGAACGGCTCGTCCAGCAGGAGCACCTCTTTGCCGGCCATCAGGGTGCGCAGGAAGGACACCCGCTGCCTCATGCCCCCGGACAGCTCGTAGGGCCGGCGATTCTCGAAACCGGCTAGCCCGAAACGCTCGAGGAGGGGCATGACCTGAGCTTCAGAATCCTTCTTCGACATCCCGAGATTCACCAGGGGCAGGGCGGCATTCCCGATGACGGTGCGCCACGGCAACAGCAGGTCGCGCTGCGGCATCCAGGCGCACTTGGCGAGGCGGTCGGCTGCCGTGGAGGCACCCAGGACGGTGATGGAACCGCTGTCGGGGTCTTCCAGGCCGCAGATGAGGGCGAGCAGCGTGGACTTCCCGCACCCGCTCGGGCCCACGATCCCGACGCGGCTGTTGGTGGCCACATCGAGGTCGACGCCCGAGAGGGCCACGACAGCCCCGTACTGCCGGCGAACGTCGTGCACCGAGACGCCGCTCGCTTCTGGCACCACATCCACCCCTCAATGACCACTCTGAGTTGACCAGGGAGGCCACGGTCATACATCAGATATGAAATGCATCATTTCCGCGCGGGTAGCACCCTGTCAAGGAGTTTTCCAAGAAACCCTTGGGGAACGAATATCTGTTTTTCTGCCAAAAACTTGTTGATTCCCGATATGCCACGCGATAGCGTCGTACGGATTCGGGTGATCACATTTCATATTTGAATGGGGTAGCGGTGAAGGTTCTCGACTCTGTACAGTCATTTCTGGGGCGCGAGCACGGCCTCGTCATCGACGGGGTGGAGCGTCCGGCGTCCTCCGGTGAGCGCTTCGAGGTTTTCAACCCTGCCACCGGTGCCCTGCTTGCTACGGCGGCCTCTGGCACTAGCGAGGACGTCGATCTGGCCGTGGCAGCCGCGCGTCGGGCGCTGCCCGTCTGGCAGGGTCTGTCCCCGGGACGCCGTGCCGAGCTGCTGTGGAACCTGGGCGCCCGGATCAACGAACTCGCTGAGGAGTTCGCCCAACTGGACACCCTCGACAACGGTAAGCCGATATTCGAGTGCAACGTCGTGGACGTACCCCTGACCTCGGGGCTGTTCCAGTACTACGCGGGGTGGGTTACCAAGCTCGATGGCGACACGATCACCCCGGCCAGTGGGATGCCCTTCCACATCTACACCCGGCGCGAACCGGTCGGCGTCGTAGGCGCGATCATCCCGTGGAACTTCCCGCTGCTGATGTGTGGCTACAAGCTGGGACCAGCACTCGCGGCCGGGAATACGGTGGTGCTGAAACCGGCCGAGCAGACCCCATTGAGTGCGCTGCGCCTCATGCAGGTCCTGGACGAGGTGGGATTCCCACCCGGGGTCGTGAACCTCGTGACGGGTTTTGGACCGACGGCGGGCGCGCCCCTGGCCGGCCACAATGACGTCGACAAGATCACTTTCACCGGCGAGAACTCCACGGGGCAGAAGATCCTCGAGGCGGCAAAGTCGAACATGAAGCGGATTTCGCTGGAGCTCGGTGGCAAGTCGCCGAGCCTCGTGTTCGCCGATGCCGATCTGGAGGCGGCCGTGAACGGGACGTTCGGAGCCGTCTACTGGAACCAGGGCCAGTGCTGCATCGCTGGAGCGCGGGTCTTCGTGGAGCGTTCCATCCGAGACGAATTCCTCGCGCGCCTCAGCTCAAAGGTCCAGGAGGTCCAACTCGGGAACGGGTTGGACCCGGCGACGACCATGGGACCGCTCGTGAGTGCGGAGCAGCAGAACCGGGTGTTGGAGTTGATCGGGTCCGGCGTGGCCGCGGGGGCTAGCACCGTCGTGGGCGGTGGACGGCCGTCGCGTGAGGACCTGAAGGATGGTTTCTTCGTCGAGCCCACAATCTTCACCGATGTGCGCCCGGAAATGCGCATCATGCGCGAGGAGATCTTCGGACCAGTCGCCATGGTGGGGACGTTCGACACGGAGGAAGAGGCGCTTGGTCTCGCCAACGACACCTCATTCGGACTCGCCTCAGGGGTATGGACCTCCGACGTAAAGCGGACCCATCGGGTGGCAGCTGCGCTAAAGGCCGGAGTCGTGTGGGTGAACACGTACGGCATGTTCGATCCGGCCATTCCCTATGGCGGTTTCAAGATGAGTGGATTTGGCAAGGAACTGGGGCGCGAGGCGCTTGACGCCTACCTCCAGACCAAGACGGTGTGGGTTGATCTGAGTTAGTCCCATGAATCACGAGAAGCGAGGGTTCGCATGAAAGCTGTTGCCCTGGTCGAAGCCGGGAAGATGGATGTCATCGATATGCCCGATCCTGCGGGTGATGACAAGGTCGTTGTCGAGTTGAAGGCGGCAGGCGTCTGCGGCACGGAGCTGCACATCCTGGATGGCATGATCCCGGCCCCGTTCTTTCCCTTCGTGATTGGCCACGAGGGTGCTGGAGTAGTCGTCTCCGCCCCGACGGGATCATCGGTGTCACCGGGAGACCGTGTTGCGATCTACAACCTCTGGTACTGCGGTGAGTGCAAGTGGTGCCGTTCTGGTCGTGAGGAGGTCTGCTCCAACCCCGTGGGGCAAATGGGCTTCAACCTGAATGGCACGTTCCGCGATCTCGTGGAGGTCCCGGCACGAAACCTGGTCCCTCTCCCGGACAATGTTTCCTTCCAGGATGCGGCGCTGCTGAGCTGCAGCGGGATGACCGCCATTCATGCGATCCGCCTCTCGAATGTCAGCGTCGGGGACATTGCTGTGGTGAATGGAATCGGCGGTGTCGGCCTCATGGTGATCCAGGCATGTGTCGCGGCCGGGGCCACGGTCATCGGTGTTGCGGACTCGCAATCACGGGTGGCTCTCGCCTCCGAGGCCGGTGCCAGTCACACCATCGTTCTGGATGACTCGGGATATGACGTTGTCGCTGATCGGATCCGGGATCTCACCGCAGGTGAGGGTGCCCAACACTTCTTCGAGTTGGTTGGCACTTCGGCCTCCATCAATGCGGGAATCCGCGGACTCGCCAAGCACGGTGCTGCGGTCATGATTGGCTATACGGGTGACCACATCGACATCCACCCGATTGAGTTGATTCTCTCCGAGACCCGAATCCTCTCCTCGGTTGCCGCAGCACAACGTGATCTGGTCACCGCCATCGATCTTGCCTCCCAAGGCAAGATGAGGAGCACAATCGATACCTGCTACCCGCTCGCGGACGCTGGCGTGGCACTCGATCGCCTGCGAGCCCGTAAAGTTATGGGCCGCAACCTCCTGGTGTGGGACTGAGGTGGCACGTGAGATTCAGTGCTGAGCTGAAGGAACGGGCTCTGCCTGCCTGGCAGGCGCTCGAGCGACATCCATTTGTGGCGCAGATGGCCGATGGGACGCTCCCGCTGGATTCCTTCCGCTTCTACATCGACCAGAACCTCCTCTACCTGCCTGAATACGCGCGCGCACTCTCCCTGGGCATCGTGACATCCGCGGACGAAGCACAGTTGTTGTGGTTCACCAAGGCGGTGGACAACATCGTTCACGTGGAGATACCTGAGAACCGGTTACTACGAGCCCGGATCGCGGACATGGGCGGGGTCTCGCACCCGCACGCCCATGTGATGGCCCCGGCAACCCTGGCCTACACCTCGTACCTGATCGCGACCGCATCGCGGACGGATGCGCTGGGGGTTATGGCCCTCATCCTCCCGTGTGCGTGGACCTACCAAGACATCGCTTTGGCGAATCGTGGCACTGCAACCGATCACCCCGTTTATGGCGAGTGGTTGCGCTTCTTCTCAACGGAGGAATACGACGCCGTCGTCCAGGGACTGTGCGCGGACATGGATTCACTGGCCGAGCGCGCTGATAGCCACCGGCGCGAGGAGGTCAGTCACATCTTCACGACGGGTGTCCGACTTGAACAGGCCTTCTGGGACATGGCCCTGCACGAGCAGCACTGGCCCGACCTGTCCTAAGCGGAGGGGAAGTGTCCGCGACCCCGTCAGTCCTGGATCGAGTTATCGATGGCCCAGGTGGAACTTGAGGCCATCGCGGGACCCTGGTTCTTGAACGTCGCGTTCACTTGGCTGAACACGTTGACGAAGGTGCCGAACGCCGGTCCGCTCGCCTCGCCATCCAGCGAGATCTTGGTCTTCGGGTACTTGTAGACGTTGCCTGCACCGCAGGTGGGGACACACGTGTTGTAGAACAACGTGCCCACGCCGGTGGCACCGTTGTTGTCCCACTTCGACCACGTGATGTTGCCGAAGTACACGCCCGCGTCACCGCAGGCGAACACGATCTCCTTGGGCTTGAAGTCGAGGTTACCCTGGCAGTCCACGAGATAGGTCTTGGCGGGGTCGGGTTTGGGCACGGCCGACGCCGTCGGCGCCACAACCCCCGCGACGAGGGCGGCGATTCCCAGGGCACACAGAATGCGACGGTTCATCTCTCTCCTCAGGTCAGGACTCCAGGGTAGGTGCCCGGTCACTCCTGGGACGCCTGGCGCACCGGGCGGGTTCCTGAGTCAGCGGCTCCCGCGCGTAGCGCGGGCGTGCTCCATCCCGGCGGAGATGAACTCCCGGGCCGAGACCGCGAGGTCCATACCGTCGGTCCACAGGTTTCGCCACACCGCCAACGTGTTCGAGAGGTGCCTGCTCACCACGGCGGAGGAGAACGATTCGAACACGATCGGCCCCGAGTAGTCGATGTCCGCCAACGCACCGAAGAACTCGTCGAAGTCGATGGTCCCTGTTCCCAGATATCCGCGGTTGGACTCACCGATGTGGACATACCCGAGCCTGTCCCCGGCGAGTAGGATCGGGGTGCGGAAGCCGTTCTCTTCGATGTTCATGTGATAGATGTCGGCGTGCACCACGACGTTCGGCTCATCCACGATGTCCATGTAGGCGAGTGTCTGTTCCACGGTGTTGAGCAAGTTGCTCTCGTACCGGTTTACGAATTCGAGCCCAATAGTGATGTCGTCCTTCGCGGCTTCCTGGGCGAGCTCCTTGATCACCGCCGCGCTATTGCGCCGACCGGTCTGTGTTGCGGGTCCCGGATACTTGTCCATGGCACCGAAGATGACGCCGCCCAAGTACGACGTACCCGTCGGCTGCACGGCCGCCAGGGCTTCAAGCAGCACGTCGCGTCCACGCGTCACGCTCGTAACGTCCTCCGAATTGATGTCGTTGTCGAAGGTGAGCCCCAGGGTGAAACTCGCGGAGAGTCCAGTTGCATCCAAGCGAGCTCTTGTGTCTGCGGCATCGAAGTTGGACGGATCAAACATCGGAATCTCGAGGAGATCGAATCCGGCGTCCCTCGTCGAGGAGATTGCGAACTCCGCCTCGTCCGGCGACCACCCACCGGTCCAGACCAGGGCATGTACCCCGAGTGCGTTGCTCACGGTGACCTCCTCCAGGCCATAGGCTTCACGATCTGCGAGCACCCTAACCACGTAGGTGAGTCATGCGAACCGAGTTGGTGATCTTCGATCACGACGGTGTCTTGGTCGACTCGGAGATCATCGCGATGGACATCCTCGCGGGGATCTCCTCGAACTTCGGTTTCTCGCTCACCCGGGACGAGGCTTTCCATCGTTACCTGGGCACGAGCTTCGACTACGTGGTGGAGGATCTTCGCGGCAAGGGAGCCACGATCGATCGCGATGCCCTGCACACGCAATTCCACGAGGACCTCTTCCAGGGTTTCCGCACCCGACTCACCCCCATTCCTGGCATCCCGGAACTACTGGCAGAACTCACCCGACAACAGCAGCCCATTGCGATCGCCTCGAGTGGTAACTCCCAGCGCGTCTCCCTGGGCATCACCTCGACCGGGATTGATCACTTCTTCGCTGACTCGGTGATCACCACCGCCGACGACGTCACCCGCGGCAAACCCTTCCCCGACCTCTTCCTCACGACCGCGGAGCGTGCCGGGGTCGACCCGGCTGAGTGCATCGTGATCGAGGACAGCCCGTTTGGTGTGGAAGCAGCCCACGCGGCCGGCATGCGGGTGATCGGCTTCGCCCATCAAACCCCCGCTGAGCGACTCTCCGACGCAACGTGGGTGGTCTCTGAGATGTCGGCGGCTCTGGCGATCATCAGCGATCCCTCTTTCCGTGGGGCTTGACCGACCTGAGTCGAACCAGTCTTGGCCCCTCGCCCACCTAGACTCCTGGCATGACGATGCGCTCCCGCCTCATTGCCTTTGCCTCGATCACCGCCCTGACGGCGGCCGCCGTATCCGTTGCTAGCCCGGCCTCGGCTGCCCCGAGCGCTGAGCAGCGGATGCTCACGGAGAAGGACGTGCCCGCCTCCTTCGGCACACCCAAGAGCCGGGAATTCATTGCCAAGGCGGAGGACAAGGACATCGTGGCCTGCCAGGACGCCACGGGGAAGGTGCTGGTCAGCACCCCCGCACCCAGCACCCAGTACTCCGTCACCATCGAGACCAAGAACAAGAAGACCTACACCGAGGTCGACGAGAAGGTCTACGTCTTCGACACGGCCAAGCAGGCCACCGACGCCTTCAACCAACTCTTCAACAACCTGAGCAAGTGCACGGGTACCTCGACGCTGAAGCAGACGCCAGAAATCACCGACACCATCACCAGCGGCTCCTACCCGGGTGGGCAGTACGCCGACTTTTGGGTGAACGACAACAGCGTCGCACGGGGTGGGGAGTGCAAGAAGCCCTGCCGCTCGGTGGTCCAGACGGTCTTCGTCCAGGCTGGCACGTCCATCGTCCAGACCTGGGCCTACATCAATGGCAAAGGTCAGCTCACCGGGAAGCAGAGCAACGATCTCGCCGATCTCGCCGAGGAACTCGGTGCCCGCTGGGCTTCGTGATCCAAACATCACTACGTCCTTATCCCTACGACCCTGAGGGAGGGGAGGAATCGGAGGTAGGTGAAGGCGTGAGCGATCGAGGCCAGGACTGCCCTGTCAATCTCCCACGACCGATGCCGCCGCCTCCTTGAGCGCCCGAGCAAGAGACTTGTTGTGGCGAACTATCACAGTGGTGGGGAAAGCCTTGGACAGTTCACTAAAGATGTGGTCGCCACTGAGCACGACAAAACGTTGATAACCAATGGATGCGAGATGTTCCGCCTGCTCGAGGAGTGCCAGGTCCGCGGCATTGGGACCAGGTGGGACGACGGCGGTGGAGATTGAGAGCTCATGCAAGAGGCTGACGTAGCGTCCGATCACCCGTGCGGGTGCGACCGCTATGCAATGGCCCGAGTCGGGAATGGCGCGCATAGCTTTGGAGAGGAAAGGCCGAGCATGCTCAGGGCTCAGAAGGCCTTTCGAGCCATGAAGGAAATTCTCCAGATCGATGAGCACAGTCACCCGGGGGTGGGACGCTCGGACGGATTTGCTCAGATTCCCTCCACAGCTGCGGTTGCTTCCCCCACCATTCCCGAGAGGTCTGACATCACGTAGCTCCACGATCAGCCTCGGTCCTTCGAGGTGATCCGACTTGCGTGATCGTGGACATGCCCTGTCGGTGGACGCGGTTAGTGTGTTGCCCGGGAGGCGAAATGTCTGCTCTGGTTGTGGTCGTTCTGGCCGTGGTGGTACTGGTTATCGGCGTCGGGCTGGGCTGGTGGCTGGCGTCGCGGGCCGCTGCGGCACGGCTCGTGGAGCAGGAGTCCCGGCTGCGGGCCGAGGGTGAAGCGGCGGCCGCGTCGGTGCGAACGGAGTTGGCCGAGGCCCGTGGCCAGGTGGCGCAGTTGCAGACCGACCGGGACAAGTTGGCCCTGGAGCAGTCCTCCTCGAAGACCTTGGAGGAGCGGCTCGAGCCGGTGCGCGAGGCATTGGAGGGATTGCGTAAGCAGACCCAGACCGCCGAGGTGGAGCGGGCGCGGTCGGATGCGGCCCTGCGCGAGCAGATCGATGGTGTGCAGAAGAACTACGTGGCGCTGGAGAGCGCCACGCGCCAGTTGGTGTCGGCGATGACGTCGAGCCAGTCGCGTGGGCAGTGGGGTGAGATGCAGCTCGAGCGGTTGCTCGACTATGCGGGGCTCCGCGAGGGCGTGCACTACCGAACCCAGATCACCCAGGCCGGTGAAGACGCCTCGGGACGGCCGGATGTGGTCATCGACCTTCCCGGTGGGGGAGAGATCCTGATCGATGCGAAGTTCCCGTTCGATGCGTACTGGCGCGCGATCCAGGCTGAAGACGCGGGTGGTGATCCGGCCGAGCACTACCGCAAGCACGCCGAGGACGTGCTCGCCCGCACAAAAGAACTCGCGGGCAAGAAGTACTCATCCAGTGAGGCCAGTGCTGATTACGTCGTGATGTTCATGCCGTTCGAGTCGTTGCTGTCCACGGCGCTCGATGCGGACGGGGAACTCCTGCATAAGGCCTTCTCTCGGAATGTGTCCGTGGCGACTCCCACGTCATTGCTGCCGATGCTGCGCACGGTGGTCTACGGGTATGACCGGAAGCTAATGGCCGATAACGCCGAGGAGATCCGGCGTGTGGGCGCCGAGATGCTCAAGCGCTTGGAGACGGCGTCCGGGCACCTGGGGTCGCTTCGTCGTGGCCTGGCGGGGGCGGTGTCCGGGTACAACGACTTCATCGCGTCATGGGATGGGCGTGTGATGGTGCAGGCCCGCCGCATGCAGGACATGGGTGTCGAAGGAGCGCGGGAACTGTCCTCACCGGACGAGTTGCCGTTGGATCTGCGGGAGCATCGCGCGATCGAGGAATAGCCCCCGAGCGATCGAGTCCTACGCGAGTCGATCGTGGCGGTCGACCTTGCCGAGGATGAGCCCCTCGCGAAGTGCATACGAGGCGGCTGCCGCACGGTTAGGTGCCTGGATCTTGTCGAGAATGTGTTCCACGTGGGTGGCCACCGTGCGTGTCGTCACCACGAGTGCCTCACCAATCTCATTGTTCGAAAGCCCTTCGGCGGCCAGGGTCAGAACCTCGAGCTCCCGACGGGTGAGCGGGCCCAGGTCGATGGTGTCCAAGCTGACCAGGGTCGTGATGGACTCCTCGGCCCTGCAGGGAAGGACGCGGACACGGAAGAACTCACTATCCGTGGGCCACACGAACGAAGACCAAGACTTCATGCGCGCAGACTTGCGCGCCACCGAGAGAAGTTCGGTGTCCTCCTGAAGCAGATCGTGCTTCGGTACACCCGGAAGAGCAATCGGATGACCGTGGGCGTCCAGGCCCACGGCCATGGCGGATGTTCCCAATAGAGAGGTGACCCAGCCCCGGGAGCGCAGGGGATCGGCCATGTTCCCCAGGGCCGTGCACAGTTGAGTGAGGATGTCTTTCGCGATATCGCTCGGGTGCTCCGGGTCGGTCGTGGAGAGGTTGATGACTCCCACGAACCTGCCGTCGGAGGTGCGCAGGCACATCGTGAGGCCCTCGCGGTAACCAGCCGGGAGGAGGACGTCCGAGACCGCCCAGTTGTCCAGCGGGTCCCCCGGCAGGTCCTTCATCCGGGTGGGTCGACCCGTGTCCGGGAGGTCGAGGTATTCCATGAGCCGGAAGAACTCGTCACTATGGAGGTCGTCGAGCACCTGCGAGGAGTAGCCGTGGGTGGCCAGCATCATCGGGGCTCGGGTGAATGGATCCAGGGCGATGATCTCGGCCGCCTCCACCGGGATGATCGACTCGAGCTCCTTGAGCACGGCCGCGGCACCCGCCTGGGCGGATGCGTGGTCCGAGGCGATGGCAGCCAGGGAACCGGCCGCGCGCACGGCAGAGGCAAGGTCGGTCGCCACCCTCGCAGCGTGGCACGTTTCCGGGTCCTTTCGGGGCCGAATGAGTCGGTTCTTTACCAATCAGAGATCAAATATCGGCAGATTTACCGATAGTCGTGGCCCCCTGGGACTGATGGGGTTCGGGGTACTGGGCGGACCGCGCCCTGTTGTGTCATGGAGGCCACATGAAGAGAACTCGACTGATGGCTGCCGCCGGCTCCGTAGCGGCGCTGTCCTTGGTCCTGAGCGCCTGCAGCTCCTCCGATTCGGGAGACGCAGGCGAGACGGCAGCGGAGACCGCTGCCGAGGAGACCGCCGCTGAGGAGGCCGCCCCGGCCGAAGCCAGTGGCGACCCCATCGTGATCGGCTTGCCGATCGCCCAGTCCGGTCCGGCAGGCATCGCGGATCACGCGGACTGCCTGAACGGCGCCACCCTGGCGAAGGACGAGATCAACGCTGCCGGCGGTGTGGGCGGACGTCCGATCGAATTCAGCGTCACGGACATCGACATCCTCACCCCCGAAGGCATCACCGCCGGCTTCCAGAAGCTGACCGGCGAGGGCGTCTCGGCCCTGGTGAGCCCGTTCGTGATCATCCCGCCCCCCGCGCTGGATGCAGCCGCCGCGTACGGAGCCCCGTACATGAGCGGTGACACGAACATCGATGCCCAGAAGATCCGCGCATCAGACCCGGCCAAGTACGGGAACTACTTCGTCGATCCCCCGGAGACCTACTACGGCTCCGGCTTCGTCACGTTCCTGACCAACCTGGCCGACTCGGGTGCGTGGACGCCGAAGAACAACACGGTGGACATCATCCGTGGCGACACGGCGTACAACCAGAACATCGCAGCAGCGACAGTCGAAGCGATCGAGGCGTCGGGCGGCAAGTGGCAGCTCGGCGAGATCATCGACATCACCGCGGGAACCAAGGACTGGTCACCCGTGCTGCAGAAGCTCGCCGCCAACGATCCCGGTGTGATCATGGTCGATCACTGGATCGGTGCCGAGCTCGCGTCGTTCTCGCAGCAGTTCGCCGCCGCGCCGGTTGATGGCTCGCTGGTGTATCTGCAGTACGGGCCGTCGCAGCCGGAGTACCTCGACATCGCGGGTGAATCCGCGGAGGGCTTCGTCTGGGGCACCGTGATCGGCACGGGTAACACCAGCCCGGAGGACAAGGCCTTCCGTGCGGCGTACCACGCAGCCACCGGCACGGACGATGTGACGATGGGCATGGTCTACCCGGCCTGGTGCTACGACATGGTCAAGGTCCTGGCGAACGCCTGGTCCAACGTCGATCCGGCGGACTTCGCCGCGGTGAACGAGTTCATCGCAGCGAACCCGACGACGGGTGTGACGGGCTACATCGATTTCGCAAACGGTGTCGCTCCGAGCTACCCGAATGACGTCGCCAGCGCAGCTGAGGGCGTGACTCACTACTTCTACCAGGTTCAGGATGGTCGCCACACGGTCATCGAGCCTGCCGACGATGCCGAGGCGCCATTCACCCCGGCACCGTGGATGCAGTAGTCATCCGGTAGGAGAACTGAATGGCGCTCCTGACCTGCTCCGAGATCACCCTTGATCTTGGCGGTCGCCGCATCCTCGAGGGCGTGTCCCTCGAGGTCGAGCAGGCAGAGGTTGTCGGTCTTGGCGGGCCCAATGGGGGCGGCAAGACCAGCCGCGTCGAAGGGCGCTCCGGGCGCCA
>JBILLS010000027.1:0-27444 GCA_044375955.1 Candidatus Nanopelagicales bacterium | reverse complement strand
CGCGCGTTCCCGACGGCCACGGCCTGCTGTGGATCCAACTCCAGGAGAACCCACGTCACGTGGTGGGCGACCTCGCGGGTGAGATCGACCCGGGTGATGGCACCTGGACTGCGCGCTTGCGTGATGCCTATGCCGATCGCGTGATCGGAATGCTGGAGACGCACATCAGCAACATCCGCAGCGCGGCGATCGCGCAGTTCGCCATTGGTCCCGCAGATCTCGAGAAGATGAACATCAATCTCGTCGGCGGGGATCCCTACTCCGGTGATTGCCGAGTCGACCAATACGCACTCTGGCGCCCCCTGGCGAGCGCCACAGGTCACAGCACCGGCATCGAGGGGCTTTGGCAGATCGGCGCCTCGACCCACCCGGGTCCCGGCCTCGGTGGAGGCTCGGGCTTCCAGGTGGCGTCGAGGTTGCTCGGGGATTAACCCGCGACGAGTGCGAGCACGCGGCAGGGGCTACCGGACCCGTTGACGATCGGCAGCGGCGCAGCCACGACGACCGCGCCGGTTGTCGGCAGTTTGTCGAGGTTGCGCAACTGGGTGAGGCCGTACTTGTTTGCGCCCATGAACATCGCGTGGCAGGGGAACGGCGGATCGAAAGCGAAGGCACCACCCGCATCCGTGCCCACGGTCTCGACACCCCACCCGAGGATGTCGGTGTTCTCCGCGATGTACTTCGCTGCCTCGGGCGTGACACCGGGGGTATGCGGTCCGTTCTCATCCGCATTGGCGAACTTGGCCGGGTCGTCGCCGTACTGCGACCAGCCCGTGCGGAAGAGCACCCATGAATGCTTGGGAAGCGGCCCGTTCGCTGCCTCCCACGCCTTGATGTCGTCGACGGTGAGGCAGTAGTCAGGGTTCGCAGCTACCTCGGCGGTCTTGTCGATGACGACCGCGGGCCCCACGAGGCGTTGCGCCGGAACCTGGCTGACATCGTCGAGGTCCTTGCCGGAGATCCAGTGGTTGGGGGCATCGAAGTGCGTGCCCGTGTGCTCACCCGTGTGGAAGTTGTTCCAGTACCACGCCGGACCACGGTCGTCGTAGCGACTGATCTCCTCGAGGGTGAACACCGCGGTCTGACCCATCTCCGGGGGCAGACCCAGAATCGGTGTTCCCGAATGGAGCGGGGAGGTGAGGTCGATGACCTTCACCGAACCATCCACGATGCCTGCTGCGAGCTTCGCAAGATCGGACATGCGATTTCCTTTCGTGATGCGGGCGTCTGCCCATTGTTGTGCTCTAGACGGTGGGCCGCCAGCGCTTCGGTCGATTGATCAACTCTGCCTCGGGGACGAGTTCCAAACGGGGCTTGGGATCCTCCGCTCGACCCGCCGGTGGCTTCCAACTACCGCCCACGTACGGGGTGGGCCATGGCACCTTCACACCCTGGTCGGCAGCGGCGTGCAGGGTCCATTGGGGGTCGTAGAGGTGCGGTCGCCCGATCGCACACAGGTCCGAGCGGCCCGCGGCGATGTTGGTGTTGACGTCGTCATAGGAACTGATCGCCCCCACGGCCATCGTGTCGATCCCGACGATATTGCGGATCCGATCCGAGAAGGGTGTCTGGTACGAGCGGCCGTACTCGGGCTTGGCATCCGAGGTGGTCTGGCCCGAGGAGACGTCGATGACGTCGACACCATGGTCCTTGAAGGCGCGGGCGATCTCCAGTATGTCGTCGAAGGTGATTCCATCCGGAACCCAGTCGGATGCGGAGATACGCACGAAGATCGGGCGGTCCGCAGGCCACGCCGCGCGGACGGCATCGAATACCTCCAACGGGTAGCGCATGCGATTCTGCACGGAACCGCCGTACTCGTCGGTCCGCCGGTTCGAGATCGGAGTGAGGAAGCCCGACAGCAGGTAGCCGTGCGCACAGTGCAGCTCGAGGACATCGAATCCGGCACGGGCGGCCCGCTTCGTGGTCTCGACGAACTGCTCGCGAACCATGTCCATGTCCGCCCGGGTCATCTCCGTCGGCACCTGACTGTGCGGGAGATACGGCAGCGGGGACGGAGCCATGATCGGCCAATTGCCGGAATCGAGCGGCTGATCGATGCCCTCCCACATCACCTTCGTCGATCCCTTGCGACCCGAGTGGCCGATCTGGATGCCCATCTTCGCGAATGTCGTGTGGCCGAAATCCACGATGCGCTTCCAGGCAGCTTCCTGGGCGTCGTTCCAGAGGCCACCGCATCCGGGGGTGATGCGTCCCTCGGGTGACACGCAGACCATCTCGGTCATCACGAGGCCTGCACCACCGAGGGCCTTGCTGCCGAGGTGCACGAGATGGAAGTCGCCGGGCACACCGTCCGCGGAGGAGTACATGTCCATCGCCGAGACCGCGACCCGGTTGGGCAGCACCACACCACGTACCTGGTACGGGAGGAACATCGGGGGAACGCTGGCTGTACCCGCAGGAACCCGACCCCGCGCCACTTCGTGCTTCAAGAGCCAGTCGTCGACTTGTTGCACGAAGTGCGGATCACGTTCGCGGAGGTTCCCGTACGTGATGCGCCTACTACGCGTCATCAGGTTGAACGCGAACTGCACAGGATCCTGGCCGGCGTACTGGGACAATTCCTCGAACCACTCGAGACTCGCCTGCGCGGAGCGTTGCGTGCTCTTGATGACCGGCCCACGCTCTTGGTCGAAGGCCTTCAGGGCCGCATCCACGGTCGGTTGCTCACGTAGGCACGCAGCGAGAGCGAGTGCGTCCTCCATGGCGAGCTTGGTGCCGGAGCCGATACTGAAGTGCGCCGTATGCGCAGCATCTCCCATGAGAACCAAGTTCCTGTGCACGAGCGTCTTGTTGCGGATCGTGCGGAAGTTCACCCACTTGCTGTTGTTCGCTACCAACGAGTGTCCATCAAGGATGTCGGAGAAGATCTCCTTCACCCTCGTGATGCTCGCCTCATCGCTGACCCCCGGGGGTAGTGATGCGGCATCGACGGCATCGAATCCCGCCTTCTGCCATACGTCCTCGTGCATCTCGACGATGAACGTGCTCATCGTCGCATCCATCGGGTACGCGTGGATCTGCATGACGCCGTACGGCGTACTCCGGATGAAGAATTCGAAGGCCTCGAAGACCAGGTCGGTACCGAGCCACATGTACTTGCAGTCTCGCGGATCCAGGGTGGTGCCGAACTCATCGGCGAACTTCTCACGGACCGCGCTGTTGATGCCATCGCAGGCGATGACGAGGTCGTACTCGGCCATCAGCTGCTCGACCGGAGGTGCCTCGGTCCGGAAGTGCACCGGAACTCCATGATCCCGGGCACGATCCTGCAGGACGTGCAGCAACTCCTTGCGACTCATGGCGGCGAAACCATTCCCGGCCACGGTGAAACGAACGCCATCGATATCGACGTCGACGTCATCCCAATAGGCGAAGGAGCGTCCCATGTCTTCGAACACCGACGGATCCGAGGCCTTGATCCCACTGAGGGTCTGGTCGCTGAAGACCACACCGAAACCGAAGGTGTCGTCCGGGGCGTTGCGCTCCCAGACGGTGACGTCCGTGGCGGGGTCGAGTTGCTTGATCAGACTCGAGAAGTAGAGACCGCCGGGTCCCCCGCCGATCACCGCGATCCGCATCGTGGCTCCCTCGTAATCTTGCGTATTTGTGACTATCGACAATAGTACGGTATATCCCAAAGCGCAGGGCGTCTGCGCGATTGCGGGAGGATGGCCCATGCGCTTCTCGGGCAAGGCCGCCCTGGTGACCGGCGGTGGTGGCGGTCTCGGCCTGGCCATCGCCGAGGCCCTCGGACGGGAGGGCGCCTCGGTCGCGATCCTGGACGCCAACCCCGCGGCTGTCGACGCGGGACTGCAGGTGCTCGGGGACGCGGGTCTCACCGTTCGGGGAGACGTGGTCGATGTGCGCGATGCCGAGGCGGTGCGCGCGGCGGTCGATGGCGCAGCAGCCGCCTTCAGTCACCTCGACGTCCTCATCGCCGCCGCCGGAGGCTCCCTCGGCACACCACGTGACCTCGAGGACATCTCCCCCGACGATCTGGACCTCGTGATCGACGTCAACATCAAGGGCACCTACCACTGCGCCGCGGCATGCGTCCCGCACATGCGCGCCGCCGGCGGCGGATCCATCGTGACCTTCTCCTCCATCGGAGGGCGCAGCACGAGTCCGGTCACCGGAATCCCCTACGCGGCGGCGAAGGCCGGGATTCTGGGACTCACCCGCCGTCTCGCTCGCGAGGTGGGTCCGGACAACATCCGGGTGAATGCCATCGCCCCCGGACTCTTCTTGACCGGTCGGCTCCAAGGGATGTTCGACGCGATGAGCGAGCATGATCGCAACGAGGTCCTGGATTCGATCCCGCTGCGGCGCATGCCGGCCATCACGGAGTGCGTGGACCCGGTGCTGTTCCTCGCCAGTGACCAGTCGTCCTACATCACGGGCGCCGTGGTGGACGTCAACGGTGGCCGCTTCATGGCCGGTTGAGGGCGTCGAACTCCTCCAGGGTCACCCTCGGGACCTCGACGATCTCGCCAAGCCGACTCCATTGACTGCCCCCGAGACGCGCGACCGGATCGAGCCGAGTCACGTCGACGGCCGGACCGTCGAAGATGTCCTCCCGCACCGCGATGTGGATCACCTCACCGAGGACGAGGATCCCATTTCCCACGTGCTGGATGTCGATGCACCGACACTCGAGGGCATACGGGGATTCCGCCACGCGCGGAGGCGCCACCTTCGCACTCGGTTCCCGAGTCAACCCGACTCGATCGAATTCACTGACGCCGTAGGGAAACTCCACCGAGGTCAGGTTGATCTGCTCGATCATCGATGCAGGTGAGCCACAGACGACGAATTCGCCCGTGGCGCGGACGTTGCGCACCGTGTCCTTCTCCCCCATCGAGGAGATCATCACGATCGGCGGCGCGGTGCTCACGATCTGGAAGAAGGAGTGGGGTGCCAGGTTGTCGACACCCTCGGCTGACATGCTCGAGACCCACGCGATCGGTCGCGGTGTGACCAGCGTTCCGAGCAGCGGGTAGATGCCCTTGGATTCCGACGGATCGATCTCACGGCGCTCGGGCACCGAGAATGTCTACCACTCAGCGAGGCAGACGCACACCCTTCGCCTCGAGTCGCGGCAGAACCTCCTGCGCGAAGTAGGGCAGTTCTTCCGCATAGTCGAGGAAGGACAGGGTCATACCCGAGAAGCCCGCCTGAGCGAAGCGTTCGATCTCGTCGGCGACATCGTCGGGTGTCCCGATGATCGGACATGTGCCGTGCCCAGCCGCGAATCGTCCGCGGAACATCTCGAGCATCTCGGGCGTGAAGGACTGCGCATGGAGTCCCTGCAGGCGCATGAGGTTGTCCACCGCATCCCAGTCCGCGTTGTCATCGGCGTACCACTTCAAGAACTCCTCTGCCTCCTTGCGCGTGGGTCGCACGACGCAATGACCGAGGGTGAAGTAGCCCATGGTGCGCTGGAACTCGTTCTTGGCGAGCTTCGTGTACTCGGTGACTACTCCGGCACCATCCTCCGGGCCACCGACGATGGTGAAGCCGAAGTTCGCGTTGCGCGCGGCGTAGGCGCGCCCCTGGACGGAGGAACCCGCATTCAGGATCGGCAATGGGCCGTCGTAGGGCTTGGGCAGGCTCTCGACGTGCTTGAGGTGGAAGAACTTCCCGTCCCAGTCGAACTGGCCGGGGGTGGTCCAGATCTTGAGGATCACATCGAGCCACTCCTGGGCGAGTGCATAGCGATCGTTGTGGTCTTGCGGTAGGTCCATGCCGAACGTCTCGTACTCCGGCTGATTCCAGCCCGCCACGACGTTGATGCCTGCACGTCCATGCGAGATCTGATCCACGGTGGCCATCTGCTTCGCGACGACGATCGGGTGATTGAAGGCCGTGTGCACTGTGGCGAAGACGAAGATGCGCTTTGAATTCGCGAGCAGACCCGCCGCCCAGGTGATCGGATCGAGTACACCCTCGTGGAAGTTGGTCTCACCTCCGTAGCCGATCCAGCGGGCGATGGGCAGGAGGAAATCGATGCCGACCTCGTCGGCGATCTTCACCAGCCGGAGGTTGTCGTCCCAACTGCCGGTCCATCGATCGGCGACCTTGGTGACCGCCATGCCGGAGGAGCAGTTCGATGAGAACAGCCCGAGTTTGAAGTCCTTGCCATCCAGGATCGCCTTGGTCATGAGTCCTCCTTCTCGCTGGACAGGACCACTATCAGCGTCCGGAGCGCCCGGGTCTATCCAATTTGCGCGGTGACCTATCCCTTTCCGACCGCCACCACCGGGTTACGCAGGGTTCCGATCCCCTCGATCGTGCACTCGACCACGTCCCCGGGCTGGAGGAAGGTCGGTGGGTCCATGGCGGCCCCCACACCCTGGGGCGAGCCGGTGGCGATGACGTCGCCCGGCTCGAGGGTCATCCCGGAGGTGATGTCGGCGATCAGTGTGGGGATCTTGAAGAGCATGTGACGGGAATTGCCGTTCTGTCGCTGATCCCCGTTGACCGTGAGCCGCAACTGCAGCGCGTGAGGGTCCCCGATCTCATCAGCGGTGACGATCACCGGCCCGAAGGGTGCATAGCTGTCCTGGCCCTTCGAGAAGAACCACTGCCCACCACGGCGCTGGTCGCGCGCGCTGATGTCGTTGATGATGCTGTAGCCGAACACGTAGTCGAGCGCCGTCGACTCGGGAACGCCCACGGCTTCGCGCCCGATGACCACGGCCAATTCGCATTCCCAATCCAGTTGGGCAGTGAGTGCCGCGTTGTGGCGGATCGGCTGGTCGGGGCCGACGATCGCCGTGGCCGGCTTACTGAAGAGCACCGGACGATCAGGCATCTCCTTGGCCGTATCCAGGGACCGGCTCGATTCCTCGACGTGCTCCACGTAGTTCAGTCCGACGCCGATGACCTTCCCCGGGCGCAGCGGTGCCTGCAGGGTGACCGCGGTCAGGTCATGGGTCGTCCCTGCCGGCCACGAGTCCGTCGATGTCAGCGCATCGCGGACCGACGCATGGAGTGCGGGACCGGCCGTGATGAAGTCGATCATCCGTGCGGGTACATCTACTCGTCCCACCAGAGCCGGGACGAGATCCACCACCGAGTCGCCGACGATCGCACCGAGTTTCGGGGTGGGGTCAGCGCCCACTGTGAACGTGATCAGTCTCATCTCTAGTCCTCCTGACGCGGGCTTTCCATGAGGGTTTCGAACTCGGGGTCCTCGAATTCCAGGGCTTTCCCGGGCCTGCGATTGATGCGCAGGGAAAGGACATCGAAACGGTTGTAGTGCCCGATGATGTCGTGCATCTGCTTCGGTTGGATGCATCGATTCAGGTCGATGTCCGCGTAGACGATTCCCTCGACGTCGATCAACGGCTCCCCGAGGAGGCGGCCATCGGGTCCCACGATGCAACTCACCGCGGAGTGCGGCCGCTCCAGCATCTTTCGGGACTCAGCATCGTGGGCAACGGTATCGACGATCTCCGGAGTGAGCGCGGAACAGGAAACGACCGTGAACACCTTGCCTTCGAAGGAATGCGCCATGGCGCGCACTTTGATCGCCTCCACCATGTCGTAGTCCTCGGGTGCGGTGGGGAGGGCGATGTAGTTCGCGGTGTGCACGTTCTCCCCTTGAGCAAGAAGGGCGAAACGCGCGAGTGTGTTCGTGTTCTCACCACAGGCCAGGCCACCGAGTCGGCCGATGTCGGTGTCGTAGACACGCAGGGAACTCCCGTCACCTCCCGCCCAGGTGAGTTTCTCGGCCCACGTGGGCACGAGTTTGCGGTGTGTGCCGAGAACTTCGCCTGCATCGGAGATGAAGACCAGCGTGTTGTAGAGGGTGCCCATGGAATAGGGGTCACGCTCGTTGACGCCCATCACGACGTAGGCCCCCGCATCCCGCGCTGCGGTGCAGAGCCGGTCGATGTGGGGTCCTGGGATGTCCACCGCCGCCTTGAAAAGCCGCTCGAACCATGCACTTCCCGCGATCGGAGTCATGGTCCAGTTCCAGTAGGGGTAGCCCGGGACGAACACCTCGGGGAAGACCACCAGACGCGCTCCCGCTGCACCTGCCTCCGCGATCAGGGAACAGGCCTTCGCCACCGTGGCGTCGGTGTCGAGGAACACCGGGGAGGCCTGCACGGCGGCGGCGCGGAATCGGGGATAGTCCATGGCTCGCTTTCGACGGTCGGACCGTAGCACTCCAGAAAAGTCCGCAGTAGGCTCCAGATCGAAGTGACAGCCAGCACTGGGAGGGCCGCGCGATGACGATGGATGACTCCGCTATCGGTCGGGCCCGGGTCACAGACACCCCGGAGTTGGAGGAGTACTACTCCCGCCTCGAGAAGGTCGGCACCGGAGCCCTCTGGTCCGTGGCGAACGAGATCGAACCCTGGTACCCGCAACCGAAGTCCGTCCCGATGCTGTGGCGCTACTCGGATATGCGCCCCCTCGTGGTCGAGTCGGCTTCCCTCGTCACCGGCACCGACGCCGGTCGACGTGTCGTCTACCTCGTCAACGACGAACGTAAGGACGTCAAGGCTGCGGTCGGACTGCTCTACTCCGGGATCCAGATCATGAACCCCGGCGAGTCGATGACCGCGCACCGCCATGCGGCATCCGCCCTGCGCTTCGTCATCGAGGGAACCGGCGCGTGGACGATCGTCGAGGGTGACCGCCTCAAGGTCGGACCCAATGACTTCGCGATCACCCCGAACGGCACCTGGCATGAACATGGCAACGAGTCCGCGGACAACTTCGTCATCTGGCAGGACGGCCTGGACATTCCCCTGGTCAACTCACTCGACGCGAACTTCTACGAGGTCCATCCGGACCTCTATCAGGTTCCCGGCAAGGTGCCGAACACCTCGATCCTCACCCACGGCAGCGGCATCCTCAAGCCCGACCGTCGCACCTGGACCAAGCCGTACTCACCCCTCCTGGGTTACCCGTGGGAGAAGACACGCGAGGCACTTGTGAACCTCGCGAAGGTCAGCGACGGCACCCCCTACGACGGCGTGATCATGGAGTACGTGAACCCCGTGACCGGGGGCTCGGTGATGCCGACGATGGGTGCGCACATGCAGATGCTGCAACCCGGCCAGGAGACGCTGGCGCACCGGCACACGGGTTCGGTGATCTACCACGTCGCCGAGGGCCGGGGGCACTCGATCATCGGCGGCCGCCGGTTCGACTGGCAGGAACACGACATCTTCTGCGTCCCCTCCTGGGCCTGGCACGAGCACGCCAACGATGACCCGGACAACCCCGCCTTCCTGTTCTCCTTCAACGACTTCCCCATGATCAGGTCCCTGGCGCTGCATGCCGAGGAGGCCTACGACTCCAATGGCGGACACCAGGGATAGGTAGGCAACGTCACATTGCACCCCAGCCGACCCTGCCCCATCATGGGCCGGTGATGAGAGGAACCCATGGCTGAGCGCTCCTTCGCCCAGGAGGTCCAGGAACTGCGCCTGGGCGACGGCGACGAGTTCCGGGGCGAGGGGATCCTGGCCGTCACGAAGGGCCTGCTCCAATCGGGCGTCGCCTACGTCGGCGGCTACCAGGGCGCACCCATCTCCCACCTGATGGATGTCCTCGGCGATGCGCAGGACATCCTGGGCGAGCTGGGGGTCTACTTCGAGAACAGTGCCTCCGAGGCCACTGCTGGAGCCATGCTCGCGGCATCGGTGCACTACCCCCTGCGGGGTGCCGTCACGTTCAAGTCCACCGTGGGCTTCAACGTCGCATCGGACGCCCTCGCGAACCTGGCGTCGGGTGGTGTCCTCGGCGGGGCGATGGTGATCATCGGCGAGGACTACGGCGAGGGCGCCAGCATCATGCAGGAGCGCACCCACGCGTTCGCGATGAAGTCCCAGATGTGGCTGCTCGATCCCCGCCCGAACCTCACCTCCATCGTGGACATGGTGGAGAAGGGCTTCGAACTCTCCGAGGCCAGCAACACCCCGGTGATCCTTGAGCTGCGCCTGCGCTCCTGCCACCTGCACGGCACCTTCACCGCCAAGGACAACAAGCGCCCATCCATGACGGTGAGTGAGGCTGTCGCCAATCCGCGTCGTGACCTCAGCCGCATCGTGCTGCCCCCGGCCAGCTTCTTGCATGAACAGGAGAAGGTGACCAAACGTTGGCCCGCAGCCGTGAAGTTCATCACGGAGAACAGGATGAACGAGTTCGTCAACGACGGAACTCAGGACATCGGCATCATCCTGCAGGGCGGTCTGTTCAACAACGTCAACCGCGCACTGGAACTCTGCGGCGTCTCGGATGCATTCGGTAATTCCGAGATCCCGCTCTACGTCATGAACGTCACCTACCCCGTCGTCGACGAGGAGGTCGTGCGTTTCTGCGCGGGTAAGCGGGCGGTCCTGCTCGTGGAGGAGGGGCAGCCAGACTTCATCGAGCAGAACATCCAGGCGATCCTCCGGCGCAACAACGCGACCGCCGTGTTGCATGGCAAGGACCTGCTCCCCGTGGCGGGCGAATACACCCCCGCTGCGGTGACGAAGGGTGTGCACGCATTCCTGCACAAGTACGTGCCGACCATGGTCGGCGGAACACCGGTGGTGACCCTGCCGCACGATGATCCGCGCAGCCCATTCGCGCCACGCATCGCACCGGACCTCGTGCAAGGGCGCCCACCCGGCTTCTGCACCGGATGTCCCGAGCGCCCCATCTTCGCCGCGCTGACCCTCGCCCAGCGCGAGGTGGGTGAGCACTACGTCAGCGCCGACATCGGCTGCCACCTGTTCTCCATCAATGCTCCGTTCAATATCGGTGCGACCACCATGGGATACGGCCTGGGTTCCGCGGCAGCCTCGGCGCTCAACGGTGCCCAGGCTGATAAACGCGCCATCGCGTTCATGGGTGACGGCGGCTTCTGGCACAACGGACTGACCAGCGGCGTCGGCAACGCGGTCTTCAATGAAAACGACCAGCTCCTGGTGATCGTCGACAACGCCTACAGCGCAGCCACCGGTGGGCAGGATGTGCTGTCATCCTCAGCCGACAATCCCACCCGCTCCACCAAGCACCCGATCGAGAACGCAGTCCGGGGCGTGGGTGTGAAGTGGGCCCGCACGATGACCAACACCTTCAAGGTCGCCGAGATGCGCGACTTGTTCAAGGAGGCCCTCACCACGAAGGAGAAGGGCCCCAAAGTGATCGTGGCGCAGAGCGAGTGCACCTTGAACAAGATGCGTCGCGAGAAGCCTGCCAAGGCCGCCGCGATCAAGTCCGGGGCGCGGGTCGTGAATGAGCGCTATGGGATCGATCCGGAGACATGCACGGGAGACCATTCGTGCATCCGCATCTCCGGCTGCCCCTCCCTCACCATCACCGACAACCCGGATCCGATGCGCAAGGACCCGATTGCCACGACCCTCAGCAGCTGCGTGGGCTGCGGGCTCTGCGGGGAGAACGCTCATGCGGCGGCGCTGTGTCCCTCGTTCTATCGCGCCCAGGTCGTGATCAACCCCACATGGTGGGACCGCCTCACCACCGCGATCCGCACCCGCTACATCCGATTCCTCCAGCGCGGTGTCGAGCGACGCCTGGCCGGTATCGAGCCCGTCTGATGACGGCACTGAGCGAGCGGACCACCGCGGTACGCATCCGGCCGATCACCATGGCGATCCTCGCGATGGGTGGCGAGGGTGGTGGCGTGCTCTCGGACTGGCTCGTGGCCCTCTCCGAGGACAATGACTGGTACGCGCAGAGCACCTCGGTCCCCGGGGTCGCCCAGCGCACCGGGGCCACCGTCTACTACGTCGAACTGTTCCCCAAGTTCCTGGATGGTGCGCAACTCCCGGAGCCCATTCTGAGCACGATGCCGACCCCGGGCGAAGTGGACATCGTCGTCGCCTCTGAGCTCATGGAAGCCGGACGCGCCGTGCAACGTGGCTTCGCAACGCCGGAGCGCACCACGCTGATCGCGTCCACGTCGCGCACCTACTCGATGCCCGAGCGCACGGCCATGGGCGACGGACGAGTCGACTCCGAGGGTCTGGTCGAGGCCTGCCTGGGCTCCTCGAAGCGGTTCGTCCGCGGGGATTTCTCCCGGATCGCCGAGGAGTCACGCAGCGTCATCAGCGCCGTGCTCTTCGGCGCCATCTGCGGCGCGAACGTGCTCCCCTTCACCCGCGAGCAGTTCGAAGCCGCCGTGCGGGCTAGCGGAAAGGGTGTCGAGGCGAGCCTCAAGGCCTTCGATGGCGGCTACCGGGCGGCCACGGCTGCCCCCCAGGTGGATCTGACCATCGGTGTGCGCCCGGCCGATACCTCGGGCCCGGATCGCGCCGAGGTGGAGCGTGCGACGACGGACCCCGTGTCCTTCGTCGGTCCGCGCCTTCGCTCCCAGGCTGAGCGGATCAAGGATTTCCCCGCACCCGCCCGGTACATGCTCGTCGAGGGAATCAAGCGCACCGCCGAGTACCAGGACGTGCGTTACGCAGACGAGTACCTCGATCGCGTGGCGAGTATCGCCGCACTCGAGCAGTACGGCGATGGATCCGCCAGGTTGACCACGGAGGCAGCCCGGTACACCGCACTCTGGATGACCTACGAGGACACGATCCGCGTCGCCTTCCACAAAACACGCGGGCGCCGGATGCGTCGGGTGGGCGAGGAGGCGAACCTCACCGACGGACAGGTGCTCGCCGTCCACGAGTACCTCCACCCGCAGATGGAGGAGATCACCGACACGCTACCCACCGCCCTCGGGCGCTGGATGTTGCGCTCGAAGCTCATGAACACGATCGTCTACAAGGTCACCCATAAGGGCATCAAAATCCAGACGACCTCGCTGTTCGGGTTCACGACCCTGTACCTGCTTGCCCGGCTTCGCCCCCTCCGCCGCCGCTCCCTGCGGTTCGGTCTCGAGCAGAAGCGCATCGACGACTGGCTCGACCGGGTGCGGACGTACGCCCCGCGGAACTACGACCTGGCCTACCAGATCGTGGAGTGCCAGCAGGTGGTGAAGGGCTACGGGGAGACGCACGCCAATGGCATGCGCAACTTCACCGCGCTCATGGATGCGGTGCCGCGTATCGCCGACGACCCACGTGCTGCGGAACGGCTTGCCAACCTACGTAAGTCCGCGCTGGCCGATGAGAAGGGCGAGGCCCTGCGCACCGCCCTTGCTAGCGCGTCGATGCAGTAATCACTCGTTGGTCGGGGGCACACCCGGCAAAGGCGCGGTGCGCCGGAACGGCCAGACGATCTCGCGTCCGCCGGTCAAGCCACTAGGTCGGAAGATCAACATCAGCACCAGGATCGCCCCCAGGATGATCGGTCGTGTGCCCTGAGGGAGGGACACGATCACCGAGCCGATCTCGATTCCGCTCTGCAGGCGCACTAGGAGGAGATCGATGAGGCTGAACACCAGCGCGCCGACCACCGCACCGCTGAGCGAGAGCATCCCGCCCAGGACGAGCATGGCCAGGGTGATGAAGGTCAGCTCGATTCCGAGCAGGCTGGCCTGGACAACGCGATTGGTGAGCGCAAAGAGACCACCGGCAATACCGGCGATCACACCGGACAGCGCGAAGGCGATGACGCGCTGGGTGACCACGTTGATTCCGGAGGCAGCCGCGGCGATGCCATCCTCGCGGGCGGCGCGGAGCAGCCGGGCCGGCCGGGTGCGCTGGAACAACCAGGCGATGACGATGGCACCGAGAGCGAAGAACATCGTGGTCTGCAGGTCGAGCACGTCGGGGATGCCCACCATCGACTGGCCGCTGCGCGGACCGATGCTCGACCAGTAGGTCAGCACCTGCCCGACGACGAGGAGGAGGGCGAACGTCGCGATGCCGGCCTGGAGGCCGTTGAGGCGCATTAGGACGGGTGCCACGAGTAGGGCGAGCAGCCCCCCGACGAGACCGCCCAGGAATATCGCGAGGAACCAGGGAGCCTGGATGTCGAACAGGAACGGGAACATGTCGGAGAGCAGGTTGCGCTTGAGCTCGGGATCGATGGTGAGGAGACCTACCGTCCAGGCACCCAGAGCGACGAATGCAACGTGACCGAAACTCAGCACGCCGGATGTCCCGATGAACATGTAGAGCGCCACGACGATGACGAGATTCACCAAGGCGTACTGCACCTGGACCTGCACGCTGTCACCGAAGTAACTGGTGATCACCGTCGCGAGATAGACGATCAGCAGGAGGCTGACCAGGGACCACAACGGGCCCAATCGCCACCGAAGACTGCGCTCGTTCATGTGCGCACCGTCCCGCCGCGCACTAGAAGACCCGAGGGACGGATGATCAAGACGATGATGACCAGGAGGAAGACGTAGGCATCCTTGAAGTTGCTCATATCCGAGGGCAGCCAACTCGCCAGCATCGAGGTGGCGAATCCGACCAGGAATCCGCCGGCCAAGGCACCGTAGATCTTGTCGATGCCGCCGATCACCGCACCGATCAGCGCCAGGATCACGATCGGGACACCGAAGGTCGGCCCCACGGCTCCGGTCTGCACCGTGCTCACGAACGCCACAGCCGCAGCCAGGATGCCACTGAGGGCGAAACTCAGACCGATGACTCGACTCGCCGGGATACCCACGAGCCGCGCGGTGCGGAAGTCCGCTGCAGCGGCCTGCAACTGCAGTCCCCAAATCGACCGGTTGAGGAATTGGATCAGCGCGAAGAGGAGTACCGCAGCGATGACGATCGTCGCCACGGAGAGCAGCTGGACGCGGATCCCGCCGACGTCGATCGACTGGGCGAGCTCGGGGGCGACAGGTGCTGTCTGGACGTTGTTGCTGAACAGCAACTCGTACACACGCTGCAGCAGGAAGCTCAGGCCGAAGCTGGCGACGAGCAGCGTGGCCGGGGTCGCCGTGCGCATCCGGGAGAAAACCCCGAGTTCCATCAGGAGGGAGAGGATCACGCCGATGAGGATGGCGATCGGGATGGCGACATACCAGCCCAACTGCCACGTGAAGATGATCGAGTAGCCCGAGGCGGTGATGATCTCGCCCTGGGCGAAGTTGGCCAGACGGATGACACCGAAGACGAGACCGATGGCCAGGGCGGCCAGACCGAGGGTGGCACCGGCGGAGAGTGCGTCTACGAGGGACTGGATGAGTTGGTTCATCCGAAGTACGCCTTGGTCAGCACGTCCACGTTGGTGGCATCCTCGGGCTTCAACGTCAGTGTGATCGTCCCATCGTGCAGCACGTATGTGCGCTCGCAGAACGCCACGGTGAATTCCGCGCGCTGCTCCACGACGAGCACCGCCTTCCCCGCGGATCGGATCGCGGCCAGAGCATCGAACACGGAGTCGACCGCCGTCGGGGACAGGCCGAGGCTGGGCTCATCGAGCATCAGGATGTCGGGGTCCGCCATGAGGGCACGACCGATGGCCAACTGCTGCTGCTGGCCGCCGGAGAGCAGGCCCGCCTGACGGTCGCGGAATTCGGCGAGGATCGGGAAGAGTTCCAGGACGTAGTCAAGGGTGTCGGAGACCCCTTCCTGGGATCGGCGGCCGACCGCACCGAGGCGCAGGTTGTCCTTCACGCTCAGGCTGGTGAAGACGTGCCGGCCCTCGGGGACGAGGCTTACGCCGCGGCGCACCACGCGCTCGGGGGCCAGGCCACCGACGTCCTCGCCGTTGACCTCGACGGTCCCCCGATGGGGGACGGCCCCCATGATGGCCAGGAGGGTGGTGGACTTGCCCGCACCGTTCGGGCCGATGAGTCCGATTGCATGCCCCGCGGGGACGTCGAGATCGACACCGCGCACGGCGGGCACTCCCCCATAGGCGACAGAGAGGTCGCGAACCACGAGGCCGATCTCACCGGTGGGCACTGCCGCTCCTTCCCAGGTACGCCTCAGCCAATTCCTCACTCGAGCGGACTTCGTCGGGCGTGCCCTCGAGCAGGGTGCGTCCCTCGACGAGGACGTGGATGCGTTCGCAGACGTTCAGGATCAGACGCACGTTGTGATCGATCAGCAGGACGCCGAGTCCCCGATCTCGGAGGTGACGGATGTTCTCGGCGAACTCACCGATCTCCCCCTCGTTCAGTCCCGCGGCGGGTTCGTCGAGGAGTACGTAGCGGGGTTCGGTGGCAAGGGCGCGCGCGACACCGACGCGTCGCTCGACGCCGTGCGGCAGGGAGCTGGCCGGGTGATCGGCGCGACCGGCGAGATGGAATTCGTCGAGCAGGCCGTCTGCCAGGGCTACCGCCTGCTTGCGTGAGCGACCGGTGCCCATCGCCGTGACCTCGAGGTTCTCGCGAACCGTCAATCCGCCGAAGAGGTGACCGTGCTGGAAGGTGCGGGCCAGACCTTGCCGGGCTCGCACGTAGGGCTTCGAGCGGGTGATGTCCGTTCCATCGACGCTGACCGCACCTGAGTCGGGCATGTCGTATCCACTGATGATGTTTACCAGGGTGGACTTGCCGGCCCCGTTGGGACCGATCAGACCCAGCACCTCACCGGGGCGGACGCTCAGACTCACGCCGGAGAGCGCCTGCACACCGGCGAAGGAACGGGTCACCCCGGTCACACGGAGTTCGTGTGACCGGGGTGACTGCGTGTCGATCATTCCGCGAAGGTGACCTTCTCCGGGGCCCGATCCTCGACCCACTTGAGCTTGCCGTTCTCCACGACGAGCACCGCCATCGGCCGCTCGACGTTGATGTGGAGGTCAGGCGAGAAGCTCGACGGACCGGCCAAGGTCGGCACGTCCTTCATCGCCTGGAAGGCAGCGGTCATCTTGTCGCCATCCCAGCTGCCCGCCTGCTTGTAGGCCTCGAGGATGAGCTGCAGCGTGGCCGGACCGGTCACGAAGCCACCGACGTCCGGCGGGTTGCCATACGCGGCCTCGTACGCCTTGGCGTACTCGTTCACGGCCGGATCCGGATCGTCACCGTTCTTCGATGCGTAGGTCACGACGTAGTAGTCCTTCAGGCCCTCGATGGCGGGAACCCAGAAGTCACCGTCCATACCGAAGCCCGAGATGATCGGCGCATCGACGCCGCCATCGCGGATCTCCTTGGCCACCTGGCCACCACCCGGGTTGTAACCGCAGTTCACGATCACATCGGGCTTCTTGCCCGCGGCGATCTTGGACACGGTCTCCTTGACGGAGTCACCCTGCACGTAGTCGTAGGTCGCGGTCACCTTGCCACCCAGCTCGGTGAAGCGCTTCTCGAAGATCGTGCACTGGTTCTGCGTGTACTTGATCGAGGTGTCGCGCAGCAGGACAGCTGTCTTCCAGCCCTTGTCTGCCGCGAACTCCGCCATCACAGTGGTCTCGCCCGGGGTGCCCGCGCCGATGGAGAAGCCATTGGGCAGACCGCCCGCCGGTCCATAGATCGGATCACCGATGCAGGGTGCGAGGTTGAGGATGTTCTTGCCCTCGGCCACGAGCGAGGCCGGGGACGAGACGTCGTAGTCGCAGGTGACGATGAGAACGTTGGCACCCTTGCCGATGACTTCCTCGGCGGCGGGCGCGTAGCGCTCGAACTTCGTCTCGGTGTCGATGAACTCCACCGTGATCGGCTGGCCGTTCACGCCACCAGCCGCGTTGACCTTCTCGACCTCCAACAGGAGGGCGTTGCGGGCCGGGGTGTCGATCGGGCCCATGAAGCCGCTGCCGGCCTGCACGATGCCCAGGACCAGGGGATCACCCGAGGCCTCCGCTGCTGCGGTCTCCTCGGCGGGGGCTTCCTCGGCCGGGGCCGCGGACTCCTCCGCCGCGGTTTCGGCGGCAGTCTCCTCTGCGGCGTCCTCACTCGAGGACACGCAGCCAGTCAATACGAGCGACGCGGCTCCCACCGCTGCCGCGAGTGTCATGAGACGGCGCCTCATGCAACCTCCCTCATCGATCGGGGCATGACCCCGAATTTACGACCGCCAGACCGACGGCATACGTATCCTCACACCTCTACCCGGAATAGGCAACGACCTGGGGGATTTGTTACCCACTGTTGACCTTCCCTGGAGCCCGGGGCCCCGCCCCTCAGGGTGCGGGCCGGACCACCAGGTCCACGGAGAAGGCGACCGGGGAGGCCAGGGCCACCCGCATCTCCTCCGGCCAGGGGGTGGAGCCCTGGTCGTTGCCCGCGACATGGACCACCACGTACCGGCCCGAGATGGCCACCTCGTCCCCCCGACTCACCACGAGGGCGAAGGTGCACGACGAGGTCCCGATCGAGACCACGCCGACCTCGCACCGGATGACCTCGCCGTAGTAGAGGCGGGCCCGGTAATCGGCTTCGACGTGGACCCGGGGCACGCGATCGATCATCAGGGTGTCGAACCCGAGGCAGCGGTAGAGCGCGTGCTCGGTCTCCTCCAACCATCGGAAGGCAGCGGAGAAATGGTTGTGACCCGCCGCGTCCGTCTCACCCCATGCGACCGTACGCATCACCACGACCCTGGCACCGGTGATTTCGCTCATGACGCCTCCCGGCGGCCAATCTAGGGGGTGCAGGTCTGAACTAGGATTCGAACGTGATCACCGCCCTGTGCTTCATCAAAGTGTCACCCGAGGCGATCAACTCCGCGGGCGAGCAGATCGCCCGCATCTCCGGAGTGCGTGCGGCATATTCGGTGACCGGGCAGATCGATCTCGTGGCCCTCATCGAAGTCACGAGTCATGACGACGTCGCGCGCGTCGTCACCGACGGCATCGGCGCGGTCCCGGGCATCGTCTCCACGGAGACGCACATTGCTTTCCGGACCTATTCCCGTGAGGATCTCGAGGCCGGCTTCTCGATCGGTGCCGAGAACTAATCCTCGTTGTTCGGTGCCGGAGTGCCGTCGGGGTAGTAAGCCGCCGCGGCCGACCCCTCGGGCCGGAACACCCCGAGGATCCAGAGATCCTCGGGATTCGGGTTCTCCAACGCATGGAGGAATCGCGGGGAAACATGGAATGCACTCCCCACACTCAACGCCTGTGAACGTCCGCCCGCATGCAGGGTCCCACTTCCCCGCACGATGACGCAGATCTCGTCATAGAGGTGGTAGTGCTCCGGAGCTCCTGACGTCGGGATGAATCCGACGAACATCGTCGCCCCACGTGAACCACGCTTCCGATCGAAGAGCACCTCGTACTGCCGATCACCGGTAGCGGCATTCGCTGTCTGGGCCCCCAGCGATGCCACGTCGACGACGTTCGAGATCGGCGCCGCCAACCGGGCTGCCCAGGGGGTCACGGGTGCGGGCACGCCGAACACCAGGAGAACCATCTGATCGGCCTCGGAGAGCGACCAGGGGCGACCCGCGTGTACTTGGAATGCGTGACCGGGGGCGATCGCGCTCTGCTCCCCTTCGGTCGTGAGGAGCGCAGACCCCTCGAGAACGTAGCCGAGGGTGTCACGGAGCTCATCCACCCTCGGTTCGATAGCGCCGTCGACCTCGTATGCGTCAAGGGTCATCGGTTCGGCAAAGAACTCCGGATGGATGAGTGCGCGCACCGCCAACGCCGCGGCGTGGGGGGCCGCGGGAGTCTCCGCTAACTGGACTACGTGACCCGGGTGCACGCACCCATGCTAGGGATTCGTGAATGGATCATCTGAGCAGATGCCGATGACGGTGGAGACTCTCGAGCGCTCGCTCGATATCGCCCGTGGTGTTGTAGAAGTGGGGGCTGATACGTACGTTCCCATCCCGGCACGAGACGACCACTCCATCAGTGGCGAGACCATCGACGAGTGCGTGATCGTCGGTGGCGGCGACCGCGATCATGGGGCCGTGATGGTCGAGTGGCGTGACCACATGCCCGCCCAGGTCTGTAATCCCTGCGCGGAGCTGATCGTGCAGGGCACTCGACACCTCCCATGCGGCCTGAACCCCGACATCGAGGAGGAACGTCAGTCCCGCTTCCGCCGCGTAGAGGCTCGGCACCACCGGTGTACCCGACTCGAAGCGCCGAGCATCCTTTGCGGGGTCGAAGGAGTAGATGTCCATGGCAAACACATCACGCGCGGCGAACCACCCCGTCGTGAGCGGGATCAACTCGGATGTTCGTTCCGGGTTGATCAGCGCGAAACCAACACCGGGACTTCCGAGCATGTACTTGAGCACTCCACCGACGAGGAAGTCGGCACCCAGTGCCCGGAAGTCGATGGGCAGCGCACCTGCGGTCTGATACGCGTCCACCAGGACTGGGACACCCTTGGCGTGGGCAGCCTCGACGATGCCGGCGATATCGACCATCGCACCGTTGCGATAGCAGACATGCGTGACTGAGACAAGCGCGGTATCGGGATCGATGGCGGCATCCACCCGCTCAACCGGAAGTCGGTGACTGGAATCGGCGGGAACGTGGACGACTTCTGCACCACGTCGCTCCTGGGCGTGCCAGATCTGGCCAATGGTGGGGAACTCGAGCGAAGTCGTCACGATCCTTTTCGGACCCGTGGTGAAGTCGAAGCAGGTGGCAATCGCGCTCACTGCCGCGGATGCCGACGAGGTGATCGCCACATCTGCATCATCCGCATGGAATGTGCGTGCCAGCAGGGAGCGCACCCGCTCCTGGACCCCGACCCAGGCCTCCCATAGGGATCCGAACTCGGCAAGACCCTGCAGGTAGTCGCCGTAGGCATTGCGCACCGACTCGGCGAGCGCGCCCTGCGAACAGGAGTTGATGTAGGTCCGACGCGCAAACACAGGGAACTCGTTGCGGCGCAGACCACCCTCACCGATCACGCGCACCATCCTCCACCCGGCTGCCAGCCGACTACAACTTCTCCACGGGTGCGTACCGAAGCAGGAGGCGTTTCACACCCAGGGACCCGAAGTCGATGGTGGCATCCGACTTGTCCCCGCTTCCCGCCACGCTCACCACGGTCCCCAGCCCGAACTTGGCGTGGTTCACCCGATCCCCCGGGGAGAGGGAGACCACCGGACCGGTGCCGATGACTCGATCCCCCAGGCGCAGGCTCGCGGAGGCGCGGGGTGATCCCACGGCGAGTGGACGGCCGACCGGGTCCTCGCGGCGCCACTCGAGCACGCCTTCGGGGATCTCGTCGAAGAAACGTGAGGGCGGATTCGCCGCGGGCGTGCCCCATGCGGAGCGCGTCATCGCCCGCGTGAGATACAACCGCTCCCGCGCACGTGTGATGCCGACGTAGGCCAGCCGACGCTCTTCCTCGAGTTCCCGTGGATCGCTGAGGGATCGCATGTGCGGAAATATCCCGTCCTCCATCCCGGTGAGGAAGACCACGGGGAACTCCAGACCCTTCGCGGTGTGCAGGGTCATCAGCGTGACCACGCCACCGTGATCCTCATCGTCCGGGATCTCGTCGGAGTCCGCGACGAGGGAGACCCGTTCGAGGAAATCAGCAAGGGATCCATCGGGGTTCTCGATGGTGAACTCGGCGGCCACCGATTCCAGCTCCGCGAGGTTCTCTACGCGGGACTCATCCTGCGGATCATCGGAATCCTGCAGCTCGGCGAGATAGCCGCTCTGTTCAAGCACGGCCTGCACCACGGTGGCTGGATCGGCACCGCCCTCGGCAACTGTGCGCAGGGTGTCCATCAGCGCGAGGAATCCGGTGATCGAGTTCAGCGAACGGGTGGCGATCCCGGGGATCTCCGCGGCGCGGGCCAGGGCGGCGGCGAAGGGGATCCGCTCGCGCTGGGCGTAGTTCTCCACCTGCTCCTCTGCGCGATCGCCGATGCCGCGCTTGGGGACGTTGAGAATGCGTCGCAGCGAGACCTCATCCTCCGGATTCGCGATGGCGCGCAGGTAGGCGACGACGTCACGTACCTCCTTGCGTTCGTAGAAGCGCACGCCACCCACGACCTTGTAGGGCATCCCGGTGCGAATGAAGATGTCCTCCAGGGAGCGCGACTGGGCGTTGGTGCGGTAGAAGACGGCGACGTCGCCGGGACGCACTCCGTCGTCGTCGTTGAGGCGGTCGATCTCCTGGGCGATGAACGAGGCCTCATCGTGCTCGTCGTCCCCGACGTAGGCGACGATCGCGGTTCCCGCACCCGCTTCGGTCCATAGCCGCTTATCGCGCCGCGCCGCATTGCGTGCGATCACAGCATTGGCGGCGGTGAGGATGTTCTGCGTGGACCGGTAGTTCTGCTCGAGCAGGATCGTCGTGGCGGAGGGGAAATCCCGCTCGAACTCCTCGATATTGCGGATCGTGGCACCCCGGAACGCGTAGATCGATTGGTCTGCGTCACCGACGACGCACAGAGCCCCCGGGGAGACGGTGTCGATACCGACCAGTTCTTTGATCAGCACGTACTGCGCATGATTGGTGTCCTGGTACTCGTCCACCAGGATGTGCCGGAACCTCCGCCGATAGTGCTCGGCGACATCGGGCAAGAGTTGCAGGACCGCGACGGCCGAACCGATCAGATCGTCGAAGTCGAATGCGTTGGCCTGCCGCAGGCGACGTTGATACTCCCGATAGGCCTCGGCGAGCACCTCCTCCATGTGGTTCGAGGCCCGCCCCGCGAAGGTCTCGTGGTCGACGAGATCGTTCTTGAGGTTGGACACCTGCGCCGTGAAGGACCGTGGGGTGTAGCGCTTGGCGTCGAGGTTCAGGTCACGGATCACCATCGCCATGAGCCGCTGGCTGTCCTGCTGGTCGTAGATGGTGAAGCTCGACGAGATTCCCAGGTGCCGGGACTCGCTGCGCAGGATGCGCACGCACGCGCTGTGGAAGGTCGAGACCCACATGGTCCGGGCGGGCGGCCCGACGAGTGCGGCCACCCGCTCCTTCATCTCCCCCGCGGCCTTGTTGGTGAAGGTGATGGCGAGGATCTCCCCCGGCGCGGCATCCCCCGATGCGATGAGGTGGGCGATGCGCCGCGTGAGCACCCGGGTCTTTCCGGAACCTGCGCCAGCGACGATGAGGAGCGGGCCACCGCGGTGCTCCACCGCGGCTCGTTGCGCTGGATTGAGGTCGGCAACCAGCGCCTCGGGAGTCACGTGGGCAGTGTAGGTAGACCGGCCGACGCCGGGACGATCGGTCGATGTGGAGCCACGGCACCGATGGTCACGTAGCCGGAGCCCAGTTCGGGACGCGGATCGGCCTCACCCCTATTGGGCCAGAGGGCCATGGCGCGCTCGGCCTGCGCGGTAATGGTGAGCGAGGGATTCACCCCGAGGTTGGCGGTGATCGCCGACCCATCGACCACGTGCAGGCCCGGGTGTCCGTAGACCCGGTGGTACGCGTCGACGACACCGCTCTCGGCGTCCGCGCCGATCACACAGCCCCCGACGAAGTGCGCGGTCAACGCGGCGTCGATGTTCTCGAAGACCGAGGCCCCCGCCACCCCGTCGATCTTCTCGGCGACCCGGGTGACCACCTCCTGCGCGATGGGGATGTAGGTGGGTGCGGGACTCGACGCATCCTGCTGCGTGGTCAGTGTCCAGCGCCCGAATCGATCGGTTCCCCCCTGCAGGGTCAGCGAGTTGTCCACCTGCTGCATGACCAGGGAGATGACCGTCCGCTCACTCCACTTCCGCACGTTGAAAAGCCGCAGCGTGACCGGCCACTGCCGGATGAGCTCCCCCACCCACGTCTTCCATCGCGGTACACCCGACTGCGGCTGCGTCAGAACTGACTGCAACAGCCCCATGGAGTTCGACCCCTTGCCGTACCGGACGGGCTCCACGTGCGTGCGTGGGTCCGGGAAGAAACTCGACGTGATCGCCACGCCCTCGGTGTAGTCGGCGGTGGTGCGTGGGGACACCGCACCGAGAATGGACTCGGAGTTGGTGCGCGAGAGTCGGCCGAGTGCGCGGGAGAGGTGGGGTAGGCGCCCCTCATCGCGCATCCGGTGCAGAAGCTTCTGGGTGTTGAGCGTTCCCGCGGCAACGATCACCTGATCGGCGGTGAGCGTCTTCTCGGTGTGGCGCGACCACGTGCCCGTGCGCTCGGTGGTGAGCGTGTAACCGCCATCGGGCCGCGGATCGATCCCGGTGACGGTGGTCAACGGAAGGATGCGCGCCCCCGCGAGTTCGGCGAGAGCAAGGTAGTTCTTGGGCAAGGTGTTTTTGGCGTTGTGGCGGCACCCGGTCATGCACTCCCCGCAGTGCGTGCAGCCGGTGCGCGCGGGTCCGACTCCACCGAAGTAGGGATCCTCGGACACCACGCCGGGACCGTCGCCGAAGAAGACGCCGACGGGGGTGAGTCGGAACGTGTGGCCCACGCCCATGTCGGTGGCGACCTCCTTCATCACCTCATCAGACGGTGTCATGCGTGGGTTCTCGGCGACTCCGAGCATCGCGCTCGCGAGTGCGTAGTAGGGCGCGAGTTCGGCCTTCCAGTCCGTGATACCCGCCCACTGGGGATCGGCGAAGAATTCCGCGGGTGGCTGGTACAGAGTGTTCGCGTAGACCAGGCTGCCGCCGCCCACGCCTGCGCCGGCGAGGACGGCGACGTCCTTGAGGAGGTGGATGCGCTGGATGCCGAAGAACCCGAGTCGTGGTGCCCACAGGAACCGGCGCAGATCCCAGGAGGTGGTCGCGAAGTCGGTGTCCGAGAACCGGGCCCCGGCTTCGATCACGAGTACGCGGTAGCCCTTCTCACTCAGGCGCAGGGCCGCGACGGAACCACCGAATCCCGATCCGATGATGGCGACGTCGAAGTCGGTCACTATTTCATGCCGATCTTCTTGATCAACCCGATCGCCGTGGTGAGGGTCGCGGCCCACCGTTCATCGGACATACCGAATTGGGGGTCGAACCCGAACGCGCGTTGCGTGGCGATGTTCTGCACGCGCGTGACCGCGTGGACCGCCTCGTCACCGTGACGACTCCCCAGCCCGGAATCCGCCCACCCGCCCGTGGGTGCGCGGACGCTGGCCCAGCTCGAGGCGTAGCCCTCGTTCACGTTCACCGAACCGCTGTGGAGTCGACGCGCCAGTGTTGCTCCGGTCTTCCGGTCGCGGGTGATGACCGCGGCGTTGAGCCCGAAGCTGGTGTCATTGGCGCGCTCGATCGCCTCGTCGTCGCTGCCCACGGGATACACCGAGACGAGCGGACCGAAGGTCTCTGTGCGACACACCAGCATGGTCTCGTCGACGTCGGTGAGAATCGTCGGTTCCACATAGAACGGCCCGACGTCGGGACGCGCGTGACCCCCCGTGACGACGCGGGCACCGCGAGTGACGGCGTCCTCGACATGCGATAGGAATCGATCCACCTGCAACTGGGAGATCAGGGAACCGATGGATGCACCCCATCCCACGTGCGGGATCATCCTCATGGCGCGCGCCCGCTGGGCGAACTCCTGCAGGAATGCCCCGGTGACCGCTTCGTGCACGTAGATGCGCTCCATCGAGATGCACAGTTGACCGGAGTTGGCGAAGCAGGCCCGCTCGGCGATGGCCGCGGCACGCACGGGATCGGCGTCGGCACGGATGATCATCGCGTTCTTGCCCCCGAGCTCCAGCGTGCATCCGATCAGCCGCCGCGCGCACCGCTCAGCGACTATCCGGCCCGTGTGTGTCGATCCGGTGAAGTTGACGTGATCGACCACATCGATCAGCGCAGGTCCGATCACCGGTCCTTCACCACTCACGATCGCGAAGACGTCGGGTGGAACCCCCGCGTCGAGGAGTCGCTGGCGTACCCACAGCGCGGTGAGCGTGGTCTGCACGTCAGGCTTGACGATCACGGCGTTGCCGGCGAGCAGCGCCGGGATCGAGTCACCGGCAGCCAGGGTGAGGGGGTAGTTCCAGGGCGAGATCACCCCGACGACCCCGACCGGATGGCGGATGACCTGCGCGCCGACGAGCAGTGGGAACGCACCCCGCACCCGCCGAGGGCGCATGAGTCGGGCGATATCGCGCGCGTAGTGCCGAGCGTTGATGCAGACGTCGAGGACTTCCTCGTTGGCGTCACGCCGAGCCTTACCCGTCTCCATCTGGATCAGGTCAAGGATCTCGTCGCGGCGGGCCAGCACCAGATCGTGGAAGCGCAGCAGGATCGCGCTGCGACGCGCGATTGGGAGGGCCGCCCAGGACTGCTGAGCTGTGCGCGCGCGCTCCACCACCTGTGCGACATCACGCTCAGTCGAGAGAGGGAGTTCGTAAAGGACCTCACCGGTGAACGGTGCGATCACCGGACGGCGTGCTGCATCAGGGGCGGCCGCGAGCGAGCCGACGAGGGTCGCAGCGCCCACGCTCACGACGTAACCACCATCTCCACGCGCTGGAACTCCTTCAGATCGCTGTAGCCGGTGGTCGCCATGGCCTTACGCAACGCGCCGACGATGTTCATCGTTCCATCTGCACGATGTGACGGACCGTGCACGACTTCCTCCAGGGTTCCCACCTGATCCATCGCCTGACGCTCCCCCCGCGGCAGGTGCGCATGCCAAGCCTCGGCGCCCCAATGGGATCCGTGACCGGGTGCGTCGGTGGCGCGGGCGAACATCGACCCGATCATCGCGGCGTCGGCGCCGCAGGCGAAGGCCTTGACAACGTCACCACTACGACCCATCGAGCCGTCGGCGATCACATGCACATACCGTCCGCCGGATTCGTCCAGGTAGTCGCGGCGTGCGGCGGCAACGTCCGCGACCGCGCTCGCCATAGGCACCCGCACGCCGATGACATCGGCGGTGGTGTGTGAAGCCCCGCCACCGAACCCCACGAGTACCCCCGCTGCTCCGGTGCGCATCAGGTGCAGGGCGGCCTGGCGGGTAGCGCACCCACCGACGATGACCGGTGCATCGAGCCGGTGGATGAACTCCTTGAGGTTCAGCGCGTCGCCCGAGGCGCTGACGTGCTCGGCTGAGACTGTGGTGCCGCGAATCACGATGATGTCCGCACCCGCGCTGACCGCAAGTGGTGCCAACTCGGCCGTGCGCTGTGGGGAGACTGCCACGGAGACTGTCACGCCGCCCGCCTTGATCTCGGTGATGCGTTCGCGCAGCAGCCCGGAATCAATGGGCGCGGAGTACAGGTCCTGCAGGTGCTGCGTTGCAGCGGGGGTCTCGGCATTCGCGATAGCTGCCAGGTGCGGTGTGGGATCGGCATACCGGGTCCACAGGCCCTCGAGGTTCACGGTGGCCAGCACACCCAGCTTCCCCAACGCGATGGCCGTCGCCGGCGAGACCACCGAGTCCATCGGTGCGGCCATCAGGGGTGTGCTGAAGGAGTAGGCGTCGATCGTCCACTGCGTGGAGACCAGGTCGGTGTCGCGGGTGCGCCTGCTCGGCGCGATCGCCACCTGATCGAAGGAGTATCCGCGCCGGGCCTCTTTGGACCCACCGATCACGGTCATGTCATCGCCCCGAGTAGTTGGGGGCTTCGAGGATCATCTGGACGTCGTGCGGATGACTCTCCCGCAGACCTGCCGCGGTGATGCGCACGAATCGGCCCTTGGAGTGGAGTTCGGCGACGGTGGATGCACCCGCGTATCCCATCGATGCACGCAGACCGCCGATGAGTTGGTGCGCGACCGCACCCAGCGGACCCCGGTAGGCGACCATCCCCTCGATGC
>JBILLS010000025.1:0-27817 GCA_044375955.1 Candidatus Nanopelagicales bacterium | reverse complement strand
CTGAGCAGCGTGGTCGCCTCCTCCACGAGGGTGCGTGCGTGGGCCCGCTCGGCAAGGGATTCGACCTGATCCCGCAGGGCCCGCATCTGCCCCCGCTGCGCCACGGCGACCTCGATCGCCGGGGCCAGGTCCGAGCTATTGAAGGGCTTCACGATGTAACCGGAGGCTCCTGCGGCCACCGCCTCGTCCACCACGGAGCGTTGGGCATACGCCGTCACCATCACCACCGCGGCGAGGTCCTCGTCCACGATGACCCGGGTGGCGCTGATTCCATCCATCACCGGCATGTTCACGTCCATGAAGACGACGTCCGGCCGGGTCGATCGCACCACCTCGACACCGGAGGCGCCGTCCGCGGCATCTCCCACCACTGAGTACCCGAGTTCCTGCAGGGTTTCCACGAGATCCATTCGGATGATCGCCTCGTCTTCGACAACGACGACCCGCACGCCCATCGACTCCACGCCGTCACGCTACGCCGTCGCGCTGCTGGCTACCCTTGGCGCAGCGCCCCGGTATCCCAACCGGCAGAGGAAGCGGTCTCAAACACCGTCCAGTGTGGGTTCGAATCCCACCCGGGGCACTAGGCCTGGTCTGCGGGACCGGATCCCCCGGCGATGGCGTGCAGGAGACCCGCGATGAATCGTGGGGACTCGGCCGTCGAGAGGTCCGTCGCCAGCTCCACCGCCTCCGAGATCGCCACCCCGTCCGGCACCTCCTGGACGAAGAGGATCTCGTACGTGGCCAGGCGTGCGATGGCCCGATCGACATCGGGCATCCGATCCAGGGACCACCCGACCGCCGCACCCTCGATGCGTTCGTCGACCGCGGGCAGATTCGCAGCAACGCCCTCCACCAGGGCCACCGAGTACTCGTTGAGATCCGGTGATCCCTCGGCCCGGCGTCGCCGAATGTGCTCGGCGAGGACGCTCGGGATCGGGACACCCTTGCTATCGGCCTCGAAGAGGACGTCGAGGGCCCGCTTTCGGGCCTTGGATCGTGCGGTCACTAGTCGTTGACACGACCCAGATACGAGCCGTCGCGCGTATCCACCTTGACCTTGGTGTTCGGTTCGATGAACAGCGGCACCTGGATCTCTGCCCCGGTCTCCAGCGTGGCGGGCTTGGTGCCACCGGTCGACCGATCACCCTGCAGGCCCGGCTCCGTGTAGGTGATCATCAACTCGACCGAGGCGGGAAGGTCCACGATGATCGGCGATCCCTCGTGCATCGAGATCTGCGCGACCTGGTTCTCCAGGAGGTAATCGGCGCTATCCCCCACCACCGCCGCCGGAACCGGCACCTGGTCGTAGGACGTGGTGTCCATGAAAATCCAGTCATCGCCGTCCTTGTAGAGGTACTGCATATCGCGGCGATCGACGGTCGCGGTCTCGACCTTGACGCCGGCGTTGAAGGTTCGGTCGACAACCTTTCCCGAGAGAACGTTCTTGAGCTTGGAGCGTACGAAGGCCCCGCCCTTGCCCGGCTTGACGTGCTGGAACTCCACCACCGACCACAGTTGGCCGTCGATCTTCAGCACCATGCCGTTCTTCAGGTCGTTCGTGGTGGCCATTACTTCTCCCGGTCGTCGTTTCCTATCCCACACGCATGAGGTCGCGCGGGGCCTCGGTCAGCACGACGCCCCCCTCGGGAACGATTTCGAGGGTGTCCTCGATCCGCACACCGCCGAACTCGGGAAGGTAGATCCCCGGTTCGACGGTCACCGCCATGCCGGCGCCAAGGGTACCCAGCGAGTCGGCGTTGAGCATCGGGGCCTCGTGGATGACCAATCCCACGGCGTGCCCGGTTCCATGTGTAAACGCATCGGCATATCCCCGATCCACGATCACACCGCGTGCCGCAGCATCAATGTCTGCGCAACGGACACCCGGCCGCGCGGCTGCGCGTCCGCGCGCGGCTGCCTCGGCCACGATCGAATGGAGTTCACGCTGCTGCTCCGTGGCGGCCGCCCCGACGACGAACGTGCGCGTCATATCTGCGTGGTAGCCGCGCACGCGGGCACCACAGTCGATCACGAGGAGATCCCCCGACGCGAGCACCGTCTCGGTCGGACGGTGATGGGGAATCGCCGAGTGGGCGCCGGTCGCCACGATCGTGGGGAATGCCCGATCCTCGGCACCACGGCGACCGAACTCCGCCTCGAGGCGACGGGCGATGTCGACCTCGCGATCACCGACGCGGATTCCGCGGGCGATCTCCATCAATGCTGTCGCTGTGATCGCGCACGCCTCGCGCAGGGCCGCTAACTCGGGCTCATCCTTGGTCTGCCGCAAGACTCCAACCGGGTCCTCACGATCCACCGTGACGTCACCGACGGAGGCACGCAGAAGTTCCACCTGCACTGCGGGGGTCGTCGGCGCGACACTCACGTGGTGCACTCCCCGCCCCCGCAGATCTTCCGCCACGGCTGCGAAGCCGTTGCGATCGATTGTCGGGATGATGTCGGGGCACTCGGCCGCGACCTGGTCGCGATACCGACCATCGGTCACCAGGACCACGCCCCCTGCCGAGACTGCGAGGCTCGCACTGCTGCCGGTGAATCCAGTCAAGTAGCGGATCGTGACCGGATCGGCCGTGACGTACGCGGACTCAGGCGTGATCGCTTGCGCAAGGAGCTCGCGCCGGCGGGCGTAGTCCACGGTCTAGACGCGCGCGGCGATGGCGCGCAGAGCGAGGAGATACGAGTCGAATCCCAGTCCCGAGATTGTCCCCGTCACCACGCCGGACACCACCGAGGTGTGACGAAACTCCTCCCGGGCCATGGGATTCGACAGGTGCACCTCGATGATCGGCGCCGTCAACAACGCGCATGCGTCGCGCAACGCATAGGAATAGTGCGTGAACGCCGCCGGATTCAGGATCACGGGCGTCGCGTGGTCGGCGGCCTCGTGGAGCCAGGACAGCATCTCGGACTCATCGTTGGTCTGGCGCATCTCGATGGTGACGCCGAGTTCGGCCGCTGCGGCCGAGAGGGCCTGGCCCAACTCCTCGTAGGTCCCCGAGCCATATACGTCGGGTTCGCGGGTGCCGAGCCTGTTCAGGTTGGGTCCGTTGAGGACCAGGACCTTCGACATGGCGGCGAGCCTACGCGCTGATCGCGCGGTAGGCGGCGACCAGCAACTCGGGATCCGGTGCCTGCCAGATCGTGGGGTTCTGCAGGCCGTCGAGAACCACGAATCGGAGCGTCTTCCCGCGGGACTTCTTATCCACCGACATCGCCTCCAGCAGAGCCGGCCAGGCATCGCTTCGATACGTGCGCGGTAGACCCACCGCATCGAGGATGGCGCGGTGTGTCTCCACACCCGCCGAGTCGAGTCGGCCACCGAGATGCGCCAGTTGCCCCGCGAACATCAGTCCGACGCCCACGGCGTTGCCGTGACGCCAGGTGTATCCCTCGCAGTGCTCGATCGCGTGACCGAGAGTGTGCCCGTAGTTGAGCGTCTCCCGTCCGATCGTCCCCGCACCGGCGCCCAGTTCTCGGAAGTCGACGCTCACGATGTCTGCCTTCACCTGCACCGCGCGACGGATCAGATCGGGCAGCAGCTCCCCCCTGGGGTCCAGGGCGTCGTCGGTGTGCTCGAGGAGGTCACTCACGATGGTGGGGTCAGTGGTCAAGCCGACCTTGACCACCTCCGCCATCCCGGACACGATCTCGGCGCGGGGCAGGTCGACGAGGCTCGACACATCACAGAGCACACCGACCGGACTGGCGAACACACCGACGAGGTTCTTCCCTTCGCCCGTGTTGATCCCCGTCTTGCCCCCGATCGCGGCATCGACCATGGCCAGCAGTGACGTCGGGATCAGAACGCACCGGACTCCACGCAGCCACGTGGCAGCTAGGAATCCGGCCAGGTCGGTGACGGCGCCACCTCCGATTCCGAGGATGACGTCGTTGCGCGTGAAGCCTGCCGCACCGAGACGGGACCAGCACCGACCTGCGACGTCCAGGGTCTTGGCGTCCTCGGCGTCGGGCACCTCGATCGAGACGACCTCGATGCCCTGTGCCTCCAGGATCTCGCGCACGCGACTCTCTACGTCGCGAACGGAGGGCTGGTGGATCAGAGCGGCACGCGAGGCACCTTCCACAAGTGGCACCACCTGGTCCAGGAGCCCGCGGCCGATCGCGACGGAGTAGGACCGCTCCGAGTTCACGTGCACGTCCCTGCTCACGCGGCATCCCGATCCGAAAGGGCTCTGCAGACATCATCGACCACTGCGCGCAAGGATTTGCCGCTGGTCTGAATACGCACGGTGGCCAACGCCTCGTAGACCGGCGCCCGTTCGCGCAGCAGGTTCGACAGCGTGCCACGCACATTGCCGAGCAACAGGGGGCGTGATGCGTTCATACCCACGCGATGCACTGCATCACCGAGGTCCACCTCGAGCCAGACGATGGGCAGCCCCTCGAGCAACTCGGGAGTACCCGGAGTCATCACCGCACCTCCCCCGAGGCTCAGGACGCCGTCGAAATGGCCGACGGCATCGGCGATCGCCTCCTGCTCAAGGAGACGGAAGTGCGCCTCACCCAGGTCGACGAAGATGTCCGACACCTTCGCGCCCGCGCGTTCCTCGACGAGGTGGTCGCTATCGGCGAAAGGCACTCCGAGACGCTCCGCTACCCGGCGACCAACGGATGTCTTGCCTGCGCCCGGTGCACCGATGAGGACGGCGGTGGGAGGCATCAGCGAATACTCAGGTGGGACATGTACGACTCGTAGTTGCGCCGTGTCTCCGCGACGGAGTCTCCACCGAACTTCTCGAGGAACGCCTCGGCGAGCACGAGCGCGACCATCGCCTCGGCGATGACCCCAGCAGCCGGTACCGCACAGGCGTCGGAGCGCTGACTGATGGCCACCGCTTCCTCGCCCGTTGCGACATCCACGGTCTTCAAGGCCCGCGGCACCGTTGAAATGGGCTTCATGGCCGCACGCACGCGCAGCATCTCCCCCGTGGTCATGCCGCCCTCGGTGCCCCCCGATCGATGGGTGGCACGCTCGAGTCCGTCATCACCCGTGAGGATCTCATCGTGGGCCTGGGACCCACGCACCGCGGCGAGATCGAAACCGTCACCTACGGCGACACCCTTGATTGCCTGGATCCCCATGAGGGCTGCAGCAAGGCGCGCGTCGATGCGCCGATCCCAGTGCACATGGGACCCGAGACCCGGCGGGAGTCCGTAGACGACAACCTCGACGACTCCTCCCAGGGTGTCACCATCCTTGTGAGCGATGTCGATCTCCTGTTCCATGGCCGCCGCGGTGCCCGCATCGACGCACCGCACCGGTGATTCATCGATGCGTGCGAGGTCGGATGGGCCTGGTACCAGGCTGTCGGGGAGCGCCACGCTCCCGATGCGCACCACGTGACTGAGCACCTGGACGCCCGCTACCTGGTCGAGGAACGCCCGCGCAACGGCACCGAGCGCTACGCGCGCAGCCGTCTCCCGCGCACTCGCCCGTTCCAACACCGGTCGGGCATCGTCGAAACCGTACTTCTGCATCCCCACGAGATCGGCATGACCAGGACGCGGTCGGGTGAGGGCGGCATTGCGCGCGAGACCCTCGAGATCCTCCTGACTGACCGGGTCCGCCGACATCACGACATCCCACTTGGGCCATTCGCTGTTGCCGATCTCAATCGCAATGGGGCTGCCGAGTGTCAGCCCATGCCGGACACCCCCGAGGACGCGGACGTCGTCCCTCTCGAACTTCATCCGCGCACCGCGCCCCGCACCGAGTCGGCGTCGCGCCAATTGCCCACCGATGGTCTGCGTCGTCACCTCGATCCCCGCGGGGAGACCTTCGACGACGGCGATCAGGGCCTGCCCATGGGACTCACCCGCGGTCAACCATCGCATCATGGACGCGATCCTCCCAGAGGACCCACCCCCGGCCGTGACCAGCCTTCCTACGACATGACGAAGGTGGCGGCGGCGATCGCCGTTCCCAGGGTGAGGAACGGGCCGAAGGGGATCCGGGCGACACGTGGAGACCCTCGCCGCCATCGACGCACCAGGATCACCAGGGATGCGAGGGCGAAGGAGGACCAGAGTCCCCACCACGCCGTGTCAAAACCGAGTGTTCCAAGGTAGAAGCCCAGGACCCATACGTACTTGACGTCACCCATCCCCATCCCGCCGCACAGGTGGATGAGCAGGAATATCGAGGATGCAGCCGTTCCCACCAGGAGTCCCCGGGTGAAGGCGGAGCTGTCCCCCGCGCTCCACCCGGCGGCTCCCATGAGGACTATGCCGACGAGCGCACAACTGGCCACCCACCGATTGGGCAGCCGATGGGTGCGCGCATCAATCCACGTCAGCACACTGGCGTGCACCGCCAGTGAGATCCACGCGGCGGCAACGAGAACGGTGGGCACGAAGGAACGCTAAGCAGAATCCACGATGCGGACCAGGGACGATCTACGACTGTGGATAACCCTCCAGCGCGGCCCGCATCGCCTCCACCGGCGCCTCCAGACCTGTCATGAGTCGGACCTGCTCCGTCGCCTGCCAGAGCAGCAGGTCCGCCCCGCCCGCGACGGGGCCACACCACGCACGCGCCAGCGACGTCGGCCACGGAACGTAGGTGACATCCACGAGAACGGAATCGACATACCCGTCGACAACATGCGCCCAGGGCGCGGCCGCATCCGCGGGCAGGGTGCTGATGACCAGATCGGCCGGATAGATCCGCGGCTCCAGGTCCACTGATCGTCCCGCCATGCCCATGCCCCGTGCCACGTCGACGACATCGGCGGCGGCCTCGGCCCGTCGTGCTGCGACGATGACATCCCGAGCCCCCACCGCGAACACCGCAGCGGCGGCACTTCGAGCCGTGGCACCAGCTCCCAGAATCACCGCGCACGTGAACTCGCGCCCTGGTGCGGCATGGTGGATCGCCTGCACCATGCCCATGACATCCGTGTTGAAGGCCTTCCACCCACCGGACGGGGTCCGCACGAGGGTGTTCGCAGCGTTGGTTGCACGTGCGATGTCATCGGAATCCTGGGCGATGCGCAACCCCTCCTCCTTCAACGGCATCGTCAGGGAGAGGCCCTTCCAGAGGTCGTCGAGCTCCGACACGAAGGATGCGAGCTCATCGGTCTGCACCTCGAAGCGCCCGTAATCCCACTCGAGGCCGAGGGCTCGGTACGCCGCGAGATGCAGGACCGGGGACAGGCTGTGCTCGATCGGTGAACCCAGGACAGCAGCCCGCCCGGTGAGGGTCACTGATCGGCCACGTTCTGCTGGAACTGCCGCTTGAGCTTGAGGAAGCGCTCGTACGAGCGGGCGAACTTCGTCTCGCGAGTCGTGGGATCGACTGTGACGAAATACAGCCACTTGGCCTTCGCGGGCGCGAGAGCAGCTTCGATCGCAGCTTCACCGGGTGAATTGATCGGCGTCGGAGGAAGTCCGGTGACCTCGTAGGTGTTGTAGGGCGAATCCGTCGCCAATTGCTCCTTGCTCAACAGCAACTCCGTGATACCCAATGCATAGGAGACCGTCGAATCGAATTGCAGCGGCATCCCCAATTCGAGGCGGTTGTAGACGACTGCTGCGGCCTTCGCAAAATCATTCGGCAAGACTTCCGCCTCGATCAGCGACGCGATGATGAGGATCTCGTACGGATCCCGACCCATCTCCCGTGCCCGCGACGCAAGGTCCGTCGTTGCCGCAGCCTGATCGAAGCGTCCGACCAAGGTGCGCACCACCTGTCGCGCATCCTCATCGCCTGCAAGGTCGTAGGACGCCGGGAAGAGGAACCCCTCGAGTCTGCCTTCCGCCCACTCCGGGAGACCGACGTTCGTGGGGTCCTCGGCAACCGCCTCGAAATCCTTGACTGGCAGCCCCGTCACCTCGGCTGCGATCTCGAATGTCTGCGACATGCGCAGACCCTCGGGCAGGATCAGGCGGTTCTCTTCGCGCGACTGCGGACTCAGCATCAAGGCGAGGGCATCCGCGGCGCGCATCTCGCGAAGCAGGGAATAGGCGCCGGGCCCCAACGACGAGGAACGCTCGTCTGCCATCGTCGCCTCGACGAAGGCCTCCGCGGTCAACACCACTCCCGACTCCTCCAATACCTGGCCGATCTCGGTGAGGGTGGCCCCGCGCGAGACGACGACGGTCACCTCGCCGGAGCCCGGCCCGGGGTAGTCGGTGGGTGCGGAGTCCCCTGCGACCAGCCGCCATGCGATCACGACCATCGCGACGATGAGGCCCAGGATCAGGACGCCGGAGAGCCGCTTACCCACGGCACCCCTATTCCGCGACGGCGGCAGAGGCGCCTCGGTGAACATGTCATCGAGGTAGGTCACAGCACCTCCCCTGGGGCCTGTCCGCTCGCACGCTCCGCGTCGAGGGTGAATTGCAGGACCACGCCCGCCGCTGCACTGTCGATCCGGTTGCGCGTGACCCGCGTGGATCTCCCCTGCTCACGGTAGGACCGTTGCGCCTGCACCGTCGACAGCCTTTCATCCACAAGACGGACATCGACGTCAATGTGACCGGCGAGGCGTGTCGCCCACTCCCGGGTCTTCGTCGCGCTCGCACCCTCGGCCCCGGACATCCCCAGGGGCAGGCCGATCACCACCTCCATGGCATTCAGGTCGCGCACCAGGGCGGCGATCACCTCGAGGGTGTCGGGCCCCACGGGTAGGGAGTCACGGGGGGACGCGAGGATGCCATCGCCGTCCGAGACCGCCACACCGACCCGCACGGAGCCGGGGTCGAGGCCGAGCCGAACACCCGGCCTCATCCGGCGGCTGCCTCCCTCAGGTGCACACGCACCGCGTCGAACCCGGCGGCGATCCCCTCGGTGCGCGGACCCCCACCCTGTGCCATGTCGGGCTTTCCGCCACCACGCCCGTCGACCTCGGACATCACGCACGCCAGGACCTGCGGTGCCTGCCGACCACGCTCGACGGCGCGCGGATTGCACGCGGCGACCACCGCGACGGAACCCTCGGCGATCGCCGCTCCCACCAGGACGGCGGCGACGTCGGTGTGCACTCGCCCGCGCGCATGTGTCACGAGTTCCCGGAGCTCCTGGGGAGTCGTGCCCGTCGGCGCGATGAATGTCCACAACCGGATATCGCCGATGTCCTCCCCTGCTCCCGTGATGCCCTCCACGTTCGCGACCAGTTGAGCACTCTTGAAGCGTCCGATGTCGCGTTCCGCGTCCCTGAGCGCCGTGATCGTGTGCTCGATGCGCTCGACCAGTTGATCGGCCGGCGACTTCACCATCTCACTCAACCTCTGGACGAGGACGTGCTCGCGGGCGAGGAACCGATATGCGTCCACACCCACAAGGGCCTCAACTCGGCGTACGCCGGCACCGATCGACCCTTCCGAGAGGAACGTGACGACCCCCAATTGGCCGGAGCGTTGCGCGTGGGTGCCTCCACAAAGTTCGTGTGCCCAATCACCGACGGAGACGACGCGTACTTCGTCGCCGTATTTCTCGCCGAACAACGCCATGGCACCCATGGAGCGCGCTGCCTCCTGTGACATCACTTCAGCGGACACGGTGAGGTCTTCGATCAGCAGCGAGTTGACTCGATCCTCCACCTCACCGAGCACGGACGGCGCTACCGGTTCCGGATTGGGAAAATCGAATCGGAGTCTGCCGGGTGCGTTCTCCGAACCCATCTGGGTCGCCGTCTCACCGAGTCGCTCGCGGAATGCGCGATGGATCATGTGGGTCGCGGTGTGGGCGCGTGAGATCGCCTTCCGGCGCTCCACGTCTACCGCCGCCGTGAGGGATGCACCCACCGTCACTTCACCATGTTCCACCCGCCCGCGGTGCACGAAGAGGCCCGGAACGGGGGTCTGGACGTCGTAGACCACGAACACCGTGCCGTCACCCAGGGTTAGGCGCCCGTGATCGCCGAGTTGTCCGCCCGCCTCGGCATAGAACGGACTGCGATCGAGGATGACTTCGGCATGGTCGCCGGTGGTGGCGACGGGAACCGACTCTCCCTCCCTCACGATGCCCAGCACCTGCGAGTCGGTGATCACCGTGTCGTAGCCGACGAACGTGGTGCCTCCGCCGGTGTCGAGGATCTCGCGGTACGCCGTGGCCGCGGCGAATCCGGCCTTGCGGGCATGGGCATCCGCCTTGGCTCGTTCACGTTGCTCGGACATCAACGTGCGGAAGCCATCCTCATCGACGCTCAACCCGGCCTCAGCGGCCATCTCGAGGGTGAGGTCGATAGGGAATCCGAAGGTGTCGTGCAGGGCGAAGGCCTGCTCACCCGCAAGAACCTTCCCTCCGCTCCCGCGCACACTGGCTGCCGCTGACTCGAAGAGCGCCAGACCGTTCTTGAGAGTCTGGAGGAACGCCGCCTCCTCATTGACGGAAACCGTGTGGATCCTCGTCGCCTCGTCATTGAGCTCCGGATACTGCGGGGCCATGACCGCGATCGTGGTGTCCATCAGTTCCCCGATGGTGGGCTCGTGCGATCCGAGGAGGCGCATGTTCCTGATCACCCGCCGCATCAGGCGGCGCAGCACATACCCACGACCCTCGTTCCCCGGGATCACTCCATCGCCGATCAGGAAGGCGCAGGTCCTCGAATGATCGGCGACGACCCGCAGCATGACGTCGTTGCGTGGGTTCGAGCCATAGCGAGCACCGGTCAACTCTGCGGCGCGGTCGAGGATGCCTCGAGTGGTGTCGATCTCGTAGATGTTGTCCACGCCCTGGAGAAGTGCGGCCATGCGCTCGAGACCCATACCGGTGTCGATGTTCTTCGCAGGGAGTTCTCCCAGGATCGGGTACCCCTCTTTCGCCGCGCCCTCACCGCGTGCGTACTGCATGAACACCAGGTTCCACACCTCGAGGTAGCGGTTCTCATCCGCGATGGGCCCACCGGGTGCGCCGTAGTCCGGTCCCCTGTCGTAGTAGATCTCCGAACACGGACCGCAAGGACCGGGCACCCCCATGGACCAGTAGTTATCGACCTGTCCACGACGCTGGATGCGATCGAGTGGAAGTCCAACGGTGCGATGCCAGATATCGATCGCCTCGTCATCGTCGAGGTAGACCGTGACCCAGAGTCGATCGGGCTCGAATCCGTAGCCGCCCGCGTCCTGCGACGACGTCAGCAGTTCCCACGCGAGCGGGATGGCGCCTTCCTTGAAATAGTCACCGAAGGAGAAGTTCCCGGCCATCTGGAAGAACGAGGCGTGCCTGGTGGTCTTGCCCACCTCCTCAATGTCGAGGGTCCGCACGCACTTCTGCACACTCGCCGCCCTCGGGTAGGGAGGCGGCGCCTCGCCGAGGAAGTACGGCTTGAACGGGACCATGCCGGCGTTGACGAAGAGCAGGGTCGGATCATCGAGGAGCAGCGACGCGGAGGGCACCAACTGGTGGCCACGGTCGGCGAAGAAGCGGAGGAACCTGCTGCGAATCTCAGCGGAGTCCATCCGCACCCCCTCGTACGACCGACGCGGCGGCCCGTCCCGGGATCCGGGCACGCACCACACCCGACTCACCCGAGGCCTGCGCGGCACGCCCGACGGTGGAGGCCAGACTCATCGCGGCACCAGTCAACTGCTGAACCGTGACTGTCACGCCCTGCTCGCGCGTGTCCATCCACCACTGCTGGCCACGCCGATAGGCATACACGCCCACGGCGGCACCAACACCGAGCCAGAGGAGACGCCGCATAGCCGCAGCCTAATGAGAGTCGGGAGCCCCGCCCCCACGCAGTTGGTCCAGCCGAGCGAGTACATCGGACCAGCGCGCTTCCGCCCCGTGGTCCCCCGGTCGGTAGTAATCCCGATCACGGAGTTCATCGGGGAGGTACTGCTGGATCGCGACACCCTCGGGGACGTCGTGCGGGTAGACGTAGTCCGTGCCATGGCCGAGACCCGCGGCGCCCGGGTAGTGAGCGTCGCGCAGGTGCATCGGCACCGTTCCGATGCGACCCCGCTGGACATCACGCAGGGCCTCGTCGATCGCGGTGATCACGGAATTGGACTTGGGCGCGAGTGCCGCCTGGATGGTGACGTGGGCGAGGATGATGCGCGCCTCCGGCATCCCGATCATCGCCACCGCCTGCGCCGCCGCGACGGTCGCGAGGAGAACCGACGGGTCTGCCATCCCGATGTCCTCGCTCGCCAGGATCATTAGGCGTCGGGCTATGAAGCGCGGATCCTCGCCGGCCGCGATCATGCGCGCGAGGTAATGCAGGGCTGCGTCGGGATCACTTCCTCGTACGCTCTTGATGAATGCACTGATGACGTCGTAGTGCTGATCACCGTCCTTGTCGTATCGCACAGCAACGTGCATCACCGCCGCCTCGATCGCAGCGACGTCGATCGCGTCCGAGGAGCCGAGGGCGGCCGCATCCAAGGCCGTGAGCGCGCGGCGAGCATCACCGGCGCTCATCCGCACGAGGACATCGATCGCCTCCTCGTCCACCCTGAGCCGACCGGCAAGCCCACGTGGATCGACGATCGCGCGCTCGACGAGGGCGCGGATGTCGCCGTCTCCGAGAGGCTCCAGGGTGACGATCACACTGCGCGACAGCAACGGCGCGATCACCGAGAAACTCGGATTCTCCGTGGTCGCTGCTACCAGGGTCACCCAGCCGTTCTCCACAGCTGGCAGCAGCGCATCCTGCTGACTCTTGCTGAACCGATGAACCTCATCGACGAACAGCACGGTTCCACGACCGTGCAATTCCAGCCTCTCCCGAGCCTGGTCGATGACCTCGCGCACATCCTTCACACCCGCGGTGACTGCAGAGAGCTCCGCGAAGGCTCGACCTGAACTGATCGAGATCAGGGTCGCCAATGTCGTCTTCCCGGTTCCCGGTGGTCCCCAGAGAATCACCGACACCGAGGAGTCACCCGGTTGCAACAGAGTCCGCAGCGCAGAGCCCGGTGCCAACGCGCGCGCCTGCCCAACGATCTCCTCGACGGACCGGGGTCGCATCCGTACCGCGAGGGGCGCACCGGGTCGATTCGGCGACAGCGACTCCTCGAACAGGCTCACGGCAGAACCCTAGGTGCTACGCAGGACGTTCGGACTGTCCGTCATCTGCGATGGACCACGAGCAGTAGCGCCCCGCTTCGCGGAAGCCGAGTGCGCGATAAACCGCTGTTGCCGGCTTGTTGTCGACGTACATCTCCAGGTACACGCCGGAGCAGTTCTCGTCGCGGGCGCGGGCGACGAGGTCGGAGATGACCGTGCGTGCCAGTCCACGCCCCCGTGCGTCTGGATGGGTGCAGACACCCACGATGTGGGCACTGTTGCGCAGGCCTTGCATGTGACCCGCGACGCTCACGAGTCGCCCCCCGTCCACGATGCCCAGCCATCGGACGATCCTGGGGTCCTCCGGCAGGATGTACGCACTCGGGGAGAACATCAGGAGTTCTCCGATGCTCGGATCGCTTCCGGCGATGACGTGGACGTCTCCGGATCGCCGACAGCCGTCCACCGCTAGCTCCCAGATCGCCCAACGTCCTGGGTCACGGGCCGGCCACCGATCCATCACGATCGCCGCCTCGGTTTCTGCGCATGTGATGCCGCCAAGAGGCTCTTCGCGCTCCAGCATGGAGAGGATCGTGCATACGTCTTGGCCGGGGCCGAAGGCGGTAGCCCACCTCTCTCCTTTGGCAGTGGTGCGCGTCCACCCGACGGACTGTCCCACCCGCAGGAGATCGTCATGGCCCGTGGGATCCCAGCGCCAGCGAATGAATGCCTCGCGCGCCACGACTGCGGGCAACTCGATCCCGATCAGGAGCTGCCCTTCGACCTGGGTGCGTCGATGCCAGCCTCTGCTCGCTGCTTCGCGGTGATCGGTGTCGGTGCCCCCGTCAGCGGATCCTGGCCACCTCCAGTCTTCGGGAAGGCGATGACATCCCGAATACTCGTCGCTCCGGCGAGGAGCATGCAGACGCGGTCCAGACCGAATGCGATGCCACCGTGCGGCGGAGGCCCGTACTTGAAGGCCTCGAGCAAGAAGCCGAACTTGCTCTGCTGCTCGGCCGCGTCCATCCCGAGAAGGGCGAAGACCTTCTCCTGGATCTCGCGCTGATGGATACGGATAGAGCCCCCGCCGATCTCGTTGCCGTTGCACACGATGTCGTATGCCCAGGCGAGTGCCTGATCCGGAGCGGAGTCGAAAGTGTCGCGCCACTCACGATTCGGGGAAGTGAACGGATGGTGCACGGCGGTCCAGCCGAGACTGCCGTCGTCCTCCTCCACCTGCTCGAACATCGGGGCGTCGATCACCCACAGGAACGACCACTCACTCTCGTCGATCAGCCCGACCCGGTGACCGATCTCGAGCCGCGCCGCGCCGAGGAGCGCGCGCGCGTCTGCCGGCTTGCCTGCGCCGAAGAAGATGCAGTCTCCCGGTGTGGCACCCGTGGCGGCGACGAGTCCGTCGCGCTCAGAGTCGCTCAGGTTCTTCGCAACGGGGCCACCCAGTGAACCGTCGGTCTCCACGATCACGTAGGCGAGTCCCTTCGCGCCACGCTGCTTGGCCCACTCCTGCCAGGCGTCGAACTGGCGGCGAGACTGATCGGCACCACCCGGCATCACGACCGCACCCACGTACGGTGCCTGGAACACCCGGAACGGAGTGTTGGCGAAGTAGGTGGTCACATCCACGAGCTCGCATCCGAAACGTAGATCCGGCTTGTCCGTTCCATAGCGGGACATGGCCTCCGCGTAGGTCATGCGCGGGATCGCGTCGATCTCGACTCCGAGGATCTGCTTCCACAGCGAGCGCACGATCGCCTCGCCAACCTCGAGCACGTCCTCCTGCTCGACGAAAGACATCTCGATATCGAGCTGCGTGAACTCCGGCTGACGATCACCACGGAAATCCTCATCCCGGTAGCAGCGAGCGATCTGGAAGTAGCGCTCCATGCCGGCGACCATGAGCAGCTGCTTGAACAACTGCGGGGATTGGGGCAGGGCGTACCAGCTGCCGGGCTGCAACCGTGCGGGAACGAGGAAGTCGCGGGCACCTTCAGGTGTCGAGGCGGTCAGGGTCGGCGTCTCGATCTCGAGGAAGTCCCGGGAGAGCAGCTCATCGCGGCAGATCCGGTTGACGTGCGAGCGCATACGAATGTTGTCCCCGATGGCCGCACGTCGCAGATCGAGGTAGCGGTGGCGAAGTCGAGCCTCCTCTCCCACGGTGCTGCGACCGTCGATCGGGAACGGGAGAGGCGCTGCAGACGAAAGGACTTCGACGGTCTCGGCGATGACCTCGATACCTCCGGTGGCCAGGTCGGCATTCTCGTTCCCCTCGGGCCGCACCTCGACGGAACCCACCAGGGAGATGCAGTACTCGTCGCGGAGTTCATGGGCGACCGCCGGGTCCTTGACGACGACCTGCACACGACCCGTGGCGTCCCGGAGGTCGATGAACGCCACCCCGCCGTGATCGCGACGGCTCGCCACCCAGCCGGCGAGGGTCACTCGGCGCCCGGCATCCGAGGTGCGCAGGGTGCCTGCACCCGCGTCTCTATACACGTGGTCTCCGTTCGGTCAGCGGCTCATCATGCCAAGCGACCGAGACGGGTCTGCACATCGCGCACGGCTTCGGCACGTGCCACGGCGATCTGCTCCCCGGTTGCCATCTCCTTCACCTGCACGGTCGAGGCGGCCACCTCGTCTTCTCCAATGATCAGGACGATGGGTGCGCCACTGCGATCCGCGGCTTTCATGGCCCCCTTGAGCCCGCGTGAGCCGTAGGCCATATCGGCACTGACCCCCACCGTTCGGAACTCCGCGAGCAGTCGAGCGGCGACGTGGCGTGCCTCGTCCCCGATGGCGACGCAGAACACCTGTGCCCGCGGCACCCGTCCGACGTCGATTCCCTCGGCCTCGCAGGCCAACAGCGTGCGGTCCGTGCCCAGCCCGAATCCGATACCCGAGAGCGAATCTCCGCCGAGTGACTGCATCAGGCCGTCGTAGCGACCGCCACCACCTATTCCGGCCTGGGCGCCGAGCAACTCGTGCGTGAACTCGAATGCCGTCCGGGTGTAGTAGTCCAGGCCGCGCACGAGTCGCGGAGCCTCCTGCCAGGTGACACCGAGGTCACGGAGGAACGAACGTGTCTCGTCGTAGTGGGAACGGCATTCCCCGCACAGGTGGTCCACCATCACCGGCGCAGCCGAGATTTGTCTCTGCACTTCCTCACGCTTGTCATCGAGGACGCGCAGCGGATTCAGTGCCGCGCGCTCCCGTGTGGCGTCATCGAGATCGATGCCGGCGAGGAATTCCTGCAGCTTCGCGCGGTAGGGGGGACGACACGTGGCACATCCCAGTGACGTCAGGTGCAGGACATAACGCTGCAATCCGAGAAGACGATAGGCCTCATCCGCGAGGGCCACGACCTCGGCATCGAGCGCCGGATCATCCACCCCGATCGCCTCGATACCGACCTGCTGCAACTGGCGGTAGCGACCCAGCTGCGGACGCTCCGCGCGGAAGAAAGGACCGGCGTACCAGAGCTTGACCGGAAGCTGACCCTTGTCGAGCCGGTTCTCGATCACCAGCCGCATCACCCCGGCAGTTCCCTCGGGTCGCAGCGAGAGGCTGCGGCCACCGCGATCCTCGAAGGTGTACATCTCCTTCGACACCACATCCGTCGACTCCCCCACACCGCGGACGTAGAGGGCGGTGTCCTCGAACACCGGGAGCTCTACGTACTCGTACCCGGCATGAGTGGCGGGGGCTGACAGCGCCTCGCGGACCCGAAGGAACGCCTGGGACCGTGGCGGGAAGTACTCGGGCACACCCTTCGGGGCCTGGATCTCGCTCATAGCCCCCTCGCCGTGAAATGCATGCCCGGCTCCCGAAGGTAGGGGTTGGACGCACGTTCGGCGCCGATCGTCGTCTGGGGTCCGTGACCCGGCATGACCACCATCTCATCGGGTGCGGACAGCACGACCCGGTTCAAGCTCGCGCGCATGGCCGTCGGATCACCCCCGGGCAGATCAGTGCGCCCCACGGATCCGGCGAAGAGGAGGTCGCCGGAGAACATCACCGGCGCGTCGTCGGAGAGTTCGAAGACCGAGGACCCTTCCGTGTGACCGGGTGCGTGGCGGACGGTCACGGTGAGCCCGGCCAACTCCAGCGATCCGTCGGAATCGAATGTCCGGACCTCATCCGGCTCCGTCAACTCCAATTTGTTCTTCGTCATCGCGAGAACCTGATCCCTCGCCGCCGCGAACGATGTACCCGCCGGGTCATCGAGCCGGTACCGGTCGGCCGCATGGATCACCGCCGGGATTCCGAAGTCGTGACCGAGCGGGGCGACGCTCCAGACGTGGTCGATGTGCCCGTGCGTCAGCAGGATGGCCGCGGGGGCCAGCCGGTGCTCGCGGATGAGCGCGGTCACCCCGTCGATGGAATCCTGACCGGGATCGATGATTAGGCAGGGTTCCCCGGGACCCGAGGCGAGGACGTAACAGTTCGTGGCCCAGGAGCCCGCAGGGAACCCAGTGATCAGCACGTGTTCTCCCGGATCTCGTCACCACCCGCTCGGCAGCCTAATGCTGACGACCTACACTCTCGCCGAACCGGAGGCGCACCGATGACGAGTAACAGGCGAGAGCGAGAACTGGCGCGGGCGAAGTACGAGCGGCAGCAGGAACGCCGGGCGGGCGAAGCCGAGCGTCGGCGCAAGCGCCAGCGGGTCATCGCCGTCGTCACCGTGGCCGTCCTCGTCACGGGCGCGCTGGTCTGGGCAGGACTCTCGCTACGGCCGGCCGACACCGTGGCCGAGGCCCCCGTCGACAGCGCCACCGCAGCACCGGCGCTCGCGTGCGCCGAGCCCGGAACACCGCGCGCCAACACCCTCAGCTGGGACACCGCCCCCGAGACTGATGCCCAACCGGGAACCATCACCTTCACCACGAATTGCGGCGACATCGTCGTCGACGTCCTCGCCGACGCCGCACCGCAGACGGTCGCGTCGGCCCAATTCCTCACCGGCGAAGGCTTCTACGACGCCACCACCTGCCATCGGCTCACCACCGAGGGGATCTTCGTCCTGCAATGTGGTGACCCGGCCGGCGATGGAACCGGAGGCCCGGGGTACTCCCTCCCCGACGAGAACCTGCCGACCTCCGAGGGCGTGAACTACCCGGCTGGCACGGTGGCCATGGCGAATGCGGGGCCGGGTACGGCGGGCTCGCAGTTCTTCCTGGTCTACGAGGACACCACCCTGCCGCCCGACTACACGATCTGGGGCACCGTGACCCAGGGGCTCGACATCGTCGAGTCGATCGCTCAGGCAGGGGTCGCCGGGGGGGCGACGGATGGGGCCCCTAACCAGCCGGTGTTTATCGAAAAGGCAACGTTTTCGGCCGGCTGAGTCCGTCCAGCCCCACGGATGACAGACTGACGCCCACCCCCGTCCCAGGAGTGACATGCCCGAAATCCCCACGCCGGCCGCCCTGCGCCCTCCGCCGCGCACGGCCGTCGCCGACGCCTCGGGATTCGGTCGCGTGGATCCCGACGGGACGGTCTATCTCCGCGCCCCCGAAGGCGAGGTGGTGGTCGGCCAGTACGCGGCCGGCACTCCGGAGGAGGGCCTGGCCTTCTTCACCCGGAAGTACGCCGACCTCGTCGTGGACATCGATCTGGCAATCACGCGGCTTCGTGATGGTCGCGGCACACCGGAGTCCGGTGAGCAAGCCCTCACCCGGGTGAAGGAAGCACTCGCCGCGCGTTCCTTCGTCGGAGACATCGCCGCCCTCGAGGCCCGATGCGCACAGGCTCGGGAGCTTGTCGACCAGGCACGCGCAGCGAGCAAGGAACGCAGGGAGCAGGAGCGCCAGGCGGCCCTCGTGGCACGAACCGCGCTCGCCGACGAGGCGGAGAGCTTCGCGGGCAGTACCGCGTGGCGGGTCACGTCGGAGAGGTTCACGGCGATCGTCGAGGAGTGGAAGACACTCCCCCGTGGCGACCGTGCAAGTGAGCAGGCATTGTGGAAGCGCCTCAGCGGTGCCCGCGCCGCATTCGACAAAGCTCGCCGCGCGCACTTCGCCACCCTCGATGTTCAACGCAAGGAGGCGCTGGCGGTCAAGCGCGACATCATCGCCCAGGCGGAGAAGCTCGCCACATCGACCGACTTCGGACCCACGACCCGCAAGTTCCGCGATCTCCTCGACCAATGGAAGCGAGCGCCACGCGGATCCCGCAGCGACGAGGACAAACTCTGGAAGCGCTTCAAGGCAGCCCAGGACAGCTTCTATGCGTCGATGAAGGCCGCGGACGCCGCGAAGGATGCCGCCCTCGCTGAGAACGTTCCGGCGAAGCAGGAACTCGTCGCACAGGCCGAGGCGCTCCTCCCCCCGGGTGAGGACCTCAAGAAGGGCAAGGCCGCACTCCGCGCCATCCAGCAGAAGTGGGACTCCGTCGGCGATATCCCCAAGAGTGACCGCACTCGGCTCGAGGCGCGCCTCAAGAAGGTCGAGGACGCCTTCCGCGACGCCGAGCGGGAGCGCTGGAAAGACTCCGCGACCCAGAGCGTTCCCGGTGCGCAGGCATTCACGGACGCACTCGACCGTCTCGAGCAGCAACTGGATTCCGCCCGGAAGTCGGGTAACCAGGCACGTATCGCGGAGTTGGAGAGTTCAATCGCATCGACCCGAGCACTCCTCCAGGCCGCAGGGCAGGGCTCTCGCTAGACGCGGTAGGCGTCGAAAACGCCCTCAACGCTCCTGACCGCCTTCAGGACTGAACCCAAGTGCTTGGGGTCAGCCATCTCGAACGTGAAGCGTGAGAGGGCGATGCGATCGCGGGTCGTCGCCACCGACGCGCTCAGGATGTTCACGTGTGTATCGGACAGTGCGCGCGTGACATCGGCGAGGAGTCGAGCCCGGTCGAGCGCCTCGACCTGGATGTTGACGAGGAAGACACTCGTCGATGTGGGCGCCCATTCCACCTCGACGACGCGCCCCGCCTGGGCGCGCAGTCCCGCCACGTTCACGCAGTCCTCCCGGTGCACGGACACACCGGCACCTCGTGTGACAAACCCCATGATCGAGTCTCCAGGAACCGGGGTGCAGCATCGTGACAACTTCACCCACACGTCATCGCTGCCCTTGACGACCACACCCACATCGCCGGACTGACGTGGTTTGCGGCTGACGATCTCGAGACCAACCTCGTCGGTTTCGTCGGGCGCCTGATCGTTGAGCCCCGCCGCGTCGACCAGTCGCTGCACCACCGTCGAGGCGCCGATTCGACCTTCGCCGACCGCGGCATACAGCGATGTCACATCGGCCTGATGCAGGTCGGCTGCGATCGTGGTCAGGGACTGCGCCGACAGCAGCCGCTGGAGGGGTAGCCCCTCCTTGCGCAGCGCCTTGGCGATGGCTTCACGCCCGTTCTCGATGGCCTCCTCGCGGCGCTCCTTACTGAACCAGCCCTTGATCTTCGATCGGGCTCGGGCCGAGGCGACGAATCCGAGCCAGTCTCGGCTGGGCCCGGCCCCTTCGGTCTTCGAGGTGAAGATCTCGACCACATCTCCGTTGCGGAGCTCCGATTCGAGGGGCACGAGTTTCCCGTTAACCCGGGCGCCCACGCATCGATGCCCGACCTCCGTGTGCACGGTGTACGCGAAATCCACCGGGGTGGACTCCATGGGCAGTGCGATGACGTCGCCCTTGGGGGTGAAGACGTAGACCTCCGAGCTGCCTAGGTCGTAGCGCAGGGAGTCGAGAAACTCCCCGGGATCCTCGGTCTCACGTTGCCAATCCACCAGCTGGCGTAGCCAGGCGAAGTCGTCGACACCCGACTTCTCGGTGTCCCCTTGCTTGTACTTCCAGTGGGCGGCCACGCCGAGTTCCGCGGACTGGTGCATCTCCTTGGTCCTGATCTGCACCTCGACGACCTTGCCTTCCGGGCCGATCACCGTGGTGTGGAGTGACTGGTACATGTTGAACTTCGGCATCGCGATGAAGTCCTTGAATCGTCCCGGGACCGGGCTCCACTGCGCGTGGATGACGCCCAGAGCCGCGTAACAGTCACGGACGCTGTCCACGAGGATGCGGACGCCCACGAGGTCGTAGATGTCGTTGAAATCCCGCCCGCGAACGATCATCTTGTTATAGACGGAGTAGTAGTGCTTGGGGCGCCCGGTGACATCCGCACGTACCTTCGCGCCCTTGAGGTCCGATTCGATCCGATCGACGACCGATGTGAGGTACTTCTCGCGCGACGGGGCGCGCTGCCCCACGAGACGGACGATCTCCTCGTACATCTTGGGGTGCAGGATCGCGAAGGCCAGGTCCTCCAACTCCCACTTCATCGCGTTCATGCCCAGCCGGTGGGCAAGGGGTGCGTAGATCTCGAGAGTCTCTTTGGCCTTCTTCTGCTGCTTCTCCTCGGGGAGGAATCGCATGGTGCGCATGTTGTGCAGGCGGTCGGCCAGCTTGATGACGAGGACTCGGATGTCGCGCGCCATCGCCACGACCATCTTGCGGACGGTCTCCGCGGCGGACGCCTCCCCGTACGTGACTTTGTCGAGCTTGGTCACCCCATCGACGAGGTGGGCGACCTCATCACCGAAGTCCTCACGCAGGGCATCGAGGGAGTACCCGCAGTCCTCCACGGTGTCGTGCAGGAGTGCAGCGGCGAGCGGTGCGGGTGGCATCCCGAGGTCGGCCAGGATCTCGGTCACAGCCAAGGGGTGGGTGATGTAGGGCTCACCGGACTTGCGCAGCTGGTCACGATGCAGGTAGTCGGCCATGTCGTAGGCGCGTTCGACGAGCCGGAGATCGCTCTTGGGGTGGTAGCGGCGGATCGTGCGCAGCAGCGGTTCGAGCTCGGGGCGGTGAGACCGATTGCCAGCAAGGCGCGCAAAGCGGGAGCGCAACCCACCACTATCGGCGGGCGGCGCGAGGGACACCTGCGCTTCCTTGGTCACGACGCCTCCTCGTCCATCAGTGTACGAGGGACATGACGTCACTCGGCCGGACGGGAATCCGCATCCAACAGGGCCATGACCCGCACACCCCGCTGCTCGAGTCGGGCACGTCCTCCGAGGGCACCGAGTTCCAGGATCACGGCCACCGCATGGATGGTCGCCCCCGCACGTTCCACCAGTTCGACCGCCGCGCACGCGGTGCCACCCGTCGCCAGGACGTCATCAACGATCACGACGGTGTCGCCTGGACGGACAGCGTCACGGTGCATCTCGAGGGTCGCCGACCCGTACTCCAGGTCGTAGGTGACGGCATGCGTATCCCGCGGGAGCTTGCCCGGCTTGCGCAGCGTCACGAATCCAGCCGCCATGTGATACGCCAGTGCCCCCGCGTAGGGGAACCCTCGCGCCACGATGCCCACCACGGAGGAGACGTTCCCGCGACCGAGGGCAACCGTCATCTCATCGATGGCGGTCGCGAATGCTTGCGGATCACCCAGAAGCGGGGAGAGATCCTTGAACGAAATCCCCGGCTCGGGGAAGTCGGGGACCACGGCGATGTTGTCCCAGAGCAGCCGTGCACTGCGACCCGTGAGCAGCGGCTGCCCCATGGATCAACCCTTCCTGCGTCGCGAGCGCGAGGCCCGTTTGGGCTGGTTGCGCTCCAGCGACTCCACCCGGGACGACACGAGCGTGGCCGGTGTCGCGACCTGTTCGTCGGAGCCGCTCGCGACACCCTTGGCCGCAGCCTGCTTCCTGCGCGCATGCACCCGGGCAGCGAGCGCCTTCATCTCCGGCTGACGTGACCGCATCTGCGACAGGATCGGGGTCGCGATGAAGATGGACGAGTACGCGCCCGCCGCAGTTCCCACTGCCAGAGCGACGGCAAGGTCGAGCAACGTGCCGGCGCCCAGTAGTCCGGCACCGACGATGATGATGGCCAGCACCGGAAGGATGGATGTGATCGACGTATTGAGCGAGCGCACGACGGTTTGGTTCACGGCCAGGTTCGCTGCTTCCTGATACGTCATGACCGATTGACCGGCGATATTGCGAGTGTTCTCCTTGACCTTGTCGAACACGACCACGGTGTCGTAGAGGGAATACGCGAGAATGGTGAGAATGCCGATGATGGTCGCCGGGGTTACTTCCAGCCCCACAAGCGCGTAGATACCGATCGTGATGATCAAGTCGTGGATGAGTGCCACAAGGGCAGCGACCGCCATCCGCCACTCGAAGTAGAAGGCGAGGAAGATCGTCACCAGGGCGATGAACACGAGAAGACCTTGGATGGCCTTCGAGGTGATCTCCGCGCCCCATGTCGGGCCGACCACCTGCACCCGAATGTCCGTCGCCGCAACACCGCAGGCTGCGCCCAGTTCCTGGGCAACCACGAGACTCTCGTCGGGCGTCAACGGCTCGGTCTGAACCCGCATCGCACCCGATCCCGCCACGGTGACGATCGCCGGTCCACCTGTTGCGACCTCAGCGACCGTGCGCGCCTCCTCGACGGAGCATGTGGCGGAGGGGATTCCGAAGTCTGCACCCCCACGGAACTCGATACCCAGGTTCAACCCGCGAATCGCGACCGCACCGATGGAGATCAGGATCAGAATCGCGGAAAGCACGTACCACCGCTTCCAGCGCCCGAGGAAGTCGTAGGAGACCTCGCCGCGATAGATGCGTTGCCCGAGGTTGCTCATGCGCCCACCCCCTGTTCCTTACGGCGCCGCGCCTGCCCGCTCAGGGTTTCGATGACACTCGCGCGACCGAGACGCTCGGGATCGAGCCCCGTCCATCGCGATCCTCGCTGCATGAAGCGCGTCCTCCCCAGAAGCACCGTGATCGGATGGGTGAACCAGAAGGCCATAACCAAGTCCAGGATCGTGGTGAGGCCGAGGATGAGGGCGAATCCACGCACGCTTCCAACAGACAGGAAGTACAGGACCGCGGCAGCGAGCAGTGCCACGAAGTCGGCAGCGAGGAGCGTTCGCCGCGCACGCACCCATCCCGTGTCGCAGGCCTGACGCAGTGAGCGCCCGTCGCGCATCTCGTCTCGGATTCGCTCGAAGTAGACTATGAACGAGTCCGCCGTGATGCCGATGGACACGATGGCACCCGCCACGCCCGCCAAGGTCAGGGTCAGTCCCACCGTCTTGCTCAACCCCACCAGCAGGAAGTAGCCCATGAGGCCGGCCACTCCCAGAGACACGACGGCGACGATGCCCAGGATCCGGTAGTAGAAGAGGAGGTAGATGCAGACCAGCGCGAGACCGAGTGCGCCCGCGATGAGGCCCGCGCGAAGCTGGTCGCCGCCCACCGTCGCGGAGACACTCGTCACGTCCGCAACCTCGAGCGTGATCGGGAGGGCGCCGTACTTCAGCACGTTCGCCAGGTCTCGCGCTTCCTGCGCGGTGAAATCCCCCTCGATCTGCGCCTGCCCCCCGATGATCGGCTCGTTGAATCGCGGTGCGGAGACCACGACTCCGTCCAGCACGATCGCGAACGCGTTACAGGGGCTCGCTCCTTGACCGCACTCGGGCAGGGCGGAGAGCCTGGTCGAGGCATCTGCCAGTGCGCGCGCGCCCTCGCTGTCGAACTCCAGTGAGACAACCCAGCCGAGTCCGTTCTGCGGGAGGACAGCCTCGGCCCCGGTCACGTTCGTGCCCTTGATGAATGCCGGCTCCAACGCGTACTTCGCCGACCCGGCTTGGTCGCAGGCGCCCAACCACTGGGAGGGATCGTCCGGCGCACCGCCGGCGGTGTTCTCCGGCAGCAGACAGTTCAGAGCCGCAAGATCCTCCGTGAATTCCGCTGTCTGGGTCTCCGCCTGGATCGGCAGCTCGGGCTGCGGAACGCTCGGGGGTGCGGTGGGTGATGCGGTCGGGGTGGGTGTCGCCGCCGCAGGGTCGGTCGGTGAGGGACTCGGTGTCGGGGTCGGTGGAGTCGAAAGCGGGCTCAAGATGCTCCACACAGGACGGAAGTCCAGGAGGGCGGTGCGCTGGACGAGATTGACCACCCGCTCCTGGTTCTCGCCCGGAACGGCGACGACGATCGCTGCTCCGTTACCCGAACCCTGGATCGTCACCTCGGCTTCGGCCACCCCCAGTCCGTCGACACGCTGCCGGATGATCGCAACCGACTGCTGGAGTTGCTCCTCGGTGATCTCCGCGCCCTCGGTCGCGGGCCGCGGGATCAGGATCACCTGCGTGCCACCCTGCAGGTCCAGGCCGAGGCGGATGCCGGTGTCGGTCCCCGGCCAGAAGGCCCATGCACCCAGACCGATGACGGTGACCGCCAACGCGACGAGGAGTCGCGCAGGCTTCGATGTCGCAGGTGGGGCCACGGTGTCCTTCTATGTGCGGGGGAGGAATGCTACCTAGGCGGACGCGGGGCCCGTCTCGCCGTCGGTGCGAGCGTCGGTCTCCTGAGCGGCCTGGGGTGCCGGCTCGATGACCTTCGCGATGGCCGCCGGGACGATCCGCATGAAGACCCCGGGAGCGATCTCGACGCTGATCTGTTCCGGGGTGACCGCAGCCACCTGACCGAAGATCCCCGCCGTGGTCATCACCTCGGCGCCCGGCGCCAGAGCGGCGACGAGGGCCTGCTGCTGCTTGGCGCGGTTGCGCTGCGGCCGGATGAGGAGGAAATAGAACGCGACGATGATGAGTGCGAACGGGGCCAGGCCCAGGATCTGATCCACGACAGGTCTCCTCTACGGAATGTCCATGGAGCCTATCCAGGGCCGGGTCAGTCGTCTTCCGCCGCATCCTCGAAGGTCATTTGCGGGGTTTCCGGAGGGGTCTCCCCCACATGGCGCCAGGCCGCCGGGGTGGCAACGCGTCCGCGGGGACTCCGCATCAGCAGACCGAGGCGGACCAGGAAAGGCTCACTCACCGTTTCGATCGTCTCGGGCTCCTCTGCGACCGCGACGGCCAGGGTCGACAGGCCCACCGGCCCGCCACCGAACCGACGAACGAGTGCCTCGAGGACCGCCCGGTCGATCCGGTCCAGGCCGCGTTCATCCACCTCGTAGAGATCCAGCGCAGCGCGGGCGGCGGCACGATCGATGGCGCCGGACCCATGCACCTGCGCCCAATCGCGGACCCGGCGGAGCAGGCGGTTCGCGATTCTGGGAGTTCCACGGCAACGACCGGCGATCTCCGCCGCACCTTCGGCATCGATGTCAACGCGCAGCAGCCGCGCGCTCCGGTCGATGATCACGTGCAAGTCACTGGTCTCGTAGAAGTCCAGGTGCGCCGTGAATCCGAATCGATCGCGCAGAGGACCGGGGAGCAACCCGGCGCGCGTCGTGGCACCGACGAGAGTGAACGGTGCGAGGTCGAGTGGGATCGCGGTTGCTCCGGGTCCCTTACCCACCATCACGTCGATGCGAAAGTCCTCCATCGCCAGGTAGAGCATCTCCTGCGCGCTACGCGCGGTCCGATGGATCTCGTCGAGGAACAGGACCTCACCCGGTTGCAGACTGGAAAGGACCGCGGCCACATCACCCGAGTGCTGCAGGGCCGGCCCGGAGGTGATCCGAAGCGGCGCATTCAGCTCCTGCGCGATGATCGTGGCCAACGTGGTCTTGCCCAAACCCGGCGGCCCACTCAAGAGGACGTGATCCGCTACTCCCCCGCGATCACGGGCTGCGCGAAGCACAAGGTCGAGTTGGTCCTTGACGCGATCCTGACCGACGAACTCCTTCAACGATGTGGGACGCAACGCGCCCTCGACCGCGAGGTCATCGTCGCCGGCATGCGGATCCACGAGAACGTCGGTCACGAGCGATCCAGCCGGCGGAGTGCGGCCTTCAACAACGCCGCGATATCCGGATCATTCGGATCGGTCACTTCTGCGGGGTCCACGGACGCCGCGGCAGACGCGGCCTCCCGAGCACTCCAACCAAGGGAGATGAGTCCGGTCTCGACCGACGCCTGCCAGCCGCTGGTTGCTGGCGCATCGGCTCCGGCCACCAGGCTGCCCTTGAGCTCGAGCACGAGACGCTGCGCCCCCTTGCGCCCGATGCCCGGCACGGCGGTGAGCGCCGCGATGTCCTCGCGCGCGATCGCATCCGCGAGACCCTGGGGCCCGAGCACCGACAGAATCGCCGCCGCCAGACGCGGACCCACACCGCTGACGGTCTGCACCTGCTCGAAGGTCGCCGCATCGACGGGATCCGCGAATCCGAACAACGTCCAGCCGTCCTCTCGGACGACGAGCGAGGTGTGTAGTCGGATGCGGGCGCCGACGGTCACGCCGGCCACGACCGCGGGCGTGGTCTGCACGGTGAGGCCGATCGGGCCGACATCCACGACGAGCGACTGTTGTCCCACCCGCACCACCGTGCCGTCGATGAAGGAGATCACATCAACCTCGCAGCCGCGGCGGCCAACCGATCCTGCGCACTCCCCCGCCACGCCTGACAGATCGCGATAGCGGCGGCGTCCGCTGCATCCGCCGGACGGGGCGCCTGGGTGAGCTTGAGCACGCGGGTGACCATCGCGGTGACCTGCGCCTTATCCGCACGACCATTGCCCGTTACCGCCGCCTTGACCTCGGTGGGCGTGTGCATGGCCACGCGAATGCCGGCCCTGGCGGCGACGAGCATCGCCACCGCAGCCGATTGAGCGGTCGCCATGGCAGTACGCACATTGTGTTGACTGAAGACGCGCTCGATCGCGACGACGTCGGGGGTGAAGTTCTCCACGATCACACCCAGGCTCACCTCGAGTTGGGCGAGGCGGATTTCGGTCGGGACCGAGGTGGGGGTGGTGAGCACGTCGATGTGCAGAGCGCGGACCGTCCGGCCTGCGTCACCCTCGACCACGGCGACGCCGCAGCGCGTCAGCCCCGGATCGACCCCAAGAACCCGCACGCGCTGACCT
>JBILLS010000072.1:0-2772 GCA_044375955.1 Candidatus Nanopelagicales bacterium | reverse complement strand
GCATCACGCAAGCGCGCAGTCCAGGTGCCATCACCCGGGTCGATCTCACCCGCGAGGTCGCCCACCACGTGACGTGGGTTCTCCTGGAGTTGGATCCACAGCAGGCCGTGGCCGTCGGGAACGCGCGAGGGATCGACGGTGGCCGGTTGTCCCACCACGATCGTCGGCCTTTTCGGCAGGTATCCGCGATTCGCCGCGTTGACCGACTCCGACAGCGAGTCCATGCCGTCGAGGATGTGGACCAGGGCGGTATCCGCCATTCGCGGATCACCCACCCACCGCGGTGGCTCGCGTAGGGCGATGTGGATCTGGAAGCCTGCGCGGCCGAAGCGGAAACGCTCGGCTGCTGCCCTGCGCTGCGCGTCTGCTTCCGGGGCCAGGGTGCCGTAGAGCGCCGGGGGTGTGACGGACGCGAGTACCGCTCGACGCGCGCCGATGGTGGTCCCGTCCGCGAGGACCACGCCGGTGGCCCGGTTGCCGTGGATGGAGACTTTGACGACGTCGGCATCGCACAGCACCGTTCCACCGTTGTCCTCGATGACGGATACCAGCGCGTTGACCAGGCTGCGCCCACCGCCCACGGGTACCGGCATTCCGCCCATGGCGATGGCCGCGCCGATGACGGTCGTGATGAACGCGCTTCCCGCATCATCGGGGCCGAGACCGTTGTGGAGCGCCCACGGAGCGAGCAGTGCGCGCGTCACCGGGGAGCGGAAGGTGCGCTCCGCCCAGGGTGCAGCGGGCTCGAGCAGGTCTGCACCACTAGCCGCCAGGCCCTGGCGCCCGAGTTGGCGGTACGCCTTCCAGCCGAATTTCCATGCGGAACGACGCCAGAAATCCGTACCGAGCAATCCGAAGGCGAGGTCGGCCTTGCTGCCGAAGTCCGCCATGAGTGCATTCCACGCATCGAGATCACCGAGTTCGGCCATCTGTGTGGCGGTGATCTCCGGATTCGACGAGAGAACCGCGCTTCCCTCCGCGCAGATCACCCCGGTCGGTAGTTCCGTGTTCCGGTACTCGAGGCCGCGTGCAGCGAGGTCGGCGGCGAGCTCCGCGTAGGCGGGTCCACCGACGAATAGGGGATGCCAACTCGACAGCAGTTCGATGGTGAAACCGGGGACGTGCTCGGTCGATGTCCAGATCGCACCACCCGGATGGGCGTTGCGCTCGCAGAGGGTCACGGTCCATCCCTTGCGGGCGAGCATCGCGCCGGCGACCAGGGCGTTGATCCCGGTTCCGATGATCACGGCGTCGCGTTGGTCCATTCCTGCCTCCGAGCACACCGTATATCGCCGGTGTGTCGGTCGTCAGTTCTCCATATGATCCGGGAATGCAGCCGGAAGTCATCGTCGTCGGAGCCGGGGTCAACGGCCTGTCCGCCGCCGCCCTCCTCGCCGCGAAGGGGCGCCGGGTCCTCGTCCTGGAGGCGAATCCCGTCCCCGGTGGTGCGGTGCAGACCGCGGAGGTGACCCTTCCCGGCTTCCGGCACGACCTCTTCGCGATGAACCTGGGCCTGTTCGCCGGCGGACCGGTGAATGCTGCGCTCGGCGAGCGCCTTGCCGCGCACGGGTTCGCCCTCGTGCCCTCACCGCAGCCGTTCTGTTCGGTCTTCCCCGACGGAACGATGCTCGGTGTCGAGGCCGATGTGGAGCGCACGGTCGCGAACCTCGCTGCGGTCGCCCCCGAGGACGTCGAGTCATGGCAGCGCCTCACCGCGTATCTGGGGGAGGTGGCTCCGACGCTCATCGGTGTGCTGGGTGCGGAGATGCCCTCGCGGTCCCTGGCCACGACGCTCTGGAAGGCCCGCAAGCAGTTCGGAACCACGGGTGTAATGGAGATCGCCAAGTTGGCGCTGGCGTCGACGCGGGCCTTCACGGAGGAGAACTTCCGGTCGCCGAAGACGCGTGCACTCATGGCGTCCTGGGGAATGCACTTGGATTTCGCGCCGGACCTCTCCGGGGGAGCGCTCTTCTCATTCCTCGAGACCATCGGTGGTCAGATGTTCGGCATGGTGATCGGTCAGGGTGGAGCCGACACGATGATCAACGCCCTTGTCGGCGTCATCGAGGAGAGCGGCGGGCGTGTTGTCTGCAATGAGCGGGTCACCAGCATCATCGTCGAGGGTGGTCGCGCAGTCGGGGTGCGTACCGCGAGCGGCATGGAGCATCGCGCGACACGCGCGGTGATCGCGAACGTCAATCCGAAGTTGATCCCGGCGATGTTGCCCGAGGACCAGCGCACGCGACCGGACGTAGCGCGCGCCGAGGAGTTCCGCCCCGGCCTGGCCACGATGATGATCCACCTGGCCCTCGACGACCTGCCCGCGTGGACTGCGGCGGAGGCGCGTGAGTACAACTACGTGCACATCGGTCCGTACCTCGACGACATGGCCATGACGTACACGCTGGCGGCGGCCGGCCACCTCCCCGAGTCACCGACCCTCGTGGTCGGGCAACCGACCGTCTCCGATCCGAGTCGCGCACCCGAGGGCAAGCACGTGCTCTGGGTGCAGGTGCGCGTGTTGCCCATGCACCCGCGCGAGGGGTCCTGGGATGCCATCGGGGAGGCGTACGCCGATCGCGTGATCGACAAGATCGAGCAGTACGCGCCGGGACTGCGGTCGCGGATCCTCGGCCGGAAGGTCCTGACCCCCGCGGACCTCCAGCGTGCCAATGCCAACCTCATCCTCGGGGATTCCCTCGGGGGGAGCCACCACCCGGCGCAGTTCTTCTTCCTCCGCCCGGTTCCTGGCTGGTGGCGGCACCGAACACC
>JBILLS010000009.1:0-55379 GCA_044375955.1 Candidatus Nanopelagicales bacterium | reverse complement strand
GGAGACCTTCAGTCCCTGGCCGATTCCCTCGACGTTCCGACCTTGGTCCTGCCCGCCGATGTGACCGATCCGGGTGCACCCGATCGTCTCGTGGCCGATGTCGTCGCGGCGTGGGGTGGCATCGACGTCGCGGTCCTGAACGCCGGCGAGGCGATCTCGGCACCCATTCACCGCACCGATGACGAGTTGTGGCAGCAGATGCTCGAGGTGAACCTCACCGCTCCCTTCCGATTCATTCGAGCCGCCGTGCCGCCCATGAAGCAGGCGGGTTTCGGCCGCATCATCGTGATCGCCAGCATCGCCTCGAAGATCGGTGCCCCGTACATCACTGCCTATTCCGCGGCCAAGCACGGAGTGCTCGGTGCTGTGCGTTCCGCGGCGATCGAACTCGCTACGACGGGCGTCACGGTCAACGCGGTCTGTCCCGGGTACGTCGACACACCCCTCACCGACCGTGCCCTCGAGTCGATCGTCGCCAAGACAGGTCTCGATATGGCGGCTGCACGCGCGACCCTGGAGAACAGTCACCCCATCAAGCGACTGATCACCACCGACGAGGTCGCCTCCGTCGTCGACATGCTCGTCGCGGACACCGGTGGCATCACGGGGCAGGGGATCGTCATCGACGGGGGGAGCGTTCAGTCGTGACCGTCGAGCGCATCAATCCTCCAGACCTGGCCGCACCGATCGGTTTCTCGCACGCCGTGCGCGCCTCCGGTCCCGCCGTCTACCTTGCTGGGCAGACCGCACTGAACGCGGACGGTGTGATCGTCGGTACCGGGATCGTGGAGCAGTTCGAGGTCGCACTCGGGAATCTGATGACAGCGCTGCGCGCGGCCGGTGGCGGTGGCGAGCACCTGGCCAAGGTGACGATCTTCAGCGTCGATCCGGTCGACTACCGCGCCCACGCACGTGAACTGGGAGCTGCCTGGCGTCGTCTCGTCGGCCGTGACTACCCGGCCATGACCCTGGTCGGTGTGACGCGTCTGTGGGACGACACCGCGCTGGTCGAGATCGAGGGGATCGCGATCCTGCCGTGAGCGACCTGCAGGCCGAATTGCGAGCACTGTGGGCCGCGTCCGCGATCGCGGTGATCGGAGCCACCGAACGACCGGGAGCCATCGGGCGCCTACCGATCGAGTACCTGCAGCGCTACGGCTATGCGGGGAAGATCTACCCGGTCAATCCCAAGGGCGGCTCGGTGCTGGGCATCGAGGCCTATGCATCCCTGCGGGCTGTGCCCGAGCCCGTCGATCTCGCCCTCATCATGGTGCCAGCCTCCGCGGTTCGCGACGCTGTCACCGACTGTGCCGACGCCGGCGTACCCGTCTGTGTCGTGATGAGTTCCGGCTTCGCCGAGGCGGGACACGCGGGTGAGGTTGCACAACGTGAGTTGGTGGCGATCGCGCGTGCGGCGGGAATGCGTCTGGTGGGACCCAACTGCATCGGTGCGGTGGGCGGACCGCATCGGGTCCTCGCCACGTTCTCCCCGGTGTTCTCCTCACCCACAACCCCCGTGCCCACGGGGCGTCTGGGCTTGGTCAGTCAATCCGGTGCCCTCGGGTTCGGCACGCTATCCCTGGGTTTGGAACGGGGTGTGCCGATCGGAATCGCGGTCACCACGGGTAACGAAGCCGACGTGACCGCGACCGATATCGCCGGGGCACTTGCCGCGGACGAATCGATCGATGCCCTTCTCATGTACGTCGAATCCCTGTCCGATGTCGACGGGTTACGCGCGGCAGCGGGCCAGGTCCCGATCGCGATGGTCAAGGCCGGCCGATCCGCAGCGGGGGCTTCTGCAGCGGCGTCGCATACCGGTGCGTTGGCTGCGCCGGATGCGATCGTGGACGACGCGCTCGCATCGGCCGGTATCGCGCGCGTGCGTGACATCGATGCACTCCTCGATGCCGGGGCGCTGCTCGCCACCCGATGCACGTTGGCCGGTACGCGCATCGCCGTCATCACGACGTCCGGGGGAAGCGGAATCCTGGCGGCGGATGCGATCGAGCGCGAGGGGTTGACACTCGCTGCCCTGGATCCGACAACCGTCGAGGATCTCGAACAGGTTGTGCCGGTATACGGGAATGCGTCCAACCCGGTCGATGTGACCGCGGCGGTCATGGCCCAACCGGGATTATTCGAACAGTGCCTCGAGCGGCTTGCACGCGATCCGAATGTGGACGCGATCGTGGCCTGTTTCGCAGTGCTCGTCGGTGACGACGTCGCACGGATCGCTCGTGCCCTCGGCGCCGTTCGCGCCTCGGTGGCGATCCCGGTGGTCGCGGTGCGCACTGGATCTGCCGCGCTGGCACCCGAGGGTGCGCAACTCCTGGCCGATGCCGGCGTTCCCATCTACCCCACTCCGGAGCGGGCTGTTGCAGCATTGGCGGCCCTCCACCGGACCTCACGCGGGCCACGGCGTCGCCCGGAAATCCTGCGGGCGACCATCCCCGTGCCGCCACCCACCGCGTCGGAGAAAGACGTGAAGGAGATCCTGGGCGCGCACGGGCTCCCCGTTCCCGAGTCCGTCCTCGTTGCATCGGCCGAGCAGGCCGGAATGGCCCTGGCCGATGTCGGCGGACGTGCGGTCCTCAAGGCCGTCGTTCCCGGGCTGTTGCATAAGAGCGACGCCGGCGGAGTTGCGCTCGATGTCACGGCGGACAACATCGACGAGGTGTTCGAGCGCCTGTCCGCGCTCGGCGGTCAGGTACTCGTCGAGCGGTTCGTCCCCGGTGGAACCGAGGTGATCGTGGGCGTGACACCCAGCCCCCTGGGCCCGGTGCTGACCGTCGGGGTCGGAGGAGTGCTCACGGAGCTGGTCGCGGACGCGGCGGTGCGGTTGCTCCCGGTGACCACCGACGACATCGAGGAGATGATCGACTCCACCGTGCTCGGCCGCCTGTTGTCCGGCGTCCGCGGAGCGCCCCCGGGTGATCGCGCTGCGGTGGTCGATCTGGTCGCGGCGATTGCCGACGGGGTGCGATCCTGGCCCACAGGTTTCGAGTTGGATCTCAATCCGGTGACCGTCGTCGCCGACGGGTGCTGGATCCTGGACGCCATGTATGTCCCGCCGCAGGAGGAAGGCTGAGATGGATGTAGGACGGTTGGTGTCCCGATCGATGTCCCGGTACCGGGACCGCGTCGCGCTGATCGGTCCCGAGGGGGAGAGCACATTCGGGCGCACTGGTGGGCGGGTGATGCAGTTGGCCCGGGCCCTGCGCCACCTCGGCCTGGAGACGGGCGATCGGGTGCTCGACCTGCAGTCCAATCAGAACACCTATATCGAGACCGACCTCGGGATCAGCACGGCCGGACTGTGCCGCGTGGCACTGAACTACCGCCTTCACCCCTCCGACTGGGTGCGCATCGCCACCGACTGCACACCGAGGGCCTTGATCCTGGATGCCAAGTTCTGGGACGACGCGGCGGGTGTGCGCGAGCTTGTCGAGTACGTGATCGTGATCAACGGTGACGCGGATGCCATCCCCTATGAACGGTTCCTGGCCGAGCAATCCAGTGAGCCCCTCCTCCTGTCGATCGATCCCGATGCGCTCGTGTCCCTGAATTACTCCAGTGGCACGACGGGTCGCCCGAAGGGAGCCATCCGCACGCACCGGAACCGGATGGCGAGTCTGCACAACATGATCACCGACTTCTTCGGGAAACTCCCCGACGAGCGCACCCGCTGGCTGCACGCCGGTCCGGTCACCCACACGAGCGGACTCTTCGTGCTGCCGTGTTTCACATTCGGCTCCACCCAGATCGTGCACCCCTCCTTCGATGCCGAGGCGGTCGTGGACGCGGTCGAAAACCGCGGAGCCACGGGAACCGCGATGGTGCCGACGATGGTCGCGCGGCTGCTTGCCTTGCCCGACATCTCGCGCGAGCGGATGGCAGGCCTGGAGATGCTGGGATACGCCGGGGCACCGATGCCCCCGGAGCAGATCCGCCAGTGCTTCGAGCGCATCACGTCGAACATGGCGCAGTACTACGGTCTCGTCGAGGCCATCCCACCGGTGACCGTCCTGGGACCAGAGGACCACGCCCGCGGAATCTCCGACGATGCCGAGGTGCTCACAAGCGCGGGAATCCCCTGTAACGGTGTCGAGGTCCGCATCGTGGATGAGAACGGTGTCGACGTCCCGGTCGGGGAGATCGGCGAGGTCATCACCCGGGGCGACCACGTGATGCGCGGGTACTACGGGCAGGCTGCGGAGGATCCCACGGTGACGAAGGCCGTGCGCGATGGTTGGCTGCACACAGGTGACCTCGGCCGCGTGGACGCTGACGAGCGACTCTTCCTCGTCGACCGCAAGGGGGACATGATCATCTCCGGTGGCTACAACATCTATCCACGTGAGATCGAGGACTGCATCGCCGCGGTACCCGGTGTCCACGAGGTGGCCGTGGTGGGGGTCGAGGATCCGGACTGGGGTCAGCATGTGACGGCGCTGTTCACCGTACTCCCTGGTGCATCGGTGACCACCGAGCAGGTGTTGGAGCACTGTCGCGCGACCATGGCCTCCTACAAGAAGCCGAAGGACATTCGCATCGTGGACGAGTTTCCGCTCAACTCCACGGGCAAGATCGCCAAGAAGGTCCTGCGCGAGCAACTCAATGCGGAGGCCCGCACGTGACCGAGCAGCCGGGGATGTTCCCCTACACCCGAGGGATTTCCGCGGACCCGGGTGTCTGGACGATGGGCCAGTACGCGGGTTTCGGTACGGCGGCCGAGACCAATGCCCGGTTCAGGGCACTCCTGGCGCAGGGCCTCACGGGTTTCAGTGTCGCACTCGACCTTCCCACCCAGATGGGGCTGGACTCGGACAATGCCCGCGCCCGGGGTGAAGTGGGCAAGGTCGGTGTGGCCATCGACAGCCTTGCCGATATCGAGGTGTTGATGGAAGGGATCGAGTTGGAGCGCATCACCCAGGTGCGCACCACCGCCAACTCGATCGGTTACATCTGGGCCGCTCTCTTCGAGGCCTTGGCCGAGAAACGCGGGGTCGATCCAAACGCTTTCGGCATGTTCCTTCAGAACGATGTCCTGAAGGAGTACTTCGCACGCGGCACGCAGATCTTCCCGGCCCCTGCGGGACTCAAACTGTCCGTCGACGTCATCGAACATGTCGCACGCCATATCCCGAGATGGGTGTCCCTGGCGATGAGCGGCTACCACATCCGCGAATCAGGATCGAGTGCCGTGCAGGAGATCGCTTTCACCTTCGCCAACGCTCGCGCGTACCTGGACTCCTCCATCGCGCGAGGGCTCAGTGTCGACGATGTTGCACCGACACTCTTCACCTTCCTCTCCAGCAATATGGACTTCATGCCCGAGGTTGCAAAGTTCCGGGCGGCGCGCAGGGTCTGGGCACGGCTGATGCGGGAGTCCTACCAGGCCAAGGATCCACGCTCGGAGCAGTTGCGCATCTTCGTCTTCACCGCAGGCTCCTCGCTCACCGCGCAGCAGCCGCTGAACAACGTGGTGCGCACGTCCATCGAGGCACTGGCAGCCGCACTCGGTGGTGTGCAGACGATGCACGTCTGCGCATACGACGAAGCCCTGGGCGTGCCGACGGAGTCTGCGGCCACTCTCGCGCTCCGGACCCAGCAGATCGTCGCCTTCGAGACCGGCGTCACCGGGCTCGTCGATCCCCTCGGGGGCAGCTACGTCCTCGAGGCACTGACCGACCAACTGGAACGCGACATCCTCGACGAGATGCACCGCATCGAGCAGAAGGGCGGGGCCCTGGCCTGCATCGAGTCCGGGTACTTCGCCACGGCGCTGTCGGACAGCGCCTACGAGCAGGCGCTCGCTGTCGACTCTGGCGAAAAGCCCGTCGTGGGCGTGAACCGATTCGTCACGGATCCGGTCTCCTTCGAGGTGTTCGGTATCGACCCGGAGAGTGAGCGGTCCCAGGTGCGGGACGTGGAGCGTGTCCGCGCCGCACGGGACCAGGCTGCCGTGGACCGTGGCCTCGGGGAACTGCGCGAGGCAGCCTCGGGAGGGGACAACGTCGTTCCGGCCTGTGTTACGGCGGTCCGTGCATACGCGACAGTCGGCGAGATCGCGGATGTGTTGCGCGGTGTCTACGGCACCTGGAAGCCGTCGGGCACGTTCTAGCCGCGACGCACGTTGCGCGCCACGGCATCGGCCACGGCGGGCGCGACTGCCGGATCGAACACACTGGGCACGATGTACACGGTGGAGAGAGCCTCGTCGCTCACCACGGACGCGATGGCGCGCGCGGCCGCAACGAGCATGTCGTCGGTGATCATGTGCGCATTCGCGTCGAGCATCCCGCGGAAGATCCCGGGGAAAGCGAGCACATTGTTGATCTGGTTCGGGTAGTCACTACGCCCGGTAGCGACGACCTTCGCGCAGCGCGCGGCCTCGACCGGATCGATCTCCGGATCCGGATTGGCGAGTGCGAACACGATGGCATCGGGGGCCATCGCGGCCACGTCCTCGGTGGTGATGACGTTGGGCTGGGAGAGACCGATGAAGACGTCTGCCCCGACCATGGCCTCGGAGATCGAGCCGGTGTGGCCGTGCGGGTTGGTATCCCGGGCCAGTTGGGCGCGGTCCGGGTCGAGGTCGTCGCGGCCGGAGTGGACCGCTCCGCGGGAGTCGAACATCACGATGTCCTTGATCCCGGCCCCGAGGAGCAGGCGCGCTACGGCGGCACCGGCCGCGCCGGCACCCACCATGACCACGCGCAGGTTCGACATCTCCTTGTGGACCAAGCGCAGGGAGTTCTCGAGGGCAGCGAGGACCACGACAGCGGTTCCGTGCTGATCGTCGTGGAAGACCGGGATGTTGAGCTTCTCGCGCAACCGGCGTTCCACCTCGAAACAGCGGGGTGCCGCGATGTCCTCCAGATTGATACCGCCGAACCCGGGAGCGATGATCTCGACGGTGCGCACGATCTCATCGACATCCTGGGTGTCGAGGCAGATCGGCCACGCATCGACGTCTGCGAAGCGCTTGAAGAGCGCGGCCTTGCCCTCCATCACCGGCATGGCTGCTTCGGGCCCGATGTTCCCGAGGCCCAGGACTGCGGAACCGTCCGTGACCACGGCGACGCTGTTGCGCTTGATCGTCAGATTGCGCGCATCCGCCGGATTCTCGTGGATCGCCATACAGACCCGTGCTACGCCCGGGGTGTACGCACGGGCGAGGTCGGCACGATTGCGCAGTGGGGCCTTGAGACTGATGCCGATCTTGCCGCCCAAGTGGATCAGGAAGGTGGAGTCGCTGATCTTGTCGACGGTGACACCGTTGATGGCTTCGAGGACCTCGCGGAGTTCGCGCACGTGGTCGGAGTCGCGCACGGTGCAGCTCAGATCGAGCTTCACGGTCTCGTTCCCCGGGTCAACGAGGTCGAGGGCGGTGATCACCGCTCCGGTCGCGGTGACCGCTGTCACGATGGCACCGGAGGCGTGGGCCTCCGGGGTGGCGGTGAGCCGGATGATGTTGTTGTAGCCGGGTCGACTGGTCACGCCGCCACCCTACGCCTTTTCTGACGATCGCAAGATCTCCACGAGGTGATCAGGATCACCCGGGTTGCCGGTCCTCACACAGGTCCACGACATGCTGCTGCGCTGCCTCGGCGAGGTGGTCGTGGAACCAGAAGAACAACTCGGTCGCCGGCTGACCCGCCCAGTCCCGGGGAAGGTAGGACATGGGTAGTCCGGGATCGATGTAGGGCAACATTCGCCACGACGTCAGGACCCGGGTGTAGTCGACGAAGGCGCGCGTGCCGTCAACGCGACCACGAACGCCCGAGTACGCGGATCGCAGCGGCGAGTACTCACGCACGAACTCCTTGTAGTGCGCGGCGATTCCATCGAGATCCCACCACTCTCGGATCGCCTCGGGAGTTGGTCGAAACGCGACGTGCTCGGCACGGAAGACATCGACGAAGTCGGTGACATTCAACGCCTCGGCCACATTGCGTACATCTGCTTCGAGTGCCCGGGGAGCGATCCAGAGGCCGCCGGTGACCTGCGCGAACCCGACCTTGGCGAGTCTCGATCGGAGTCGATAGCGCAGATCGCGCGCACTCTCGGGAATCGAGAAGGCCGCGAGCACCCACCCTTCGTCGCGGGGAAGTTCCCTACGTTCGAGGACTCGAGCGTCGCCGACGTCGAAGGTGCGGCGTGAGGTGGGGCTGAGTGCGTACCCCGCCACACCCGCGCGCTTGTCTGCGACGAGGATGCCCCGTCGCTTGAAACGGGAGAGTGCGCTGCGGACGGCGGGATCCTCGATCCCCATGTCGCCGAGCAGCCGCAGGATGGTGCTGACGGCAAACCATCCGCCGAGTGATCGACTGTAGGCTCCGTACACCGTGATGAGGAGCGACTGCGGACGCGTGGCGCGCACGGCGATATCCGTCGGTTCCCCGTCGAAGGCGCTGATCTCGCGCTCGTTCATGCGCGTCCAGGGTAGTGATCACCGTGCGGCATCGTGGGCGGCTCGCATTCGGGCGAATTCGACGACCTGGGTGCCGATGGTGCGCAGTTGCTCCTGCGCTGATTGGTCGGCGAGTGAACCGTCCTCGGCGAATTCGGTCACCGAGGCATTGATGGTTCCCCCCAGCGGTGTGGGCCACCCACGTAGTGCGTGTGCGACTTGACGGAGTTGATGGAGGGTCGAGACGGTGGCCTGCCAGCCGTACGCGACCGCGATACAGCCGACTGCGCGGCCATGGAGGTAGGGGGGATCCTCCCGACCCAGATCCTCGATGTAGTCGAGCGCGTTCTTCATCATGCCGCTGATCCCACCGTGATATCCCGGACTGCTCACGATGATGCCGTGCGCGGAGCGCACCGCATCGACGAGCGCCACAGCCTTCGGATCACGATCCTGTGATTCGGTGTCGTAAATCGGCAGCATCAGGTCCCGGCTCGTGATCACGGTCACGGTGCCTCCAGCTTCACGCGCTCCATCCGCTGCGATGCGTAGTGCCTTCTCGCTCGACGAATTCGGCCTGGTGCTTCCGCCGATGGCGAGGATCCGGATCTCGTTCATCATGATCCTCCCTGGTCGCGGCCCCGCGATAACTCCGTTGCAACGGTCGCAAGCTGGCGACCTTGGATACGGGCCGCCGTGAGTGCGTCGTCGTCCGGGGCGGCGCCACCACGGGAGACGAAGGATGCGCCGTAAGGGTTACCCGACTTCTTCATCACATGTGCATCGCGGTATCCGAGCGGCATGACCAGGGATCCCCAGTGATAGAAGTGGTTGTTGATCGCCAGGATCGTGGACTCCAGTCCACCGTGGGCCGTGGACGAACTCGTGAATGCTGTGCACACCTTCCCGGCAAGGGCACCTTGGGCCCACAGGCCACCGGTGGTGTCGAGGAACGCCTTCAACTGAGCCGCTGCCGCACCGAACCGCGTGGGGGAGCCCAATGCGATCGCGTCCGCCCAGGCCAGGTCCTCGAGTGTCGCGGGCTCGTCGCGATTGGAATCGACGAAGGCTCGCCATCGCGGGTTCGCATCGATCGCCTCCACGGGGGCTGTCTCGGCGACCTTGTGGACTCGGACCTCCGCACCTGTCTCGAGCGCGCCTTCGGCGAATGCATGAGCCATCGCGGAGATGTTGCCGGTGGCGGAGTAGTAGATGACCGCGACCCTGGTCATGATGCGCTGTCCCGCATCAGCGTTACCGAGGGGCTCTCGCCGAATCGCTCGCGATACATGACGGAGAATCGTCCCAGGTGCGCGAATCCACTCTCGTGTGCGATCGCCGCCACCGTCGCGGTCTGGTGGTTCGCGGCACGGAGGCGATGGTGCGCGTCCATGAGGCGGACGTCCCGGAGCAGTCTCATGGGCGTCATACCCAGCTCGTCGTGGACGGACTGTTGAAGCTGACGCACGCTGAGCCCCACAGCGCGTGCGATGTCGGACACCGTGACGGAGATTCCGTGATTGCAGCGGATCCAGTCGAGGATGTGCGCGGTCCGGCCCCGCGGTGTCGGAACATGTCGCGTGGGCGACCACGCGAGCACGAGTGCGCTCATCAGCATGTCGTCGAGGGCATGTGCGAGGGATGCGATGACCGTGGCGGGTGTGTTCGCCGGGAGGGTGGAGGTGACTGTCCAGATCTGTCGGCAGGCACGCTCGACCGCGCGCGGCGAGTTGATGGTGTGCGGATCCGGCTCGATCGAGATCTCGGACCCGAGCACCGTGCGCGCGTGCTCCCGGATCCGGATCGGATCACTCGAGATCACGAGTGCACCCGCATGCGGATCCGGATCCATGAGAGTGCTGCACTCCTGCCCGAGGACGACGGTCTGGGTATCGCGTGTTCCCGAGCGTCCGTCGGTGTAGCGCACACCCATGGGACCGAGGGGGACCGTGGCCACGATCCGATCGCCGGTGGGTGGAGCCTCGACCTCCACACGTCCGCCGTATTGCACGAACACCATGCGGGACTCCGGGAGGGAGAGGACGCCCACGGTTCCATCGAGCCGGTCGGCGCGCTGAGTGACCTCGTGGGGGGTGGTGTGCTCGGCGACTTCGTCGCGCAGCGTCGCACGCCGCGGCGTGCGCACCCAGGTCCAGGCGGGGGTCTCCCCGATGCCTCCCACGTACGCACTCTAGTGTTCTTTCGACGGTCGCCACAGTCCGGTCACATTCGGAAGGTAGGCTCGGCGGAAGGAGGTTCGATGGGTGCGCCGGTGAGGATCGTGGTCGCCAAACCCGGTCTCGATGGGCACGACCGGGGCGCGAAGGTGATCGCCCGCGCACTCCGCGATGCCGGGTTCGAGGTCGTCTACACCGGGCTCCATCAGACGCCGACCCAAATCGTCGATGCCGCGATTCAAGAGGATGCCGATTTCATCGGGATGTCGATCCTGTCCGGTGCGCACATGACGCTCTTCGCCGAGGTCATGCAACTACTCGCCGCACGTGATGCCACGGACATCGTCGTGTTCGGGGGCGGGATCATCCCCGACGACGACATCCCGAAACTCGAGGCGCTCGGGGTTGCCCGCATCTTCACCCCCGGAACCCCGACGCACGACGTCGTCGACTGGGTGCGCGAGCGAGTACCTGCCGCCTCCTAGGCTTAGCGCCCGCGCGCGAACACACCACGAGGAGCGACGTTGGATCTGTACGAGTATCAAGCCAAGCAACTGTTCGGCGCCCACGGGGTTCCGGTCACCGATGGACATGTGTGCGTGACCGCGGAAGAGGCGCGTGCGGCGGCCACGGCGATCGCAGCCCCCGTCGTGGTGAAGGCCCAGGTCAAGACCGGTGGGCGCGGGAAGGCCGGCGGGGTCAAGCTCGCTGATTCACCCGACGATGCGTTCACCAAGGCCCAGGGAATACTCGGCCTCGACATCAAGGGGCACGTGGTGCGGCGGATCCTCGTGACTCCGGCGACCGACATCGCGGAGGAGTACTACGTCTCCTTCCTCCTCGATCGCGCCAACCGCTCCTTCCTCGCGATGGCGAGTGTCGAGGGCGGTATGGACATCGAAGAGGTGGCTGCGACCAAGCCCGAGGCGCTCGCCAAGGTCCGCGTCGATGCGCTCGACGGGGTCACCCCCGCGAAGGCGCGGGAGATCGTCGCTGCGGCGAAGTTTCCCGAGGCTATCGCGGCACCGGTGGCCGACATCCTCGTGTCCCTCTGGGATGTGATGGTGGGTGAGGACGCAACCCTCGTCGAAGTGAATCCCCTCGTACTCACTCCTACGGGCGAGGTCCTCGCACTCGACGGCAAGGTCACGTTGGACGGCAATGCCGGATACCGCCATGCGCACCACGCGGACCTGGTCGATCGCGAGGCCACGGACCCGATCGAGTTGCGCGCGCAGGAACTCGATCTCAACTATGTGAAGCTCGACGGTGACGTGGGCATCATCGGCAACGGTGCGGGACTCGTCATGAGCACCCTCGACGTCGTCGCCTACGCGGGTGAGGAGTTCGGGGGAGTTCGACCCGCCAACTTCCTCGATATCGGTGGGGGCGCCTCCGCGGACGTCATGGCGAACGGCCTCGACATCGTCCTCAACGATCCGGATGTCCAGGCAGTTTTCGTCAACGTCTTCGGCGGGATCACCGCGTGTGATGCGGTGGCGAACGGAATCCTCCAGGGGATCCAGGTGCTGGAGCAGCGTGGGGTGGCGATGACCAAGCCGATCGTCTGCCGCATCGACGGCAATAATGCGGAGGAAGGTAGGCGCATCCTCACCGAGGCGCACCACCCACTCATCGAACTCGTGGAGACCATGGACGACGCCGCACGTCGCGTGGCCGAACTCGCAGCAGCTGCCAAGGCAGGGAAGTAGGGGACATGGCGATTTGGCTCGATAGCGACAGCAGGATCCTGGTCCAGGGGATGACCGGTTCCGAGGGAACGAAGCACACGAGGCGCATGGTCGCCAGCGGTGCGGCGGTGGTGGCCGGCGTCACACCCGGAAAGGCCGGACAGGACGTCGACGGCATACCCGTGTTCAACTCCGTCGGCGACGCCATGGCCGCGACAGGTGCCAATGTCTCCGTCGTCTTCGTGCCTCCCCGATTCGCGAAGGGTGCGGTTGAGGAGGCGGTCGACGCGCGCATCCCACTCTGTGTGGTGATCACCGAGGGGATCCCGGTCCACGACACCGCGCAGTTCTTCCAATATGCGGTGAATTCGGGCGCCACTCGGATGATCGGCCCCAACTGCCCTGGGATCATCAGCCCCGGACAGTCGAACGCGGGCATCATCCCGGCTGACATCACCAAGCCCGGACGTATCGGCCTGGTCTCGAAGTCCGGAACCTTGACGTACCAGATGATGTACGAGCTGCGCGATATCGGTTTCTCCACCTGTGTCGGAATCGGTGGCGATCCGATCATCGGTACGACCCACATCGATGCACTCGCTGCGTTCCAGGACGACCCCGATACCGACGCGATCGTGATGATCGGTGAGATCGGCGGGGATGCCGAGGAGCGCGCTGCCGCATTCATTAAGGACAACGTCACGAAGCCGGTCGTCGGCTACGTGGCAGGTTTCACCGCCCCCGAGGGAAAGACCATGGGGCATGCGGGAGCAATCGTCTCGGGCTCCGCGGGTACCGCCGCCGCGAAGCAGGAGGCACTGGAGGCGGTGGGTGTTCGCGTCGGGAAGACGCCGTCGGCCACGGCACGCCTCATGCGCGAGATCATGGTTTCCTAAAATCAACTAGAATTCTAGTTGAACTAGATCACTAGCTTGCGTACGCTCGAGACATGACCATCGTGGAACTCCAGAGTGATGCGAGCATCGGGCTCTTCGAGGCGAAGACCCATCTGTCGGATCTCGTGTCTCGCGCCGAGGCGGGTGAGGTCATCACCATCACCAGGCATGGAAAGCCGGTTGCGCGACTTGTTCCTCCGCTGCGGCGTTCCTCCGCCGCCGACCTTCGCCGTCGAATAGAGGGAGTACAGGCCCACCTCGCTGATGAGGAACTTCTCACGTCACTTGAGGAGATTTCCGACATGAAGCGCGAAGGGCGCCTGTGAATGGATTCGTGCTGGATGCATCCGTGTGCTTGTCGTGGTTCCTGACCAAGCCTGATTCGGGCCCCGCGTGGGCGAAGATCGATCTACTGGATGAGCGAGTTCCGGTCGTTCCTGCGATTTGGCGACTTGAGGTGTCCAACGTCATCGCCACACATGTTCGCACTCGAGGACTCTCGGTCGACTCAGCACGGACCATGCTTGCGGAGATTCTTTCGATACCTGTTGCAGTGATTGACGAATCCCCAACGCCGACCATCATGCGGTTGGCGATCGACCGGGGATTGACCTCCTACGACGCTTCGTATCTCGACGTGGCGCTGAGGAGCGGCTGGCCCCTCGTCACGCTCGACCACGAATTGGTTCGGGCTGCGTCGGAGGCGGGCGTAGTCGTTGCCTGAGGCCTGGACCCCGGTCCTGATCATCACGGTCGGGCTCTGCGTCTTCCTCTACGGAATCTCCAAGACTGCGATGCCGGTCCTGGGTGTGCTGACCGGACCGGTGATGGCATTGGCCCTGACGCCGACCGTCGCCGCGGGATTCTCCGTCCCACTTCTACTCTTCGGTGATCTGATCGCGCTCGCCATCTACCGCCAGCATGTGCAGTGGCGATTACTGGTCCGTCTCATCCCCGGTCTGTTGGTCGGATTCGCGTTGACCGCCGCACTCTTCGTATTCGCGGACATCACCACGGTGGGCCGTGTTGTCGGTGGGTTGATCTTGGTCTCGGCGATCCTGGAATGGATCCGGATGCGGGGTGGCCTGGAAGCACCGCCATCCACGGTGACCGCCAAGGACCGGCTGGTCGCATCCTTCTTTGGTGTTCTCGCTGGGGTGACGACCCTCGCCGCGAATGCAGGCGGTGCAGCGATGAGCCTGTATCTCGTGCGCATGCGGGTGCCGATGCTCGTCTTCATGGGGACGTCGGTCTGGTTCTTCTTCTTCGTGAATCTGAGCAAGGTCCCATTCGTGGTGGGTCTGGGGTTGGTCACGACGGAGTCGCTGCTGATCGGAGCGCTCTTCGCGCCGCTGACCGCGCTGGGTGCATTCGTCGGAGTGAAGGTCTTCCGCCGGATGGATCAGACCATCTTCGTCCGGGTCGCCCTGGCTCTCAGCGTCGTCGCATCCGTGTGGCTGCTGATACACGGGTGATCGGTGTGGCATCCCGGGCACCGGGTGACCCGGCTGCCACGCTGGGGGAGTGAAGCACCTGCGCGTCTGGGCGCCCCGGGCCGGCCGCATCGCGCTCGCCGTGCTCGCGGCGCTCGTGGCCGCCGTGATCGGTTACCTCGTGGTCGCCTTGGTGGTCTCCGTGACCGCGATGAGCGCACCCGAGGAACAGTCCGGGTTCCTGGCCTGGGTCTCGCTGGCAGGTGTCCTGTGGTCCGCGCCGGTCCACGGGGTGATGCTGACGGCGCAGACGGTCCACTACACGTTGATCCCCTGGGGGCTGACCATCGGTGTCGCATTCCTTGCTTACGGAGCGGGAGCCTGGTGGGGTCGCGTCTCGCGGGTGGCCAACCCGATCGAGTACCTCGTGGGAGTCGGGGCCCTCGCGATGACCTATGCGGGGCTCGCCGCCGGCGTCCTGATGATCACCCGCTCTGCCGACTGGACCGCGTCGCTGCCGCGGGTCGCACTGCACGCCGGAGTCATCGCACTCATCGCCGGAGGGATAGGCGCACGTCGCTCGAGTGGACTGGAGCTGCACGTGCGAACACACATCCCATCGTGGGTGATGACCGTGCTGAGCGCCGCTGTGGTCGCGGTCGCATCGCTCCTGGGGGCTGGGGCGCTACTCCTGATCGGGTGGCTCATCGCGCGCTTCTCCGATGTGCTGCAGATTCAGTCCGCGATAGGCACGGGATTCGTCGGAGCTATGTCACTCCTCCTCATCACACTCGCATTCCTGCCGACACTCCTCCTCTGGGCCGTCTCCTACATCCTGGGAGCGGGCTTCAGTCTCGGGTCGGAATCCCTTGTCAGTCCGTTCCTCGCCGTGACATCGCCCGCCGACGTCCCACTCATCCCGATCATCGCGGCGTTCCCAGAGACGGCGGTGCCCCTCGCATGGCTCTACCCGTGCATCACCGTGGCCTGCGGATTACTCGCGGGCTACTTCATCGCACGGCGCGCATCCGGTGAACAGACCCTCATGCGGCTGGTGATCGCGTTGCTTGCCGCGACGGGAGCAGCGTTGATTGTGGCCACGTTGGCCTGGCTCGCCTCAGGCTCACTCGGGGAGTTGCGACTGGCCTTCCTGGGTCCACTTCCAGAGTTCGCGGCGTCGCTGGCGTGGATCGGACTCGTGGTGGGCATGCTGCCCACCGCACTGCTCCTACGGCGTCCACGCCGTCCGACGTTGAGTGTGGCGGAGCCTGACATACTCGAAAGCGTGGAGGGAGAGTTGTGGGTTCCTCGGTAGACGTCGGACAGGCGCTCCGCTGGTCCCTGGAGACTTTCCGGCGCAACTTCCTGGCCTTCCTGTCCCTCGCAGCCGTCGTCACCGCTGCCCAGTTCCTGCAGGTGATCAGCCTCGAGCCATTGCAGGGGCTCCTGGTGCAGTGCGTCGACCCCCAGACCCCGGGCCAGGAGGCCGCCTGCACCTCGGCCCTGGGTAGCCCCGCGCTGACGTCGATCGGCATCGTGTTGTTCCTCCAGGTGCTGATCTACCTGACCACGGTCGGTGTCATCCGCGGAGCCCTGTGGTCGACCCAGGGGCGTGCGCCTGCTTTCGACGCGTTGCTGAGTGGACAGAACCTGGCGGTCTACCTGGTCACGCAGATCCTGTACTCCTTGCTGGTCGGCATCGGCGTGCTCCTGTTGATCGTGCCCGGAATCCTGGTGATCCTCTTCCTGCAGTTCGCCCCGTACTTCGCGGTCGACCGGGGGACGGGACTCGGCCCCTCCTTCGCAAGCAGTGTGCGCATCGTGCGCGCCAATTTCGGTGCCGCGTTCGTGGCGATGGCGCTCAACCTGACGGTCCTGTTGATCGGATCCATGCTCTTCGGTCTCCTGACCCTCGTCGCGCTGCCGTTCGTCGCCCTGGTCACCGCCCACCTCTATCGCCAGATGAACTCAGAAACCGTCCTGTAGGCCCGCTGCCGTTAGGGTCGGTTCGTGGCGCGGATCCTCGTTCTGGCATCGGGTTCCGGTTCTTTGCTCCAGGCCCTGCTCGATTCGCCCGTGGGAGCGCAGGTGGCTGCCGTGGGTTCCGACGTTCCGGAGTGCCGGGCGCTGGAACGCGCGCGCGAGAGGGAGGTTCCCACCTTCGCCGTCGCTCTCGGGGATGACCGTGATGCATGGAATCGTGAGCTCCATACCGAGATCGCGCGGCACAGCCCCGACCTGATCGTGTGCGCGGGTTTCATGCGCGTGCTCGGGCGGGACGTCGTCGATGCCTATGCCGGCCGCATCATCAACTCCCATCCCGCTCTGCTGCCTGCCTTTCCCGGTGCACATGCGGTGCGTGATGCCCTGGCGTACGGGGTGAAGTGGACCGGATGCACCGTGCACGTGGTCGATCACGGCGTGGACTCCGGACCGATCCTCGCCCAACAACCCGTGGAAGTGCGCGCCGATGACGACGAGGCTCGCCTTCATGAACGGATCAAGGAGATCGAACGGGTATTGCTCGTCGACGTAGTCACGACGCTGATCTCAGAGCCCGCCGGGGTGCGCCATGGCTGATCGCATCCCCATCACGCGGGCCCTGATCTCGGTCTACGACAAGCAGGGTGTGACAGACCTTGCCGCAGGACTCCACGCGGCCGGTGTCTCGATCGTCTCGACAGGTTCGACGGCAGCACTCATCGCCTCGGCCGGGGTGCCGGTCACACCGGTGGAGGAACTCACCGGCTTCCCTGAATGCCTCGACGGCCGGGTGAAGACGCTCCACCCGCGTGTGCACGCCGGACTACTCGCCGATCTGCGTGAGGAGTCCCATCGGCAGCAACTGATCGACCTTGCGATCGAGCCGTTCACGCTGGTCGTCGTGAACCTGTACCCCTTCACGCAGACGGTGGCATCGGGCGCATCGGTGGAGGAATGTGTCGAGCAGATCGATATCGGTGGCCCCGCGATGATCCGCGCTTCTGCCAAGAACTACGCGAACGTGGCCGTGGTGGTGTCGCCCGGTCGCTACGGAGAAGTCCTCGATGCGGTGCGCGCAGGGGGCTTCGATCTGGCGCAGCGACAGGAACTGGCGGCCGATGCCTTCGCGCACACGGCCACCTACGACATCGCCGTGGGTCGATGGATGATGCATCAGGTGGACCCGGAGGGTTTCCCCCGGTGGACAGCACAGGCGTGGACCCGCGGTGAGGTCCTGCGCTACGGGGAGAACCCCCACCAGTCCGCAGCGCTGTACCTGGCCGCGCAGCATGAACCCGGCATTGCCACGGCAGAGCAACTCCACGGCAAGCCGATGTCCTATAACAACGTGGTCGATGCCGATGCTGCCCGTCGCGCCGCCTTCGACTTCACGGAACCGACAGTCTCGATCATCAAGCACGCGAACCCGTGTGGGATCGCCACCGGCAGGGACATCGCCGATGCCTATCGCAAGGCACACGCCACCGACCCGGTCTCTGCGTTCGGCGGGGTGATCGCCGCGAACCGTCCCGTGTCACTCGCCATGGCGGAGGCCATCGGCGATGTCTTCACCGAAGTGATCGTCGCCCCCGACTACCAGCCGGAGGCGCTCGAGCACCTGAGACAGCGCAAGAACCTGCGGATCCTGCGTGTGCCGGGACCACATCCGGGTAGGCATGTCGAGGTGCGCTCCGTCAGCGGTGGGATGCTCGCGCAAGACGTCGATGGAATCACCGCGACGGGCGATGACCCCGCCACCTGGACCCTGGTGAGCGGACCCGCCGCCGATTCCTCGGTCCTCGCCGATCTGGAGTTCGCATGGCGCGCCTGCCGATCGGTGAAGTCGAACGCGATCCTCCTGGCGCGCCACGGAGCGGCGGTCGGAGTGGGCATGGGCCAGGTGAACCGGGTGGATGCGGCGCGTCTTGCCGTGGAGCGTGCCGGCGACCGTGCCGCGGGATCGGTTGCGGCATCGGATGCCTTCTTCCCCTTCGCGGACGGGCTGGACGTCCTCCTCGACGCGGGAATCTCGGCCGTGGTGCAGCCGGGGGGATCGGTGCGTGACACCGAGGTGATCGCCGCCGCTGAGGCCCGCGGGGTGACCATGTACCTCACCGGCACGCGGCACTTCTTCCACTGACATGACAGGACAACGGTCGCTCTGGCCCGTATCCGCGGCCGTCGTCGTCGGCGCCCTTGCTGCGCTGCAATCGCAGGTGAACGGATCACTTGCAGATGTACTTGGCAACGGACTCGAGGCCGCACTCATCTCCTTCGGGGTCGGTTTGGTGCTGCTCACGCTGATGGGCCTGGGGTTGGCGCGTATGCGCGCCGGTGTACGTCGACTCCTCATCGCAGTGCGCTCGGGAGCCATCCCGCGGTGGCAGGTGTTCGGTGGCCTGCTCGGTGCGTTCTTCGTCCTGACGCAGAGCATGTCCGTTCCCGTCGGGGGTGTTGCGCTGTTCGCCATCACCACCGTCGCTGGTCAGGTCACCGCCTCGCTGATCGTGGATCGGATCGGCTTGGGCCCCTTCGGCCGCCAACCCGTGTCGAGTACGCGTGTGATCTCGGCGATCATCGCGATCGCAGCCGTCGGTAGCGCCGTCACAGGACGGTGGGGTGGTGAAGGGCTCTCCCTCCTGCTCGTCGTCATGGGCTTGGCAGCGGGCGCCGCCCTCGGCGTCCAGGCAGCCATCAACGGACGGGTGAGTTCCATTTCCGGTGAGCCGCTGGTGGCGGCCTGGATGAACTTCATCGTCGGTACGAGCGCATTGATGATCGCCGTCCTGATCGCGACCTCCACCGGTCTCACCGACCTCTCGATCCCCGCAGACTCGCAGGCCTGGCTCTATACCGGCGGGCTCATCGGCGTGGTGTTCGTCGCGACAACAGCCTGGGTCGTCGGGCGGGTGGGGGTACTGCGTCAGGCGCTGCTCGCAATCGCGGGCCAACTCCTCGGTTCGATCATCCTCGATCTGCTCTTCACCGACTACGTGGATGTGGGCTTGGTCCTCGGCACCGTGCTGGCCTTCGTCGCCGTCGTGATCTCGACCGCGGGTCGGCGTCCTCTCCCTGACAGGATTGCCACATGACCGCGGTGATCCTCGACGGCAAGGCGACCGCCGCGCACGTCAAGGCCTCCCTGGCGCAGCGGGTGTCTGCACTGGCCGAGCGGGGGATCCTTCCTGGACTCGGCACGGTCCTCGTCGGTGACGATCCCGGCTCCCATGCGTACGTAGCCGGTAAACACCGGGACTGCGCCGAGGTCGGTATCGCCTCCATTCGCGTGGATCTGCCTGCGGACACCAGTCAGGACAGACTCGCATCCGAGATCGTGCGGTTGAATGCGGATCCAGCCGTGACCGGATACATCGTGCAACTCCCCTTACCCGCGCACCTTGACGCAAGTTCGATCTTGGAGGCGATGGATCCGGCGAAGGACGCCGACGGGTTGCACCCGATGAATCTCGGTCGCCTCGTCCTGGGCATCCCCGCTCCGCTGCCATGCACGCCCCGGGGAATCATCGAACTCCTTCGGGCCTACGACGTTCCCATTGCCGGTGCGCACGTCGTGGTGATCGGGCGCGGTGTCACGGTGGGTCGGCCACTCGGGCTGCTTCTCACCCGGCGCTCGGAGAATGCGACCGTCACCCTCTGTCACACCGGGACCCGCGATCTCGCGGGGGAGATCGCACGGGCCGACATCGTGGTTGCTGCGGCCGGGGTTGCCCACCTGGTCACCCCGGACATGATCGCCCCGGGGGCGGCCGTCCTGGATGTCGGCATCACGCGGACGTCCGAAGGGCTCGTCGGCGATGTCGACCCTCGGGTCGCCGACATCGCCGGATGGTGGGCACCGATGCCGGGCGGCACGGGTCCCATGACCCGGGCCATGCTCCTGCAGAACGTCGTGGAAGCCGCGGAGCGCATGTGAACGTGACCCCGTTGCGCCGAGATCGCTGGTGGCCCCTCGTGATCGTCCTGATCGGTGTCGCGACGGCACTGATCCTCGTCGCGCTGGATGCGTTCCGGCGAGGTGCGGTGGTACTCGGTGCCAGTGTTTTTCTCGCAGCGTTCCTGCGACTCCTCCTGCCTGAGGATCAGGCCGGATGGCTCGCGGTGCGCTCGCGTCGGGTCGATGTCGCCGTTCTGGGTGTTCTCGGATTGGCGATCACCATCGTCGCCTTCATCGTGCCCGCACCCAACTAGGAGTCGGTCAACTACGCAGCGTGGCCACGTCGGGATCGTCGACCAGACGCTCACCCAACTGCGCGAGCGCCACCACCGCATGCTCGGTGTCCTCGCCCTGTTCCACTGCGCGCCCCAGCTGCATTCCCATGCGCGCCCGATGGTTGAGCGACTCCATAATCACGGCGAGTTTGTAGCAGGCGAGAACGAGGCAAAACCCCAGCTGCTCCATTCCCCGTCCGCTGATGGTGGCGTAGTGATCGACGATCTGCTCGCGGGTCCAGAAACCCGGTCCGGCCGTGAGGCCCTCTGCCACGGCAACCTCGGCACGCAGTCCATCGCCCGCTTCCGTCCAGTAGACGAGAGTGACGGCGAGATCCGCGATGGGATCACCGAGGGTGGACATCTCCCAGTCCACGACCGCGCGGACCTCGGATGCGTCAGTCGCCACGATCATGTTGTCCACGCGGAAATCACCGTGCACGATCGACCAAGGGAGATCGGGTGCGAGTGTTGCCACGTTCTCCCCGAGCCAGCGCGCCATGGCATCCATCGACGCCAGTTCACGGGTCTTGGACAATTGCCACTGTTCGCCCCAGCGACGCACCTGGCGGGCGAGGTAGCCCTCGGGCTTGCCGAAACCACCCAGTCCGCAGGCGACGGCATCGACGGCGTGGAGCCGGGCGAGTGAATCCACCAGCAGCCGACACACCCGATCCGCCTGATCGGTCGAGAGTCGATCCGCGCCAGCTCGGTCTGCGATCACGGTCCCCTCGATGAAGTCCATGACCAGGAACGGGACTCCGATGACCGAATCGTCGTCGCACAGCAACCAGGGTCGGGGGACGGGGTAGTTCCCGGACAACCCCGTCAGCACCGTGTATTCGCGGGTCAGATCGTGGGCGGTGGGCATGACGTGCCCGAGGGGTGGGCGGCGAATCGCCCAGGAGCGCCCCGCGGCGTCGGTGACGCGGTAGGTGAGATTCGACCGGCCGTTGGCCAGGAGGGTTGCGGTGAGCGGCCCCGAGATGTCGAAGGGTGCGTGCGCGCGCAGCCACGTCGTGACCGAGTCGAGGGGGAGTGCGCTCACTGCCAGTCCCCGGGGAGGTCCCCTCTGCTCGATCTGCGCACAGCGCGTTTGGCGATCGACATCCGATGGACCTCGGAGGGGCCATCGTAGATTCTGAACGCGCGGCTCTCGATGTGGATCCGTGCGATCGGGTGATCGGTCAGCGTCCCGGAACCACCGCAGAGTTGCATCGAGCGATCCGCGATTCGGAACACCGCCTCGGCCACGAACGTCTTGCAGACCGACGTCTCAGTGCGCGCAGGCAGCCCAGCATCTAATGCACCCGCCGCGTTCCAGATGAGTTGCCGGGAGGCCGCGATGTCGATTTCATTGTCCGCGATCATCTGCTGAGCCATGCCGAGTTCGGCGAGCCGGTCATCGAATATGCGTCGCTCGGATGCGTAGGCGACCGCCACCTCATGCACGCGCCGTGCGGCGCCGAGCCAGCGCATGCAGTGGGTGAGTCGAGCGGGCCCCAGTCGGAGTTGGGCGTAGTCGAAACCCTTGTCCAGTTCCCCGAGGATGCTCTCTGCTCTGACTTGGCAGTCGGTGAACTCCACGATGCAGTGGCCTCCGCTGACTGCCTTGTCCATCGTGTTGAGGCGTCTCTCCACGCGCATGCCCGGGTTGTCGGCATCGACGAGGAACATGGTGGCGCCCCCGTCCGTGCGCGCCATGACGATGCTGAAGGCTGCGCCGTCGGCCCCGGTGATGAACCATTTGCGCCCGTTGATAACCCAGGTGTCGCCCTGTCGGGTGGCTTCGGTGTTCAGCAGTCGCGGGTCCGATCCCGCACCCGGTGCGGGCTCGGTCATCGAGAACGAGGAGCGGATCTCACCCGCACACAGTGGCTCCAGGTAGCGCGCGCGCTGATCGGGTGTGGCGATCAGCTCGAGGAGCGCCATATTTCCCTCGTCGGGTGCCGAGCAGTTCATCGCCGCCGGCCCGAGGAGGCTTCGCCCGCACTCTTCGAGGACCGGCCCCATCGAACGGTGGTCGAGGCCGTGTCCGCCCAGGGAGGTCGGCGCGGTGGGGGCGAAGACCCCGGCTGCGCGCGCTGCATCCTGGAGTTCACGCCGCAATTCCGCGGACAGTCCGTGTTCGTCGGACTCGAGCTCCCGTTCGCGAGGGATCACCGTGGAATCGATGAACGCGCGCACACGCAGTGCCAGGTCCGCGACGTCGGGCTGGATCCTGAGGTCGAAGGTCACGCAGCCTCCCCGGTGATGTTCGCCGACCGTACACGCTGGAGGCCGCTCGGAAACCAGTTCCCGAGTGCAAGTATCTTGACCTCCGGAAATCCCCTCCACATCCGACGCCGGGAAAGGCAGATATGGCACGCAGTGGGAAGGTCTCGGTCATCGGGGCCGGCTTCTACGGTTCGACGACGGCTCTGAGACTGGCCGAGTACGACATCTTCGAGACGGTGGTCCTCACCGACGTCCTGGAGGGCAAGCCGGAAGGCCTCGCCCTGGATATCAACCAGTCTCGGTGGATCGAGGGATTCGAGACCACGGTCGTGGGTCAGACCACCGGGCCGAATGGTGAGGGCTACGAGACGATCTCGGGTTCGGAGATCGTCGTGATCACCGCGGGTCTGCCGCGCAAGCCCGGCATGAGTCGTATGGACCTCATCGAGACCAACGCGAAGATCATGCGTCAGGTTGCCGAGAACGTGAAGAAGTTCGCTGCCGACGCCGTGGTCATCAACGTCGCGAATCCGCTCGACGAGATGACTGCGCTGGCGCAGATCGTGACGGGATTCCCGCACCACCGTGTGATCGGACAGGCCGGGATGCTCGACACCGCGCGCTTCACGCACTTCGTCGCGACGGAATTGGGTGTGCCCGTCGCATCGGTGAAGACCCTGACCCTGGGCTCGCACGGCGACACCATGGTGCCCGTGGCATCCGTGTGCACGGTCAACGGGACTCCGCTGTCCGAGCTGCTCGCCCCGGAGCGCATCGATGCACTTGTGGAGCGCACGCGCAACGGAGGAGCGGAGATCGTGGGCCTCCTCAAGACCGGCTCCGCCTACTACGCCCCCTCCGCTGCCGCGGCGCGTATGGCGCGCGCAGTGCACGAAGACTCGGGTGCGGTCATGCCGGTATGTGCGTGGGTGCAGGGCGAGTACGGCCTGTCGGGTGCCTACCTTGGCGTCGAGGCCGAGCTCGGACGCACCGGCATACGCACGATCGTGGAAACCCCCCTCACCGATGACGAGAAGGCCCTCCTGGTCGCCGCCTATGAGGCGGTCAAGGCCAAGCAGGCTGATGTGAAGGACCTCTGACATGGCCAAGATCAAGGTTGTCAACCCCGTTGTCGAGCTCGACGGCGATGAGATGACGCGCATCATCTGGCAGTTCATCAAGGATGAGTTGATCCTGAAGTACCTCGACGTCGACCTCAAGTACTACGACCTCGGGATCGAACATCGTGATGCCACCGATGACCAGGTCACCATCGACGCCGCTCATGCGATCCAGAAGTATGGGGTAGGCGTCAAGTGCGCCACCATCACCCCCGACGAGGCGCGCGTCGAGGAATTCGGCCTCAAGAAGATGTGGAAATCACCCAACGGAACCATCCGCAACATCCTTGGTGGGGTGATCTTCCGGGAGCCGATCATCATCAACAACATCCCGCGCCTCGTGCCCACCTGGACGAAGCCGATCATCGTGGGCCGCCATGCCTTCGGGGATCAATACCGCGCTACCGATTTTAAGGTGCCGAGCGCCGGCACCCTGACGATGACCTTCACGCCCGCCGATGGCTCGGAGCCCGTAGAGTTCAACGTCTTCGATTTCCCCTCGAGCGGTGTAGCCATGGGGATGTACAACCTCGACGACTCGATCCGAGATTTCGCCCGTGCCTCCTTCCGTTACGGCCTGGCGCGCAACTACCCGGTCTACATGTCAACCAAGAACACGATCCTCAAGGCCTACGACGGCCGTTTCAAGGATCTGTTCCAGGAAGTCTTCGATGCGGAGTTCGCGTCGGCGTTCGAGAAGGCGGGATTGACCTACGAGCACCGACTCATCGACGACATGGTTGCGTCCGCCCTGAAGTGGGAGGGCGGATATGTCTGGGCGTGCAAGAACTACGACGGCGACGTCCAGTCAGACACGGTCGCTCAAGGTTTCGGTTCCCTGGGTCTGATGACCTCGGTGCTGATGACCCCGGATGGCAGGACCGTCGAGGCGGAGGCCGCGCACGGCACCGTGACCCGGCATTACCGGCAGCATCAGCAGGGTAAGCCGACGTCGACCAATCCGATCGCCTCGATCTTCGCGTGGACCCGGGGGCTCGAGCACCGCGGGAAGCTGGACGGCACACCCGACGTAACGGCGTTCGCCCAGACCCTCGAGCGCGTCTGCGTCGAGACGGTGGAGGAGGGGAAGATGACCAAGGATCTCGCCATGCTCATCGGACCGGATCAGCCGTGGCAGACCACGCAGGATTTCCTCGCCTCCATCGACACCAACCTGCAGAAGGCGATGCGCTAGCGCTTGGTGCGCATGAGTGATTCCTGCACCACGGAGGCGATCAAGCGTCCCTCCGTGTCGTAGAAGAGTCCACGTGCGAGTCCGTGACCTCCGCCCGCCACGGGGGTGTCCTGGGTGAAAAGCAACCATCTGTTCACGTCGATGGGTCCGTGGAACCACACGGCGTGGTCGATGGAAGCCCGCTGGAGGGTCTCGCGCACATCACGGTGCGGTGCGATTGCGATGAGCACCATGCTCATGTCGGACAGGTATGTGAGTGCGGATGCCTGAACGAGGGGATCGTGAGGAAGTTCCTGAGTGATCCGCACCCACTGCGTGCGCTCGTACCTGCCCTGCACCATCGGAAGGGGAACATCGGAGTCATCGGCGGAGTGCAACTCGATGAGCGCTTGGCTCGGGTAGTCCCATTCCTCCAAGTTGGCGCCCGGGCTGAGGATCGCTGATGGGATATCGATCTCCGCGAGATTCAAGGGGGGACTCTCGTCGGGCATGTCGAATTGATGGGAAGGACCGGCATCGTGTGTGGCGAAGGATGTCGTCATCATGAAGATCGTCTCCCCATGCTGGACCGCCCGCACGATTCGTGTTGAGAACGAGCCACCATCCCGTGGCCTGTCCACTAGGTAGGTAATCGAGTCCTTCGTGCGTCCCGGGCGAAGGAAGTAGCAGTGCAGAGAGTGGACGAAACGATCCTTCTGCTCGACGGTATGACCGGCGGCCATCAGCGCTTGCGCTGCGATCTGCCCCCCGTATGCCCGCAGGGGAGCGCCGGAATGGCAGTGGCCGGTGAAGATATCGCGATCGATCTGCTCGAGGGCCAGGCGATCAATGAACTTCTCTTGACCGGGCCCAGCGTCATCGACCACGGCTAGATCCTATTGTTATCGACGTGTCCGACCTCTGGGTCAACGTCGTCATCGTCCTGTTCTTCGTCCTCCTGGGCGGGTTCTTCGCCGCGGCCGAGATCGCACTCGTCTCACTGCGCGAGAGCCAGGTGCAGCGGTTGGAGGAAACCTCCAAGCGTGGACCGCGCCTCGCGCAGCTCGTTTCCGACCCGAGTCGTTTCCTCGCGGCGGTCCAGGTGGGGGTCACCCTGGCCGGATTCGTCTCAGCGGGGTTCGGAGCCGCGCAGATCGCTCCTGAACTCGCCACGGTCTTCGAGTCCTGGGGATGGGGCCCGGGTGTCGCTGGAGTCGTCTCCTTCATCCTCATCACGATCGTGATCGCCTACGTCTCCCTCGTCCTCGGTGAGTTGGTCCCCAAGCGGATCGCCCTGCAGCGGGCGGAGAAGGTCGCCCTGTTCGTTGCGGGCCCCATCAATGTGATCGCCCGGGTGTTCCGTCCGTTCATCGTCGCGCTGTCTGCATCGACTAACGCGATCGTGCGCATGTTCGGGATCAACCCCCGTGAGGCCAAGGAGCAGATCAGTGGCGAGGAGCTGCGTGACCTCGTCGCCGCCCATGAGGACCTCAGCGTCGAGGAGCGCGCGCTGATCGACGATGTATTCGCGGTCGGGGATCGTGAGCTGCGCGAGGTGATGATCCCTCGGACAGAGGTGGACTTCCTCGATGCGAGTCTGCTCCTGAGCCAGGCGGTCACGGTTATCTCCGATAAACCGCACTCCCGGTACCCGGTCATCCAGGGGTCCGCGGATGACGTCGTCGGATTCGTCCATATCCGTGATCTCCTCGACCCGGCGATGTCCGGACGTCAGGTCCGGTTGGGCGAGCTGGCACGTCAGGTGACCTCCTATCCCGGAACCAAGGTGATCTTGAGCACCTTGACCGAGATGCGCAGGCTGCGCCAGCACATCGCGATCGTGCAGGACGAATACGGAGGCACCGCCGGCATCGTCACCCTCGAGGACCTGGTGGAGGAGGTGATCGGAGACATCAAGGACGAGTACGACGCGGCTGAGACCCCGCGGGCTCCGCGCATCGTGGGGGAGATCACTGTCGATGGGCTGATGAACATCGAAGATTTCTCGGACGAGTGCGGTGTCTCATTGCCCGACGGTCCCTACGAGACCGTCGCCGGATTCATGGTCTCCCACCTCTCGCGGCTGCCGGCACTCGGTGACACGGTCGAAGCCTCGGGACTACGTTTCGAGGTCTCCGAGTTGGATGGGCGTCGAATAGCCAAGGTGCACGTGACGCGACTGCCAGAATGAGCACATGACTGCTCGTCCCCGCGTCCTCTCCGGGATCCAGCCCACCGCGGACTCGTTCCACATCGGCAATTACCTGGGGGCGCTGCGGGAGTGGGTGCGCATGCAGGAGACCCACGACTGCTTCTACTGCGTAGTCGATCAGCACGCGATAACCGTCGAACACGATCCGGCGGTACTCCGCGAGCGAACCCTCGCCTCGTACGCGCAGTTGTTGGCTGTCGGTCTCGATCCGGAGAAGAGCACGATCTTCGTGCAGAGTCAGGTCCCCGAACACAGTCAGCTTGCCTGGGTCCTGGAGTGTCAGACCGGCTTCGGTGAAGCCAGTCGGATGACCCAATTCAAGGACAAGTCGGTCAAGGGGGGTGCGGAGCGAAGCAGTGTCGGTCTCTTCACCTATCCGATCCTGCAAGCCGCGGACATCCTCATCTACCGGGCGAACGCGGTCCCCGTGGGCGAGGACCAGCGGCAGCATCTGGAGTTGACCCGGGACCTGGCGCAGCGCTTCAACGCGATGTTCGGGTCGACCTTCACGGTGCCAGAGCCGATGATCATCAAAGAGACCGCCAAGGTCGTGGATCTCCAGGATCCGACCGCCAAGATGAGCAAGTCGTCACCAAGCGGCTGCGTGTTCCTCCTGGATGACGATGCGGTGTCCCGCAAGAAGATCAAGTCCGCTGTGACCGACTCCGAGCGTGAGATCAGGTTCGATCCTGTGAACAAGGCCGGAGTGGCGAACCTTCTCACCATGCAGCAGGCCCTGACGGGCCGAGCCATGGCCGACATCGTCTCCGGTTACTCCGGGAAAGGATACGGGGATTTGAAGTCCGATACGGCGGACATCGTGATGGAAGCGATCACGCCTATTCGGGAGCGCACGCGCGCACTGCTCGCCGACCGGGCCGAGTTGCTGCGTCTGATGTCACGGGGTGCCGAACGTGCTCGCGCTACGGCCTCGACCACCCTGCGGGATGTCTACGACAAGGTGGGCTTCATCCAGGTCTAGACGCGTCGACGTCGACGTGCCTGACGCCACGTCACGAGTCCGAACCCGATCAGAAAGACCACGAGTAACGGCCACCCCCACACACCGATGGGGATGCTGCTCATCGTGGTGGCGGTCGGCGCTGCTGCTGCAGGACTCTGATTCGAGGAGCTGGTCGCGACAACCTGCTCGACGACGGGTTCCGAGTCTTGCGCCACCTCCTCCTCCGTGGGGATCGCCGGGAGATAGCCCACCGGTGTCACCTCGTCGAGGTTCGCGAAGCCCCAGGTCAGCAGCTTCCGCGCCGCATCGGCGGTGGGCTCGCGCGATCCCAAGACCGTGACGATGAGCGTGACGCCCTTGCGCTCCGCGGCTCCGATGAAGGTTCGACCCGCTTTGCTGGTGAAACCGGTCTTCACGCCGATGGCCCCCTTGTATCCACCGGTCAGAAGTCGGTTCTGGTTGTAGATGGTCCGCAACTTCTTGCCCTTGGCGGGGATCTTGGCGCGGTACGCGCTCACGTAGGCGCGGAAATCCTCCCGCTGCAGGGCCGCGCGTGCGATCACGGTGAGGTCGAATGCCGTCGTGAATTGACCTGGGGCATCCAGTCCGCTCGGGTTCCGTGCTGTGGTGTCGAGGGCTTGCAGGTCCTGCGCCACCTCGTTCATCTGCGCGACCGTCTCGGCGACCCCGCCATTAGCCCGCGCGAGGGCGACGGCGGCGTCGTTGCCACTCGGCAGGAGGAGCCCGTACATCAACTGCTCGATCGTGTACGTCTTGCCTCGGACGATCCCGGCCCTGCTCCCGTAGGCCTCGGCGTCCTTCTTCCGCGCCACATACGTCTGCTCGGGATCCAGGCGAGGGAGCAGGGTGAGGGCGGTGAGGACCTTCAGCGTGCTCGCGGGTCGCCGCGGGGTGTCCATCTTCTTCTCGGCGAGGATCGCGCCGGTATCCGCGTCGGCGAGCACCCAGGAGCGGGCGAAGACCTCGGGCAACGGGTCGGCTCCAGGGCCGGGGTCGACCCGCACGGAGCTGGCCGGGGGCGAGGGGCTCGGAATGGGGGTCGGGTTGAGGGTCGGGCTCGGGCTGGTCGACGGGGTAGCGGAGGGGCTGGTTGAGGGGTTGGCCTGAGCCCCCGGGGCGAGCACCACCAGGGCGAGCAGAATGATCAGGAGCCGGCGCATCGCGGCCATGGTAAGCGGGCTCCCCGCCTCACCGAACGCGCGCCCCGCGCGGCTGGGAGACTGGGGCGCCAGGAGAGAGGACACATATGAGCGTGGACACCCTGCCCGCCCGGACCCCCACGGGCCTGCTGATCGGGGGTGCGTGGGTTCGGTCCGCGGCGCAGCTCCCCGTGACCAACCCGGCCACCCTGAGCACGCTCACGGAGATCGGCGACGCGACCGAAGCCGAGGCACTCCAGGCAGTCGGTGCCGCACACGATGCCTTCCAGTCCTGGGCGATGACGCCCGCGCGGCAGCGGGCAGAGATCCTGCGGCGCAGTTTCGAGATCATGACCACCGAAATCGAGGATTGTGCCCGCCTGATCGTCCTAGAGAACGGGAAGGCGTGGCGCGACGCGATGGGAGAGGCCATCTATGCGGCCGAATTTCTGCGCTGGTTCTCCGAGGAGGCGGTGCGTGTCCAAGGCGATTTCCGCTACGCCCCCAATCGCGACAAGACGATCGTCGTCGATCACCGGCCGATGGGTGTCGCTTATCTGATCACGCCGTGGAACTTCCCTGCGGCGATGGCGACACGCAAACTTGCGCCCGCTTTCGCGGCTGGGTGCACGGCGATCCTCAAGCCCGCGGGTGAGACTCCGCTGACCGCACTCTGGATCGCCGATGTCATGCAACGCGCTGGGTTGCCCGACGGTGTCCTCAACGTGATCACCACGTCGAAGTCCGGTGCGATCTCCGAGGCGATCCTCGCGGATGCGCGCGTCGCGACGCTGTCCTTCACCGGGTCGACCTACGTCGGCAAACTGCTCCTCGAGCAGACTGCGCGACGGGTCCTGCCCTCCTCCATGGAGCTCGGCGGCAACGCACCCTTCCTGGTCCTCGAGGGAGCCGATGTGGACAAGGCCGTCGAGGGAGCGATGATCGCCAAGATGCGCAACGGGGGTTCGGCGTGCACGGCTGCGAATCGCTTCTATGTGCACGAATCCCTGGTCGACGCATTCGCGACGAAGTTCAGTGCAGCCCTCGCGGCGCTGCGCATCGGACCGGGCATCGATCAGGGGAACGACCTCGGGGCGATGGTCAGTGTGAAGGAGCGCGACAAGATCCTCGATCTTGTTGGTCAGGCCGTGGCTGAGGGTGCGGAGCCGGTGGCGGTCTCCGAGGCACCGACGGCCGGTGCGTTCATCGCCCCGCACATCGTGCGCGATGTCCAGCACGGATCCACGCTGACCCGCAACGAGATCTTCGGGCCCATCGCTCCGATCGTGACGTTCACCGATCAGGACGAGGCGATCCGGATGGCCAACGACACCGAGTACGGGCTGATCTCGTACGTCTACGCGAAGGATGCCGGCGAGGGGATCCGGGTGGCACGGCGCATCGAGTCCGGGATGGTCGCGGTCAACCGAGGTATCGCCTCGGACCCGGCTGCTCCCTTCGGCGGGATGAAGGAATCCGGTCTGGGCCGGGAGGGTGGCTTTTCCGGGATCCATGAGTTCCTGGAGACGCAGTACTTCGCCGTGGACCTGTGACGGATCGATCGTGATCGCCGACAACTCCGCCGCGGTCGTCCGGGGACCGGGGATGGTCGCCGTCGAGCCGTGGCCCGTGCGCCCGCCGCTGTCCGATGAAGTGGTGGTGCGCATCGGGTTCGTGGGCTTCTGTGGCACCGACGCCGCTCTCATCGCGGGAACGAGTCCGTTCGTATTGCAAGGGAAGCAGAGACATCCCTTCGTCGTGGGCCATGAATGGTCCGGAGTGATCGAGGTCCTCGGCGACGGCGTGAAAGGTCGGTACGTCGGGGAGCGCGTGGTGGGCCACCCATTCATTCCCTGCCGCACATGCGACCGTTGTCGTGCCGGCTTCATCAACCAGTGCCGTTCCCGAAGTGAACTCGGTGTGTGGGGGACCGTGCCCGGGGCGGCGCAGAACTTCATCACGATCCCCGCTGCCAACCTCACACCGGTGCCGGATTCGGTCTCGCTCGCGGATGCGGCGCTCTGCGAACCCTCGGTTACGTCGCTCGAGTGCATCGCGGTGACGGGTGCCACAGACTCTGACCGGGTCGCGGTCATCGGGACGGGGACCCTCGCCCAGGTGGCCGTCCAGGTCCTCGTCGGGATGGGCGCCCGCGTGGATGCGTTCGGGTCATCCGAGCACGGATTGAGTCAGATGGCTGCTCTCGGCGTTGCGGCGCGGCCACTCGCCGACGCACCCGCGGACGCCTACGACGTCCTGCTCGATTTCGTCGGTGATGCGGCAGCGACCCATGCCCTGATGAGCATGGCCGATGCTGGCGCGCGCATCGCGCTCGCGGGTGTGTCCGCGGAGGCGGCGGACGGGTTCTCCCTTGCCCCGGTGGTGCTCAAGAACATGTCGGTCAGTGGGGTGTTGCACGGGGTCCATCAGTACGAACGAGCCCTGCGACTGATGGCGGCCGGTGTGATCCGTCCGCAGGAGCTCGTCGACAGCAGGTTTCCCTTCCTGGATTTCGCGTCCGCGGCCGATGCGCTCCTCACCGGGCGCCGGGTGAAGCCCAAGATCCTCGTCGAGGTCGATCCGATGGCGAGCGGCCGCTGACATCCCCGCCCCCCGGCCTGTGATGGACGTCGCACGATCTCTCGCTGCGAGACCTCGGGAGCGCCCCTACTATTGCGGCAGTCGAGGCTGAGGAGGCCCCCATGGCTCTGGCGACACCGCCACAGGCGTCGTCCGGGCAACCGAATGGCGAACGCGCCCGGATCAATGCCCGCTTCCTGCGCACGGACAAGTGGTGGATCGAGCCCGCCATCACCGCCGGCGTGCTGATCGCCTTCGTCATCTACTCGACCATTCGGGCCTTCCAGAACAACTACTACTACGCGGCCCCGCTGCTCTCGCCGTTCTATTCCCCCTGCCTGGCCACCAGCTGCGTCCCCGGTTCCTCGGACTTCGGAACGCCGTTCGGTTCCTGGTGGGTGCTGTCGCCGGCGCTCATCATCCTAGTCTTCCCGCTGGGCTTCCGACTCACCTGTTACTACTACCGGAAGGCCTACTACCGCTCCTTCTGGCTGTCACCGCCGGCGTGCGCTGTCCCGGATGCGCACAAGAAGTACACGGGGGAGACCCGCTTCCCGCTGATCCTGCAGAACTCGCACCGTTACTTCTTCTACATCGGCTTGGTCTTCAACGCGATCCTCACCTTCGACGCGATCATCGCCTTCCGCAATGAGAACTACGAGTGGGGCCACATGAGCGTCGGCACGCTCGTGCTCCTGACCAGCTCAACCCTGCTGTGGCTGTACTCGCTTTCCTGTCACTCCTGCCGCAACGCCATCGGCGGTCGCCTGAAGCACTTCTCCGCGCACCCGGTCCGCTACAAGATGTGGACCTGGGTTTCGCGGTTGAACGGCAACCACCCGCGCTACGCGTGGTACTCGCTCCTCGGTGTTGCGTTCGCCGACGTCTACGTCCTGCTTGTTGCCACCGACACCATTCCCAACCTCTACTTCTTCTGATCGAGGGAGATGCCATGAGTGACTACGAGAAGCTCTCGTACGACGTCGTCGTGATCGGTGCTGGCGGTGCCGGCCTGCGCGCGGCGATCAGTGCCCGTGAGGCAGGCAAGACCGTCGCGGTGATGAGCAAGTCGCTGTTCGGTAAGGCGCACACGGTCATGGCCGAGGGTGGTATCGCCGCATCGATGGCGAACGTCAATCCCAAGGACAACTGGCAGGTCCACTTCCGCGACACCATGCGCGGTGGAAAGTTCCTCAATAGCTATCGCATGGCCGAGCTGCACGCCAAGGAAGCACCCGAATGTGTCTGGGAGTTGGAGAGCTGGGGCGCGCTGTTCGATCGGACCAAGGACGGCCGGATCAGCCAGCGCAATTTCGGTGGCCACGAGTATCCCCGGCTGGCGCACGTCGGCGACCGCACGGGCCTGGAGATGATCCGCACGCTGCAGCAGAAGGTCGTGGCGCTGCAGCAGAAGGACTTCAAGGCCACCGGGGACTATGAGTCGGGGATCCGGGTGTTCGCCGAGTGCACCGTCACCAAGATCTTCATGACCGGGGAGGGTGACAACCGGCGGGTCAGTGGCGTCCTCGCCTACTGGCGCACCACCGGCGAGTTCATCGTGATTGAGACCTCCGCCGTGGTCATCGCCACCGGCGGCATCGGCAAGTCCTTCAAGGTCACCAGTAATTCCTGGGAATACACCGGTGACGGTCACGCCCTGGCCCTGGAGTGCGGGGGCTCGCTGATCAACATGGAGTTCGTCCAGTTCCACCCGACGGGCATGGTGTGGCCGCCCAGCGTGCGCGGACTCTTGGTCACCGAGTCCGTTCGCGGTGATGGCGGTGTGCTCACCAACTCCGAGGGCCGCCGCTTCATGTTCGATTACATCCCCGAGGTGTTCAAGGACAAGTACGCCGACACCGAGGAAGAGGCCGATCGTTGGTATACCGACCCGGACAACAACAAGCGGCCACCGGAGTTGCTCCCCCGCGATGAGGTCGCTCGCGCGATCAACGCCGAGGTGAAGGCCGGTCGCGGATCGCCGCACGGCGGTGTCTACCTCGACGTGTCCAAGCGCCTCGCTCCCGACGTCATCAAGGCGAAGCTCCCGTCGATGTGGCACCAGTTCAAGGAACTGGCCGACGTCGACATCACCCAGGAGCCGATGGAGGTCGGTCCCACGTGTCATTACGTCATGGGCGGTGTCGAGGTCGACCCGGACACCACGGCTGCGATCGGTGTCAACGGCCTGTTCTGTGCGGGTGAGGCCGCCGGGGGACTCCACGGCTCGAACCGTCTCGGTGGCAATTCGCTGTCGGACCTCCTCGTCTTCGGCCGGCGGGCAGGCATCTACGCCGCGGAGTACGTCGATGCAGCGAACTCGAAGGGCTGGCGCCCGGCGATCAACGAGGCTGACGTCACGGATGCCCTCGCCTGGGCGTTGAAGCCGTTCACCATGACCGGTGGTGAGAATCCGTACACGATCCAGCATGAACTGCAGGAGGTCATGAACGACCTCGTCGGGATCATCCGCACGGAGCACGAGATGACCCTCGCGTTGAAGAGCATCGAGGATCTCACGATGCGGATCGCGTATCTCAACACCACGGGTGGACGCTCCTACAACCCGGGCTGGAATTTGGCACTCGACCTCCCCAAGCAGCTGCTGGTGTCCAAGTGCATTGCTCTCGCGGCGCTGACCCGGCAGGAGTCACGTGGTGGTCACACGCGCGACGACTTCCCGATGATGGATCCCTACTGGCGCAAGGTGAACCTGGTCTGCTCGGTCAAGGACGGTGAACTCGAGGTGGAGAAGAAGCCGCTGCCGTCGATGACCAACGATCTGCAGAGCCTGTTCGATGAGGCGGAGCTGGGCAAGTACATGACTGCGGCAGAACTCGAGACAGCGGGACAGGGGTAGGCATGGGCTACACAGCGATATTCCGCATCTGGCGCGGTGACAAGGGTGAAGGTGAGCTGAAGGACTACACCACCCAGGTCAACGAGGGTGAGGTCGTGCTCGACGTCCTGCACCGGATCCAGGCCGAGCAGGAGAACGACCTCGCCATCCGGTGGAACTGCAAGGCCGGCAAGTGCGGGTCGTGCAGTGCCGAGGTGAATGGCAAGCCGCGGCTGATGTGTCTGACCCGGATGAACTCCCTCCCCGAGGGTGAGCCGGTGACGATCACGCCCCTGCGCACCTTCCCGGTCATCCGCGACCTGGTCACCGACGTGACCTACAACTACGTCAAGGCCCGCGAGGTCCCCGCGTTCCAGCCACCGGAGGGCTTGAAGCCGGGCGAGTATCGGATGACGCAGGAGGATGTCTCGCGAAGCCAGGAGTTCCGTAAGTGCATCGAGTGCTTCCTCTGCCAGAACACCTGTCACGCTGTGCGCGACCACGAGGAGAACAAGAAGTACTTCGCGGGCCCGCGCGTCCTGATGCGCGTCACCGAACTCGACATGCACCCGCTGGACACCCTGGATCGCCAGGAGTTGGCTCAGGAGGAGTTGGGGCTCGGCTACTGCAACATCACCAAGTGCTGCACCCAGGTGTGCCCCGAGCACATCAAGATCACCGACAACGCCTTGATCCCCCTGAAGGAGCGGGTCGCCGATCGCAAGTACGACCCACTGCTCTGGCTGGGCAGCAAGATCAAGGTTCGGAAGGATGCCGACTAGCGGCGACTCCGCGCGGTCGGAGTCGGGTCTGCCGATCAAGGCGGTCTACGACGCCGACGACCTGAACGGTTGGTCACCGCAGGAGCGCCTCGGTGAACCGGGGCAGTATCCCTTCACCCGGGGTGTGTACCCGACCATGTACACGGGCCGGCCGTGGACGATGCGTCAATACGCGGGTTTCGGCACGGCCGCGGAGTCCAACGCCCGCTACAAGCAGCTGCTCGCTGCGGGCACCACCGGGCTCTCCGTCGCCTTCGACCTGCCGACCCAGATGGGCTACGACTCGGACCATGCCCTGGCCCACGGCGAGGTCGGCAAAGTGGGTGTGGCCATCGATTCGATCGAGGACATGCGCATCCTCTTCGATGGAATCCCACTCGACCAGGTGTCAACCTCGATGACGATCAACTCGCCCGCGGCGATCCTGCTCCTGCTCTACCAACTCGTGGCCGAGGAGCAGGGAGTCGATCCGAAGGCGCTCAACGGCACCATCCAGAACGACGTATTGAAGGAATACATCGCGCGGGGCACCTACATCTATCCGCCAGCACCGTCGTTGCGGCTGATCACCGACATCTTCACGTACTGCCGGGCCGAGATCCCCAAGTGGAACACCATCTCGATCTCCGGGTATCACATGGCCGAAGCGGGAGCGACCCCGGTCCAGGAGATCGCCTTCACCCTCGCCGATGGCATCGAGTACGTGCAGGCTGCGGTGGACTCCGGCCAGGATGTCGACGAGTTCGCCCCCCGGCTCGCCTTCTTCTTCGTCTCCCGCACGACGATCCTCGAAGAGGTCGCAAAGTTCCGAGCCGCCCGCCGTATCTGGGCGAAAGTGATGCGTGAACGCTTCGGCGCCCAGGACCCGAAGTCCTGGATGCTGCGCTTCCACACCCAGACCGCCGGGGTGCAGCTCACTGCGCAGCAGCCGGAGGTCAACCTGGTCCGTGTCGCGGTCCAGGGGCTCGCGGCGGTCCTCGGTGGCACCCAGTCCCTGCACACGAACTCCTTCGACGAAGCGATCGCACTGCCGACGGAGAAGGCCGCGCGCCTGGCTCTGCGCACCCAGCAGGTCCTTGCGTTCGAGACGGATGTGACCACGACCGTCGATCCGTTCGCGGGGTCCTACGTCATCGAGTCGATGACCGATGACATCGAGGCTGCCGCGCAGGCGCTCATCGACCAGATCGACGGGATGGGTGGGGCCGTCTCGGCGATCGAGGCCGGATTCCAGAAATCCGAGATCGAGCGCTCGGCGTACGCGGTGGCCAACGAGATCGACGCGGGGGAGCGGGTGATCGTCGGCGTGAACCGGTTCACGATCGATGAGCACGAGCACTACGAGCCCTTGCGTGTCGACCCGAACATCGAGGCCACCCAATCCGAGCGCCTCGCCACCTTGCGCGCGGGCCGCGACAACGCGGAGGTGCAGCGGCTCCTGCAGGTGATCCGGGAGACTGCCGCCGGTGATGGCAACCTGCTCTACCCGATGAAGGACGCCCTCCGTGCTCGGGCCACCGTCGGCGAGGTATCCGATGCGCTGCGCGATGTCTGGGGGACCTACACGCCCGTGGACGTGTTCTAGTCGTGCCGATCCCCGTCATCCTCGACTGCGATCCGGGTCACGACGACGCCCTGGCGATCATGCTCGCCGTCGCGGACCCGGCGATCGACCTGCTCGCGGTGACCACGGTCGCGGGGAACGTGACCCTGGAGAACACCACCGCGAATGCGCTGCGCGTACTCGACATGGTGGGCCGCCCGGACATCCCGGTTGCGGCCGGGGCGGATCGCCCCCGTGTCCGGGAACTGTCGACGGCCGCCTCGATGCACGGTGATGGCGGCCTTGCGGGTCCGCTCCCGGTCGCACCCAGTCGCCCACCGAGTTCCCTCACCGCCGTCGAGCTCATCGCCCAGGTGCTCACCGAGGCGTCGGAGCCCGTCACCCTGGTGGTCACCGGTCCCCAGACCAATGCCGCGGCTGCACTCGAGTCCCTGCCGCACCTGCGCGACCGGATCGCCCGGATCGTGTTCATGGGTGGGGCCGTCGACCTGGGCAACTGGACGCCTGCGGCGGAGTTCAACATCTGGGTGGATCCCGAAGCCGCCGACGTTGTGCTGGGGAGCGGACTCGACCTCACCATGATCGGACTGGAGGTCACGCACCAGGCGTGGCTCGCCGACGCGCACGCGGATGCCCTTCGGGGTCGGGGGGACTGCGGGCAGTTCGTGGCGGAGCTGCTCGACCACTTCGTCGGTTTCCACCAGGAGCGGTTCGGCTGGGAGGGGGCCCCGATCCACGATGCCGTGACGATCGCGCACCTGATCGACCCCACCCTGGTGACCACGGTGTTCGCGAATGTTGAGGTCGATCTGGAATCAGAGTTATGCGTGGGGCGCACGGTGGTGGATCGATGGCGTGTGACGGACCGCACACCCAACTGCCATGTGGGGCTCGGGATCGATCGTGACCGTTTCGTGACACTGCTGATGGACCGGCTGGTAACCCTGACGTAATAGCGTGGAAAACACCGGCCGGCAGTCTTCCCCGAGGCCAGAGGAAATAGGCTCGAGCCATAGTCCGCATGGACACTCATCACAAGGAGACAGTGTGAAGACCAGAATGAAGATCGCAGCGGCGATTGTCGCCGTTGCATCCCTGGGTCTCGCCGCGTGTAGCTCGGACAGCGGAACCACCGCCGAGGAGACCACCGCCGCCGAGACCGCCGAGGAGACCGCTGCTGCACCGGCGGAGACCACCGAGGAAGCCGCAGCGATGATGAAGGCCTGCCTCGTCACCGACGTCGGTGGCGTGGACGACAAGGGCTTCAACCAGACTGCATGGAAGGGTGTCACCGACGCTGGGGATCAGCTGGGTGTCGAAGCCGCCTTCCTCGAGTCCCAAGCTGAGACCGACTACATCCCGAACATCCAGTCGTTCCTCGATCAGGGCTGCGGGGTCATCGTGACCGTCGGCTTCCTGCTCGGTGACGCCACCAAGGAAGCGGCGAACGCCAATCCCGATGTTCCCTTCACCATCGTCGACTTCGCATACGCCGAGGGTGACATCACCGCCAACAACGTGCTCGGCCAGATCTTCAACACCGATGAGGCCGCATTCCTCGCCGGCTACCTGGCCGCGGGCATGACCAAGACCGGCAAGGTCGGCACCTTCGGTGGCGTCAACATTCCGCCGGTGACCATCTTCATGGACGGCTTCTACTACGGCGTCCAGAAGTACAACGCGGACAACGGCACCAAGGTCGAGGTACTCGGCTGGAACCCGAAGGATCAGAAGGGTCTCTTCACCGAGAACTTCGAGAGCCTCGACGACGGTCGCACCTTCGCCCAGAACCTGGTCGATGAGGGCGCCGACATCGTGATGCCGGTTGCGGGCCCGGTGGGCCTCGGCTCGGCCGCTTTGGCGAGCGAGCTCGGCACCGAGAAGCTGATGATCATCGGCGTCGATGCTGACCAGTTCAACCTTGACACCGCGAACCAGAACGTGTACCTGACCTCCGTGCTCAAGAACATGGACGTCACCACGTTCAACGCGATCCAGTCGGTTGTCGACGGCACCTTCGAGGGCGGCGTCACGATCGGCGATCTGAAGAACGGTGGTGTGGGCCTCGCTCCCTACCACGCATTCGAGGATGCAGTTCCGCAGGAACTGAAGGATCAGATCGAGGCGATCAAGGCTGGCATCGTCGACGGTTCGGTTTCCGTCAAGGGCTAGTCGCTGGTGTACCGGGGAGGGGTCCGATTCCGGACCCCTCCCCGTACTTTTCTGCCAGAGTAGGAAGGTCCAAGAGGGGAGGGGCGTGTGGAGCTAGAGCTGCGCGGGATCACCAAGCGATTCCCGGGTGTTGTCGCCAATGACGACATCAGTCTGACCGCACGCTCGGGCAAAGTCCTCGCCCTGATCGGTGAGAATGGCGCGGGCAAGAGCACCCTGATGAACATCCTCTCGGGCCTCTACACCGCGGACTCTGGCGAGATCCTCATCGACGGCGTGGTGCAGCACTTCAAGGATCCCGGTGACGCCATCGCCGCAGGCATCGGCATGGTCCATCAGCACTTCATGCTGGTTCCGGTCTTCACCGTGGCGGAGAACGTGGTGCTCGGCGTCGAGCCCACCGTCGTCGGCACAGTGCTCAACCGCACGAAGGCCCGCACCGAAGTGCGCGATATCTCCCAGAAGTACGGCCTCGCCGTGGATCCCGATGCACTCGTGGAGACGCTGCCGGTGGGTATCCAGCAGCGTGTGGAGATCATCAAGGTCTTGCTCCGTGGCGCCCGCATCCTCGTGTTCGATGAACCCACAGCGGTCCTCACCCCTCAGGAGGTGGAGGAGTTCTTCGGCATCGTCAGGGAACTCCAGGGTCGTGGGGCCACGATCATCTTCATCACCCACAAGCTCAAGGAAGCACTCGCCATCGCCGACGACATCGTCGTGTTGCGCGGGGGAAAGGTAGTCGGCACCGCGAATCCGGCCACCGCCACCCCGGAGCAGTTGGCCGCGATGATGGTCGGTCGCGATATCTCGCTCACGGTCGACAAGACCGCCCGTACGCCGGGGGCGCGGGTTCTCGAACTCGACGACGTCACGATGGTCGATGACTACGGCCGACCACTCCTCGACTCGGTGAGCCTCCACGTCGATGCGGGCGAGATCGTGGGCATCGCGGGGATCCAAGGCAACGGGCAAACCGAATTGGTCGAGGCCATCACCGGCCTGCTACAACTCGCCGAAGGCACGATCCGCTTCCAGGGCGCCGATATCACGCGCAAATCGCCGCGCGAGCGCCATGAGATGGGTATGGCGCATGTGCCCGAGGACCGCAACCACATGGGCATGGTGGGCTCGTTCACGGTCGCGGAGAACCTCGTCCTCGACAGCTACTACGCGAAGCCCTATTCCCGCGGCATCCGGTTGCAGCCGGGCGCCATCGACTCTTCCGCCCGCACCCTCGTGGAGGAGTTCGACGTCCGTCCACCCCTGATCGAGAACACCGGCGGAGCACTCTCGGGGGGCAATGCCCAGAAGATGATCGTGGCGCGGGAGTTCAGCCGGGATGTCCCGCTCGTGGTCTGCGCCCAGCCCACGCGGGGTATCGATGTCGGCTCGATCGAGTACATCCACGAGCAGATCGTCCGCAAGCGTGACGAAGGCAAGGCGATCCTGATCGTGTCCACCGAACTCGACGAGATCTTCGCGCTCTCCGATCGGATCCTGGTGATGTTCGACGGCAGGATCGTGGCCGAACGGCGGCCATCCGAGACCACCCCCGCGGAGATCGGGCTGTTCATGGCGGGGAGGCACGCGTGAGCACGCAGGCCTCCGACTCCCGAATGTCCTCCGATCTGCCACCCCCGTCCAAGGGTCGACTCTTCTTCACGCAGCTGACCACGGCCACCGATTGGCGCACCGCGCTGCTGATCCCGCTCCTGGCGGTGTTCCTGGCCCTGGTCATCGGTGTGCTCATCGTGATGGCCACCGGTTCGTCGTTCAGCGAGGCCATGAATGCCTACCTCGCTTTGCTCCAGGGCAGTGTCGGATCCCTGCGCGCGATCTCCGAGACCCTCACCGCGGCGACTCCGCTCATCCTGACGGGCCTCTCCGTGGCGCTGGCCTTCCGTGCCGGCCTGTTCAACATCGGTGGTGAGGGGCAGCTGCTCATCGGCGGCATGTTCGCCGTCTTCGTCGGTTTCTCCGTCACCGGGCTGCCGTGGTTCATCCACCTGCCCCTGGCACTGATTGCCGGGATCATCGGTGGTGCGATCTGGGGCTTCATCCCCGGCTTCCTCAAGGCGAAGACGGGTGCCCACGAAGTGATCGTGACGATCATGCTCAACTACATCGCCCTGCGTCTTGTTGACTTCTTCCTCAAAACCGAGATTTTCCAGCGGGAGGGTCGCAACGACCCGGTGTCGAAGAGCGTGGAACCCACGTCGAACCTCCCCGGGCTGCTCACCGCGATCGATCCTGCGCTCCGCGTCCATGCAGGGTTGATCGTCGCCCTGCTCGCGGCAGTGTTCATCCACTGGCTGCTGTTCCGCACCACCACGGGATTCGAGTTCCGTGCTGTGGGCGCCAACCCGTCCGCTGCGAAGTACGCGGGCATGTCCGTGGGACGCACCTACATCCTGGTGATGGTCATCGCGGGTGCGCTCGCAGGTCTCGCGGGCACTGGTCAGGTGCTCGGCGTGCTGGATCGGGCGACTCCCGGGTTCTCCGCGAGCCTCGGGTTCGACGGCATCGCGGTCGCGCTGCTCGGCCGCTCTAGTCCGATCGGCGTCGTGTTCGCGGCGCTGCTCTTCGGTGGCTTGAGTGCCGGAGGTCAGCAGATGCAGGCGAGTGCGAATGTGGGCATTGATCTGATCGGTGTGATCCAGGCGCTGATCATCATCTTCGTGGCTGCCCCGGCTCTGATCTCGGCGATCTTCCGATTGAAGACGCCGGTCTCCTCGACCCAGATCAGCAAGGGGTGGGGGTCGTGAGCGATACCCGTGTCACCCCTGCCGGCCCGGACATGCCGGAGGAGTCCTACGCCTACACCGGCAAGCGCACGCGGGAGTTGACCAAGGGCCAGGTTCGCCGAGCCCGGATCCTCGGCGTGGTCATGCTGGTTCTGTCCGCCTTGGTGGTCTTCCTCCTCATCCCCGGCACCACGGGCGATGCCACTTTCGATCTGAGCCTGGCGGATGAACAGGTGCAGCTCGCGCCATTGGCCATTCCGTCCACGGGCGCGCTTTACATCCTCGCCATGGTGCTCGCCTTCCTTGGCGCCACGCAGTTCTTCCGCGGCTTCCAAGGCAAGGCCACGATCATCCTCGGCATCTCGTTCGCCGTCTTCGTCGTGGCCCTGATGATCTGGGCGACGGCGGGGGAGCAGTTCAACCTCACCAGCATGCTCGTCTCCACGGTGGCGCGGTCCACCCCGATCGCGCTCGGCGCGCTCTCGGGGATCCTGTGCGAACGCGCGGGTGTGGTGAACATCGGTATCGAAGGCATGCTGCTGGGGGGTGCCTTCACCGGCGTGGTCTTCGGTTCGCTGATCGGCGGATGGGTCGGCCTGCTCGCGGCCACGGTGGTCGGCGGAATGCTTGCGCTGCTGCTCGCGGTCCTGGCGATCAACTTCCGAGTTGATCAGATCATCATCGGTGTCGTCATCAACCTGTTGATCCTGAGCCTGACATCGTTCCTCACGGCCCAGCTCCTTGTGGAGAGGCCGGAGTGGAACGATGCGCCGATCTTCCCGGCGATCAAGATCCCGATCCTCGGCGATATCCCGATCCTCGGACCTGTGCTGTTCAACCAGACGATCATGGTCTACTCGATGTACGTCCTGATCGTTCTCACCACCTGGTTCCTGTTCCGCACCCGGTGGGGACTGCGCACCCGCGCCGTGGGCGAGAACCCACGCGCCGCGGACAGTCTCGGAGTGAGTGTCTACAAGACCAGGTATCTCGCCGTGGTCTACGGCGGCATGGTGGGCGGCTTTGCGGGAGCCTGGTTCACCTTGGGCACCGTGGGTCGATTCGATGAGGGCATGACCGGTGGTCGCGGCTTCATCGGACTGGCCGCCATGATCTTCGGGGCCTGGAATCCGATCGGGGCGTTCGCCGCCGCGCTGATCTTCGGCTTCTCGGACTCCCTGCAGCAGAAGTTGGCCCTGATCGAGACGCCGATTCCCGGCGAGTTCCTCGCCATGGCTCCCTATCTGGTCACGATCATCGTGGTGGCCGGCCTGGTGGGTCGGGTCCGCCCGCCCGCGGCCGATGGCATCCCGTACGAGAAGCAGTGACGGGCAGAATCACGCCATGGATATCGACTGGGATGCCCTCGACGCTGCCGCCGTCGACATCATGCGCAAGGCCTACGCGCCCTACTCACGCTTCAAGGTGGGCGTGGCCGGTCTGATGGAGGACGGGCGCATCGTCGTCGGATGCAATGTGGAGAACGCGGCCTACGGCGTGGGGTTGTGCGCGGAATGCGGCATGGTCTCGAGTATCCACGCCACCGGGGGAGGCAGGCTCGCCGCGGTGAGTTGCGTGGACCAGCACGGTCAACCCCTGATGCCCTGTGGGCGGTGCCGGCAGCTGCTCTGGGAGAACGGCAGGCCGACCACGCTCATCCGCACACCGGAGGGGATCCTCACGCTCCGGGACATCCTTCCCCAGGCCTTCGGCCCCGACGATCTCGTCGCGCGTGCCGAAGATCGCTCCTTTCAAGGCTGATATGACCGACTCCTTCGCTGCAGTCGACATCATCAAGGCCAAGCGCGATCATCACGAGTTGTCCGATGCGCAGATCGACTGGGTCGTCGACGCGTATACGCACGGGATCGTCGCCGACGAGCAGATGAGTGCGCTTGCGATGGCGATCCTGCTCAACGGCATGACGAATCGGGAAACGGTCCGCTGGACCGAGGCGATGATCGCCTCGGGGGAGCGGATGGACTTCAGTGCGCTTCCCCGCCCAACGGTGGACAAGCACTCAACCGGGGGCGTCGGGGACAAGATCACCCTGCCTCTTGTTCCCGTCGTCGCGGCCTGCGGTGCAGCGGTTCCCCAGCTGTCCGGCCGCGGCCTGGGTCACACCGGCGGCACCCTGGACAAGATGGAGGCCATACCGGGTTGGCGGGCGCATCTGTCGAATGACGAGATGTTCGCGATCCTGAGGGATGTCGGTGGTGTCATCTGCGCGGCTGGGACAGGTCTGGCCCCCGCGGATCGCAAGCTCTACGCGCTTCGTGACGTCACGGCCACGGTGGAGGCGATCCCGTTGATCGCCAGCTCGATCATGAGCAAGAAGATCGCCGAGGGAGCCGGGGGTCTCGTCCTCGACGTGAAGACCGGTTCCGGGGCCTTCATGTCCGACCCGCAGAAAGCCAAGGTATTGGCTCGCACCATGGTCGCGATCGGCAACGACGCCGGTGTCCGCACCCGCGCCCTGATCACCGCCATGGACGTCCCACTCGGATATGCCGTCGGCAACGCCCTCGAGGTCGCCGAATCAGTCGAGGTGCTCGCCGGGGGTGGACCCGCCGACGTCATCGACCTGACCCTCGCGCTCGCCCGCGAGATGCTCGACCTTGCTGGGCTCGACGCCGACCCGCAGGAGGCCATCGCGAGTGGTCGGGCCATGGACGTGTGGCGGCGCATGGTCACCGCGCAGGGCGGAGACCCGGATGCACCGCTTCCGAGAGCCCGCCACGCGCGCACCATCACCGCTGAGACCAGCGGCTACCTCACGCACCTCGATGCCCTCGGTGTGGGTATCGCTGCCTGGCGCCTGGGCGCCGGCCGTGCCCGTAAGGAGGACAGCGTGAGCCCCGGAGCCGGGATCCTGCTGCACGCCAAGCCGGGGGACATGGTCACGCAGGGCCAGAAGATCCTCACCATGTTCACCGACGACGACTCTCGATTCGGATTCGCTGACGACGCACTCGTCGGTGCGTTCACGATCGGGCCCACCCCAGATGTCCACCAACTCCCCCTCATCCTGGAGCGCATCGATGCCTGAACTCATGCCCGGCCCTGTCCTTATCCCGGTTCCCGGTGGCAAGACCATCCAGGAGTTCGTCGGAATGGTTGCCACCGGTGACGACTCTGTGTCGATCGCCCACATGGTGGCTCCGGCCGGATGGGAGGAGCCAGCCCAGACACCGGAGTTCGACGAGTTCACCGTCGTGCTCGAGGGTTCGATGACAGTCGAGACCGATGACGGTCCGATGCTCGTGAACGCCGGTCAGGCCGTCATCACACGTGCGGGGGAGACGGTGCGCTACTCGACCCCCGATGGCGCACGGTATATCGCGGTATGCGTTCCTGCGTTCACCCTCGAAGCCGCGAATCGCCACGACGTGGAGATCGACCCGGACTAGCCGACCGACTCCTCGTCCTCCAGTAGGCCCAGATCGCGTGCGCGCTTTGCCGCCGCAACACGATCATGGACTTTCAGTGCCCGAAGTGCCTTCTGGATCTCAGCCTTGACGGTGCTCGCCGAGTAGCCCAGCGACATGGCAATTGACGCATTCGACTTGCCACGTTCGATGAGACGGAGGATCTCCTGCTGTCGATCCGTGAGGGCAAGAACAGAACTGCTGACCGGGCGCCAGATCTCCGGGGTTTGGACACCGCTGAGAGGGTGTGCGGCCCAGATGCCCAGAGAGGCACAGACACCCTGGATGAATTCGATGTCCTTGGCATCCCATGTGCGGGACTCGGTTGTGTAGAAGCCCACCACGCCGAGGGTCACACCTTGAGCACGTATCGGAGCGTGGACCACATCACCGTCCCCGAAACGCTCACCCAACGCGTCCCACAGTTCCTTATCGATGCGCACCACCTCATACCTGTCCCACAGGTCCACGAAGGGCACGATCACGACTTCGGACTGCAGGAAACTCTCCGTCATGGGAGCGGCGATGCTCAGAGGAATGACCGAGTAGCGATCCATCTCTTCGTCGGTGAATCCGACCGCACCCATCGTGCGTAGGTAGTCGGTCTCGAAAGGGAAGGCCAGGAAGCAGCCCCCGGTGGAGAAATTCGACCACGGACCCACCGTCAACGCCCTCGGTACCGTCGCCGGGTGGGGGAAAGCCGACAGGAAGATCGTGAATTGGGGCTTCGGCAGTAGGTTCTCGCCGGGCTTCATCGCACCTCCAAGGACCAGGCCACCGTACCCGGCGCCTTGGGCACGTGGTGGGTACCGGTGGGGATTCACATATTCGATGGGGCACACGTCATGGCCGGGCCATAGCCTGCCCTTTTCCTAATTCTCCAGGAGCAATGCCGCGTTCCGATCCACAATGATGGAGATGCGTAAACGCAACATCCGCCCTGAGGGTCGGGCGTAGCGGGATTCATCGCCTGCTGGTGGTAGTGCCCGATTTCCGCTGCGCGGTCGCGGGGGGTTCGCGCACTCGGTGGGCGCGGGCGCTACCACCAGCGGATCACGATGTGTGTACATGACGGCCCACGTTGCATTCCCCTGTTCGGCAACGGTGGTTGCAAACACGCTACTCAATCTGCCAAGGTGGTGCAGCGGTCATGGCCTGGTCATGGCCGCCCTCGGCCACCACCCGGTGGGGTCGACGCGGGGGGGGGGGGCATGTTTTTCGCGGGGGATGGCTCACTGCCGGTGGATCTGACGCTGACCTGGGATGGGCCCGTGCGGCTGAGTGTTGCGCATGTGGATGGGGTCGTGACCGTGGTCGCGCACGCCGAACTCTCCGAAGCGAACGTGGCGGCAGCGTGCATGGAGCTCGAGGGGACTGTCGGACTGGCGGTTCTCAGTGCCTGGAGGAACTCCCTGAAGCCCCCGCGGTAGCCCGCGTGCGATCTTTCGGCCAGCTGAAGACGACCGTCCGTCCGGTGCGCGTCACTACGGGTGGGATGTCGTTGTCGGGGTCGACCGCGCCGATCCGCACGAGTACTTCGTAGACGCCGACCTCCAAGCCCGCCGCCAGGGGTTCGAGAGCATCAACCCGGGGACGTTGCTGCTGCCGGAAGATCCGCGACAGGTTGCCCTTGTCGGAGCCGCAACGTTCAGCCAACTCTTCGAGCGAGCCGATCCCGAGCTCGGCCATGCGAAACCGGAGCCAGGCCGCACTCTGCTCGGGCGTGGCATGCACGGCAACCTCCACAGGATGGATGAAGTGACACCGATCAAGATATCTAGTATGACCCGGGTCCCGTGACTGATGGGTTACCGGCGCCGATAACGTGACCACATGTCCGGGCACAACCCTCGTCTCACGACCGACATCATCCGGCGGGCCCCGAAGGCGCTCCTACATGACCACCTCGATGGCGGCCTCCGGCCCCAGACGGTGATCGAGTTGGCCGAGGAGTCGGGGTACCAGGGCCTGCCCGCCCGTGAGGCGGGGGCGCTCTCCCGTTGGTTCTCTGAGGCTGCATATTCCGGCTCCCTCGAGCGCTACCTCGACACCTTCCAGCACACGGTCGGCGTGACCCAGACGGCCCCGGCCCTGGCGCGGGTTGCGCGGGAGTGCGCGGAGGATTTAGCCGCCGACGGCGTCGTGTACGCGGAGGTGCGGTACGCACCGGAGCTGCACGTGCAGAAGGGGTTGACCCTGCACGAGGTCGTGGAGGCGGTCCTGGCCGGATTCGACGAGGGTGTCGCTGCGGCGCGTGCGGCGGGTCACTGGATTCGGGTAGGGGTGCTGCTGACGGCGATGCGCACCGCGACCCACTCGCGTGAGATCGCGGAGTTGGCCGTCGCGTTCCGGGATCGGGGTGTTGTGGGCTTCGATATCGCCGGTGCAGAGGCAGGTTTCCCACCCACCCGGCACCTGGATGCCTTCGAGTTCCTGCGCCGGGAGAACGCGCACTTCACCATCCATGCAGGGGAGGCTTTCGGATTGCCCTCCATCTGGGAGGCGATCCAGTGGTGCGGCGCAGACCGTCTCGGCCATGGCGTACGGATCGTCGACGACATCACGATCGATGAGTCGGGAAAGGCACACCTGGGGAAGTTGGCCGCGTATGTGCGCGACCGTCGAATTCCCCTGGAACTATGTCCGACGTCGAATATCCAGACCGGTGTGGCTCCCTCCATCGACAAGCACCCGATCGGGCTACTGCGCGACCTCGGGTTCCGGGTGACCATCAACACAGACAACAGATTGATGTCTGGAACATCGATGACCAGGGAGATGCAGTTGTGCTGCGAGGCGTTCGGGTGGACTCTGGATGATCTGCAGTGGTTGACTGTCAATGCCATGAAGAGTGCTTTCATTCCGTTCGATGAGCGGCTCGACATCATCAACACCCGTATCAAGCCAGGCTATGCCGCGCTCAAGGCAGAGATAGGCAGCTGACATGGCACTCGTCGAGACACTGCATGAGCAGCAGGTCCGGGTGGAGGACCTGCGGCACCACCTCGGACGGGTGCGCGAGGCCCTCGACCAGACCGACTCGATCCTCGGGGCCGCAGAGGAGACCCTGGAGCGCGCAGAGGTCGTGATCGAGCAGGGCAGGCGGGCACTCCCGGCGATCGCGGTGGGGCTCGTCGTGGTCGCGGTGGGTGTCGGTGTCGTGGTGTGGCTGCGAAGGCGATCCGGAGATGAGGACTAGCCCGGGCGTGCGTCATCGCGGTGCCTTCGTTGAGATGCTGATCGGCTCGATCATCGGGTTGATCGCCTCGTTCGTCTTGGCTGTGGATGCCCTGGTGCTCGCGGCGAATCCCAACGCGATCTTCAGCTGTGACATCAACGCGAAGATCTCCTGCGGCACGGTCGGCTCTTCCTGGCAGGCGAATCTGCTGGGCTTCCCCAACGCGTTCATTGGCCTGATCACTGAGCCAGTGGTGATCACGCTTGCAATTGCTGCTCTGGGCGGGGTGCGCTTCCCCCGATGGTTCATGCTCACCGCGCAGGGTTTCTATGCCATCGGATTCGGTTTTGCTTACTGGCTGTTCTTCCAGTCCTACTTCGTGATCGGGGCACTCTGTCCCTGGTGTCTGACGATCACTGTCACCACCACGTTGGTGTTCTTCTCCATCACGCGGGTGAACATCCTGGACGGCAATCTGCGTTTTGGTCGCGCCACATCAGCCGTGCAGACCGCTGTTCGTGGCTGGGCCGATGTCTACGTGATGCTGGCTATCCTCGCCGTCTTGGCCGCGATGGTGGCCGTGCGGTACATCTAGGCGGCTTTCCGCGAGAGCAGCCGGTCCAAGGCCCAGTAGATCAACCCGATGATGATGCCCAGGACCGCGATCCCGGCGATGTTCACGATCGCCGTGCCGAGGCCGAGCTCGGCCGCGTTCAAGAAGCCGTAGGGGTAGGCGTTGATGATCGCGCCACGGATCAGGGTGTACACGGCCCAGAGGATCGGGATGATCAGGGCCGTGAAGACGGTGGCGAAGCTCAGCTGACGACGCGGGCCAAGAATCAGGAACATGAGCACCGTAAGCACGGGGATGATGTAGTGAGCCAGCGCATTCGTCACGATCTGCAGGCCCTGCACCTCCGCATTCGGCGCCAGCACGATCGCGTAGATCAATCCAGTCACCGAGATCATGAGCAGTGAATCCATGCGCAGGGTGCCCCACACCAGCCCCGTGCGGTACAGGTTGCGGGCCAACATGGTGAGAACGATCGCAACCAAAACGTTGCTGAAGTTCGTGAAGTAGCTGAACCAGTCGATGACCCGCCCAAGGGCGCCCGCCGCTCCCTCGGCGTTGTTCCCGAACGAGTAGGGGAGGACCTCGGTGGCCGGGTAGACGTCGAACAGGTTCAGTGCGAAGGACAGTGCCATGGTGAACCAGGAGATGCCCGCGGCGATCGCGAATGCCCGCGCTTTGGTCATGGGCGCACGGTAGTCCCGCAGGGCGTCTTCCACAGGGAAATCTGCTTCCGGCCCGTCGTCCCGCGAGGTGGAAGTCGGGGTGAGGGAATGAGTCGTGGCGACCACCATGGAGCGATGATAATCTTTACTTTCCCCTCCAGAATCTTTACTCTTGTGACGTGGAGTACAAGGTGTCAAGCCAGGGCCAAGTGACGCTCCCGAAGTTCGTCCGTGATGCTCTGGGCATCGCGCCGGGGGATCCCCTGGAGTTCGAGGTGCGGGGTGGTGAGTTCGTCGGGCGCAAGAAGCACACCGGCGAGTCCGGAATCGACTGGGTTTCGGTGTACGGGGCCCACGATTTCGGTGGACTCACGACGGATCAAGTCATGGCGTGGATTCGCCCGTGATCACTGCAGTCGACACCAACGTCCTCATCGATGTGGTGGGTGCTGATCCCACCTATGGACCTGCTTCACGAGACGCCCTAGACGCGTGTGCGCGCGAGGGTGTCCTTGTGGCCTCACCAGAGGTCGTCGCCGAATTCGCCACCGGCTGTGGCAATGCATCCTTGGCCCTCACCCTGCTAGATGCCCTGCGCGTGGTGTACGTCGATCCGGGACGTGACGTTGCCGCTCTCGCGGGAGAGTGTCGATCACAAGCATCCGCGAGAGACCGCATCACCGCCGACTATCTGATCGCAGCCCACGCGGCAGCTCACGCCGATCGCCTTGTGACGCGGGATGTGCGATTGGCCCGTATGGCTATCGAGGGACTGGTTGTTGTTTCGCCCAGTGAGGTCATCAAGACTTAGACCCCCATCGGGTGCCACACGGTCTTCACCTCGACGAAGGCCCGCATGCGGGACAGTGTCGGTGTTGCGGACCAGTCGGCATCGGGCTGCGGTCCGCGCACACGCTTGACAGTGCCCGCCGCCTCGCGTTCAAGATCTGCGGCGAGGCCTGAATCCACGATGCCGGTGAGATCAAGCGCATTGACATCCGCATGAGATGCGAGCCAGGGCATCACCTCGCCGGGTGCTCCCGTGAGGATGTTGACCACCCCGGCGGGGACGTCGGAGGTGGCGAGGCACTCGGCGAGTGTGATGGCGGGGATGGGATGCACGGGACTCGGCATCACGATCACGGCGTTGCCCGTGACGATGATCGGGGCGACCACGCTGACCAGGCCGAGCAGGCTCGGTTGCTGCGGTGCGACAGCCGCCACCACGCCAGACGGTTCAGGAATGGAGAAGTTGAAGTAGGGACCCGCGACGGGATTGCTGCTCCCGGCCACCTGCCCGAATTTGTCGGCCCAGCCTGCGTACCAGACCCACCGGTCGATCGCTGCGTCAAGTTGTGCGGTGGCCTTCTTTTCGGAGAGTCCTTCGCCCTGCTCGATATCCGCAATGAACTGTGCCCTGCGGCCCTCCATGACCTCGGCGATGCGGTAGAGCACCTGACCACGGTTGTAGGCGGTGGCCTTCGCCCATGCGGTGGTTCCCGTGCGCGCCGCGAGGACGGCGTCGCGAGCGTCCTTGCGCGAGGCTTGCGCGACGTTGGCCAGAAAACTGCCGCTGCTGTCCGTGACTTCGTAGGTGCGCCCGGATTCACTGCGTGGGAACGCTCCACCGATGAAGAGTTTGTGCGTCTTGCGCACCTCGACACGATCGCTCATGACGGGTCCTCCGTAGCGAGGTAGGCGCTCAAGCCCTGGATGCCGCCCTCGCGGCCGAACCCGGACTCCTTATAGCCACCGAAGGGGCTCGTCGGGTCGAAGCGGTTGAACGTGTTCGCCCACACCACGCCGGCCTTCACCCGGCTCGCCATCCATAGGATCCGGCTTCCCTTCTCGGTCCAGATACCCGCCGACAGGCCGAAGGGAGTGTTGTTCGCCTTCTCCACCGCCTCGCCAGGGGTGCGGAAGGTGAGAACCGAGAGGACCGGACCGAAGATCTCCTCGCGCGCGATGCGGTGTGCCTGGGTGACGTTGGTGAATACCGTCGGTGGGAACCAGAAGCCCTTCTCCGGAATCGCGCACGCGGGGCTCCAGCGTTGCGCACCCTCGTCCTCACCGGCCTTCGTCAGCTCCACGATTTTGGCGAGCTGATCACGGGAGTTGATCGCGCCGATGTCGGTGTTCTTGTCCAGGGGGTCACCTAGGCGCAGTGTGCCCAGGCGACGCTTGAGTGAGGCAAGCACCTCCTCCTGGATGGACTCCTGGACCAGCAGGCGACTCCCTGCGCAACACACGTGACCCTGGTTGAAGTAGATGCCGTTGACAATTCCTTCGATCGCCTCGTCGATCGGTGCGTCGTCGAAGACGATGTTCGCGGCCTTGCCGCCGAGTTCCAGGGTGAGCTTCTTCCCGGTCCCGGCTACCGCGCGCTGGATGGCCTTGCCCACCTCGGTGGAACCGGTGAAGGCCACCTTGTCGACATCCGGGTGCTCGACGAGCATCCGACCGGTGTCACCAGCTCCGGTGAGGATGTTCACCACACCGGGCGGGAGGTCGGCCTGCTGGCAGATCTCCGCGAAGGCGAGCGCGGTCAGCGGGGTGGTCTCGGCGGGCTTGAGGACCACGGTGTTCCCGCACGCCAGCGCGGGAGCGATCTTCCACGCGAGCATCAGGAGTGGGAAGTTCCACGGGATCACCTGCGCGGCCACACCAAGGGGTCTCGGGTGATCGCCGAAGCCGGCGAACTCGAGTTTGTCCGCCCAACCCGCGTGGTAGAAGAAGTGGGCCGCGGACAACGGCAGATCGACGTCCCGGGACTCACGTATCGGCTTGCCGTTGTCGAGGGATTCGAGGACCGCCAGCTCACGTGAGCGCTCCTGGATGATGCGCGCGATGCGGAACAGGTACTTGGCCCGATCCCGGCCCTCCATGGGACCCCACACCTTGGTGAATGCCTTGCGCGCGGCGACCACCGCGGCATCCACATCGGCCTGACCGGCCTCACTCACCTCGGAGAGAACCTCCTCGGTCGCCGGGTTGATCGTCTTGAAGTAGTTCCCGGACCGCGGCTCGACGAACTTCCCGTTGATGAACAGGCCATAGTGCGGGGCGACGTCCACGACGGCGCGGGACTCGGGAGCGGGGGCGTAGTCGAAGGTCATGGTCAGTCAATCGTGACGTAGTCGGGGCCCGAGTAGTGGCCTGTGGCCATTCGTTGGCGTTGCAGCAGCAGGTCGTTGAGCAGGGTCGAGGCCCCGAATCGGAATAGGTCTGGGGTGAGCCAGGCCTCACCCAGCGTCTCCTTGACCAGCACCAGGTACTTGATCGCATCCTTGGCCGTTCGGATTCCCCCGGCGGCCTTCACACCGACGCGCGTGCCATGAGCGTCGGCGAAATCGCGCACGGCTTCGAGCATCACCAGGGTCACCGGGAGGGTGGCCGCCGGTGTCACCTTGCCGGTGCTGGTCTTGATGAAATCCGCGCCGGCGAGCATGGCCAGCCAACTCGCCCTCCGCACGTTGTCCAGTGTCGTGAGTTCCCCGGTCTCCAGGATCACCTTCAGATGCGCCGCACCGCAGGCGCGCTTGATCTCGACGATCTCGGTGAAGACCTTGAGGTAGTCGCCGGCGAGGAATGCACCGCGATCGATCACCATGTCGATCTCATCCGCTCCGGCGGCGACGGCGTCGTGGGTGTCCATGATCTTCACGGGCAGGGTGGCACGACCGCTCGGGAAGGCCGTGGCAACGGCCGCCACGTGCACGCGGTCACCTACCGCGGCGCGCACGATGGGCACGAGGTCTCCGTAGACGCACACGGCCGCGACCGGAGGGCAGGTCGGATCCGTCGGGTCCGGGTGAAGGGCCTTGGCGCAGAGGGCGGTGACCTTGCCGGGGGTGTCCATTCCCTCGAGTGTGGTCAGATCGATCATGCGGATCGCGAGATCCAAGGCGAAGCTTTTCGAGGAGGTCTTGATCGAGCGCGTGCCCAGCATCGCGACCCGGCCCTCGGCGCCGATCTGATCAACCCCTGACAGGCCATGGAGGAGGGCGCGGAGCTCAGCATTCGTATAGCCGATCGCGGTTGCGGTCACGTCGTCACTGTAGCCAGGGCGGGTCCACCGCATCCCGGGGCGCGGGCAGTCGGAGTCCGAGGCCGTGCGGGCATCGCACATGCGCCTACGATCCTCGGATGAGGCTCAGCGGTCCGAGTCCGGCCGGCGCCATCCTCGAGCACATCGGGCCACACGCCAACGTGGTGGTTCCGACCGCCAATGGCGAACCGGTCACCATCATCGATGCCCTGATGGCCGAGGAAGCGCGGTTGACCGGTGTCCGGATCCATCAAGTCTTCGGCCTACGGTCGCGTGACTACGGGAGACTCGACCCCCAGCGGCTTCGCTACGTCTCGTACTTCCTGTCGCCGGCGCTCCGCGAACCATTCGCGCGCGGTGAGGTGGATCTGGTTCCCACCGACCTGTCCGCCATGCCGGCCCTCATGCGGGCGCTGCCCGACGTCGTTCTCGTGGCCGCGTGCAGCCCGCCGGACCCGTATGGATTCGTCAGTCTCGGGTGCGGCGCCAACTACGCGGCGGGATTGCTGGGCCGGGTTCCGACGTTCCTCGAGGTCAATCCCCACATGCCGCACACCCCGGGCCATCATCGCGTCCACCTCTCGACCGTCGCTGGCTGGTGCGAGGCCGACTACCCGCTCATCACCATCGAGCAGGCCGAGGTGACCGATGTGGATCGTGCCATCGCCGACCATGTGGTGGACCGGATCGTCGACGGTTCCACGCTTCAGATCGGGGTCGGCGCAGTTCCCGGGGCGATCGCCGCCCGCCTCACCGGCCATCAGCACCTGGGGATCCACACCGAGCTGTTCGGCGATGGGCTGCGCATGCTCATTGAGTCGGGCGTAGCAACGGGAGCACGCAAGCGCTCTGGCCGCGGTCTCGCCGTAACGACCGATGCCCTGGGATCGCAGGCGCTGCTGGACTTCCTGGACGGCACTCAAGCCGTGGAGTTCTGGGCCGTCAATGAAACCAACGATTTCGCCACGATCGCCGCCGAGCCCAACTTCGTGGCGATCAACGCAACCATGCAGATCGACCTCCTCGGGCAATGCGCGTCTGAGTCCCTCGGCACTCATTACGTATCGGGCTCGGGTGGTCAGAGTGACTTCATGGATGCCGCGCGGTACTCCCAGGGTGGGCAGTCGTTCA
>JBILLS010000055.1:0-9525 GCA_044375955.1 Candidatus Nanopelagicales bacterium | reverse complement strand
TCGCGCATCGTGCCCGAGCTCTCACCCGGCGCAGTGGTGACCACTCGAAAGAATTCCCTCGACAAAGTCGCAACCGAGTTCGGGGTTGCGGAACTCCAGGGCGCATCGATCGCCGATCGCGCTCGGGCACTGATCGCCATCGCGCACCCTGACCATCGCGAGATCCTCACCGCCGAGGCCCGCAGATTGGGCCATTTCCACTAGACGGTCAGCACCGCGACGGCGGTGCTCAGGTGAGCCAGGCGCCGACGTCCACCGCGAGGGCTTGGAGTTGCTCGTCCGCCTGCGCGCGCGCACGTTCCAGGGTCCCGGTCACCTGGACGACTGCTTGCAGGTAGCACTTCACCTTCGGCTCGGTCCCGCTCGGGCGGATGATCACCCGGGCGTTGCCGTCGAGTTCGAAGAGCAGACCATCGGTGGGGGGGAGATCGGACTCGGAGGACTCCAGATCGATGAACCTTCGCACCGCTTTCCCACCGATGTGACGCGGTGGATCGGCGCGAAGTCGGGCCACGATCCGCGGGATACGTTCCCGGTAGACGACGCGAACCGAGACTTGATCGGTGGCGTAGAGGCCGTAGGTGAGTGCCAGATCATCGAGAACGTCGTTGACGGTGAACCCACCGAATTTCAGATGCGCACACATCTCTGCGGTGAGGAGGGCGGCGGTGATGCCGTCCTTGTCACCGACAGCCTCCGGGTCGACGCAATAACCGAGTGCCTCTTCATAGCCGTATGCGAGACCTGGTATGCGGCCGATCCACTTGAAGCCGGTCAGGGTCTGGGCGTAGTCGTACCCCGTTGCCTCAGCGATCCTCGCGAGCAGGGAGGACGAGACGATCGATTGGGCAAGAACGCGGCGTTCCGACGGTTGTGATCGCTGCGTGATCCACCACGCAAGCAGGCAACCGAGCTCGTCCCCCCGGAGCATGCGCCAGGTTCCATCGCGGTCGGGTGCGGCCAAGGCACACCGATCCGCGTCCGGATCGTTGGCGATGACGATGTCGGCGTTCACGTCCCTCGCCGTCGTCAGGGCCAGGTCGATCGCACCCGGCTCCTCGGGGTTGGGGAAGGTGACCGTCGGGAAATCGGGATCCGGGTCGAACTGCTGCTCCACCGGAGTGAGTGGACCGAATCCGACGCGCTGGAAGAGCGTTGTGAGGACGGATCCACCGACTCCGTGGAGTGGCGTGTAGACCACAGAGATATCGCGCGCGGCCTTGGCGGGGATCAGGGATGCTGCCCGCTGGATGTAGTCGTCGGTGATGTCTTCAGACAGGGTGTCCCACTCCTCCCCGAGGGGGATGTCGCTCAGAGGCAGTCTTGTGATGCGCGTGATCTCGGCCTCGATCTCGGCGTCGGTCGGAGGAATGATCTGACAGCCATCAGCGAGATAGACCTTGTAGCCGTTGTCGCGCGGTGGGTTGTGACTCGCGGTCACCATGACACCCGCCGCACATCCGAGGCGGCGAATCGCATAGGCCAGGACGGGTGTGGGACACGGTTCCGGAAACACCATCGCGGAGATTCCCGCTCCGGTGAGGACCGCTGCCGTGTCACGTGCGAAGACGTCGGACTTGTGTCGCGCGTCATAGCCGATCACGACCGCACATCCATGTGGATGCGCGGATGTGAGGTAGGCGGCCAAGCCAGCGGCCGCCTGCATCACCACGACGCGGTTCATCCGGTTCGGCCCAGGACCAAGGGCACCGCGCAGCCCGGCCGTGCCGAACCGCAGTCGCGCAGCGAAGCAGTCGGCGAGCTGGGTTTCGTCGTCGAGGATGTCGGTGAGTTCGGCCCGGGTGTCCGGATCGGGATCCTCGGCGAGCCATGCCTCCGCTCGCGCGCGCACGCTCATGGGATGCGACGGATGACCGTGGCCAGCAGACCGCCCATGCGCGTGGCGGCCGCCCTGCCCGCGGCGAGGACCTCCTCGTGGTTGAGGGGTCCGGCCATGCCCGCGGCGAGGTTGGTCACCAGCGAGACTCCGAGGATCTCCATGCCGATCGATCGCGCGACGATCGCTTCCAGTGCCGTACTCATCCCCACGAGTGAACCACCGCTGGCGCGCACCATGCCGATCTCTGCCGGCGTCTCGTACATCGGCCCACGGAATTGGGCATAGACACCCTCGGCCAAGCTCGGGTCGATCTCGCGACACATGGCGCGGAGTCGATGCGAGTAAAGGTCCGTGAGATCCACGAAGTGTGCGCCATGCAGGGGAGACGTGCCGGTGAGATTGATGTGGTCCCTGATGAGGACCGGAGTCCCGGGACTCCACGACGCGTCGAGTCCGCCGCATCCGTTGGTGAGCACGATGCTGCGGCACCCGGCCTGCTGTGCTGTGCGCACACCATGGGTGACGGCGTCGACACCCTTTCCTTCATAGAGGTGGGTGCGCCCGAGGAACACCAGGACGCGGATGCCCTCGGCATCGACACTGCGGATGGTGCCCGCATGCCCATCCACGGCGGGGGCGGAGAAGTGGGGGAGCTCCGTGTTGGGGAACCCCGCCACCGTTGTCCCGAGCAGGTCTGCTGCGGGAACCCAACCCGACCCGAGAACGACCGCGACGTCGTGGTGGTCCACCCCGGTGAGTGCCCGCAGGGTGGCCGCGGACTCGGCCGCCCGGTCCTGAAGCGCCTGGGTCTCGGCGTTGAAGCTCACCCGGGAAACCTACTCCGCGGACAGGTGCAGGCGCCGCGCCGCTTCGGCGATCGAGCCCGACAGGCTGGGATAGATGGTGAAAGTCTGGGCGAGTTGATCCACGGTGAGCCGCTGCTCCACCGCGATCGTCAGCGGGTGGATGAGTTCGCTCGCATGCGGACTCACCACGACGGCACCCGCCACGATGCGTGACGAGCGGCGGCAGATGATCTTCACGAATCCGTGTTCGATCTCCTCCATCTTGGCTCGCGCATTCGTGGCCAGCGGCATGAGATAGACATCAGCACGGACGTCACCGGAGTCGATCTCCGCCTGGGACACACCGACGGTGGAAATCTCGGGCGCGGTGAAGACGGTGCTCGACACATTCGTCACTTCCAGCGGCAGGACCGCATCACCGAGTGCATGCCACATTGCGATGCGGCCCTGCATGGCGGCCACGGATGCCAGCATGTTCACGCCCGTGACGTCGCCGGCAGCGTAGACACCGCGGGCGCTCGTGCGTGAGACGCGATCGACGACGATGAAGCCACGATCGTCCGTTGCGACCCCGGCGGTCTCGAGTCCGAGGTCATCGCCATTCGGTAGTGACCCGACCGCCATGAGGACGTGGCTACCTTCGATGGTTCGCCCGTCAGTGAGGGTGACCGTGACGCCGTTCGCGGTGCGGTGCGCGGAGGTGGCCCGGGAGCGCTGCAGCACGGTGATGCCGCGCTTGGCGAACACCTCCTCGATCACCCGTGCGGCGTCGGCGTCCTCACTCGGGAGCACGCGGTCACGCGAGGAGACGAGGGTGACCTGGGAACCCAGCCCTCGATAGGCGGAGGCGAACTCGGCTCCTGTCACACCGGATCCCACGACGATGAGGTGCTCGGGCAGCGCGGGCAGCGTATAGAGCTGCTCCCACGTGAGGATGCGCTCCCCATCGGGTTCGGCGTCGGGCATCGTCCGCGGCCGTGCGCCCGGGGCAAGCAGGATCACATCGGCGTTCACGGTGGTGCCACCAACCTCGACGCGGCTTTCACCGAGCAGGCGTCCGCGTCCCTCGATGAGGTGCACGGACTGCGCGGCCAGTTGGTTCGCGATATCCGCGCTCTGGGTGCGGGCCATCTCTCGGATGCGCGCGTTGACCCTGGCCAGATCGATCGAGATATCGGAGGCCGCGGGCGAGGTTCCATGGATGCGCACACCGACGGCGCCGGAATCCGCGACCTGGGTCATGGCCCCGGCTGTGGCGACCAGCGCCTTGCTCGGGACACAGTCCGTCAGGACCGCGGATCCACCCACGCCCTGGTGGATGAGCGTGACGTCCGCGCCGAGTTGCCGGCCGACGAGAGCTGCCTCGTACCCCCCGGGTCCCCCTCCGATGATCACGACGTGGGTCACGGCGAGCATCCTTGCCTACCGCGGTGAGCGTTCCATCGGGGCCCGCGGAGACCTACCCTGGGCACGTGGCCCTCTACGCCGCCTACGGCATGAACCTGGACCCGCACCGCATGGCCGAACGTGCACCGGCCTCGCCGGCGCAGGGCATCGGGTGGGTTCGTGGCTGGCGACTGACGTTTGCGGGGGAGGACCTGATCGGCTTCGGTGCAATGTGCACGATGGTCGAGGATGCCGTGTCGTCGGTGTTCACCATGCTCTACGACGTCACACGTCTTGACGAGATGGCTCTTGATATCTGGGAAGACGTCGAGCTCGGGATGTGGCGCAAGATTCGGGTCCGCGTGGACACGATGGATGGTGAGGTACTCGCCTGGGCGTACGTACTAGATGCTTATGAGGGGGGATTGCCCACCGCCGAGTACCTGGAAACCCTTGCCTGTGCCGCCGAAGCAGCGGGTGCGCCCACGGACTACGTGTCCGCGATCCGCAACCGCATCACCGAGGGTTAGGCGTCGACGATCTCGCACAGCACCGTGTCCGTCGGCACGGTGGTCCCCGGTGTCGCCTGCAGGTTCGTGATCGTCCCATCCTTGTGAGCGGTGAGCGGCTGTTCCATCTTCATCGCCTCGAGAACGACGATGAGGTCACCCTTCGACACGGACTGACCTTCACTGACTTCGACCTTGACGACGGTTCCCTGCATGGGTGCGACCAGCGCATCCCCGGAGGCGATGTGCTCCACACGTGACCGGGTGCGCTTGTTCCGCTTCTGTGATCCGCCATTGCCGGAGCGCGTGAAGCCTGCGGGAACGGTGACTTCGAGGCGCTTACCGCCGACCTCGACGATCACACTCTGCCGAGACGAAGGAGCGTCACCGTCGACCGTGGCGCCGTACGCGGGGATCTGGTTATCGAACTCCGTCTCGATCCAGCGGGTGTGGACGGTGAAGGTTTCCGTGGGGTCGTGCGGTGCGAAGGCGGGATCGCGCACCACGGCGCGATGGAACGGGGTGGCCGTGGCGATCCCCACCACGTGCAGTTCATCGAGTGCGCGGCGTGATCGTTCCAGTGCCTCTGCCCGGTCCCGGCCGGTCACGATGAGTTTGGCGAGGAGGGAATCGAAGTTGCCCCCGATCACGTCGCCGGCCTGGAATCCAGCATCCACGCGCACACCCGGGCCACTGGGTGTGGTGAAGGTGGTCAGGGCTCCCGGGGCGGGGAGGAAGCCGCGTCCGGGATCCTCGCCGTTGATGCGGAACTCGATCGAGTGGCCGCGCACCTCGGGATCGGGGTAGTCGATCAGTCCACCGTCGGCGATGCGGAACTGCTCACGCACCAGGTCGATTCCGGTGACCTCCTCCGAGACCGGGTGTTCGACCTGCAGCCTGGTGTTCACCTCGAGGAAGGAGATCGTGCCGTCGGTGCCCACGAGGAATTCACAGGTCCCCGCGTTGACGTAGCCGGCTTCCTTGAGGATCGCCTTGGAAGACGCGTAGAGACGTTCGATCTGCGCAGGGGAAAGGAAGGGGGCGGGTGCTTCCTCCACGAGTTTCTGGTGACGACGCTGGAGTGAGCAATCGCGGGTGGAGACCACCACGACATTGCCCTGCGCATCCGCCAGGCACTGGGTTTCCACATGGCGTGGCTTGTCCAGATACCGCTCGACAAAGCACTCTCCGCGACCGAAGGCCGCGATCGCCTCGCGCACCGCGGACTCGTACAGCTCCGGAATCTCCTCGAGTGTCCGTGCGACCTTCAGTCCGCGGCCTCCACCGCCGAAGGCAGCCTTGATCGCCACGGGAAGACCGTGTTCGCGGGCAAAGGCCACGACCTCATCCGCGCTGGTCACCGGATCCGGTGTCCCGGGGACCTGGGGGGCACCGGCACGCTGCGCGATGTGACGGGCGGACACCTTGTCACCGAGATCGCGGATCGCGTGCGGCGGTGGCCCGATCCAGGTCAGGCCTTCGTCGATCACCGCCTGAGCGAAGTCGGCGTTCTCGGAGAGGAAGCCGTATCCGGGGTGAACCGCGTCCGCGCCGGACTTCGTCGCAGCCGCGATGACCTTCTCGATATTCAGGTACGTCTCTGCCGCGGTGGAGCCCCCGAGTGCATAGGCCTCGTCGGCGAGTTGCACATGGAGTGCTTCACGGTCGGGGTCGGCGTAGATCGCGACGGACTGCAGCGATGCATCGCGGCACGCGCGGATCACGCGAACGGCGATTTCCCCGCGATTGGCGATGAGCACCTTGCGCACGACGGGACTCTAGCGACGGGCGTCCCAGAGGTCGGTCCAGGTAATCCCCATCTCGGCCAGCAGTCGTCTCAGGGTCGGCAGCGAGAGCCCCACGACGTTGGAGGGGTCTCCCTCGACACCCTCGACGAAGGCACCGCCGAGTGCGTCGAGAGTGAATCCTCCGGCAACGTGGAAGGGTTCCCCCGTGTCGAGGTACGCGTCCATCTCGGCTTCATTCAGGTGCCCCATGTGCACCGTGGTGTGAGCCACCTCACCGATGGCGCGCCCGGAGTCGGGGTCGATGAGCCAATGTCCCGTGCGCAGGACTCCGGAGCGACCCATCATCATCGCCCACCGCTCCTTCGCCTGCGCGGCGCTGCCCGGTTTCCCGTAGGCAACGCCATCGACGTCGAAGACCGAGTCGCAGCCAAGCACAAATGCATGCTGACCCGCGAAGTGCGGTGCGACCGCCTCCGCCTTGGCCCGCGCGAGGATCAGGCAGATCTCCGCAGGTGTCGCATGCGGATGCTCGCGTGCCAATGAATCCTCATCGACGTAGCTGACCTGCACGATCGGGGTGACACCGGCATTACGCAGCACCGTGAGTCGTGCAGGTGATTGCGAAGCGAGAACGAGGCGCGCCATCACCGGAGGGACATACGCCAGGCCAACGGTCCGTGCTCGAGAGGTCTACGGAGGCCACTGGTGCGGACTGTCCACGCGTCAGCGCTCTGCTCCTCTGTGGGGATCTGCGCGAAGGCAGCCAGGATGGCCGCGATGTCTTCCTCGGTGGCGTTGCCGGACACCACGCGGAGCAGGGGAGTCTCACTCACAGTGGGATGTTCCCGTGCTTCTTCGGAGGCAGACTCGCACGCTTATTGCGTACAGCCCGCAGGGCACGTGTCAATTGCAGGCGTGTCTCGTGCGGGAGGATCACCCGATCCATGTATCCGCGCTCGGCGGCCATGTACGGGTTGGCCAGTGCCTGCGTGTATTCGTCGATGAAGCGGGCGCGCTCCGCTTCCGGATCCTCCGCCGCGGCGAGCTCCTTGCGGTAGAGGATGTTGACGGCGGCCTGTGCTCCCACGACGGCGATCTCGGCCGTTGGCCAGGCCAGATTGATGTCCGCCCCGAGGTTCTTCGATCCCATGACGAGGTATGCACCGCCGTAGGCCTTCCGGGTGACGACCGTCAGCAGCGGGACCGTGGCCTCCGAGTAGGCATAGATCAATTTGGCCCCGCGGCGGATGATGCCCTCCCACTCCTGATCTGTCCCCGGGAGGAATCCGGGGACGTCGACGAAGGTGAGCACCGGGATATTGAAGGCATCGCAGGTGCGGACGAAGCGCGCGGCCTTCTCGGACGCGTCGATGTCGAGCGTTCCCGCGAGATTCATCGGCTGGTTGGCCACGACTCCGATCGCATGCCCCTCGATCCGACCGAATCCGGTGATCATGTTCGGTGCGAAGAGCGGCTGCGTCTCGAGGAATTCATCGTCATCGAGAACCGCCTCGATGATGCGGTGCATGTCGTAGGGCTGGTTGGGGGAGTCCGGGATGATCCGATCGAGGCTGTAGTCCTCATCCGTGAACTCCATGGGGACCTCGGTGGGGAACACCGGTGGATCGGACAGGTTGTTGCTCGGCAGGAATGAGAGCAGGGCCCGCACATAGTCGAGTGCGTCGTTCTCGTCATGTGCCATGTAGTGGGAGACACCGGACTTGGTGTTATGGGTGCGGGCGCCACCGAGATCCTCGAAAGCCACATCCTCACCGGTGACAGCCTTGATGACGTCCGGACCCGTGATGAACATGTGCGAGGTCTGATCCACCATGACGGTGAAGTCCGTGATGGCGGGGGAGTAGACCGCACCTCCGGCGCAGGGACCCATGATCACGGAGATCTGTGGGATGACCCCGGATGCATGCACGTTTCGTTTGAAGATCTCGCCATAGAGGGCGAGTGACACGACACCCTCCTGGATGCGCGCCCCACCCGAATCGTTGAGCCCGATCATGGGGCACCCGGTCTTCATCGCCAGGTCCATGATCTTGGTGATCTTCTCGCCGAAGACTTCGCCGAGGGAGCCACCGAAGACCGTGAAGTCCTGAGCGAAGATGCACACCTGACGCCCATCAATGGTGCCGTAGCCGGTGATCACCCCGTCACCGAAGGGGCGGTTGTTCTCCATCCCGAAGTTGTGGGACCGGTGCCGGACGAGGCCGTCGATGGGCTGGAAGCTCCCGGGATCGAGGAGGGCCTCGATGCGTTCCAGGGCGGTCATCTTGCCCTTGGAGTGTTGCTTGTCGACCGCCTCCGTGCGGAGTGCGGCTGCCTCCGCGCGTCGGGATCTGAGGAGCTCGGCCTTCCCCGAGGTGGATCGGGGGTCCGGCCCCTGTGACTCGTCCGTTGCGGCGCTCATGCGGCCTCCCTGACTGCGTACCTTAGCCACGTGAGTGCTCTCGATCCCTCGCTCGTTGCCTCGCGCATGCGCGCGCTGGGTGGAACATGGCCCGCACCCGTCGTACTCGACAGTGTCGAGTCCACGAACGGTGTTCTCACCCACCACCCGGGTGATGCGGAGGGCGTGTGTGTCGTGGCCGACGAACAGACCGCGGGACGCGGGCGACTCGATCGCTCCTGGGTGAGCAATGCCGGTGCCGGGCTATGGATGTCGGTACGGGTGTCTCTCGTGGGAGTCCCCCCGGAACGTTGGCCGCTTCTGTCGATGGTTGCAGCACTCGCCGCCCGCGAGGCCCTCCTCGATGCGTGCGGTGTCCGCGTGGGCGTCAAGTGGCCGAATGATCTGGTCGTCGGGCAGCGCAAGATCGGTGGACTCCTGACCGAGGTCGTCGGAAGCATGGCGATCGTGGGTATCGGGATCAACGTGGCCTGGACGGAGGAGGCGCTACCGACCGCGGAGGCGACCTCCGTGCTCGTGGAGGGTGGCCGTACGGATCGAGAGGAACTCCTGGCGCGAGTCCTCGTGAACCTCGAGGAGCTTCGTGCCCGATGGCGCGCCGAAGACACCGGGCTCCTCGACGAATTCCGAAGCGCGTGCCTCACCCTGGGCCGTGAGGTGATCGTCCGACTCCCCGGAGGCGCGAGCGTGAGTGGAACCGCGTCGGGAGTCGACGACGATGGGCACCTGATCGTCATGGACGGAGCAACTCCCGTGTCCGTCAGCGCAGGGGATGTCATCCATGCCACGATCACGTCATGGGATACCCCGCAAA
>JBILLS010000049.1:0-11424 GCA_044375955.1 Candidatus Nanopelagicales bacterium | reverse complement strand
AAGCTCCTCGCCCCCGGTGAAGTAATCAAGTTCGAGACCCGCCCGCACTGGCGCGCACTGTTCGTCCCCGGCCTGATCTTCCTGGGCACCGTCATCGGGCTCGTCGTGTTGCTGTCGTGGGTCGCATCCACCCTCCCCGGATGGGAGTGGCTCCGGTGGGTATTCGTCGCTGGCGGCGTGGTGATTGTCATCCTGTGGGCGTTACTGCCGTTCCTGCGCTGGGTCACCACTGATTACGTCTTCACCGATCGACGCATCATCGTGCGTTCGGGAATCATCTCCCGCCGTGGCAAGGACATCCCCTTGTCGAAGGTCAACAACGTCTCGTTCGAGGTTCCCCCGATGGGTCGAGTTCTGAACTACGGCGCGCTCCTCATCCAGTCCGCGGGTGAGAACGATGGCCTGACGGTCAAGGATGTTCCCGATGTCGAACAGATGCAGCGCAGCATCTACGAGTACATCGAGGGCGACGAGAGGCGTCGGCGCGGGAACGAGTAGTAGTCGCTGAATCACCAGCGAAGTAGATTCAGTTCGTGACGCGAGACATCGGCGCACCCAGGGTGGGCATGGTGGGCGGTGGTCAGCTCGCCCGAATGTCCGCTGCTCCCGCAGCCGCCCTCGGTGTCGATTTCCGCATCCTGGCCACATCCCGGTCGGAGTCCGCCGCGCAGGTGGTCGCCGACGTCCGCATCGGCGCGCATGACGACCCGGATGCCGTGCTGGACTTCGCCCAGGGATGCGATGTCATCACCTTCGATCACGAGCACGTGCCGCCGTCGATCCTGGAGCAGGTGGAGGCACGTGGGGTGGCGGTGCGTCCCGGCCCGTCGGCGCTCTTCCACGCCCAGGACAAGGCGCACATGAGGAGGGCCCTCACCGGGTTCCCGGCTCCGCGCTGGACCGTAGTCGAAACCGTTCACGGTGCGATCGACTTCGCGCAGTCGGTGGGATTCCCCATCATCCTCAAGACCTCACGTGGCGGCTACGACGGCCGCGGAGTGTGGCGAATCGAGTCAGCCGCAGACATCGCAGCGGCCATGTCCACGCCACTTCCTCCGGGGGCGGTGTGGCTGGTGGAAGAGTGCATTGCCTTCGTTCGCGAACTCTCCGCGCAGGTTGCGCGATCCCCCTCGGGTCAGTCGGTGACCTACCCCGTGGTGCAGACGGTGCAGCGTGACGGCATCTGCGCGGAGGTGATCGCCCCGGCACCCGAGCTCTCCGATGATCAGGCGATCGAGGCCCAGAGGCTCGCCCTCGAGATCGCCGCGAGCCTGGGTGTCACCGGCATGCTCGCCGTCGAGATGTTCGACACGGGATCGGCCGTCCTGGTCAACGAACTGGCCATGCGCCCGCACAACTCCGGGCACTGGACGATCGAGGGTGCGGTGACGAGTCAGTTCGAGAACCACCTGCGCGCCGTTCTGGACCTTCCCTTAGGCGCGCCCACGGCTATCGCTCCCTACGCGGTGATGGTGAACATCCTCGGTGGCGAGGTCCCCAATCTGTACTCCGCGTTCCGCCATGTGATGGCCCGTGATCCTGCGCTGCACGTGCATCTCTACGGCAAGGAGGTTCGACCGGGACGTAAAGTCGGGCATGTGACCGCGGTGGGAGCAGACCTTCCCGTACTCCTGGCCCGCGCCCGGCACGCCGCCGATTACTTCATGGGGGTCATCGATGAGTGAGGCACTCGTCGCCGTGTGCATGGGCAGCGACTCCGACTGGTCGGTGATGGAAGGCGCATCCCTGGTTCTCGACGATTTCGGCGTGCCCCATCGGGTCGACGTGGTCTCCGCCCACCGTATGCCGCACGAAATGGTGGCCTTCGGATCGCGTGCCCGGGCAGACGGGATCCGCGTGATCATCGCCGGGGCGGGGGGATCGGCGCACCTACCCGGCATGCTCGCCTCGGTGACCGCACTTCCGGTGATCGGCGTCCCAGTCCCCGTGGGCAGCCTCGACGGTATGGATGCACTCCTGTCGATCGTTCAGATGCCGGCGGGTGTTCCGGTTGCCACCGTGGGTATCGGCAACTCGCGCAATGCCGGTCTCCTCGCCATCCGCATGCTGGGATTGGCGACTCCGGAACTCCTGGACGCGATGGAGAGCTACCAGTCGGGACTGAACGAGCAGGCCCGTGCCAAGGGGGAGCGCATCACGCGCGAGCGGTGAGCCTCGGGTACTTGATGGCGGGGCAGCGATCCATGACCATCACCATTCCCGCATCGACAACGCGCTGGGCAGCGGTGTCATCGAGTACCCCGAGTTGGAACCACACGGCTTTCGCTCCGGCCGTGATCGCCTGATCGGCGAACTCACCTGCGCGATCACTGCGCACGAAAACGTCGACGACGTCGGGGACCCCGTGCACCGCGACCGCCTCCTCGATGGTCCGAAACCCCTGACTGCCATGAACCACCTCGGCACGCGGGTGGATCGGCACGACCTGCTTCCCGAGTGATTGCAGGAATGCGGCGACTCGGTAGGCGGCTCGTTCGGGGGAGTTCCCCAATCCCACGACGAACCAGAGCCGGCTGTTCGTCAGGAGGTCCCGCACGATCGGGTCGTCGGGTGGGGTGAATGTCACCGCGCTGGGCGCCCGAGTCCGCGGTACGTCCAGCCTGCTGCACGCCAGGCATCCGGATCGAGCGCATTGCGGGCGTCGATGATGCGCGGTGCTGCCGTCACCTCGGCAAGGGCGACCGGATCCAGCTCGCGGAACTCGCGCCATTCGGTCCCGAGGATCACCAGGTCGGTATCGGTGACCGCCTTCACGATGTCATTGACGTAGGTGAGCGTCGGATAGACGCGTTCCGCATTGGTCAGACCCTTGGGATCGGTGACCACGACGGACGCGCCCGCGTTGGCCAAAGCGACCGCGACATCCAATGCGGGTGAATCACGCACGTCATCACTGTCGGGTTTGAACGAGGCACCCAGCATGCAGATGGTCGTGCCGCGTAGGGTGCCCCCGAGCATCTTGCGAGCCAGATCGACCGTGTGACTGCGTCGACGGAGGTTGATCTGGTCCACCTCGCGTAGGAATGTCAGCGCCTCTTCCGCACCCAGCTCACCGGCACGCGCCATGAAGGCCCGAATGTCCTTGGGAAGGCACCCGCCACCGAATCCGAGGCCCGCGGCGAGGAAGCGGTTGCCGATCCGCGGGTCGTATCCGATCGCCTCGGCAAGTTTGACGACGTCTGCGCCGGCGGCCTCGCACACCTCGGCCATCGCGTTGATGAATGAGATCTTCGTGGCGAGGAAGGAGTTGGCTGCAACCTTGACCAACTCCGCTGTCGGGAAGTCGGTGACGAGAAGCGGGATACCTGTGTCGGTGATGGGTGCGTACACCTCGCGCAGGATCGCTTCCGCTCGAGCGCTGCGCACCCCGATCACAAGTCGATCGGGGGAGAGGGTGTCCGACACGGCGAAGCCCTCGCGCAGGAACTCCGGGTTCCATGCGACCTCGGTGGTGATCCGGGCGGCGATGGCATCGGCGGTCCCCACGGGAACCGTGGACTTACCCACCACCAGGTCGTCGGCTCCCAGGTGCGGGGCGAGCGCGTCGACCGCGCCGAAGACCTGGGTCAGATCCGCTGCGAGGGCGCCCGGTTGCTGTGGGGTGCCGACGCAGATGAAGTGGACGTCTGCGAATTCGCCGGCCTCGGCGAAGGAGGTGGTGAACCGGAGTCGACCGTTCGCGATGTTCCGTGCGAGCACATCCTCGAGATCAGGCTCGAAGAAGGGCACCTTCCCGGTCGCGAGCATCTCCACCTTGGCGGGGTCGACGTCGACACCGATCACCTCGAAGCCCAGTTCGGCCATGCAGGCCGCGTGGGTTGCGCCGAGGTAGCCGGTACCGATCACCGAGAGGCGATGCGCCATGCCGTCAGGGTAGTCGTAACCACCGCCCCTACAGTGCTGACCGTGTCCAGCGTCACGGGGGCCCGCGTGCGGGCCCGTCGCGGCACCTGGCAGGTGCGCGTCGACGACATCGGTGCCCTTCGGCGTCTGGTGACGGCGTCCATCGGCGCCGGGGCGATCGATGGGGTCCATCTCCGGATGGACACATGGAAGGCACCGATCCCCGGCTGGTGGGGGACTCCCGGAATTCCCGGTGTCGGCACGCTGGCCTATTCGTCGGACGGGAAGGGTGCGCACGTCGAGCTCGATGTGGTGACCCCGCGTGACGCGGGCGTCGTGCTCAGTGCTGCCCTGCGAGTGCTCGCACCCGCGCCCACGGGAAGCCCGGCCCTCACCTGGGAGCCGGGGGTGGACACCGGTGGACGACTCGCCGAGAGCGTCCGAGACGTCAGTACTGAGCCCCGCGATGCACATGTGCGTCGCGCGGACTGGTTGATCGCCGGATCCGAGCGCGATCATGTCGAGCATCTCTCGCGCGTGGACCTCACGGCCACTGTGGACCCACTCGTGCACCGCCCCGTGGGTCGACGCTCGGACACGGTGGGCCGCGCGGTGACCGCCGGCGACCTGGACTTGGCCGGGGATCTCACGTGGAGTCAGGTACGCGCACTTCGGGATGTTGCTGTGATCACGGGTGCTGGGGATCTCACATCGCGGCAACGTGCCCAAGTGGCCGCCTGCGGTGTCGTGGCGGATCAGATTCCCGGTGATTCCTCGGACACGCTGGCGTGGCAGGTTGCCTCCGTCCTGACCAGGCGGACGGCTCTGCGTGACAACTCACCGGTGATCGGTGGCTGGCCCACGGTCAGCATCGTCATGGCGATCCATCGTCCCGACTTCGTCGCGCACGCCATGGACATGGTGCGTCGCCAGTCCTACCCGCACCTGCAACTCGTCGTGGTCAACCACGGTGGTGTGAAGCTGGCGATCACCGACCACCTCGCAGGATGGTCGCAACCATGGATCGTCGTCGACGTCCCCGCCGGGGCGACCCTCGGCGAGGCGCTGGCCACCGGATCGGCCCGAGCCGATGGCACCTTGATCGCCAAGATGGATCACGACGACTTCTACGACTCTGAGCACATCTGGGACCTCGTGCTCGCGCGCATGTACTCCGGTGCCCAGGTGGTGGGCAAGGCACTCGACTTCGTCTACCTCGCGGCGCAGGACACCACCGTGTTCCGCCCCACGTACCGGGCGGAGAAGTATGCGGAGTTCGTGGCGGGTGGCACGTTGCTGATCTCGCGTGGTGACCTCGCCCAGGTGGGCGGCTGGCGCCCTGTTCCCCGCTCCGTCGATCGTGCACTGCTCGATCAGGTGCTCGGTGCCGGGGGACTCGTCTACCGCACCCACGGTCTCGGCTACGTCTACGTGCGTCATGCACAGGGAAACACGGCGCAGGTACGGGATGAGCATTTCCTGACCAAAACCACAGCGCAGTACCCGGGACTGCTGCGCCACGCCGCCCTCGGCACGGTGGGATCGGATGCCTGAGCACCCGTCCGTCGCTGTGGTGATGCCGGTGGTGAACGAGGAGCGTCACTTGCGCGCCTCCGTGGCCCGCGTCCTCGATCAGGATTACGCGGGGCGGATCGATGTCGTCCTCGCCGTCGGACCATCCCGCGACAGGACACGGGACGTCGCCGAGGAGCTGGCACGTGCGGATGCGCGCGTCCACGTGGTCGACAATCCGTCGGGGCGCACACCCTCGGGTCTGAATTGTGCGATAGGGGCAGTGGATTCCGACGTCGTCGTGCGCGTCGATGGCCACGCGATCGTGCCCCGCGACTACGTGCGTGTGGGTGTGGAGACCTTGATTCGCACCGGTGCCGACAACGTGGGCGGGATCATGGCAGCCGAGGGGGAGACGGACACGGAGCGTGCCGTTGCCACCGCGATGCGATCGCGTTTCGGGGTAGGCGATGCGTCATTCCATATCGGAGGGGTCGAAGGCCCGGCACTGACCGTGTACCTCGGGTGCTTCCAGAGACAGGCGCTGACAAGGGTCGGAGGTTATGACGAGTCGATGGTGCGTGCTCAGGACTGGGAGTTGAACCTACGCATCCGTGAGACAGGCGGCGTGGTCTGGTTCACGCCGCGCATGTCGGTGACCTACCGACCTCGGTCCACACTGCGCGCACTTGCGCGTCAGTACTACGACTACGGACGATGGCGACGCGAGGTCGTGCGTCGCCATCCGGAGACCGTCTCACTGCGTTACCTGGCGGCTCCCGTCACTGTTGCGGTCCTCGCGGTGGGCATCGTCGTCGCAGTCGTCGGTGCGGTGGTCGGCGAGGGGTGGGTGGTCGCCGGTGGGCTAGCGCCCGTGGCCGTCTATGCGCTGGGAAACCTCGCCGCCAGTGTGTCGGCTGGAGCACGCGACTGGCGGACCCTGGTGCGACTTCCCGGAGTGTTCGCGACCATGCACGGCGCCTGGGGCGTCGGGTTCTTGCGCGGTGGCGTGGCAGGCTGACGCCGTGCCCCCGTGGTGGCGGCGAGAGCCGCGATGGACCTGGTCCATCGTCACGTCTGCGCCCAAGGGTGAGCCAGGGCGCGCATGGGGAGATACCTATTTCGCGGAAGACCTGGCCGACGCCCTGCGCGAACTCGATCAACAGGTCACGGTGGTCTCCCGTGCGGGGGCAGGTGCGGCGGCGCGGGAAACGGACGACGTCGTAGTGGTCCTGCGAGGCCTGCGCCGGGTGCACCCCCGACGCGGGAACGCCACCTGGGTGCTCTGGGTCATCTCCCATCCCGAACTGGTGGACTCCGATGAGCCACGTGATTTCGACGCGGTCTTCGCCGCCTCGGAATCCTGGGGAGCAGACGCACGAGTTCCGGTGACACCCCTGCTCCAGGCGACGAATCCCCGACGCTTCCACCCGCAGCGGGCACGTGAACCGTGGTCGGGCCGGGTGATCTTCGTGGGCAACACGCGAGGGGAGTTCCGCCCGATCGTGCGGGATGCGATCGCGGCCGGCGTCGAACCGATGGTCTACGGGACTGGATGGGAGGGGCTCATTCCCGACCAACTGTGGGCCGGGGAATTCCTCCCCAACGATCAAGTTCCGCTCGCCTACGCGAGCGCCCGCGTCGTTCTCAACGACCACTGGCGGGACATGGCGGAATCGGGCTTCCTCTCCAATCGACTCTTCGACGCGGTGGCCGCGGGTGCGGCGGTGGTCTCCGACCCCGCACGGGGAATGACGGGCGTATTCGGTGACTACGTACGCACCTATCGCGATCTCGACGACCTCGCCCGGCTCCTGGGCCCCGAGGGGAACCTCCCCACGCAGGCGCAACGTCGCGAAGCGTCGGATCGAGTCGCGCGCGAACAGAGCTTCCTTGCCCGCGCGCAGGTTCTCCTGGATCGGGTGAATCAGATCCGGGGTGTCGATGACTGAGCCACTCGTCTCCGTCATCCTCATCGGGTATCAGGACGAGGCTCGGATCGGTCGCGCGCTCGCGTCGATCCAGGGCCAGACCCTGCACGCCATCGAGATCATCGTCGTGGACGATGCCTCGACCGACGGGACCGAGGAACTTATCCGTGCCGCCATGAGTGCGGACCCGCGGATCCGTTACGAAAGGTTGCCGACAAACTCGGGTGGGTGCGGTGTTCCACGCAACACCGGGCTTGCCCATGCGCGGGCACCGTGGGTGATGTTCTGTGACTCCGACGACGAGCTCGAGATGCACGCCTGCGCGAACCTGCTCGAGGCCGCGGAGCGTCTTGAGGCCGACATGGTGTGTGGGACTGCGGAGCGCATAGATGTCCTGACGGGGGAGGCGACCCGGTGGCGTCCCGATCTCCACGAGGACGAGCAGGTCATCACGGGATTCGATGCCGCTTTGCTCTACGACACCATCGTGCCCAACAAGATCTTCCGACGAGAACTCCTGGAACGCCATGGGATCCAATTCCCCGAGGGGGTGCTCTTCGAGGATCAGCCCTTCACCCTTGCCTGTCTGCTCGCCGCCGCACGTGTCGCAGTGATCACCCCGGTCGTCTACCGCTGGTACGTCGACAAAGGTGCCGAGGAGGGATCGATCACCCAGGGTCGGGCGCAATCTCGGAATGCTCGGGACCGTGTCACCGTGAATCGGGTGATGGACGCCATGCTCGTCACCCGGCCCGAGTGGGCGCAGGCGAAGGCCGTGAAGTTCCTCCGTCACGAGGGGTACCTCTACCTGTCCACCATGCTGGATGCGGATGAGAAGTCCGCGCGCGATGTCATGGCGGAACTAGATGCGTACGTGCGCACCGTTCCGGTCGATGCCTACGGACAGGTGCGACCAGCGTTGCGCGTGGCGTTCTTCCATCTCCTGCGTGGGGACGTGGAGGGAGTCCGACGCGCAATGCGTTTCGAGAAGTGGGGGGCGGTGGTCGACAGCCGTCTCGTGAGCGACGGCGATCGCGTGCTCTTCGAACGCGATCCCCACATCGAGGTACTCGATCGCCCCTCCCGGGACTGGCTCGATGTGACCTCCCTCCGGTTGGTCGACCTGCCGTTCGAGATGCGCCGCTACCTGCACACCGTCGAGGTGTACGAGCGGGATGGCGATGACGTGACCGTCTATGTGCGGACCGTGGACCATCTGGGTGATCTTCGCGGTGTGGGGGCAGAACTCGCCTGGTGCGATGGACGAGGCCAGCCGGTGCTGCGCCTGCCGCTCGAGGCGAGCGGTCGCGACGGCGATGCGCTCCTCTGGCGCGGAGTCGGCCCGCTGTCCCTGGCGCCACACCGGCTCGTGAGCGTCAGCGACCGGGGAACGATCCGCGTCATCCTCAGCATGGATGGTCGAATCAACTCCACCCCGGTGCGCACCCGGTGCACGCCGACGAGTTTCGATCTGCGCTCGCTGGCTCGCGCGCGCGGGGCGGCGGGTGTGCGCGAGGAGCCTCGCGAGCGCGCCGAGTTGGCCTGGCGGGCCACGGGGGAGTCACGTGGCGTGCTTCCCCTGATGCGCCGTCTGCTCATGCGTTCACGCACACCGGCCGAGCCGGGCCTGCCCACGGTCGTCGATCGCGTGTTCGTCGCCTATCTGCCGATGTCGGATCTCCCGGAGCCGTGGCGCCGGGTGCCGTTCGATCTCGACACATGGAATGAACGGTTCGGCTCCCGCGCGGTACTCCTGGTCGGTGGCGAACACATGCCCCCGGTCCCGTTCCGCATGCGTGGGTGGGTATGGGATGTGCGCCGGATGCGCGTGGATCACGTGATCGCCATGAGTGCCGTGGTGATCACCGATGATCCGCTCCTGCTCGCGGCGCATCCGGATGCGATCGCCTATCGACCCGACCGAGGAGCCGCCCGCTATCTCCTGCCACCGTTGACGAGCGCCGTGAGCGAGCAGGACGCACTCTTCGACGCTGTCGATGAGCGGCTGGGTGGTCGCTGATGCGGGTCGTGATCATGGCGAACAACATCGACGAGGTGGGCGGTGCTCAGCGCGTGGTGCGCACCCTGGCCGAGGGTTTCGGTCGCACCCACACGGTGGATCTCGTGGGCATCACCCCGTTTCCGTCACCGCACACCTATCCGAGCGCAGGCGGCTACCGCGAACACCGATTGATGGACGAGGTGTGGCCTACGGCCACGGACAGCTCCACGAAGCAGAGGCGTCGCGATCTGCGGGCGTCGGCCGTCAGGCGCCTACGTCGGATGCTCGAGGGCGATCGACCTGGAGTGATCGTCGTCGCGCAGGTGTGGGCGATGGAGATCCTGGCCGACGCCGGCTACGAGGGCTGGATCGTGATCGGTCAGTACCACGGATCCTTCGCCGCGGCCGCGAGTGGTCGCGACCTTCGGCGCATCCTTAGCTCGTATCGGGATGTCGACGCATTCCTGGCCTTGACGGCTGAGGATTCCCGCGCCTTCGAGAGAAGCGGGCTGAACAACGTGCGCGTGATGCCCAATCCGCTGGCCCATTGGCCTGCGGCCAGCAACCCGGATGGAAACGTCGTCGGCTACCTCGGACGTCTCGCGCACGAGAAAGGGCCGGACCGGGCTCTGGATGTATGGAGTGCCCTGGCCGCCGACTTCCCGGAGTGGAGCCTGCGCATCGCGGGAGCTGGCCCCCTGCGCGACGAGATCACCCGCCGTGCAGCGACGCTCCCACGCGTCGAGGTCCTTGCCCCGGTGAGCGATCCCACCCACTTCTGGTCTGGAATCGGAGTGGGCATGCTCCCCTCGCGCACGGAGGGGTTGCCCATGGCTCTCGCGGAGGCGCAGGCGAGCGGTGTCCCGTGCGTTGCAGTGGATTGCTCGTCCGGCGTGCGAGTCCTGTGTCAGGGGGTTCTCGTCGAGCCCGCGGAGTTGGCCTCGGGTCTCGCCTCGCTCATGCGGGATCGGGAACGACGCCGTGAACTCGGCACTCGTGGGCGCCAAGCCATGGAGGAGTACCGACTCGATGCCGTCCTGGATCGATGGGAGCTTCTTTTCGCGGCCCTTGCCCGTTAGAGATGCGCGTTGGCGCGAGAGAGGTCCTCTTCGAAATCGACCTCGACGGCGAACAGGTCGGAGATATCGATCGGTGACACCCGCATCGCGTCTTTCTCGATCGCGATCTCGATGCCACGTTCGAAGTAGTCCCCGTCCTCGCACTCGGCAAGCCGGGTGATGAGGAGCTCCTTGTCGGAGGCGCTTACGTAGTTGATGCCGACGGCCTCGCCGAGCGCACCCGGGACCTGCTTGGACAGGAGTGCCACGTATCCCTGGTCGTCCACCGTGTACTTGACCTCCTCCTCACCCACGGCCGCAGTATTGACGCAGATGAAGGAGGTATCCGCGTCGAGTGAGGGGAGGCACCGAGTCAGGAGCGAGGGATCGAAGACCACGTCGCCGTTCATCCACAGCACTCCACCGGGGCCGGAAAGTCGCAACGCCTTCAGCAGGCTCCTGTTCGTGTTGGTCTGGTCGTAGGCCTCGTTGTAGATATATGAGACATCCGGGAAGGCCTCGAGGATGAGCTCGAGTTTGAAGCCCACGACCGTCGTGACCCGAACCTCGTCGGCGAAGATCTTCCGAAGGTTGTCCATCTGCTGCTGCATGATCGTCCGGCCATCGGACAGCGGAGTCAGGGGCTTGGGCCATGGGCGCCCCAGGCGTGTTCCCATACCGGCCGCGAGGATGACCGCCTGCAGCGACATCAGACCTCCCCGGTCACGCGAGTGCGGTTCAGATTACGCACCGCCGTGTCATGGTCGCTGATGGCGCGATCGATCTGGTCCCAGAATCGGCGAGTGCTCTCTCCGGGGTCACCGGCACCGAAGTAGTGGGAGCGCATTCGGAGCCGATCCCCTCGGTGGGCATCATCGGCAATGAGCGAGGCAAGGATTGCCTGGGCCCGCGGGATGCTGGTGGCATCGAGTGTGGTGACCGCGCGCGCGAGAGGGGTGTCGGCGGCCAGGCGTTCGGGGTCCGAGCGGCGGTCGCACAGCAGGATCGGCGCTTCGGGCCGCAGATAAAGGTGATCCAAGGTGACGCTTGAAACATC
>JBILLS010000019.1:0-35723 GCA_044375955.1 Candidatus Nanopelagicales bacterium | reverse complement strand
CCTCGGCGGCGCCTGACCTCGACGAGACATCGCGACGCACCGTCCTCGGCTCCTTCCTCTTCCAGGGCTCCGCGGTCGAGAAGCCCACGAGTGTCCTGTCCGGCGGTGAGAAGACGCGCCTCGCCCTGGCCTGCCTGGTGGTGTCCGGGGCGAACGTGCTCCTCCTCGACGAACCGACCAACAACCTGGACCCGGCAAGCCGCACGGAGGTTCTTGCGGCCCTGGCGTCGTATCGGGGTGCGGTGGTGCTGGTGAGCCACGATCCGGGCGCCGTGGCAGCCTTGGCGCCGGAGCGGGTCGTCCTCCTGCCGGATGGCGACGAAGACCTCTGGAGCGACGACTACGCGGGATTGGTGGAACTGGCATGAACACACCCGGTGGCCTACGCATCTGGCAGGACGACCCCGACGTGTTGCGGGTGCGTCTGGACCGACCCGAGAGTCGTAACGCGCAGACACCGCAGACCTGGGCGGATCTTCGCGGTGTGGCCGAGCTGGTCACGCCGGAAATCCGGTTCGTGATCCTCGATGGAGCGGATCCGGATTTCAGTGCTGGGCTTGACCGCGCACTGTTCGTCCCTGGTTCCTCGGATGTCTCACTGATCTCCCTCGCGCACGGTTCGGATGAGGAGCTCGATGCATTCATCCGCGATGCACAAGCAGCATTCGGAATGTGGCGCACGCTTGATGCGCACGTTTTCTCCGTAGTCCAAGGCAACGCCATCGGCGCCGGCTTTCAACTCGCGCTGGCCGCGGATCTGATGGTGGTGCATCCCGATGCGAACCTGGTCTTGCGGGAGACCGCCCTCGGGATCATCCCCGACCTCGGCGCCAGCGCCGCCCTGTTCCCGGTGCTCGGGTATTCCCGGGCACTCGCATTGACGAGTGGCCTGCCCATCACGGGCGACACCGCATACGACTGGGGGTTGGCCGCAGCACGCTCCGGGGAGCCGCAGATCGCAGTCCTGGAGCTCATCGAGCGTCTGCGCTCGAGCAACGCGGGTGCCCTTCGTGCGGTCAAGCAGGTAATGGCGAGCGTCGCCGAAGGCGCCGAACCATGGACCACCGAGCGCCATGCGCAGATGCGGCGTATGCGTGAGCTCATGCGTGAGCTGTCCCGATGAGCAACTACAACATCTGGCAGACCTATCAGTCCTTCACGCGAGACCGGTCCGTTGCGCAGTCACGGCTGCAGCGCTCGGTCGTGCGCCGGATCCTGTCGTACGCAATACCCTACCGAAGCCTCATAGTGCTATTCCTCGTCACCGTGACCGTGGCGTCAGTCCTCGCGGTGGCGCAGCCGCTCCTCTTCCGCCGAATCGTGGATGACGGAATCAGCGTCGGAGACGCGGCGCTGGTGACGTGGACGGCGGTATTGATCGCTGTACTGGCAATCGCGGACGCCGGTCTGGGACTCGTGGGCCGGTGGTACTCGGCGCGCATCGGTGAGGGGTTGATCTACGACCTGCGCACGCAGGTGTACGACCACGTGCAGAGGCAATCTGTTGCCTTCTTCACAAGGGCGCAGACGGGAGCCCTCGTCTCACGGCTCAACAGCGACGTCATCGGTGCGCAGCAGGCTTTCACGTCCACGCTCGGGGGTGTCGTGGGCAACCTCATCACCCTGGTGATCGTCCTGGTGGCGATGTTCGCGCTGTCGTGGCAGATCACCCTTCTCGCACTGGTCCTCCTTCCGCTGTTCCTGGTCCCCGCGCGCTACATGGGCCGGGCCCTCCAGGCTCTCACCCGGGAACAGATGCAGACGAATGCCTCGATGTCCTCGCAGATGACCGAGCGCTTCAATGTGGCCGGGGCGCTGCTCGTGAAGTTCTTCGGAGACCCGGGACGCGAGGCTTCCCTCTTCGCCGGCAAGGCGGCCAAGGTGCGCGACACCGGCGTGCGGATCGCGATGGCCAACCGGTACTTCTTCACCGCCCTGACTCTCGTGGCGGCCCTTGCGACCGCGCTGACGTACGGGGTGGGGGGGAATCTGGTGATCGCCGGAGCGATCAGCCTGGGGACGCTCATCGCCCTGGTGGCACTTCTGGCCCAGATGTACGGCCCGCTGACCGCGCTGTCGAATGTGCGCGTCGACGTCATGACAGCCCTGGTGTCGTTCGAGCGGGTCTTCGAGGTCCTGGAACTGGCCCCGATGGTGGCGCCCCCGGTGCATCCACGTCCGCTGCGGCCAGGCCCGCTGAGCGTCGACTTCGTGGATGTCTCGTTCCAGTATCCGGCGGCCCGGGATGTGAGCTTGGCCAGCCTGGAGTCCATCGCCGTCACCGAGGTGGACCGGCCGGCAAGCGCCGTACTTGATCACGTGAGTTTCGAGGTGCCGGCGGGCACGATGACGGCCTTGGTCGGGGCGAGCGGCGCTGGCAAGACCACGATCACCGCTCTGGTCGCCCGCCTCTATGACCCCACGTCGGGGACGGTGCGCATCGGTGGAGTCGATGCCGCCGAGGTAGAGCCCCAGGAGCTGCGGGAGGCGATCGGTGCCGTCACGCAGGACTCGCATCTCTTTCACGACACGATCCGCGCCAACCTGTCCTTCGCCCGCCCGGCGGCGGACGAGCAGGAGATGGTCGCAGCATGCCGAGCCGCCCATATCTGGCATGTCATCGAAACGCTGCCGGATGGTTTGGACACGGTCGTGGGAGACCGTGGGTACCGCCTCTCAGGGGGAGAGAAGCAGAGGCTCGCCATCGCCCGGGTCCTTCTGAAAGCTCCGCGGATCGTCATCCTCGATGAGGCGACCGCCCACCTCGACAGCGAAAGCGAGGTACTCGTGCAGCAGGCGTTGGACACCGCGTTGGCCAATCGGACCTCGCTGGTGATTGCGCACCGACTTTCCACCATCCTGCGCGCCGATCAGATTCTGGTGGTCGCCCATGGCCGCATCGTCGAGCGTGGAACGCACCGGGAACTCATCGGACTCGGGGGCGTGTACTCGGACCTGTACACGACTCAGTTCGCCGGCTCGGACTCCTGAGCGTCCTCGCGCGCCTCCCGGCGCAGGAATATGAACCAGCCGCCAATGGCGACCGCCGCGAAGAGCAACCACTGCACCGCGTAGGAGATGTTCCGACTCTCATCGATGTCCGGCAGTTGCAGGACTTCCAGGCCCGGCTCGTCCTGAGATGACTGGACCCAGCGCGGAAAGGTGTCGCCCTCGAGTGTGGGGAGTTGAGCCGTGCTGACCGCGGTGATCTGTCCGCTCGGGAGATCCGATGGTGTCCGACCGGTGTCCTCGAAGTAGCGCAGGTATCCCGAGATGGAGGCGATACCCGGAGGGGACGGGGGGACTGGGATCGACGTCGTCGCTGCGGTCTCGGAGGGCATCCAACCGCGCACGACCCAGATATGGCTCCCCGGCACATCACGTGGCTCCAGTGCGGAGACCACCCAGAAGCCGTTGCCGCCGCCCTGCGGTCGTGAACGCACGAGCCTGTCACTGCCCTCGACGAACGCCCCGACGGTCGTGACCCTGGTGTATTCGGCTGGCTGGCCATCGACCGCGGCCAGCGGCTGGGCCTCCGCCGTGAGGCGAGTGGTCAGTTCGACCCGTTCCAGACGACGCTCCTCCGCGCGGCTCCACTGCCAGGCGCTGAGGAGTCCGAAGGCGATGATCGCTGACAGCACAGCGACCGTGAAGCCGATCCACCGCCCGGTTCGGAGTAGTGCCCACACACCAGCAGGATAAGCGGCTAGCTCCCCGATCGATCCGGCTCGACGATGACCCCTTCGATCGCCGTGCCAGAGGCGGGGAGACTGGCCTGTGGCTGAGGGGCCACGCCGAGTTCACCCGACCGATCCCGGGACTTTCCAGCGTTCGCGATGACGACGGCGAAGTAGGGGAGCACCACCGCCCCGGCGATCAGTACCCACCGTGGCCAGCCCGGCACGACGATGGCCCCCAGAACGCAGGCCGTGCGGATTCCCATGGACAGCAGGTACTTCCGGGTGCGGGAGGTCTGCTCGTCGGATAGCGCGCGCTGGGCACCCGTGATGGTGTGCACGCTCTCCGGGGATTGGGCCACGCCTCAACGGTACGGGGGAAAGGTGGCTCGCGCCATGTGAGCCCTAGGCTGCGCGCGAGGGAAGGAGATGGTCGTGGCTGATCGCGCGTATGGGATAACCGAGATCGTGGGCACCTCCCGGGAGTCCATCGAAGCTGCGGTCCGCAATGCCGTGGCGAGGGCTGGTGACCAGCGGCGCCACGTGGACTGGTTCGAGGTGGAGCAGATCCGTGGATACGTGCGGGAGAACACGGTCGACCACTTCCAGGTGACAGTGAAAGTGGGCTACCGCCTCGAGGATTCCTGACATGTGGGACAAGCGGTCCTTTGGTCGACTGGTCAATTTCACCGATGCCGTGACCGCGGTTGCAATCACCCTTCTGGTCCTCTCCATCATCAACCTCCGGGCAACGCAGTCCGAGGATTCTGTCTGGCAGGTGATTGCAGACAACTCGAGTGAGCTGATCACCTTCGGCTTCACGTTCGTCGTGGTGGCCGTGATGTGGCAGGCACACCTGCGCGTCTTCCATCGGCTTGTCGCTTTCGACGCTGCGATCTTCTGGCTCAACCTGCTGTGGCTGCTCGGCATCGTGGTCCTGCCATGGACGAGCGCCATGTACGGCGAAGGAATCGGCGTGGCCGGGAGCGATGTGGACCGCGGAATGGGTGGCACCGGATTCCTCTACTGGTCGAACCTCGCCGTGATCTCCTGGAGTGCGGCGTTCATCGGCCAACATGCGCAGCGGCATCCTGAGCTGTGCGACGCCGAGGCGAAGCTCATCACCCGTCCTCGTAGGGGGTTCATCTTCGGATTCGCATTCCTCGTCGTGGGAATCGCAACCGCATTCCTACCCGTGCTTGGATCATGGTTGGCACTGATCTTCATCCCGCTTGGGATTATTCTCTCGCGCATCGACGATCGGAAGGCGATGCATGCGTCCTGAGGGAGTTGCGCTCGTCACCGGCGGCAACCGCGGGATCGGCCTGGCGTGCGCGCTGAGGCTGCGGGACGCTGGCTGGAAAGTTGTGGTGGGGTCCAGGTCGGGCACGGCGCCCGAGGGCCTCGACGCGGTGGCGATGGACCTCTCCAGTCCCTCATCGATCGAGAGTGCCTTTACGGCTGTGACGGATGCGCACGGACCCGTGATCGCCCTTGTCAATAACGCGGGCATCACCGCAGACACCTTGCTGATGCGCATGACGGATCTGGACATCGACAGTGTCCTCGAGACCAATCTCGCAGGCCCCATCCGTCTGACCCGCGCGGCGGTGCGAGGAATGATCCGGGCGCGCTGGGGCCGGATCGTCTTCATGTCATCGGTCGTCGCAACCATGGGCGGCCCCGGCCAGGTCAACTACGCGGCTTCCAAGTCGGGGATGGTCGGTGTGACCCGCTCACTCGCCCGTGAGTTGGGCCCGCGTGGCATCACGGTCAATGTCGTCGCCCCCGGGTTCGTCGACACCGACATGACCGCGGAACTCGACGACGCCCGGCGGGAACAGATCCTGACCTCGATACCTTTGGGTCGCTACGCGTCGCCGGACGAGGTGGCAGGAGTGGTCACGTTTCTGTGTTCGGACGACGCGGGATATGTCACCGGCGCCATCCTCCCGGTCGACGGTGGCCTTGGCATGGGGCACTGAAGGGAGATACGTGGGAATCCTCGATGGTCGCTCGATCCTCGTCACGGGAGTGTTGACGGATCAATCGATCGCCTTCCACATCGCACGCCTGTGCCAGCAGGAGGGGGCATCCGTGATCCTCACCTCCTTCGGACGCGCTCTCTCGCTCACGAGGAGGGTGGCCAGTCGTCTACCGTCCGAGCCCCCGACGATCGAGCTGGATGTCACGAAGAGCGAGGATCTCGAGTCCCTGGCTGATTCCGTTCGTGTGCACACCCAGCGGCTCGATGGAGTCGTGCACTCGATCGGCTTCGCGCCGGCGGCCGCGCTCGGTGGCAACTTCCTCAATACGGAATGGGCCGATGTCGCGACCGCCATGGAAGTGAGTGCCTATTCGCTCAAGTCGTTGACGATGGCCTGCCTGCCGCTTATGACCGAGGGGGGATCCGTGGTGGGTCTGGATTTCGATGCAACCGTGGCATGGCCCACTTACGACTGGATGGGTGTGGCGAAGGCCGCAATGGAGAGCACATCCCGATACCTCGCCCGCGACCTCGGTCCTCGGGGGATCCGAGTCAACCTCGTCGCGGCCGGCCCGATCCGGACGATGGCGGCATCGAGTATCCCCGGGTTCGAGGAGTTCGAGGAAGTCTGGAAGCAGCGGGCCCCGCTCGGATGGAACCTGACCGATCCAGAACCTGCCGCGAAAGCCTGTGTCGCCCTCCTGTCGGACTGGTTCCCCGCGACCACGGGAGAAATCGTGCACGTCGACGGTGGAGTCCACTCCCAGGGAGCGTGATGGGCCTTCTCATCGTCATGCGCCACGCCAAGTCCGCCTATCCCGACGGGGTGCCTGACCATGAGCGGCCCCTGGCCGCGCGTGGTCGTCGGGAAGCGCCGCTGATGGCCCCCCTTGTCGACCGGGAGCTTGCGCAGGAACCGTGGGTGCTGGCGTGGGTGTCCGATGCCGTCCGCGCCCGTCAGACCTGGGATCTCGTCTCCGGAGCCTGGGGTCGGAATGTCCGCACGGCACCCGCGCCCGATCTCTACGAGGCGGACGTGGCCGCGATCGGGGATCGTGTTCGCAGGAGTGGCCCTGCCGACGCCGTCATTCTCGTCGGCCACAACCCCGGGTTCGAGGACGCGCTGCGCACGTGGGTCGGCCCGGGAGCACCGGAGAAGTTCCCGACGTCAGCGTTTGCCGTGCTCGAGTGCGATCAACATTGGGAGACATTCGATCGCGGTGCAATTCGCCTTCGGGCCTTTCACATCGCACGTTAAGGACGCGGTGTGGGTGTCCCCTCGCGCGCGTCGGCCTCCTCGATCTCGGCACGCGTGATTCCTAGGAGGAAGAGAACTGAATCAAGGTAGGGCACATTGACCGACGCATCGGCGATCGCGCGGGTAACCGGCTTCGCGTTGAACGCGATCCCGAGACCCGCGGCAGCGAGCATGTCCACATCATTCGCGCCATCGCCGATCGCGACCGTGCGTCGGCGCGGGATTTGGTAGGTACGTGCGAGTTCCTCGAGGACCTCGCGCTTGGCCACCCGGTCGATCACGGGGCCGCGCACCTGTCCGGTGAGGCGTCCATCGACCACATCGAGATCGTTGGCCCGCAGAACGTCGACACCGAGGTCATCCGCGATGGGTTGAATAACCGCTGTGAAACCACCGGACACCAGGGCGATGCGGTAGCCGAGCCGCTTCAGCGTCCGGCAGAGGGTCCGCGCCCCGGGAGTCAACGTGATCGCAGTGCGCACCTCGTCCAGAACGCTTACGGGAAGTCCCTCGAGAAGCGCGACGCGTTGCCGAAGTGCCTGGGAGAAGTCGATCTCCCCCTCCATCGCCGATCGCGTGATGGCTGCAACCTCGCTGAGACGCCCGGCGCGATCCGCAAGGAGGTCGATGACCTCATCCTGGATAACCGTGGAATCGACGTCCATGACCACCAGGTACTGCCCGCGTGCCTCCAGGGACTGATCCTGTATCGCTATGTCGACCCCGCTGTCACTCGAAATCTCGGCCAGCGGACGTCGCAGGACATCGGGATCCACCCCGGAACCGTCGAAAGCCAGCGCCGTTACGGGATAGTCCGCGATGCGATGTATGCGATCGATGTTCCCACCGTGTGTGGCCACCTCCGACGCGATGCGCGATACCGCATCCGGGGTCAGGGGGCTGCCCAGGACCGTTACCCGGAATCTCCGATCGGGAAGACCTGCCGACTCAGGCTCACCGATGGCGACCTCGACATCCATGCCCATCGCCGAAGCGACCTGGTCGACCTCATTGGCGCACGCATCGAGGTCTGCGTCGTCCAGAGTTCCCTCGAGCAGGACGGCGAGGACGAGGCGACCGCGGATCACGAGCTGTTCGGTGTCGATCACGCGTACGGGGTGACTTCCGCACGCCCGGAAGATCGCACTGGAGACACCGGGTCGGTCGACTCCGTTGACCGTGATGAGGAGGGTGCGACGCACGCGCACACGGTAGTGGGCGGCTGAACTCTAGGCTGCCCCGGTGAGGGTGGTGAGCCTGCGGGATGTCGGTGTGGTGCGACGGGGTCGCTGGATCCTCGACAACATCAGTTGGGATGTCCACGCGGGCGAGCATTGGGTCGTCCTCGGCCCGAACGGTGCCGGGAAGTCGACCCTGGTGGCGATCGCCGGAGCTCGGTTATTCCCCAGCCGAGGTGAGGTAACCGTTGTAGGCCATGACATGGGGGCCGTCCACCTCTCGGAGATCATCCCGTCCATCGGTTTCGTCGGCGCGGCCGATGACGAAGTGATTCCCGCGGACGAACGAGTGCTGGATGTCGTCGCGACCTCCGTCCACGGGATGCGCGGAAGATGGCGTGAGGTCTACGACGAGGTGGACATCGCGCGAGCCGGACGCATGCTCACATCCTGGGGGGTGGGCGACCTCACTGAACGCGCCCTCGGCACCCTGTCTGACGGGGAGTGGAAACGCGTCATGATCGCTCGGGCCCTGATGACCGATCCCGAGATCCTGATCCTCGACGAACCCGCCGCCGGGCTCGATGTCGCTGCACGGGAGCGAGTGGTCGCGGATTTGGAGACGATGGCCGTTGGGGGACGCGGGCCGACCACGATCACCGTGACCCATCACTTCGAGGAGATCCCGAGCACGGCATCCCACGCGATCGTGCTGTGCACGGGTCGCGCGCTGGCCCAGGGACCGATTCGGGAGGTCATCACGGATGACGCAGTCTCCGAGGCATACGGCATGACGCTGCGTGTGATCGCACACGAGGGTCGGTGGACGGTGGTTCGAGGATGACCCACCTGTGGCTTCTCGGTGATCAACTCGGCCCCCACTTCGACGACGGATCGATGCCATCCGTCCTCGTCGAATCACGGGTCATGTTCCGTCGCCGCCGGTACCACAGACAGAAGGCCCACCTGATTCTCACCGCGATGCGTATGCGCGCCCAGGAACAGGGATGCGCCCTGTTTCATGCCGAGACGTTCGCGCAGGGCATTGCCGAGATTGGTGAACCCGTCGAGGTCTGGCATCCACATAGTCGTGCTGCCGAGCGTGTTGCCCGGTCGGTGGGCGCGCACATCCGGTCCGCGACCCCCGGCTTCCTCACCACGTGGGATGAGTTCACCGCATGGGTGCGGGGGCGGGGATCCTCGAGGCTCTTGCTCGAAGACTGGTACCGGCACACGCGCCGCGAGCATCGGATCCTGATGAACGGTGAGGACCCCGTGGGCGGCCGATGGAACTTCGACGAGATGAATCGCGAACCGCCGCCGCGTGGACGCACGCGACTACTTGATAGCCCACCATGGCTTCCGGTGGAAACAGAGATCGATGCCGAGGTACGTGATCACCTCGATCGGTGGGAGAGGGAGGGGATCGAATTCATCGGCCGTGATGGTCCCCGGCAGTTCGCCGCCTCGCGTCGTGAGGCTCTCGAAGTGCTCGACCACTTCATCACGTATCGACTTCCCGACTTCGGCCCCTATGAAGACGCGATGATGGCCGGCGACCCCTACATGGCACATTCCCTGCTGTCAGCGCCCATGAACCTCGGACTCCTGTCGCCCGGTGAGGTGGTGGACGCTGCATCCCGTGCGTATCACGCGGGGACTGCACCCCTACACAGCGTCGAAGGGTTCATCCGACAGGTCATCGGCTGGCGCGAGTACGTGTGGCACCTCTATTGGCATCTGGGGGAGCGGTATGTGGACGAGAATCACCTCGACGCTCAGACACCTCCACCCCGATGGCTCGAGGAGCTCGAGGCCGGTGCCGTCTCCGCCGCATGTCTGGCCGACGTTCTGTCGGGGGTGGCCGAACGCGGATGGGTGCATCACATCCCTCGATTGATGGTCCTCGCGAACTGGGCTCTCCAGCGCGGTTATCAGCCGCACGCGATGAACGACTGGTTTCAACGCGCTTTCGTGGATGGTTATCCGTGGGTGATGGCAGCCAACGTGGTCGGCATGGGTCTCTTCGCCGATGGTGGCATCGTCGCAACCAAGCCCTACGCCGCGGGCGGGGCGTACATCAACAAGATGAGCAATTACTGCGCCGGCTGTCGCTACTCACCGACCGTGCGCATAGGGGACGATGCCTGTCCCTTCACCGCCGGATATTGGTGGTTCCTCGACCGGACACAGGATCGGCTTGCGGGGAACCATCGGATGTCGAGAGCCCTCGCCGGCCTTCGGGCGCGGACGGACATCGAGGAGATCCGTGTCCAGGAGACCTCGCGCGCGGATGGGCCGCCATGAACCGCCGGAGTGGAATGCTGAGGTTCGTGGGTCGCCGTGCGTAGGGAATCCGGGTCCTCTGTGAGGGGTAATCTCACCATCCCGAACATCATCAGTGTGGCGCGCCTTCTGGGTGTGCCCTTGTTCCTCTGGTTGATCCTGGTCGCGGAGGCCGATGTGTGGGCGTTCGTCGTCCTGGTGATCGGTGGGGCCTCCGACTGGCTGGATGGGTATCTGGCGCGCAGGTTGAACCAGTTCTCCCGACTCGGGGAGATCCTGGATCCGGCGATCGACAGGCTGTACATCGCGGCCACCCTCGTCGGGCTTGCCCTGCGTGAGTTCATCCCATGGTGGCTGCTGGGATTGCTCGTTGCACGTGACGTCCTCCTCCTGGCCCTACTGCCCGCGCTGCGTCGGCGGGGCAGGATCGCCCTTCCCGTCACCTACGTCGGCAAGACGGGGACGTTCGCTCTCTTATGGGGTTTCCCACTTCTCCTCCTCGGCGGCCTGCCCTTCCCGGTCGGGGCGGCGATTTTTGCGATCGGATGGGCTTTCGCGCTCTGGGGCACCTTCCTCTACTGGTGGGCGGGAGTGCGCTACGCCCAGATGGCCTTTCGTGTGGACTACGCTGCAGGAGTCGAGAGGAGCGCAGGGCATGACCCCCGGTGAGCTGCGATATACATCGAGTCACGAATGGATCCGCGATGAGTCCGACGGCACCGTGACCATCGGGATCACTGAATTCGCCCAGCGAGCGCTCGGCGACATCGTTTTCGTCGCGCTCCCACGGATAGGTGCGACCGTGTCTGCGGGCGACTCCTGCGGGGAGATCGAGTCGACCAAGAGCGTCAGCGAGATCTACGCCCCGATCGGTGGGGAGGTCATCGCCGTCAACGGTGAGTTGGAGACGCGCCCCGAGCGGGTCAATGCCGCGCCCTATGGGGATGGGTGGTTCGCCCGCCTGCGCGTCAGTGACCCTGATCAGCTGGATCAGCTGTTGACCGCCGCGGACTACGAAGCGCTGACCGCAGGCGCATGAGGTCACGACCATGAAGTGCGCATCCTGTGGTGAACCGCTGGAACCGGGGGATCGTTTCTGCTCGTCCTGTGGTCACCCCGTTCCGGAGGCGGATGACACCGGCGTGCTGCAGTCGGTATCGGATAGCGGGTCCCAGCCCGCGGTTGGCTCCGGCCGCGGTGCCGACATACCGTCCGGTGGTGCACTCCTTGTCGTTCATCGCGGTCCCGGTCAGGGTTCGGAGTTCCTGCTGCCGGCGAACGCCGATGTAATCGGCGTCGGGCGAACGCCGGAATCAGATGTGTTTCTCGACGACGTCACCGTGAGCCGTCGCCATGCTGAGTTCCGACGCGGTGCGGAGGGGTGGAGCGTCCGCGACGTGGGGAGCTTGAATGGGACGTATGTCAATCGCGTCCGCGTCGATGATCAGAGACTCCGTGGCGGAGACGAGGTCCAGATAGGCAAGTTCCGATTCGTCTTCCTGGTCGGCGTCGACCCGGCAGGGTGAGTGCATGCCTGGTGCACAACGGCGTGAGAGCGCCTCGACAACGCTGAGTATCGGCGAGGTACTGGGAATCCTGAAGAAGGAGTTCCCCGATGTGTCGATCAGCAAAATCCGATTCCTGGAGACCGAAGGGCTGGTGACCCCGGCACGTACGCCCTCGGGTTATCGACGGTTCTCCGCGGATGATGTCGCTCGACTGCGATCAGTGCTCACCATGCAGCGGGATCAGTACCTGCCATTGAAGGTTATTCGCGAGAATCTCGAAGGATCGGTTGAGGGCGCTGGTCGCGATATCGGCGGGATCGCACCGCAGGACTTCCGTCCGGGGAGTGGTCGGGTACGCCTCAATCGTGCGGAACTCGCCGAACAGGGCGCAATCGAGGAATCTGCGATCGACGAACTCGAGTCGATCGGACTCGTCTGGCGTAACTCCGCCGGTCACTATGACGAGGAGGCACTTGCGATCTGCACCATCGCCTCGAGACTGCGTTCGTATGGCATGGAGTCGCGGCACCTACGCAGCTTCCGGGTGGTCACGGATCGCGAGGCCGGACTGATCGAGCAGATGGTCACCCCCTACACGCGCGATCGTGACGGTCGCGCCCGCGCCCAGGAGGCGGTGCGTGAGATCGCCGCGCTCGTCGTCCAACTACATGCCGCCCTGCTGAGGGCGGAGATGGTGCGCGCCGGTCGAGCCTGATTCGCTCTGCACGAACACGACTGCGTCCCGTGCGGGAGCGCCGTACGCTGGTCGCATGATCCCGATGGACGTGGTGGGCGTGCGCATGGAGATGCCCTCCAACACCCCCATAGTGCTTCTCCGGGAGTCGGAGGGCGTGCGGTACCTGCCCATCTGGGTCGGGGCAGCGGAAGCCACGGCGATCGCCTATGCCCACCAAGGGGTGGTGCCCCCGCGGCCCATGACGCACGACCTCATGAAGGACCTCCTCGAAGCGCTCGGGACCCATGTGCGCGAGGTCCGGATCACCGACCTCAGTGACGGTGTCTTCTACGCCACGATCGTGCTGTCGTCCGGGATCGAGGTGAGCGCCCGACCCTCCGACGCCATCGCGCTGGCCCTCCGCTCCGAGGCACCGATCGTGGGTGCGGCCGCCGTGCTCGAGCAGGCTGGCATCGAGATTGCCGACGAGGCTCCCGAGGAGGACCAGGTGGAGAAATTCCGGGAGTTCCTCGATCAGGTGACGCCCGAGGACTTCGGCACAGCAGGCACCTGAGGCTCCAGCAGACGTTGAGACTTTGCCCCGGTGGGGGTGCGTGTCGCGCCTGATTCCGTGGATGTGGAGTTCGTAGATTCCTCTCCACTTCCCCGCGTGACCAGGCGAGTACCGTGGGGAGCCGACCACGGGAGGCGGTCAGATGTCCGAGGGAATCGCACGGCGCGATGGCCAGGAGAGTCTGTTCGACGCGGGCAGTCTTCGCCCGATACCCGATCACGTCGGCTATCGAGGCCCGGTGGCCTGTGCCGCTGCGGGAATCACCTACCGACAACTCGACTACTGGGCGCGCACAGGACTTGTGGAACCGACGGTGCGCGGGGCTTCGGGGTCCGGCTCCCAGCGCCTCTACAGCTTCCGCGACGTGCTCACGTTGCGCATCGTGAAGCGACTCATCGATACAGGGGTGTCCCTGCCGAACATCCGGGCGGCGATCGCCCATCTCGCGGAGCGCGAGGGCAGCGACCTTGCCAGCCTGACCCTCATGAGTGACGGCGCCAGTGTGTACGAGTGTCGAAGCGCGGACGAGGTGATCGATCTGGTGCGCGGGGGTCAGGGTGTGTTCGGTATCGCCGTGGGATCGGTGTGGCGCGAGGTGGAGGGAACTCTCGCAACGCTGCCGGCCGAGGATCCCGCGGGTGAACCGGTGCTTCCCGTGTCGGTCACCGACGAGTTGGCGCGCCGGCGGGCGAGCCGGGCTGCGGTCTGACCCAACTCGGCTAGGCTCGGGACGCTGCTTGAACCCGGGCGGGAGAGAACTGCACCAGCAGTCGCCGAAGGAGCAATCTCCCCGACAACCTCTCAGGCACAGGGACCGTCCGGGTAAGGCACCTCTGGAAGGCGAGACTTCGGTCTCCACCGACGGGGAAAGCCGCTAACGCGGTGAAACTCTCAGGTCGCGCGTGGCGCGGGCAACAGAGGGGGAGTGGTTGGCCCCTGCCTGAGAGGTGAATATGGAATTCGTCGGTCGTCACATCGGTCCGCGCGACGCGGACGTTGCCGCCATGGCACAGGAACTCGGTTATGCGGATGTGGACGCACTCATCGCCGCTGTCGTCCCCAACGTCATCGCCTGGACCGAGGGGCTCGACCTGCCTGCACCGATGTCCGAGCCACAGGTCAGCGCACGTCTGCGCGAGCTTGCCGCTGCGAACCGGATCACCGTGCCGATGATCGGTCTGGGGTATCACGGGTGCCACACGCCGGCCGTCATCCGACGCACGGTGCTGGAGAACCCCGCCTGGTACACGGCCTACACCCCGTATCAGCCGGAGATCTCGCAGGGGCGCCTGGAAGCCCTCCTGAACTTCCAGACCCTGGTCGAAGACCTCGTGGCCCTCCCCATCGCCGGTTCGAGCCTGCTCGACGAGCCGACCGCGGTAGCGGAGGCCATGGCCCTGGCGGTGCGCTCCACGGGCCGGGAGCGGCTCTTGGTCGATGCGGACACCCATCCGCAGACCCTGGCGGTCCTGGCCACCCGAGCGGAGCCGATCGGGGTCGAGATCGTCGTGGCCGACCTGGTGGGGGAGTGGCCCGCGGGGGAGTACGCAGGGGTGATCCTGGGATTCCCGGGGAGTTCCGGGCGCATCCGGGACATCCGACCGGACATCGAGCGGGCCCACGCACAGGGGGCACTGGCGATCGTGACCACGGATCTCCTGGCGCTGACCCTGCTCACCCCGCCGGGGGAGTGGGGGGCAGACATCGTGGTGGGGTCCGCTCAGCGTCTCGGGGTACCCATGGGGTTCGGCGGGCCCCATGCCGGGTTCATCGCCGTCAGGGCCGGGTTGGAGCGAAGCCTGCCCGGCCGACTCGTCGGCGTGAGCGTCGATGCCGACGGGGCACCCGCATACCGGCTTGCGCTGCAGACCCGTGAGCAGCACATCCGCCGGGAGAAGGCCACCAGCAACATCTGCACCGCGCAGGTGCTCCTCGCCGTCATGGCGAGCATGTACGCCGTCTACCACGGCCCCGAGGGCCTGACGGACATCGCGCGGGGGACTGCGCAACGTGCGCGGTCCCTCGGCGATGCCCTCGTACGTGCGGGGTACCCCCTCGTGCACGAGGACTACTTCGACACGATCCAGGTCCGCACCCCGGGCCGCGGCCGCGTGCTGTGGGAGGCGTGCCGCGAGCGAGGCATCACTCTGCGACTCGTCGACGAGGACACCCTGGGCATCAGTCTCGACGAGACCACGACTCCCGAGCAGATCGCGATGGTCGCGGAGGTGTTCGGCACCCAGATTGAGGCCTCGGAGTCAACAGCCGTACCCGGATCCTTGCGCCGCACGTCGCCTTTCCTGACACATCCGGTGTTCCATCAGCACCGGAGCGAGACGTCGATGCTTCGCTACATCCGGCGACTGGCGGATCGTGATGTGGCACTCGATCGCTCGATGATTCCGTTGGGATCGTGCACGATGAAGTTGAACGCGGCCACCGAAATGGAACCTGTGACCTGGGCGGAGTTCGCCCAGATCCACCCCTTCGCACCGGCGGAAGACTCCGCCGGATATCGAGCACTCATCCGGGATCTTGAGGCATGGTTGTGCGAGGTCACGGGCTACGACGCGATCTCACTCCAACCGAATGCGGGATCGCAGGGCGAATTCGCCGGCCTTCTCGCGATCCGCGCGTACCACAGGTCGCGGGGTGATGATCGGCGCGACGTCTGCCTGATCCCGAGCAGCGCGCACGGAACTAACGCCGCGAGCGCGGTCATGGTGGGGATGAGTGTCGTGGTCGTGCAGTGTGATGATCGCGGCAACGTCGATGTCGATGACCTTCAAGCCAAGATCGATGCGAACGCCGACCGGCTTGCCGCGCTCATGATCACCTACCCGTCGACGCACGGCGTCTTCGAGGAGGCTGTCGCGGACATCTGTGCGCGGGTACACGCGGCCGGTGGACAGGTCTACGTCGACGGTGCAAACCTCAACGCTCTCGTCGGATTGGCGAAGCCCGGCAAGTTCGGTGCGGATGTCTCGCACTTGAACCTGCACAAGACCTTCTGTATTCCGCATGGTGGTGGGGGACCGGGTGTTGGTCCGGTCGGTGTGCGTGAGCACCTCGCACCCTTCCTTCCCGGGCATCCCCTGGTTCCGGAGGCGGGTCCGATCGGGCGCGGACACGCCGACGGCGGGGTCGGTCCGGTCAGCGGGGCGCCGTGGGGGAGCGCCGGCATCCTGCCGATTCCCTACGCGTATATCGCGCTCATGGGGGGAGCGGGGCTGACACGGGCGACCACCGTCGCGATCTTGAACGCGAACTACATCGCCCACCGTCTCCGGGACCACTACCCGATCCTGTATTCCGGTGACCGTGGCCTGGTGGCCCACGAGTGCATCCTGGACATCCGGCCCATTACGGCCCGGTCCGGAATCTCGGTCGACGACATCGCCAAACGGCTGATCGACTACGGGTTCCACGCGCCGACCATGAGCTTCCCGGTGGCCGGAACCTTGATGGTGGAGCCCACCGAGAGCGAGGACCGGGCAGAGCTCGACCGGTTCTGCGAGGCGATGATCGCCATCCGAGCCGAGATCGCCCGGGTCGAGTCCGGGGAGTGGCCCGCTGACGACAATCCCCTGGTCCACGCCCCGCATACGGCCGCCAGCGTCGTGGGTGCCTGGACACATCCGTACAGCGCCTCGGAGGCGGCATTTCCGCAGGGTGTGGCGCCCGCGGACAAGTACTGGCCGCCGGTGCGCCGGATCGACGGTGCCTTCGGGGATCGGAACCTGGTGTGCTCGTGCCCCAGGCCGGAGGAACTGGCCAGTACGTAGCCGGAGTGTCATTGCGTAGTATTGGTCAACTACGTAATATTATGCGGCCATGGTGGCCCCCCCGACGCTGCGGCGCCTCACCGTGGCCGAGGCTGTCCAGAGCTACTTCCGCGATGTGGAGCGCCGCCTGGCGGCCGGTTCCCTGGCGGAGACGACGGCCCGAACCTACCGTCGGGACCTGGACGATTTCATCCGGCTGGCGGGCGCGGACACCATCCTCGACGACCTGACGGGTGCAGACATCGACGACATCGTCGTCGCTTTCCGGCATGAGCCCGACCGCCGATACGCCGTCCCGCGGACCGACACGAAGGGCACCGGGATCGCCGCCCGGTTCCGGCAGTCCATCTCCCGGCTGTTCACCTTCGCGGAGCGCGAGGCCTTCATCCAGCGCAACCCCATGCCGGACACGAGCGCCCGACCGAAGGCCCGGGATCGGGCGGCCGGGGCCCGCACGGCCCTCCCCCTGGACTCGGCCCGAGCCCTCGTCGAGGTACCCCAGGATCCACCGACCGCTCGAGCGGATCATCGCCTGTCGGCACGCGACGAGGTCATCCTGCGCATCCTCCTAGAGACCGGGCCGCGGGTCAGTGAACTGTGCGCGATGGATCGTTCGGACATCGACGTCCGCGACGGCGTCACCTGGTTGCGCATCCGCCATGGCAAAGGTGGCAAGGCGCGCGATGTTCCGTTGTCCCCCAGCACCGCGGATCTGCTGAACCGGTACGAGGCCGACCACCGTCCCGTGCCGTGGCACGCCGATCCCCCTCTACGTCAGGAGGATTCGGAACGGGCTCTCTTCGTCACCTTTCGCGGCCGGCGGATCACCCCGCGCGACGTACAGAATCTCGTCGCGCGCACGTGTGCACTCCTCCCCGCCCAGGTTCGCAGGCGGGCAACCCCGCACGCGCTGCGCCACACGATGGCGACCCTTGCCCTGTCCAGCGGCGCTGCGGATGTGTCCGTCGTCCAGCGACTCCTGGGTCATGCGAGCCTGGCCACCACTGGCGTGTATCTCGACGAGATCCGTGAAGAACTTGCCCAGGCCGTCCTGCGCAATCCGGTAACCGGACGAACCTAGGGAACCCTGGGCGGCCGAGCTGCGTCCCATCCCCAAGGAGGCAGACATGGAATCGATGCGCGGAAGCCGATTGGGATCGTTGAGTTACGAGCGGGACGAGCACGTCGCTCCAGCCGAGCGACGCGGTGTCCGTTACGTATGCGCCGACGGTCACGTCAGCATCATCCCCTTCTCCACGGACGCCGAAGAAATCCCCTACACGTGGACCTGTCGCTGTGGTGCCGAGGCTACGAGCCCGGATGTCGTCAAGCCCGAGGCTGCTCCCGAAAAGCACCAGCGCACGCACTGGGACATGCTGATGGAACGCCGCACACGTGAAGACCTCGAGGAACTCCTCGAAGAGCGACTCACCCTCCTGCGCCAGGGAGTTCTCCCCCGCTCTGCGTAGGCGGTCGCCGGATCACCTCACCGCTGACCACGTCCCCCTGGGCGAAACCCATGCGGATGGGTGAACCCTGAACCCACGCGCGTAGTCGTGTGCCCAGGGCCCGATGTACCGGCGGCACTAGGAGAACCAGCGCGGCCAGGTCGGTCAGGAAGCCGGGAACCATGAACAGGACCCCGGCCACGCCGAGAACGAGGGCCCGATCACCCCTCCCCCGCGCAGCCTCGGCCCCCGCATTCCGCACGAGAGCCCAGCCTGCGGCCACCCCGATCACGAGAAGCAGCAGAGCCCAGCCCCAACCAATCAGGCCTGCCACACCCCAGAAAACGAGGATCTCGGCCAACGGATAGCCGAATACGAGCAGCCTCCAGCGCAGGGTCACGACCCCTGCCTTCGTCGCGTGATCGCCCGCTCCCGCAGCCGGGTCACCCGGGCATCAACACCCCACACGGTCACGCGCCAGAGCGCCTCGGCCACGATCTTGCGACTCATCTTGCTCGCACCGCTCGTGCGCTCGACGAACGTGATCGGAACCTCGCGGACGCGCATCCCACGCTGCACCGCACGCCACGCGAGGTCGACCTGGAAGCAGTAGCCCTGGGAGGCGACCTCGTGCAGATCCAGCGCACGCAGGGTGCTCGCTCGGAAGGCCCGGTAGCCGCCGGTGGCGTCACGAATCGGAACGCCGAGCATCATGCGGGTGTAGAGATTGCCACCCTTGGACAGCACTTGACGGCCACGCGACCAATTCTGTGTTGCTCCCCCGGTGATCCATCGCGAACCCAGAACAAGATCACACTGGCGCAGCGCCGCAAGGAGTCGTGGCAGTTGCTCCGGTTGGTGTGATCCGTCCGCGTCCATCTCCACGACAACGTCGTACCCGTTCTGCAAACCCCACGCGAATCCCGCCAGGTACGCGGTGCCGAGCCCTTCCTTCCCCAATCGATGCATGACGTGCACATGTTCGTCTCGCGCAGCCCACTCGTCGGCGATCTGTCCGGTGCCATCGGGTGAGTTGTCGTCCGCGATCAGGATGTCCGCCTCGGGTACCGACGCTCGGACGCGGTCGAGGATCGCTGGAAGTGCAGCGCGCTCGTTATATGTGGGGATGATGACGAGGATTCGACAGAGATCGGCGAACGAAGTCGTGCTCTCGTCGTTCACCCTTCCACCCTAGTCAGGGCTCGTCGAGCGATGGGAGTCCATGTCAGGACAAGGCCGAGCACGGTGAGCACGATCGCGGCCACAGTGAAGGGTGGCCCCAGGATCGAACCCGGCGTCTGAGCCGATACTCGGGGAAGGTCTGCGACGACGTAGCCCACATCGTCGATCGGCACGCTCGCGATCTCACGCCCGCGGGGATCGAAGGCGACGGTGGCGCCGGTCGTGGCGGCGACCCCGAGAGACCTTCCCGTCTCCCGGGCGCGGAGGCGCTCGATGGCCAACTGCTGATTGATCTGGTTCATCCCAGCCCAGGTTGCGTTGTTCGTCTGCACCGTGAGGATGTCGGCTCCCCCGCGGACTACCTCGGAGATCGCTGCATCGTAGGCAACCTCGAAGCAGATGACGTTCCCGATCACGGCACCGGAGACGGGGAACAGGCCGGGTTCGTCACCCGGTGCGAAGTCGCGTCGAACGCGGTCCAGACGATCGACGCGTGAGGCGATGAGTGATCGAAGGGGGATGAACTCACCGAAGGGCACCAAACGTTGTTTGACGTAGATCTGCTGGGGTCCCGAATCAGGCTCCCAGAGGATGGCGACGTTGGCGCGGAGGGTCGGATCGTCCGGGTCGTCCATGACCGCTCCGACCAGGATCGGAGTACCGACGGCGTCGGCCGCCCCCTGGATCGTCCGGGCAGCCTCCAGGTCCTGGAAAGGATCGAAGTCGACCGAGTTCTCGGGCCAGAGCACGAGATCCGGTCGCGTGGCGACGCCGGCATCGATATCCCGACCCAGGTCCGCGGTCACCGACGCGTGGTTGGCCAGCACCTCGCGGCGAACGTCGCGGTCCCCCAGCCCGGTCTGCGGCGTCCCACCTTGGATCAATGCGACTCGGAGTGACCCCGTGGTCGGCAAGGTCGGACCGGGGATCACACCAGCGACAATCACGAGCGCGACGGCGGTGGCCGCGGGAGCGAATGTGCGTGGCCACGTATCGGCCCGCGACGCCTGTGCCAGCAGGGCACCCGCGACGGCGACGAGGAAGGTCACTCCGACGGCTCCACCCCACGCGGCGAAGCCGCCCAGCGGTGATGTCGACTGTGAGAAGGCGAGGCGTCCCCACGTGAAGCCGAGGACCGGGAGGTTCTCCCGAATGGCCTCCATCGCCACCCAGGCGAACCCCACCCAGATGGGCGCCCACGGCAACCGGGTGAGGCGTGCGGTTGCCCAGCCGAGCAGGCCGACCCAGATCGCGCAGAAGACGCTGGCCGCGATCCATGCATCGCTTCCGATCACGCGAAGCCAGGGCATGAGGCTGAGGAAGAAGGTCAGCCCGAACAGCACGCCCATCAGGAACGAGCGCCCACCTGTGGAGCGCCACTGCACCCAGGTGATGATCGCAACCGCGAGTGGTGCGAGGAACCACACATCGAGATTCGGGAAAGCTGCCGTGAGCAGCAGACCCGCGAAGATAGCCAGGAGGGCGTCTCGGAGGAGTCTCACGTGATTCCGTCCCTGCTGTAGCTGCAGCGGCCGTCGACCCACGTTGCGACACACTCGGGGTCCTGATCGGCCATGGAGAGATCCCAGAGGGCGAGATGCGCGGGACTGCCCAGGGCGATCGAGCCCGAGATGTCGTCGCCCACCGCCCGCCACCCGGCGCGTGAATGCGCATCCACTGCTTCGGCCCAGCTCAGGCGTTCCGATCTGTCGTGGTGCTCCATTGCCGCACGCACTTGGGCCCACGGTGACATCTCGGTTACCGGGCAGTCTGAACTGAAGGCGACGACGGAGCCGTTCCGGTACGCCGATCCCCAACGGTTCATCCCGTGCGCGCGCTGGCGTCCCAGTCGCTGCTCGTACATTCCAGCGGGTGCGGACCACAAGCCGTCGAAGAGCGGTTGCATGCTCAGCACAGCGCCGAGGTCGGCGAGGGTCGCAAGCGCTGCGTCGCTCAGCATCTCTGCATGTTCAAGACGGTGTCGTAGCCGCCGAAAGTGCGCTACGCCGAGGTGCTCGGCGCACGCGCGCATACCCTCGGTGACCAGGTCGCAGGCACGATCTCCGATCACGTGGAACCCCGCCTGCACATTCGCCTCGGTGCAGCGGATCAGATGGTCCACGATCTCATCGAGTTGCACGTAGAGCGCCCCGCGATTCGTGGGGTCGTCGTTGTAAGGCTCATGCAGGGCGGCGGTGCGGGATCCCAGGGCCCCGTCGAGGAACAGATCCCCCCCTGCGCCAACAGCCCCGAGCTCCTGCGCACGTTCGAGGCCACCGCGGGATGCAAGCTCGCCCCAGTACAGGAAGACGCGAGGCCCAACAGCGGCTTCGGAAAGCTCCACGAGTGCTCGGGCATCGGCCTCGCTACTGATGGTCGGGCCGGCCATTTCGTGCACCGCCACGATCCCCCGTCGGGAAGCCTGGTCCAGGAATGCCCGTTGCGCCCGTTCCCGGGTTCGCGGTGTGATGGCTCCGAGTGCCGTGCGCCGCAGTGCGCCATGGGCCTGCTGCGCAACGAGCGCCGAGTCACCGCGAAAACCCGGCAGCGCGGTGACGCCCGCCTCAGCCGCGATGAGGGCGCTGGAGACCAGGGCGGAATGGACGTCGACCCGGGACAGGTAGACCGGTCGATACTCCCCCGCCGCATCGATGTCGGAGAGGGATGGCAGCCGCGCATCGCTCCAGCGCGTCTCGTCCCAGCCGTGGCCGAGGATCGACTCCCCCGGATGAGCAGCGGCCGCGGCGGCAACGCGGGTCAGGAGGTCGTCTGCGGAGACCGTGCTGGTGAGATCGAGTCCGATGAGCATCAGTCCGGTGTTGGTCGCGTGAACGTGCGCATCGACAAATCCGGGGGTCACCAGCATTCCGTGAGCGTCGATGCGTATATCTGCGGGGATCTCGCGAGCGGTGTCCGTCGGGCCGATCCATTCGATCCCCGTCGTGCCGAAGAGAATGCTTGTGTCATGGGGCTCGGCGGAGTGCAGTTGTGCGCCGACGATCAGGGTGCTCATGGCGTCATCCGCATCAGATGATGCATAGCTCCCGCGGCACATTGTTGAGCCTCAGGGGGCCGGAGTCACCACAGACCACGATGTCTTCGATACGCGCCCCGAAGCGACCCTCGAGGTAGAAACCTGGCTCGATGCTGAATGCCATACCGGGTTGGAGGGACGTCGTATTCCCCGAAACGATGTACGGGTCCTCGTGGGTCTCCAGTCCTATGCCATGGCCGGTGCGATGCACGAAGGCTTCCCCGAGCCCCGCCTCCACGAGGTGGGTGCGAGCAACTTCGTCGATCGACTGACACTCGACACCGGGTGCAACGGCGGCGACAGCCTTCTCCTGCGCCGTGAGGAGAGCCCCGTAGTGCCGCAGGTAGTCCGCGGGAGCGTCGCCGATCACGTACACCCTGGTGCAGTCACTGCAGTACCCGCTGTGCATCGTGCCGCCGATGTCGATCACAACGGGATCCCCGCGCTCAATCACCCGATCGGATACCGAGTGGTGGGGACTCGCCCCGTTGGGACCTGAGGCGACGATCACGAAGTCCACGCGCACGTGTCCCTCGTCGATGATCGCTTCCGCGATATCTGCGGCGACCTCGCGCTCGGTTCGGCCCGGGCGTAGCAGGTCCGGAACTCGGAGATGGACGCGATCGATCGCCTGCCCTGCCTCGCGGAGCGCGTCGATCTCGTCGGGGCCTTTGATGGAGCGCAGCCTCGCCACCAACGGCGGAGCAGCTACGTCCGCAGACGGCCACTCGGCCTGGACCCTCAGCACGCGGGTAGCCCACATATGCGGATCCAGGGCGATCGACGCCGGATCCCCCGCAGCCCGTCGCACCAGAGCCCAGGGATCCTCGGTCTCGCCCCAGGTGACGATCTGGCCACCGGAGCGCGCGAAAGGCGTGCGCTCCGCCTCCGGGCGTTCCAATTGCGGGACGACGAGGGTCGCGTCACCATCGGAGCGGGCCACCAGAAGGGTGAGACGCTCGAGCGGAACAGCCTCATAGCCGACCAGGTAGCGGAGGTCGGGTCCCGGGCTCGCGAGCAGAACGTCGACCCTCGACTCGACCAGTGCCGTAACCAGTCGCCCCAGGTGCATAGCGTCAGAGTACGAGTTCTCTGCCGCCGTGCCACACTCGACCATGCCTGCGGCGCCGCTCCTCGTTCTGGACTCAGCGACCATGTACTACCGGTCGTTCTTCGCGCTTCCCGAGTCCATGTCAGCACCCGACGGTCACCCGCACAATGCCGTGCGAGGGTTCCTCCAGACCCTGACTCGACTCATCCTTCGATACCAGCCGCACGGAGTGGTCGCGGCCTGGGACGTCGACTGGCGCCCGGAATGGCGGACGCAGCTCCTCCCGAGTTACAAGACCCATCGCCTCGCGACCGAGGAGGAACTCGAGGAGGAAGTCCCGGACACACTCGGGCCGCAGATCGGCGCGATCGCCTCGATTCTGGAGGCCTGGGGGGTTCCGGTCGCCGGTGCCGCGGGCTTCGAGGCGGACGACGTCATCGGATCGCTCGCGGAGTCCCACCAACCGATGATCGTGGTGACGAGCGACCGCGACCTGATCCAGGTCGTCTCACCGGGTGTGTCCATGCTGCAGATGGCCAACGGTGGCATGGATACGTGGGCGCTGCTCGACCCGAGTGCGGTGCGTGATCGCTACGGCATCACCCCGGACCGGTATGTCGACTTCGCCGTGCTCCGTGGTGATCCCTCGGATGGTCTCCCGGGGGTGCGGGGTATCGGCGAGAAGACCGCGGCCGCGCTGATCCATGCGTTCGGATCGTTGGAGGGGCTGCTTGCTGCGGCACGGGAGGAACCAGTACGGCCTCTGACGCCCCGGCTCGCAGCCGTGCTGGCGGATAGTCGCGACTACATCGAGGCAGCACGGCAGGTGGTGTCCGTGCGCCGCGATCTGGATCTCGCTGTCGGGACGGTGGACCTTCCCGTGGTTGTACACGACCCTGCGCGTCTCACCCATCTGGCCACCGAGTGGGGTGTCCAGCGATACGTCGACGAGCTACTCGCCGCTTCTCACACCGTGCTGGAGTAGGAGACCACGCCGCGGTCGAGGAGCGCGATCGCCCTGCGGGACCGATCGGCCAGGGAATCATCGGCCACCGTGGTGATCTGACCGAGCAGATCGATTACCTGACGAGTCCAGCGCACGAAGTCTCCGGCCGTCACGTCGTTACGGGTCAGGATCGTCAGCAGGGTGGCCCCCTGTGCCCAGCGGTAGACGGCCCACACGAGTCCGCGATCCATCTCCCGACCGGAAGGGATCCCGTACTCCCGTTCGATCTCCCGAATATCGGTGTCGATGGTGTCCAGCTGATCGATGGCGGCCTCGATGGCCCCCCGGGGTACCGAGGGCTGGTCCTGATCGTCGCTTCGGCGCGACTCGAAAAGGAAGGTGGACACGACGGCGGCCAACTCCTCGGGGCTTAAATCCTCGAGGACTCCGCGGCGAAGCGCCTCAGCCACGAGTAGGTCGGCCTCCGTATAGATCTTGGCCAGGAGAGCGCCCTGCGACGTCGCGGCCACCGAGTCGCCCGTCCCCTCGAGATATCCCAGAGCGACCAGCAGGTCGCAGATGCGGTCGAACCGACGTCCAACGGATTTCGTGCGCCGTGCGATCCGGGTGTTCAGATTGTCGATCGATCGCTGAGCGGCATAGAACCGCTCCGCCCATCGGGCATGCGACTCCCGATCGGTGCACCCATGACAGGGGTGCGCACGCAACTGCTCACGGAGTGCACCACTCCCGTCATCCGATGCATGGTGCTGTGGGTGTTCGACGACGGCGTTCCGTGCCGCCTCGATGGCACGTGACGCTAAGTCCTTGCGCATTCCCATGTCGCGTGTGCTGAACCCGCGGGGAACCTTGATGCGCCCCACAACCTGCACAGGCCGACCGGTGTCCGCCACGCTCAACTTCCGCACCTGGCGGTCGCCGGTGACCACGAGCGGCCGCAGGTCGTCACGTCGCGGCGTGCCGACCACCACCGCGGGTCCGGCGCGCTTACCCGTTGCGATGAGGATCACGTCGCCGACCGAGAGGCCACGTAGGGAGTCCTCGATCGCACCACGTCGTTCGAGCGCCCGCTTTCGACTCCCCTCCTTCTCGAGCCGGGTGAGGCGCTCCCGGATCCCCGCGTACTCCACGAAATCGCCGAGGTGACAGGTCATCTGAGGTCGATAGCCTTCCTGGGCGGCCTCCCATCGACGAATCTCCGCTGCAAGCCCCACGACGGCCTGATCCGCCTGGAACTGGGCAAAGGAGGTTTCCAGCACCTCGCGGGCACGGGCACGTCCCATCCTGGTGACGAGGTTCACCGCCATGTTGTACGAGGGAACGAACGACGAACGAAGTGGGTACGTGCGCGTCGAGGCGAGGCCCGCGAGGTTCTCTGGATCGAGGTCGCGTTGCCAGACCACCACCGCGTGTCCCTCGACGTCGATACCCCGACGCCCCGCGCGACCGGTGAGCTGGGTGTACTCCCCCGGAGTGATGTCGACGTGTGTCTCGCCATTCCACTTGACGAGTCGTTCGAGAACGACGGTCTTGGCGGGCATATTGATTCCCAGGGCGAGGGTCTCGGTAGCGAAGACGACCTTGACGAGTCCACGCTGGAAGAGCCGCTCGGTGATCTCCTTGAGAATCGGAAGTAGGCCGGCATGGTGGCTGGCGAGGCCCCTCTCCATTCCGTCGGCCCATTCGGCGAAACCCAGCGCCGCGAGATCCTCATCCGGAATGCCCAGCGTGTCCCCCACGACGACGCGACGAATCTCCTCGCGTTCTTCCGGTGTGGTGAGTCGGATCCCGGCCCGGATGCACTGCTCGACCGCCTCATCGCATCCAGCTCGGCTGAACAGGAAGTAGATCGCCGGCAACAAGCCGCGACTGTTCAACTCGTCCACGATCTCGCTACGCCACGGGGTACGGGGGCCGCCTCGTGGTCGTCCTCGTCGATGCCGTGTGGGCTGGTCCTCCCTGCGAAGCCGCACGAGGTCGGGGTTGACCTTGCCGTCGGAGGTAAAGAGATCGTGGATTCGCTCCCCCACCATGACGTGCTGCCAGAGTGGGACGGGGCGGTACTCGTCGACGACGATCGTGGTGTGCCCGCGCACCGTCTCCAGCCATGCACCGAACTCCTCAGCATTGCTGACCGTGGCACTCAGTGCGACGAGGGTTACGGACTGCTGGAGATGGATGATCACCTCTTCCCAGACTGCTCCGCGGAATCGATCTGCGAGGTAGTGCACCTCATCCATCACCACATAGCCGAGGTTGTCCAGCGTCGATGATTCTGCGTACAGCATGTTGCGCAGGACCTCGGTCGTCATGATCACGACCGGCGCCTCACCATTGATGGAGTTGTCTCCAGTGAGCAGGCCGACTCGATCGGTCCCGTAGCGCGCGACCAATTCCTGGTACTTCTGGTTGGACAACGCCTTGATCGGTGTCGTGTAGAAGCACTTTCTGCCGGCTTCGAGCGCCAGGTAGATCGCAAACTCACCGACGACCGTCTTCCCCGCGCCGGTCGGCGCTGCGACGAGGACAGACGAACCGGATTCCAGGGCCTCGCATGACTGGCGCTGGAAGGGATCCAGGGGGAAGGGCAACTCCGCCTCAAAGCGAGAGAGGAGCCGAGCGCGTGCCCGCTCGCGCGCGGCGGCATAACGCTCCGCCGGTGAGGCCACGAAGGGACCCTATGCGACCGGAGCTGTGCACACGTGGAGCGAGTCGGGAACGCTCCGTACGGAGACGGGTAACTCGCCGAGGTGCTCCCCGTCGCACATCACGGGTGCGGGATCGCCGTCGATCTGGATCTCCCGGGTGCTCCATGTGCGAACTTCCGGTCGATGCACGTGCGCCCCCGTGTACACCAGGGGGAACAGCGTCACCAAGCGGAGGCGGCCGATCTCGCCCACCAGGGTGACGTCGAGCAATCCGTCGCTCAGGCTCGCCCTCGGGCTGATCCGCATGCCTCCCCCGTAGATCCCACCGTTCGCCACGGCGAGGATGACGCCACTGTCCTGCCACGTCTGCTGTCCCTGGGTGATGTTCCACGTCCGCGGCCGCAGCGAGGGCAGCTCTGCCAGGAGTGCCGCGACGTACCGAGCCTGGCTCGGTCCCCTGCTGATCCCATTGGCCCGGAGGTTCACCACGGAGTCGAATCCGGTGGTGCAGACCGCGAGGTAGAACCGTTCGGAATCCTGTGTTGACGCGTGGCCCACGTCGATGGCGCGTGTGGTGCCTCCGAGGATGCGCCGGACGAGGAGGGCCACTGCATCGCCAGACTCACCGTGGATCGCGGCGTGGATGTCATTCCCGGTCCCGGTGGCGAGGATGTCGAAGGCGGACTCACCCCGCATCACGCCCTGCAGGGTCCAGTGGACCGTCCCATCACCCCCACAGGCCACCACGCAGGCCCCGGGACGTGCGGCGCGTTCGGCGATCTCTGCTGCCGCCGGGCCCGATTTCGGCACGTGGACGCCGCACGCGACACCGGCATCCGTCAGGAGTCGCGCTGCCTCTGCCGCTCTGAGGGATGCGCGTCCCCGACCCGCGCGCGGATTGACGATGAAGTCGACGCGACGTATCACGGAGTATCGGGTTCATCGAGGGGTGAGGCTTCGTCATCGGAAAGATCTGAATAGTCGGGCGCGCCTTTGCCTCGACGGGCACGGCGACGATCGTTCAGCAGTGCGATACCGACAGCAATGACGACGAGCACGAGAATCGGGCCCGCAAGGAGCGCCAGATTGATCGGATCACCGGTGGGTGTGGCGACTGCTGCGAAGATCACCACCGCGAAAATGATCCATCGCCACCAAGACAGCAGTCGTTGGCCGGAGAGCACGCCCGCGAAGTTCAGCAAGACGATCAGGAGTGGGGTCAGGAACCCCACGCCGAAGACGAGAACCGTCCGGAGGAAGAACGAGAGATACCGATCGACGGAGACGATGTTCTCCACGTTGTCCGGGGTGAAGCCGAAGAGGATTTCCAGCCCTAGCGGCAGGACCCAGTACGCGAGGGCCACGCCCATGGCGAACAGCGGTGTCGCGACCGCCGCGAAGGCAAGCGCCCAGCGCCGCTCATTTCGATGGAGACCCGGTGTCACGAACCGCCAGAGTTGGTAGAGCCAGATGGGCGCGCTCAGGAGTACGCCGGCCACGGCCGAGACTTGGAGCTGCAGGACGAAGGGGTCGGCGACCCCCGTGAGGGCGAGGGTGACGTCGCGTCCCTCGGCCCGCGCTTGGGCGACGACCGCATTGAAGGGGGCGCTGAGCCATGAAAAAAGATCCGGGTAGTAGATCCAGCCCGCCACCATGCCGATCACGATGGCCAGACCCGACTTGAGAAGTCGCGATCTCAGTTCTGCCAGATGATCCGACAGCGGCATCGCCGCGGTGCGGTTCCGCTCATCGAGGGCCAAGTTCAGGACTCGGTTCGGCCCTGTGGGTCGCGGCGCTCCTCCGTGGCGGGGGCATCGGCTTCCAATGCCGACGGTGCCTGATCCCCGGAGAGACCCTTCGTCTCGGCCTTGAAGATCCGTAGGGAACGACCGATGCCCCGCGCGGCGTCCGGGAGTCGCTTAGCTCCGAACAGCAAGACGACGATGAGCACGATGATGAGCAGTTCCTGCCAGCGGAGGTTGGGCATCGTGTCTCCTGATCCCTGAGTGTTCTGTGAGTCTACCCACGCCGCAGAAGGGGTGCCTCGATGAGTCGCTCGGCCCGGGTGAGCACGTCGTCCACCACCCACGCTGGCTCGAGAACGACGACCGTTCCGGGGTTCCTGAGTACCCAGTTCGTGAGCCAGGCGATGTTGGCGAATCCCAGGGAGGCCTCGAGCCACGGACCGGAGTCGTCGATGATCTCGACCCCACTGGCCTCGTCCAGCACCCAGCTTCGGGAGGCGCTCACCCGGACCCTCGCTCGATGGACGTCGATGTCCTCCCACCAGGGGTGCACCTCAGCAATCGGAACAGTGCCCTGGGCGCTCGAAGGCTCGGCGCGGAGGATCCGATCCACCCGAAACGTCCGCAGGGACTCTGCCCGCTCGCACCAGCCCGTCACGTAGGTGAAGCCGTCGATCGTGATCGTGTGCTGCGGCCAGACGTCGCGAACTGTGACCTCGCCGTCGGACGAGCCGTATTCGAGGGTGACGCGAGACCGTTGGGTGATCGCATGCTGCAGAGTCTCAGAGGTCTCAGCGGAAGCCGTCACGGCAGGCACGACCTCCGAGGTGTCCTCTTTAAGGTCGAGGGCGCTCTGCAGTTTCGCAACCGCACTGACGACCGCTTCGTTTCCCGCAAGGCCCGGGGTCTGGGCCAGCGCCCGAAGCCCCAGAAGGATCGCAGCCGACTCCTCGGGACTTAGTCGTAGCGGGGAGGTAAGGGTCTGCGCGTCGTGCACGTAGATGGCTCCGTCGTCCCAGAAGTCAATGTCGACCAATTGGTCGGGGCCGTACCCCGGGACTCCGCACAGAATGATCTGCCAGAGGTCTGCCTCCAGCGTCTCCTGGCTGATCCCGAAGTGCTCGGCGGTCTCTCGCAGGGTGACTCCGGGACGGGCGGCCAGCCACGGTACGAGCGTCAACATGCGACCGATCCGTCGCGCGGGTGCCTCAGCCATGGCGCTCACCACGATGGGCCGCGATCACCGTTGTCACACGATCGCGAACGTCGTTGAGGAGGGAAACCGGCTCGACCGCGAGGACCTGTGGCAGCGAGGCGGTCACGTGACCGATCAGCGACTCCCGCTCCATGGTTACCTGGACCTGAAGATGGTCGCCTGCATCCACGATGCTCGTGGCCCGTCGGATGAACTCCGCAGCACCCGCTTTCTCAATAGCGATGGTCGCGGACACAGGATCGATCAGATCCACCGTGACGAACCCCCCGGGATCGAAATCCGACGGCCGTGGAGTTCGGATTGCCTCCGTCAGCACGGTGACGTCGCCGCGGAATCGAGAGAGTCGGAAGGCGCGGGGCGCATTCCTCGACTCATCGTGTCCAATGAGGTACCACTGACCGCGCCGCGTGACGATCGCCCACGGGTCGATGATCCTCACGGTGGGGTCCTCGTCGGAAATACCGCGATACGTGAAGGAGACGCGGCGCCCTTCCCCCGCCGCGCGGATCAAAGGCAACAGTCGAGAGTCGTCTGCGGACATCCGCGCGAATTGAGGGAGGCGAGACACGGGCGGCTGCACCTCCCCCGTGCCAGCAGACAACTTGAGTACCGCCTGCGAAGCAGCTTCAGACATGGCAGCGCCCTGCCACACGCGGGCAGCGAGCGCGACTGCAGCCCGCTCCTCTGCCGTGAGAACTACATCGACGAGTTGGTAGTTCGTGGGAATGATCCGGTACCCCGCGACATCGCCGTTAACGTCATACAGCGTGTCGATCGGTATGCCCATTCCACGGAGTTCCTCCTTGTCGCGTTCGAACATCCGCTCGAAAGCCTCTGTGGAGCCATCCGGGTCATAGCCGGCGACATTCGCCCGAATCGTGCCGCGAGGAACGGGGCGCTCGGCGGCCATGAGGCAGAAAACCAGGTTGAGGAGGCGCTCAGTGCGTTCGAGCCGGCTCCCCATGGTTACCGCACAGCGAGAAGATCGATGATGAAGACCAGTGTCTTGCCGGAGAGGCGATGCCCTGCACCGGCGGGGCCGTAGGCCATCTCCGGTGGGATGACGAGTTGGCGCCGCCCACCCACGCGCATACCCGGGATGCCCTCCTGCCAGCCCTGGATCAGACCGGACAGTGGGAACGTGATGCTCTCACCGCGATCCCAGGACGAGTCGAACTCTTCGCCCGTGTCGAACTCCACCCCGACGTAGTGGACGTCCACGTAGGCACCGGGTGGCGGCTCCGCGGCCGGTCCCACATGAATGTCCGAAATCACGAGGTTGTCAGGCGCGGGACCTTCGATGAAGTCCACCATCGGCTTGTCCATGTCAGCCCTTCTCGACATTCACGAGTTCCACAAGGAAGACCAGGGTTTCATTGGGCTGGATGGTCCCTCCCGGTGAAGAGTCGCCGTACGCGAGCGGCCCGGGGATGATGAGGACCCGCTGTTCGCCGATCCGCATGCCCGGCACGCCCTCGATCCAGCCCTGGATCAGTCCCCCTTCCACCAGGCCGAAGGTCGCAGGTGCACCGCGCGCCCACGAGGAGTCGAAGGCGAGACCCGTGGCGAGACCCACCCCGCAGTACTGAACGGTGACGGTGTCGTTCAGTTCGGCGGCATCACCCGTCCCCTCGCGAACGATTCCGCTGATCAGGTCCGCGGGTGGCTCGGTACCTGGTTGCACGCTGATGCTGGGGCTCGCGGGATCCGTCACCGTCACGGCGACTCCGGGGGCGATGAGGTCTGAGTCGGAGAGTGCTGCCGTATCGTCCACGATCTCGGTGAGGCTCGTGCAATCGGAGGTGACCCACTCCGTGGAGTCGGGTGCCGACGCCGCAACCTCGTCGGCCGCTTCTCCGCCCTGGGAGCAAGCACTGACGGCGAGTGAGGCAAAGAGGACGGCGCAGACGGCGAGTGACTTCATCCGATGACCCTAACAAACATCACATACTCGCGATCAGGCGCTCCACTCGCTCGTCCACGGACGTGAAGGGGTCCTTGCACAAGACAGTGCGCTGCGCCTGGTCGTTGAGTTTCAAGTGCACCCAGTCGACCGTGAAGTCACGGCGCCGCTCCTGGGCCCGACGCACGAAGTCGCCACGCAATTTGGCGCGTGTCGTCTGTGGAGGAGTCACCTTTGCTTCGAAGACATCGACATCGCGTACGACGCGATCGACCATCCCACGGCGTTCCAGAAGGTAGTAGAGCCCCCGTGATCGATTGATGTCGTGGTAGGCCAAGTCGAGTTGAGCCACTTTCGCAGACGAGAGCGGGATGCTGTGTTTGGACATGTAACGATCGATCATCCGCAACTTGATCGCCCAATCGATCTCGCGGTCGATGAGTGAGATGTCTTGTGCTCCGACTGCCTTGATCGTGCGTTCCCACAACTCCATGGTCCGAGCGACCACAGGAATCTGGCGGAGGTCTCGTCGGTCCACGAAGCTGGACACTTTGTCGAAATACTCGCTTTGCATTTCGAGGGCGGAGAGCTCCCGGCCGTTGGCAAGACGCACCTTCTGCTGACCCGTCATGTCGTGGCTGATTTCGCGAATGGCCCGGATGGGATTCTCGAGGCTCATGTCGCGCATGACCGTGCCCGACTCCAGCATGCGGAGGACGAGATCGGCACTGGCAACCTTGAGCATGGTTGTCGTCTCACTCATATTGCTGTCACCGACGATGACGTGCAGCCGGCGATACAGATCCGCGTCCGCATGGGGCTCGTCCCTCGTGTTGATGATCGGCCGCGAACGGGTGGTGGCGCTTGAGATTCCCTCCCAGATGTGATCCGCACGTTGGCTGAGCGAGTAGAGGGACCCACGCGGAGTCTGGAGCACCTTGCCCGCGCCCGCGATGACTTGGCGTGAGATGAGGAACGGGATGAAACCCTCTGCGAGAGCAGGGAAATCGACACTTCGCTCAACGAGGAAGTTCTCATGGCACCCGTAGGAGTTCCCGGCGGAATCCGTGTTGTTCTTGAAGAGGTAGATGTCCCCGTTGATTCCCTCTTCGCGGAGACGGTGCTCTGCGTCAACACAGAGTCCCTCAAGGATTCGCTCGCCAGCTCGGTCGTGTGCGATCAGCTGCGTGACGGAATCGCACTCTGCCGTCGCATATTCGGGGTGGGAGCCCACGTCCAGATAGAGGCGGGACCCATTGCGCAGGAATACGTTGCTGCTGCGGCCCCACGAGACAACGCGTCGAAAGAGGTAGCGAGCCACCTCATCGGGGCTGAGACGACGCTGACCGCGAAAGGTGCATGTGACCCCGTACTCGGTTTCGATTCCGAAGATGCGCCGATCCACATCGGGAGCCTACGCGGTGATCAGTCCGTTCCGGACAGGAGCGCGGCCACTTCGGATGAATCCAGGCGACGGAACGTGCGGCGCGTCCGGGAGCGATCGAGCATCGCGACCTCGAGGTCAGATGGGGTCAAGGTACGTGGCTGCTCCGATCCGTGTGCGTCGAGCGCAGCCACCGCGAGTTTCAGGTTGCTCGCGACAGATTGCCCCGGCGCCCAGTGATCACGGAGATAGGTCGAGATCGCGTCGGCGAGTCCGCCCATGGCTACGTACCCCTGCTCATCGGCCACCGATCCATCGAATGTCAGCCGGTAGATCTGGTCGTGGTCGGGGGTGCTGCCGAGTTCCGCGACGACGATCTCCACCTCATACGGCTTCGTTGTCTCCGTGAAAATCGAGCCGAGAGTCTGTGCGTAGGCGTTGGCCAATCCACGGCCTGTCACGTCCGACCGGTCGTAGCTGTAGCCGCGGAGGTCTGCGAGACGGATCCCTGCGACCCGGAGATTCTCGAACTCGTTGTACTTGCCCACCGCCGCGAAGCCGATGCGGTCGTAGATCTCGCTGATCTTGTGGAGTGCCTTGGAGGGGTTCTCGGCGACGAACAGAATTCCGGCATCCGCCTGCAGAACGACGACGCTTCGACCCCGCGCGATCCCCTTCCTCGCGAAGTCCGCCTTGTCCTTCATGATCTGTTCGGGCGATACGTAGAAGGGAACGCTCATGATTCACCTCCGACGGTCGCTGTCGGCCCATCGGGATTCTGCTGACGTAGGGCGAGCATCCTCTGCACCCGCGGTCCCACCTCGGCGTCGTCGAGCATCGTGACACCTTCGCGAGTGACGCGAGCGATAACTGGATAGATACCTCGTGCGGGATCCGGACCGCCGGTCGCGCTGTCATCGTCGGCGGCGTCGAAGAGTGCCTCAAGGGCGATCTGCACAGCCATAGAGCAATCGACATCACGGCGATACAGCTTCTTGAGGGAACCCCTCGCGAATGAGGAGCCAGAACCCACCGCGTAGAAATCGTGTTCCTCGTATCGGCCACCCGTCACGTCATAGGAGAAGATCCGACCGCAATCGCTGCGGGGATCGAACCCAGCGAACAGGGGCACTGCCGCAAGCCCCTGCATTGCGAGGCCAAGATTGGTGCGGAGAAGGCTCGCTAACCGGTTGGCCTTGCCCTCGAGCGAGAGCGGAAAACCCTCGATCTTTTCGTAGTGCTCCAACTCGACACAGAAGAGCCGGATCAGTTCAACACCGATTCCCGCGGTTCCTGCGATTCCCACAACGGAGAGATCGTCCGCCGGGAAGACTTTTTCAATATCTTTCTGCGCGATGTAGTTGCCCATCGTGGCTCGGCGATCACCGGCCATGACGACGCCGCCGGCACAACGCAACGCAACGATGGTGGTGCCATGGACGATCCCCTGATCACCGAACGCGGAGTCGGTTACGGGTTGAGTGGGTGTGACCCGTCCGAGGAAGTCGGCGAAGGACACGGTGTCCGAGGCGCGGAAGGCCTGACTGAAGCCATCGTTCTGCCTCACTGTCCGCCCTTCTGCACGAACGACTTCACGAAGTCCTCAGCGTTCTCCTCGAGCACTTCATCGATCTCGTCCAGGATGGCATCGACATCCGCATCGAGTGCGGATGTGTCGATCGATGGGGCTGTGCGCTCCTCGTCGTGCTCGTTCGGGGATTTCGTCGAGCGCTTTCCCGTGCTCTCCTGTGCGGCCATGACACAAGGCTAATGGCTCTGCTCGGAGTCGGCCTCCTCGCCTTGGAGCAGGCGTACGAGCGCCCCGGCCGTGGGGGCGCGGTCCAAGAGGTGTTCGACATGCGCTGCGGTCCCCCGAGTGGGCTCCATCGTCGGCACTCGCAACAGCGTCTCGGCCTCGGGCAAGTCGAAGACAACGGAGTCCCAGGCAGCGGCGGCGATGTTGTCGGGGTATCGACGCATGCACTCTCCTCGAAAGAAGGCTCGGGTATCACGTGGCGGAGCCTCCACGGCCGAACTCACTTCTTCGTCGGAGGTCATTCGAAGCAAGGAGCCACGACGCTCGAGTTGGTAGGCGAGACCCTTCTCCGGGCGCATGTCGGAATACTGCAGGTCGATGAGCGCCAACCGGGGATCCGACCAACTGAGCCCGTCGCGTCGTCGGTAGCCTTCCATCAGCGCCAGCTTCGCGCACCAAT
>JBILLS010000053.1:0-9663 GCA_044375955.1 Candidatus Nanopelagicales bacterium | reverse complement strand
GCGGCAGAACGGTCCCCGGCCAGTTGGCTCAAGGTGCGCTCCCAGAGCACGAGCACGTCCTTCGTCTGGTTGTCGATTCCGAGTGGACCCTCGCAGTGGCGCCAGGCGGCCTCAAGGAAGGCCTGTTGCATCTCGAGTGCCGTGAATGATCGGCCGCGCTCGAGCGTCAGTCGATGGCGGAGGTCGTAGTCATGCGAGACGGCATGCATCTCGAGGACGGGCTTGGCCGGCATGAGGTCGAGGATCTCCGGGACATTCGCCTCGATCATCGACAGGACGATCGCCGTGCTTCCCATCTTCAGATAGGTAGCGGTGTCGCTCAAGTTGGCATCGCCGACGATCACGTGCAGACGTCGATACCGCTCAGGGTCCGCGTGCGGTTCATCTCGAGTGTTGATGATCGGTCGCTTGAGTGTCGTCTCCAGGCCGACCTCCACTTCAAAGAAGTCGGCTCGCTGGCTAAGTTGGAACCCGACTCCCGAACCGTCCTGACCTCGCCCCAGACGCCCGGCGCCCGTGAACACCTGGCGGGTGATGAAGAACGGGATCAGTGCGGTCGCAATCGAGTTGAAGGGGGTTTCCCGACGCATGAGGTAGTTCTCATGGCAACCATAGGAAACACCCTTGTTGTCGGTGTTGTTCTTGTAGAGAAGGAACTGCATCCCGGTTGCGGCCCGGGCAAGCTGGGCTGCTCGGTGCATGATCACCGCGCCGGCACGATCCCAGATCAGAGCATCCCGGGGATTGGTGACCTCGGGGCTGGAGTACTCAGGATGCGCATGGTCCACATACAGGCGTGCACCGTTGGTCAGGATGACATTGGCGAGGCCAAGATCTTCGTCAGTCAGCTGGCTCGGATCGGCATCTGCCCGTGAGACATCGAACCCCCGTGCATCCCGCAGGGGGGCTTCGAGTTCGTAGTCCCAGCGGGGTCGCGTCGCACCTACCGCTCCTACGAGGGAGGCATAGGAGTTCACGATGTGACTCGACGCAACCATCGCGTTCATCGAGGGTTGGCCGGCAACCGAGATCCCGTACTCGGTCTCGATCCCCATGATCCGATGGACGCTCATCCCACGCCCCCTGGCGCAATGGTCACAGGTACTGGCCGGTGTGCGACACGGTATCGATGGAGCGACCCGCCTCCGCGCCCTTCTTGCCCTGGATCAGGGTCCGGATGAAGACGATCCTCTCACCCTTCTTCCCCGAGATGCGCGCCCAGTCATCCGGATTTGTGGTGTTGGGCAGATCCTCGTTCTCCCGGAACTCGTCGATGCATGCCTCCAAGAGGTGCTGGACGCGAATTCCCTTTTCGCCCGTGTCAAGGAAGGCCTTGATTGCGCTCTTCTTGGCGCGGGCGACGATGTTCTCCAACATGGCCCCGGAATTGAAGTCCTTGAAATACAGGACCTCCTTGTCCCCATTGGCGTAGGTCACCTCGAGGAATCTGTTGTCCTCACTCTCCGAGTACATCTGCTCGACCGCGCGTTGAATCATGTTCGCGCACGTAGCGGCGCGGTCCTCGTCATTCTCGCGAATGTCATCGTGATGGAGGGGAATGTCCGGAGTGAGGTACTTGGACAGAATCTCGCGTGCGCCCTCGGCGTCCGGGCGCTGGATCTTGATCTTGACGTCGAGGCGACCGGGTCGAAGGATCGCGGGATCGATCATGTCCTCACGATTCGAGGCCCCGATGACGATGACGTTCTCGAGTGTCTCGACCCCGTCGATCTCGCTCAGCAGCTGCGGCACGATCGTGTTCTCGACGTCGCTGCTCACACCGGTCCCTCGAGTCCGGAACAGCGAGTCCATCTCGTCGAAGAACACAATCACCGGGAGACCCTCGGAAGCCTTCTCGCGCGCCCGCTGGAAGACCAGGCGGATGTGCCTCTCGGTCTCCCCGACGTACTTATTGAGAAGCTCCGGGCCCTTGATGTTGAGGAAGAACGACCGGGTCTCCTCCCGACCGGTTCTCTCGGCAACCTTGCGAGCGAGCGAGTTGGCCACCGCTTTGGCGATCAGAGTCTTGCCGCAGCCAGGAGGTCCGTAGAGAAGGATCCCCTTCGGGGCCTTGAGTTGATGCTCGGCAAATAGCTCGGCATGCAGGAAGGGAAGCTCCACGGCGTCACGGATCGCCTCGATCTGTTCGCGTAGACCGCCGATGTCCTCGTACTGGATGTTGGGAACTTCCTCGAGAATCAGTTCCTCGACCTCGGCTTTCGGGACGCGCTCGATCGCGTAATTGCTTCGAATGTCACAGAGGAGCGCGTCACCTGCCCGAAGTTGAACCCCGTTGAGGCTCCCTGCGAGACGCACGACTCGCTCGTCATCCGTGTGTCCCACCACCAGGGCCCTGCCATCGCTAAGCCGCTCCTTCAGCGTCACGATCTCGCCCACGGACTCGAACTCACGGACGTCCACCACATTCATCGCCTCGTTGACGACCAACTCCTGGCCGGGGCTCAGGGACTCGGTATCGATCGTCGGTGATGCGGTCACACGCATCTTGCGACCGGCGAGGCTGATGTCGATCGTGTTGTCGTCGTGACGACCGATGAAGGTGGCGTAGCCGTTCGGGGGCTGGGCGAGCCGGTCGAGCTCCTGTTTCAGGGTGACGATCTGCTCCCGGGCCTCGCGCAATGTGGAGATCAGCCGTGCGTTGTGATCGCGCTGCGCGGCGAGTTCCCCGCGCACATGCGCGAGGGTCGTCTCAAGCTCGTGAATCCGGCCTGCAGGAGTGTCTGCGCCCATGGTGCTCCCTTCCTTCCTGTGACTCTAATCGCCATGTGACGACAACGCCCCTGGACCCGAGTAGTCAGATCCGTAGGCGCCTGGTGCGGGACGCCTATGGCGGCGAGGCGGCGAGGAGTCCGAAGCCATGCGACGGGACGAGACAAGAAAACCGGTGTGCCCGTTCATGCGGTGATCGGGGCGGACTGCAAGGCCATCCAGGTGCCACGTTCGAAGCATCAGCTCCTCGGCCCGCGGTTCCACCCAGCGATTGCTCGCCCTCATTTCCTCGACTACCCGGGACATCTGGGTGGTCGTGGCGACGTAGACCACGAGCGCTCCCCCCGGCTTGAGGATGTGATCAGCGCTGGGGAGGCATTCCCAGGGAGCCAGCATGTCGAGAACGACGGCATCGACGGTCTCCGGTGACATTGCTGCTGCAACTTCTTGCAACGTACCCACGCAGATACTCCATGTGCGTGGATTTCCCCCGAACCATCTCCGCACGTTCTCCGTTGCGATTTCGGCGAAGTCAGGACGCGCCTCAATCGAGACCACGGATCCATGGGACCCAGCGGCGCGAACCAGGTAGCAGGTGAGGGCTCCAGAGCCGGCACCCGCCTCCACCACGGAGCTGCCCTCACCGACGTCTGCCAGCGCCACGATGCGCGCGGCGTCCTTGGGGTAGACGACCGCTGCTCCCCGCGGCATTCCGAGGACGTAGTCGTCGAGTTGTGGCCTCATGACCAGAAATTCCACGTCCTTGGTGGATGCGATGGTGAAACCGGGTGATCGACCGATGAGAAGGTCGTGCGCAATCTGACCCCGATGCGTGTGCAGCGCATGCCCGACCTCGAGGGTGATGGTGTATTTGTTTCCCCGCGGATCAAGCACGTGAACGATCTCTCCGACGGAGAGCACTGGACCTCGACGGACACGTGGATCCACGGGATCCGATGGTGCGGTCGGATGACTGGGGCGGCGCGCCACCCCAGGACCCTATCCCTCACTAAGGTGCCGGAATGACGGAGCGCGAGGTGGAAGGTTCGGGATTTCCGCGATCACTCTCCCCGTCGCGCGCAAACGACTTTCAGAACTGCCCGCTCCTCTTTCGTCTCCGGTCGATCGACCGCCTTCCCGAGGCACCCTCGCCGGCCGCCATCCGTGGAACCCTGATCCATGAGGCGCTCGAGAACCTCTTCGAACTCCCCCCGTCAGAGCGGACAGTCGATGCGACGCGACTGCACTTGCACACGGCGCTCATCGCACTCCGGGATTCGGACGCCGACGCCTACTCCGCTCTGGGCCAGGGTCTCCGTGGCGACCTTTCTCCCGATGAGCACGCCGCGGCGATTCTCAGCCCTCTGCACCCCCTGTTGGACACGTATTTCGCCTTGGAGGATCCGCGGCGCATCACACCCCATGCGCGCGAGTTGGCGGTCAGCGCAGAGTTGGAGCCTGGCTTCGTGGGCCGGGGCTTCGTGGACCGCGTCGAGATCGCTCCGGACGGGCGGGTTCGCATCGTGGACTACAAGACCGGTCGTGCGCCCAGCCCGCGCTTCGAGGCGAAGGCGATGTTCCAAATGCGGTTCTATGCACTCATCTGGTGGCGTACAACGGGAACCATGCCCAGCATGCTGCAGCTGATGTACCTCGGCAACGGACAGACCTTGCGGCTGTCCCCGAGTGAGGAGCAACTCCTCGCCACAGAATCGGCCATCCTGGCGATCAGGGACGCCATCCGTGTCGCCGTTGAGGAGGGATTCGAGCCCACCCCTTCGAAGCTGTGCGACTGGTGTTCCTACCAGAGTTTCTGCCCCGCATTCGACGGTGTGCCCCCGCCATTTCCCGGCGTCGAGGACCTCATGGAGACACCCGACGATCAGGTCATCACACAGCGTTGAAGTATTTCGCCTCCGGGTGATGGACGATGATGGCGCTCGTGGATTGCTCTGGATGGATCTGGAATTCCTCGGAGAGTTCCACCCCGATGCGCTCGGGTTGCAGGAGCCGGAAGAGGCCCACCTGGAGTTCAAGGTCCGGGCATGCGGGATATCCGAAAGAGTAGCGGGAGCCGCGGTAGCCCTGTTTGCTGATGAGAATGTCCATGTCGTGCTCATCCTCGTCCCCGAAGCCGATTTCGGCGCGGATACGCGCATGCCAGTACTCCGCAAGTGCCTCGGTCAATTGGACACTGAGGCCGTGGAGCTCGAGGTAGTCCCGGTAAGCATCCTTGGCGAACAGGCGCGCGGTGGCCTCGGATGCGGCATTGCCCATGGTCACGACATCAAGGGCCACGACATCGCGCTCACCGGATGAAGACGGTCGGAAGAAATCCGACAGGCAGAGGAATCTGCCACGTCGCTGACGCGGGAACGTGAAGCTCGCCGCTACCTCGCCACCCGTGGGTTCGTAGACGTCGAGGGTGTTCCCGTGGGAGGCACAGGGAAAGTACCCGTAGACGACCGCGGGCTCGATCATCGACTCCGTTTGGATTCGATCGATCCAATAGCGAAGTCTCGGTCGCCCCTCGGTCTCGACAAGCTCCTCGTAACTGGGGCCGTCCCCGCGTGCCGACTTGAGGCCCCACTGCCCCATGAAGAGTGCTCGCTCGTCGAGGTAGGGCAGATACTCGGCCAGCGGGATACCGCGCACGATCCGGTCCCCCCAGAAGGGCGGGTTCGGAACGGTGTTGTCGATCGCGACGTCGGATCTCTCGGGAACTTCCACGTCGCTCACACGTGGTGCAGACGAGGTTCGCACGCGCCGTTGTCGGGGCTCGGGCAACTGCGCACCGACCTCACCCCGCTTTATCGCCATGATGATGTCCATGAGCTTGAGCCCCTCGAACGCATCCCGTGCGTAACGGACGTCACCTAGGTAGAGCTCGGCGAGATCCTGCTCAACGTAGGCGCGGGTCAGGGCGGCACCGCCCAGGATCACCGGGTAATCCCCCGCGATACCGCGAGCGTTCATCTCCTCGAGATTCTCCTTCATGATGACGGTGCTCTTGACGAGAAGTCCGCTCATGCCGATGACATCCGCATTCTGATTCTGGGCGGCCTCGATGATGGCGGACACAGGCTGCTTGATGCCGATGTTCACGACGTTGTACCCGTTGTTGCTCAGGATGATGTCAACGAGGTTCTTACCGATGTCATGGACATCACCCTTCACCGTCGCAAGCACCATGGTGCCCTTGCCGGACTCGTCGACGCGTTCCATAAAGGGTTCAAGGAAAGTGACCGCTGACTTCATGACCTCCGCGCTCTGCAGGACGAAAGGCAACTGCATCTCGCCGGACCCGAAGAGGTCACCAACCACCTTCATGCCTTCGAGCAGGTGATCGTTGACGATCTCCAGCGCGGTCATCTCCTCCAGTGCGAGTGTCAGGTCGTCGTCGAGACCTTGGCGTTCTCCGTCGATGATCCGACGCTGCAGGCGCTCTCGTAGAGGCAGCTGCGCCAGCTCCTCAGCCTTGGATGCGCGCAGTGAGGTCGACTCCGCGCCTTCGAAGAGCTCTAGGAAACGCTGGAGTGGGTCGTAGGTGACATTGCCCGAATCGTCGTACTCGCGACGGTCGTACACCAGATCGAGGGCAACGGCGCGGTGATCGGGGTCGATCCGGTTCATGGGAAGGATCTTCGAGGCGTGCACGATCGCGGAGGTGAGCCCGGCTTCGGTGCATTCGTGGAGGAATACCGAGTTCAACACCTGCCGGGCCGCTGGGTTCAGGCCGAAGGAGACGTTCGAGAGTCCGAGGACCGTGTTCACCTCGGGGAAAAGCCGATGGATCTCTCGGATGGCCTCGATGGTCTCGATCGCGTCGCGACGTGTCTCCTCCTGTCCAGTCGCGATCGGGAATGTCAGCGGATCCACGAGAATGTCCGACGTCCGCATCCCCCATTCCCGGGTAAGTGATTCGATTAAGCGACGGGCCACCCTGACTTTCCACTCCGCGGTGCGTGCCTGACCCTCCTCATCGATGGTGAGAGCGACAACCGCGGCACCGTGCTCGACGACGAGGGGCATCGTTCGGGCGAAACGGGATTCGGGTCCATCGCCATCCTCGAAGTTGACCGAGTTGATGATCGAGCGGCCGCCAAGGCGCTCAAGCCCGGCCTCGAGCACCCCGGGTTCGGTTGAGTCAAGCATCAGCGGGAGCGTGGAGGCCGTGGCCATCCGATAGGCGAGTTCGGACATGTCCGCAACACCGTCGCGACCCACGTAATCGACGCAGAGATCGAGCACGTGGGCGCCATCACGGATCTGATCTCGCGCGATCTCGACGCACTGTTCGAGGTCTTGGCCGAGCATGGCGTCCCGGAAGGCCTTGGAGCCGTTCGCGTTCGTACGCTCGCCGATGGACAGATACGTCGAGTCCTGGACGAGTGGAACCTGCTGATAGAGACTGCTCACTGCAGCGACGGGGCGTGGCTCACGGTGCGGCAAGGGAAGCGTCCCGACACGGGCGACCACCGCGGCGATGTGCTCGGGGGTGGTACCGCAGCACCCCCCGACCAGCGAAAGGCCGTAGTCCCGGACGAAGGTCTCGTGAGAGGCGGCGAGTTCATCAGGGGTCAACGGGTAGTAGGCGCCCTGCGCAGTGATGATCGGTAGACCCGCATTCGGCATCGCGGAGAGACCTATCCGCGCCTGCTGGCTCAGGGTGCGCAGGTGCTCGCTCATCTCCAGAGGGCCGGTCGCGCAGTTCAAGCCGATCACGTCGATGCGGAGAGGCTCCAAGGCGGTGAGCGCCGCTCCGATCTCCGAGCCAAGAAGCATCGTGCCCGTGGTTTCCACGGTGACCTGCGCGATGAGCGGGAGGTAGATCCCGCTGGCTTCTAGTGCACGTCGCGCTCCGATGAGCGCCGCCTTGGCCTGGAGCAGGTCTTGGGCTGTCTCGATGAGGATGGCATCGACGCCGCCATCGATCAGGGCCTGGACCTGGACCTGGTAGGTATCGCGCAGCTCGCTGTAGTGGACGTGTCCGAGGGACGGGAGCTTGGTCCCCGGCCCCACGGAGCCCAGGACCCAACGAGGGCGTTCGGGGGTGGACCATTCATCTGCGGCAGCTCGAGCGATCTCTGCGCCTGCGTGGGCCAGCTCGTAGATTCGATCGGCGATTCCGTATTCGGAGAGATTCCCGAGATTCGCGCCAAAGGTGTTCGTCTCGACACAATCGGCGCCCACGGCGAGGTAGGCGGCGTGAACGTCGGCCACGATGTCCGGACGGGTCACGTTCAGGATCTCGTTGCACCCCTCGTGCCCCTGAAAGTCCTCGAGTGTGGGGTTGTGCGCCTGGAGCATCGTGCCCATGGCGCCGTCGGCGACGACCACCCGTTCGGACCACGCGGCCCTGAGGGACCCGGGTCCCGCCGTTGGGAGGCTCGTAGGCATAACGGCATGAGCGTAGTTCCCCGTGTGCAGCCGCGCACCCCACGTGAACGCTGACACGGCCTAGGCTGGAGGCCATGTGGGAGTTGCATGATCGACTTCGATGATCTGCCGAGCTTGACCGACCCGGTCATGATCGCCGCGTTCGAGGGATGGAACGACGCCGGCGAGGCAGCATCCGCGGCGGTGGCGCACCTCCGCGATGTCTGGTCCGCGGAGCCGCTCACGGATCTGGACTCCGAGGAGTACTACGACTACCAGGTGAACCGCCCTCTGATCTCCCTCGATGCTGCGGGAGTGCGGCAACTGCAGTGGCCCACGACACGGCTCTTTGTGGCGAGGGCCCCACTATTCCCCCGCGACGTGGTTCTGGTGCAGGGGATCGAGCCGAACATGAAGTGGCAGCAGTTCTCGCGAGAGATCCTGGGGCTGGCCGCAGAGCTGAACATCTCGATGTTCGTGACCCTGGCTGCGCTCCTCTCGGACAATCCACACAGTCGTCCCGTGCCCGTCACTGGCTCATGCACCGATCCGAGCCTGCGGGAGGAGCTCGGCATGGAGCCATCGACGTACGAGGGACCTACGGGAATCGTCGGTGTCTTGCAGGAGGCGTGCGAGCGTTTCGGTATCCCAGCTGTCTCCCTGTGGGCGGCGATTCCGCATTACGTCTCGCAAGCCCCATCCCCGAAGGCAACCCTCGCACTCGTGCGTCGAGTGGAAGACATCCTCGACATCCCTGTCCCCTTGGACGAACTTGTCGAGGAGTCGCGTGCCTGGGAAACGGGCGTCAACGAACTCGCGGAGGACGACGAGGAAGTTGCTGAATACGTGCGCCAATTGGAGGAGGCTCGGGACACAACCGAGCTCCCCGAGGCGTCGGGTGAGGCGATCGCGAAGGAGTTCGAGCGCTATCTGCGGCGGCGAGGCAGCGCCTAGTCCGCGGTGCGTAGCCGGAGGTAGGCGCGCAGTGACTCACGTGTTGCGTCGTCGAGCGTCGGGTCGTCCCAGGAGCCAGCCTCTATGTCCTTTTCGATTCCTTGAGCGACAACCTTGCCGAACTCCACCCCCCACTGGTCAAAGGAATTCACGCCCCACACGGCACCCTGGACGAAGACCATGTGCTCATAGAGAGCGATCAGCGCCCCGAGGGAACGCGGGGTGAGTTGCCGGGTCATCAGGATCGTCACGGGTCGGTTACCCGGCATGAGCCGATGCTGGACCAACTCCGCAGGCCCTCCGATGTCGACAACCGCGTCGTACGTTCTCCCGATGCTCAGAACAGACGCTTGTGCCAGGGCGTTGGCGACGAGGACGTCCTGCTGCGCGGTCTCGCCATGGGCCGCGGTGGCGATCACGATGATGTCGCAGGCCACGACGGACGTGCCCTGATGCAGCAATTGATAGAAAGAGTGCTGTCCATTCGTTCCTGGCTCACCCCAGTAGAGCGCACCCGTCGGATAGTCAATCCGTGATCCATCCCGGCGGACCGACTTCCCGTTGCTCTCCATGGTGAGTTGCTGCAGGTACGCGGGAAAG
>JBILLS010000022.1:0-33748 GCA_044375955.1 Candidatus Nanopelagicales bacterium | reverse complement strand
TGGGAATACGGGAGAACGGCAACGGATTCAATGCCCAGAAAATCGCGGTTCCAGATTCCCCACAGGGCCATCATCACCGGCAGGTTCTCCCTCATGGGCGCGGAGAGGAAGTGGACATCCATGTCGCGGAAGCCGTCGAGGAACTCGCGGAAGTTGTTCGGCCCGACCGCGATCATCAGGCTCAGTCCGATCGCGGAGTCAACGGAGAAGCGACCCCCGACCCATTCCCAGAATCCGACGACTGAATCGGATGGAATCCCGAAGGCCTGCGCGGCCGCAATGTTCGTCGAGACCGCGATGAAATGACTGCCGACCGCTGAGTCTCCGAGAGACTGAGCGATCCAGGCACGGGCAACATCGGCGTTGGCCATCGTCTCCCGGGTTGTGAATGTCTTAGACGACACGATGACAAGAGTCTGCTCGGGATTACAGGTTCGGATGGCGTCGTGGATGTCCGCCGGGTCCACGTTCGACACGAAATGGCACGTGATCGAGGGGTCACGAAAGTCCGCAAGTGCCTGGTAGGCCATTGCAGGACCGAGATCGGATCCGCCGATCCCGATGTTGATGACGTCGGTGATCGGCTTCCCGGTGGCCCCCACCCAGGAGCCGCCACGGATCCGGTCACTGATGGCGGCCATGCGCTGGAGATCGTCGTGCACATCCCCGGTGATCTCTCGATCACCGTCCACCCAGGTCTCCCCCGGGTGGCCGCGGAGCGCCATGTGAAGCACGGCCCTGTCCTCGGTGGTGTTGATGTGGATGCCGGCACGCATCGCATCACGTTGGGCCAGCACTCCGGTCTGATCCGCCAGCGCGATGAGCTCATCGAGGACGGCTCGTGTGAGGCGTTGTCGAGATCCGTCCAGGAGCCACTGCGGGCCGTCGACGCGCAGGAATCGTCGGTCCTCCTCGACAAGGTCGCGGATCGAGTCGTGGCTCGCGGTGGCGGCAAGCGAGCGCAACGCCGACCATGCGGGGGTGCATGTGGGATCGACGGGTCCAGCGACGGATGCCATGTCCCTAGCATCCCATCGAGACGTCGTGACTCAATCGAGCCGTATGCCGAGGAGCGCATCCACCGCGCGCGCCATGAGTCCTGGAGCCTCGGTGTCGTCACCGTCGCGGTGAACCCACGCATCCACCGCGTCGATGGCCGCTGGAGTGGCGAGGTCGTCTGCCAGGTGACGGCGAAGGGCGGCCAGGAGAGGCTCGGCAGGGCTCGCGGATTTGCGCTGGGCCCCTTGCCGCCAGGATTCCAGGCGCTGCTCGGCGCCCACGAGCCCCTGCGTCGTCCAGGCCCAATCGCTGCGATAGTGATGTGCAAGAAGAGCGAGGCGCAACGCCATGGGATCGACCCCGTCGGATCTCAGCGCAGACACGAACACGAGATTGCCGCGGGACTTACTCATCTTGTGGCCCTGCCAACTGACCATCCCCGAGTGCACATACAGACGGGCGAACGGGCGGTGACCCGTGATGCGCTCGGCTTCGGCGGCTCCCATCTCGTGATGAGGAAAGGCAAGGTCGCTCCCACCCCCTTGCACGTCGATCGAGCATCCGAGGTGGTCAAGGGCTATTGCGGCGCACTCGATATGCCATCCCGGACGCCCCGCGCCGAGCGACGTCTCCCAGGATGGTTCGCCTGGTCTGGCCCGCTGCCACACCAGGCAATCCAGTGGATCCTCCTTGCCAGGGCGATCGGGATCGCCTCCCCGCTCCGCAAAGACCTCCCGCATCTGGGCATCCGTGAGATGAGCGACAGAGCCGAAACCAGGGTCCTTGCGAACGCGGAAGTAGAGGTCGTCGCCGACCGAATAGACGTCACCTGAGTCCATCAGGCGCTCGACGTAGGAAACCACGGATGGGATGGCCTCAACCGCTCCGATGTAGTGGTCGGGTGGGATGACTCCGAGCGCCGCCATATCGGCGCGGAAAAGTTCGGTCTCGCGATCAGCCACAGCACGCCAGTCCTGCCCAGTCTCTGCTGCTCGCACGAGAAGCGGATCGTCGATATCCGTCACGTTCTGGACGTAGCGCACCTCCAAGCCGCAGTCTCTCCAGACCCGATTGATGACATCGAAGGCCACGTACGTGTTGGCGTGTCCGATGTGCGTCGCGTCATACGGCGTGATGCCGCACACATACATCGTCGCAACCGAGTCGTGGGTGCTGGGAAGTATTCGGCCCGTGGATGTATCGAAGAGCGCGAGGGGCGTACCTGTCCCGGGGAGCGCAGGAATGCTCGGAGCGGACCAACTCTGCACCCGTGAAGGGTAGCGGCGTTAGAAGACCGGCCACGGAATAGCAGGCCACTCCTCGGAAGGCGCGGGAAACCTTCTCGTCGCGACGAGGGCGTCGACCCGTCCTCGGAGCGCGGTCGATTCCTCCGGCGCGAGCCACGTGTCGACGATCGGGTGGGAGTCGGCCAGTGCAGCACGTAGTGCATCAAGGTCAGCCACTATCGGATCCGGGATCATCTCCCCCGCCCATCCCCAGAGAACTGTGCGCAACTTGTTCTCCCGGTGGAACGCCACCCCATGATCCACGGCCCACACGGTGCCGTCGGGTCCGGTGAGGATGTGGCCGCCCTTCCGGTCCCCGTTATTAATCACCGCATCGAGGACGCATAGCCGTTGGAGCTCGGGCGAATCGGCGTGAGCCAGCGCAACCGGACGTCCGGACGGATCGAGCGCCTCCACGATGACCCGCCAGCCCGGGGGAACCTGCTCCACCTGCGTCACCGTGACAAGCTCACCGAGCACGGTGTCTTCACACCAGTCCTGAGCCATGCCGGCGCCGGCAGGTCCGTCCTGGCGCCACACCGTGAGTGGAATGAAGCCCCAGCCGAGTAACCGGTCGACCTCGTATGCGGCCAGCTCGCGCCCGGCCAGGGTGCCGTTGGGGAAATCCCAGAGCGGTCGCTCCCCCACGATCGGCTTGTAGACACACCGGCGACCATCAACGATGCACAGAAGTGTCGCGTTGCTGGCATCCACCAGTCGCCCTTCGACGTTGAGCTCGTCATTCGCCAGCCTCTGGGCGCGTGTGCTCACGGCAGATCGCGCCGCCGGTACCCGTTGGCACGGGGACAGATGTGGCCGGAAGGGTCGAGGGGCTGCTGGCAGAACGGACACGGTGGACGTCCCGCCTCCACGACCGATCGGGCACGGTGCGCAAATGCTCGTGCGTACGCGGGCGAAATCCACACCCGCAGAGTGTCCGGTCCCTCCTCCGCATCGTCGGCCAACTCGGGAACATCGTCGCCCTCCGCCGCGATCGCGTGTGCCTCGATAACGACCTGTCGAAGTGAGTCGTCCCACCCCAGTGCCATGGCGCCTACGCGGAACTCCTCAGTCAAAGGAACATCGAGGGGATCGACATCGACAAGCTGAGTGGGGAGACCCTCAGGAATGTCCTCCACCGAGTCTCGCGTGGCGATCACCTCATCCAGAAGTTGGTCGACGCGTTCAGCTAGGACCGATGCCTGCTGCTTCTCGAAGGCGACGGACACGAGTTCGTTTCCCTGGCGTACTTGCAGATAGAAGGTGCGTTCGCCCGGCATGCCAACGGTGCCGACGACGAAGCGTTCTGGCAGACGGAACTGCAGGATTCGCCGGGTCACGTGCCGGCACCTCCTCCCACCTCGGCATCCGACGATCCCGCCTTCTGCTTGTGGACCACACCTTGAATGAATGCCCCGATGGACTCACTCGAGCTGTTGGTTCGAAACACGAAGGGACGATGTGGCGTGTAGTGGATGACGGAAAGAGAGGCAGGGTCGATGTGGATCCGCTGGAAGTGGTCCAGGTGCATGCCGAGAGCGTCGGCGAGCACGGCTTTGATCACGTCGCCATGCGAGACGACCACATAGAGCGCCTCTTCGCCAAGTGTCGCGTTCCACTCCCGGATCGCTGATGTCGCACGGTGCTGCATGGCGAGCATTGATTCGCCTTCCGCACCGGGGAAGGTGACGGAACTGGGATGTGCCTGGACCGAACTCCAGAGGGGTTCCTGGGCGAGATCGGCGAGTGCCCGTCCGGTCCACTCCCCGTAGCGACATTCCCCGATACGTGGTTCGACGTGGAATTGTGGAGAGTGCCCGGCAGCACGCTGGGCCGCCAGGATCGCCTCAGCGGTTTGTTGGGTTCTGTCGAGGGGTGATGTGATCACCGCGGTCACAGGGATGTCGGCCAGAGCCGCGCCGACCCGTTGCACCTGCTCCTCGCCTTCTTCGTCGAGGAAGACACCCGAACTCCACCCGGCGAGGACGCCGGAGGTGTTCGCGTGAGTGCGGCCATGGCGCACCAGCACGACTGTCGACACGTGGCAACTGTAGAGGCGCAACCGATCGATCGCCCAGCCTGCGAGGTGGAGTTCGCGCGCGGCAGAATGGCGTCATGATCACCGGAGCGGTCGCCTATTCATCGGCGCAGGCGGAGACGCTCGGTGCCCATCCACCCACGCCGGTTCGCCAGGGAGTTACCTCCAAGGTCCAGATCGAGGAACTGCTGGCGAACGTGGATACCCGGCAGGAGTCGTTCGTGTGGGTCGACATGGCTAATCCCACGAGGGACGAACTCCTCATGGTGGCCGATGTGTTCCACCTCGACCCACTCCAGATAGAGGATGCGGCTAATCCTCATCAGAGGGCCAAGTTCGATGCGAATGAAGATGGACGGACCTTTGCGCTGGTCAAGGTCCTGGATTATGACGAGTCGACCAGCGGCGTTGCGACCGGCCAGTTGTCGGTCTTCACCGGAGCGAATTACGCCGTCACAGTGCGTCAGGGCGCTCATGGCGACTTATCTGGGGTGCGTGAGCGTCTCGATGCCAGCGAGACACTTCGGAGTCATGGGTCGGTCAGTGTCCTGTATGCCGTGCTTGATGTCGTGGTGGATGGCTACCTCGCGGTCATGGATGAAGTCGTCAATGATGTTGACGAGGTCGAGACACAAGTGTTCTCGTCCCAGCCGGTGTCGGAGCTGACCCGGCGGATCTACGAATTGAAGCGAGAGAACATGGAGGCCCGGCGTGCGGTCTCACCCCTGGTCCCCGCCGCTCATCGCTTCGCGACCGAGTCCGCACCAGAAGTTCCCCGTGATCTCCGTCCCTTCTTCCGCGATATCGGCGAACACATTCTGCGTGTAGCCGAGAGTGTCGAAACAGTGGACAACCTGCTGCTCACGATGTTGATGGCGTCCACTGCGCTGCAGGACCTGCAGCAGAACCGGGACATGCGCAAGATATCCGCGTATGCAGCGATGGGCGTGGTGCCCACGGTCATCGCGGGCATCTACGGGATGAACTTCTCTCACATGCCCGAGCTCGATTGGGAGTACGGCTATCCGCTCGCGCTCGGCCTGATGGGGCTGGTCGTCCTGCTGCTCTACCGGGCCTTCAAGCGATCGGGGTGGCTATAACCACGCCGGGAGTCACGAGGTGAGCACTCCCGTTGCGAGGAGCACAAGTACAAGGCTTCCCAGCGCCACCCGATAGAGCACAAAGGGCAGGAACGAGTGCGTGCTGATGTAGCGCAGCAACCATGCGATGACCGTGTACCCGACGAGGAAGCTGATGGCGGTTGCCGTCAATGTGGGTCCCCACGCCACGGAGGCGTCGGAACCGATCTTCGACGCTTCATAGAAGCCCGCTCCGAGGACCGCGGGAATGGCGAGGAGGAATGAGTATCGGGCGGCCGCCTCACGCGTGTAGCCGAGGGCGAGACCTGTCGAGATCGTGGCCCCCGATCTCGAGACACCCGGGATGAGGGCTAACGCCTGGCCGAAGCCGAGGATCAATCCGTCGCGCGACGTCATCGCATTCAGCGAACGCGATTTCGAACCCCAACGGTCGACTACGCCGAGCACGATCCCGAAGACGATGAGGACGCTTGCCACGAGCCACAGGTTCCGTGCAGCGGTCTCGATCTGACGGGTGAAGGCCACACCGAGAACCACGATCGGGATCGTCCCCACGATGATGTACCACCCCAGGCGGGATTCCGGACTCCCCTGCCGCGTTCTCACGGAGTGGATCCAGGCGCGGGCGATGCGGAGGAGATCCCGACGGAAGTAGACGATCACTGCGGCCTCAGTACCGATCTGGATCACGGCGGTGAAGGCCGCACCCGGGTCTCGCCATCCGAGGAGCTGGGAAACGATCAGAATGTGCGCGGATGAGGAGATAGGTAGGAACTCCGTGAGTCCCTGGATGAGACCCAGCACGACAGCCTCGAACCAGCCGATCGGCTCGACCACTCAGTCGGCCAATCCCGAGCTGTCGAGTGCATCCGCCATGAGGCGAAGACTTGCCACCCGCTCCTCGAGCGTTCCGGCGTAGGACGCGATGGTGAGGGTCGTGACTCCCGCATCCCGATACGCGGCAAGACGATCGCGCACCCGCTCCGTGGGGCCCAGCAGTGAGGTGCGGTCCAGGAACTCCAGCGGCACGGCGGCCGCGGCACCTGCATAGTCCTTTGCGAGATACTTGTCCTGAATCTCCGCTGCGGCCTGTTCGAACCCCATGCGGACCATCAGCTGGTTGTAGAAATTCTTGTCACGTGAGCCCATTCCTCCCACGTAGAGGGCCGCGTAGGGCCGCACGAGGTCGGCGCAGGTCCTCCAGTTATCCCCGAACACGACGGGGACGGTCGGCACGACGTCGAATCCAGACATGTCCTTGCCAGCCTTGGCACGCCCCGCTGCGATGGGAGCCATCGAGACGCCGGAGTCTTCTGGGGAGAAGAAGATGGCAAGCCAGCCGTCGGCGATCTCCCCGCAGAGTTCCAGGTTCTTGGGCCCGATGGCAGCCAGGTAGATCGGGAGTGACTCGCGCACCGGGTGCACTGTGAGTGTCAGTGCTTTGCCAGGGCCATCAGGAAGCGGCAGGGTGAAGAACTCTCCCTGGTAGGACACTCGCTCCCGACGTAGCGCCATGCGCACGATGTCCACGTATTCCCGGGTGCGGGTCAGGGGCTTGTCGAATCGAACCCCGTGCCAGCCTTCCGACACTTGCGGGCCGGATACGCCCAGGCCCAGTCGGAAGCGACCTCCGGAGAGGGTGTCAAGGGTCGCAGCAGTCATCGCGCAGTTGGCAGGAGTGCGCGCGGGGATCTGGAAGATCGCAGATCCGATGTCGATTGTCTTTGTCTGAGCGGCAATCCATGTCAGGACCGTGGCTGCATCGGACCCGTAGGCCTCCGCCGCCCACGCGACGCTGTAGCCGAGGAGGTCTGCTTGCCGCGCGACCTCCAGGTTGTCCGCGTCGTTACCCGCGCCCCAGTAACCCAGGTTGACACCGAGTTTCATGGCGCAACCCTAGACGTGGGCGATTTTCGCCTCGTGACGCAATAACGTGGGGCCATGCAGCAGCGGCCCCTAGGCAGGTCCGGAATCTGGGTGGGACGTCTTGCCCTGGGGACGATGACCTGGGGGCGGGGCACGGACGAGTACGAGGCGCGCGACCAACTCGCCGCCTTCCTCGATGCCGGCGGCACGCTGATCGATACCGCGGACACGTATGCCGACGGGGCAAGTGAGGACCTCCTCGGCACCCTGCTGCAGGAGTTCGAGTGTCGCGATCAGATCGTGCTAGCGACCAAGGCGGCATCGAGGCCACAGACCGAGCGACGCTTCGATGCGAGTCGTCGACACCTGCTGGACTCCCTGCATGGCTCCCTGAAGCGCCTGGACGTCGACGCGATCGACCTGTGGCAGATCCACGCCTGGGATGCGTTCACTCCCATCGAAGAGACCCTCGCTGCATGCGATGACGCGATCCGTAGTGGGAAGGTGCGCTACATCGGGATCTCCAACTACTCGGGATGGCAGACCGCACGCGCCTGTACCCACCAGCAGGCGGTTCCCGGGAGGGCACCGATCATCACCGCCCAGATGGAGTACAGCCTTCTCGAGCGCGGAATCGAGAGGGAGATCGTCCCCGCGGCACAGTCACTCGGGATAGGCATCCTCCCGTGGTCGCCACTAGGCCGAGGGGTTCTGACGGGTAAATACCGACACTCGATACCGATCGATTCCCGGGGTGCCAACCCGGACACGAGCCAATGGGTGAATGTCTATTCCGACCAGCGCGGGCAGCGGATCGTGGATGCCGTGGCAACCGCAGCGGAGGGTCTCGGAGCCTCGCCGGGTGAAGTTGCCTTGGCCTGGTTGCGCGACCGACCCGGGGTCGTTGCTCCGATCATCGGGGCTCGCACCACCCAGCAGCTTGCCGCGGCACTCGCCAGCGACGAACTGATCCTGCCCAAGGAGATCGTGACGGCTCTGGATGAGATCTCCGAGCCCGCCATGGGGTACCCCGAGGCCGGATGGGCACAGCGGCGATGACACGCGGACGGACGGAATGGGAGTTCCGCGAGATTCGACTCTCTCCGCAGGCCACTCGCGAGGAGGCACGGATGTATGTGACTGCATCGGCTGAACAGGGACGGTGGGAGCTGGCTCGTACTCGGATCTACCGTGATGGTCGACGCGAGTACCGTCTGCGACGACGCGTCATCCACGTGACTCGGACGGCGTGAGTCAGGCTCGTCTCAGAAATTCGTCGAGAACGCGTACGCCGAATTCGAGTCCGTCGATCGGCACCCGCTCATCGACACCGTGGAACATTCGCCAGTAGTCGAGATCTGCTGGCATCCGCAGGGGCGAGAATCCATAGCACGCGATTCCCAGGCGCGACAAGGCCTTGGCGTCCGTTCCTCCTGAGATCATGAACGGCACGACGCGACCATTCGGATCCGATGATCGGATGGCCGAGGCCATCACGTCAATGATGAGAGCATCGAGCGGCGCCTCAACCGCGATGTCGGAGTTGAGAGTCTCGATCTCGATGTCGTCGCCGACCAGTTCGCGAATTGCACTGTCGAACTCGTCCTCGTACCCGGGGAGGAACCGACCGTCGATGCCGGCGGTGGCGTCCCTGGGGACCACATTCACCTTGTAGCCAGCGTCGAGCATCGTCGGGTTCGCTGTGTTCTGCATCGTTGCGCCGACGAGAAGGCCGAGCGTTCCGAGCTTCTCTTGAACACGGGCGAGGTCCGCTCCCCCGAGATCGACGCCGTACGCACTCGATAGTTCCTGAAGGAAGCGCTGGGTCGTGGGCGTGAGTCGGATCGGCCATTCATGGCTGCCGATCCGAGCCACCGCGCGAGCGATGTCCGTAACGGCGTTGTCCTCATGCACGAGCGAGCCATGACCGGCACGACGCGCGGCCCGGAGCAGCAGCCAGTGGATCCCCTTTTCGGCGGTCTGAACCGGGTACAGCCGGAGATCATCGGTGATGGTCAGGCTGAATCCGCCCACTTCTCCGATGGCCTCGGTCGCCCCCGCGAAGAGGTCCGGCCTGTGATCGACCATCCATCGCGAGCCATGAACCATGCCCGCTTCCTCGTCGGGGAACAGGGTGACGATGATGTCTCGATCCGGCGTGTACCCCTCTCGGTGCCATTCCCGCACCACGGCGATGATCATGGCGTCCATGTTCTTCATATCGACAGCGCCGCGACCCCAGATGAAGCCGTCCGCAACTTCTGCGGCGAAGGGTGGATGGGTCCATTCCGACGCGATAGCCGGAACGACGTCAAGATGTCCGTGGACCACGAGTGCCCCGCGCTGGCCATCTCTCCCCGGAATCCGCACGACGACGCCGCGACGGGTGTCGGAGGTGGTCACGATGATCTCCGGGTCGAGACCGGCCTCACGGAGGCGAGCCGCGCAGTAGTCGGCTGCCTCTGCCTCGCCGACGGTCTCGGGGCTCGGGCCCCAGTTGCTGGAGTCAATGCGGATGAGATCCCGCGTGATCTCGACGACCTCGGCCTCTAGGGTTCCCACGGCATCATCCTGCCGCCCAATGGACGCGGGTATGCTTTCTGGGCCACGAGTCGTGGTCCCTGTCCGGGTGGCGGAATTGGCAGACGCGCTAGCTTGAGGTGCTAGTGCCCCAAAAGGGCATGGGGGTTCAAGTCCCCCCTCGGACACGCTGTGATGTCGTCAGTCTTCGCGAAGGAATGTGCTGGGACACCATGGATGCCTTTGGATCCTGGAGCTGTTCCCCGAAGGCCGCGTGGACGCGATCCCGGCCTTCCATCCTCCTAATCAGCCAGGGAGACGGCTGGCCTTGCCGCTACAATCGCGCATGCGTTCCCATCGGTCCGGCAAGAGGAACGCGCCCTCTGGCGTAAGAGCAGCATCAGTCTTTCTAGGTATCACCGTGTTGTTTGGCCTCTCTCCTGCACCGGCGTCAGCTGCGACCCCAGTCGAGCGAACCAATTCCTTGGTGGCCTTGGATCCGGTCCACGCAGCCGCTCCCATGTTCTTGGATGACATGTTGAGGGAGCTCTTCGGCCCAGGCTCGGGTCAGGGGGACCAACGGGCTCGTGATCGCGAGATGCGCGAGCAACAGATGCGCGAGCTTGAGAGGCAAGATAGGCGAGAGCGTGAGAGGCAAGATAGGCGAGAGCGTGAGATGCGCGAGCGAGAGCGTGATCGCGAGAGCCGTGATCGCGAGAGCCGAGAGATGCTCGAGATGCGCGAACGAGAGTTGCGTGAGATGCGCGATCGCGAAAGGCGGGAGATGTACGAGCTTGAGAGGCAAGATAGGCGAGAGCGCGAGATGCGCGAGCTTGAGAGGCGTGACCGCGAGATGCGGGAGATGCGCGATCGCGAAAGGCGGGAGATGCTTGAGATGCGCGAGCGGGAGATGCGCGAGATGCTCGAGATGCGCGAGCGCTACGTGCGCGAGATGCAAGAACGCGAACGTGCAGCACAACAAAGGGAGCCATTTCCACTGCCTTTGTTTGGTGGCCGTTGATCCCTGGGGCTTCACGATTCTTGATCGCCCATGTCCAGGAACCATGCCCCTCGCCCCGGGCGGCCGGGAGAGCAGACGGGCGAGCGTGATGTCTAGCGCCACGGCAGGTGAGTTCAAGTCCCCCCTGTGACACCTGCACACGTGAGCTCAGCCGGCTCACGAACTACCCTCGCACGATGCGCACACGGCTCGCGCCGACCCCGAGCGGCTACTTGCACGTGGGCAATGCGGTCAACTTCCTCGTGGTGCACATGCTGGCCGGGAGGAACGGAGCAGACGTCCTTCTACGCATCGACGACCTGGATACCCCGCGCGTACGCCCCGAGTTCCTCGAAGACATCTTCCGCGTCTTGGAGTGGCTGGGGATCCACTGGCAGGTGGGCCCGGGCTCCCTCACCGAAGTCCCCGACTGGAGTCAACAGCGCCGGATGACGGACTATTCCCGTGCTCTGGACACACTGGTGGATCATCCGAGTGACTTCTACGTGTGCTCGTGCTCGCGCACGAAACTCAGATCCCACGAGTGCGAGTGTGCATCCGCAAGTTTGGAACTTATTTCCGGTGTGACATGCGTGCGCATGCGTACACCGACCGGTGACGCACCCGTCATCTGGCGCCGTGAGGGACTTCCCTCCTACCATCTCGCTTCAGTCGTTGACGACGACCTGTTCGACGTCGACCTGGTAGTCCGAGGTGAAGACCTGCGCCCGGCCTCCGATCTCCAACGTCGGCTGGCGGAGTTCCTCCCGGGCAATACTTTCCCCCGCGCCTCACTCGTGCACCATCCATTGCTCACCGACGGGGATGGGATGAAACTGTCGAAATCGGCGGGCGCCGGGGCTCGACCGCTGCACCTGACCGCCGAACTTCGCCATGACATCGAGCGACAGGCCGTGTCCCTGGTCGCCGACTGCGACACCGGATGATCCTCAGCCTGTGATCGCTGCGGCGTCGAACGCGGAGAGGATTTCCTGCCATCGCCGGGAAGCAATCTCCGACCCCCAGGCTTCGACAGCGCTGGTGAACAGTCCACGGAGCTGAGCAGCGTCACCGGACGCCGCTGCGGCTCGCACCTGACCAGCCCACGCGGCGTCCTCCATCGCCCATTCGTACCACTCCTGCGGGCTGCAGATTCGGGACCTTCGGCTCGGACATCGCAGCGTTCACAGCGGTAACGTCGTCCGAGTAGCCGCGAAAGGACATGCCATGGGTGTTGATCGAGAGTCCAGTTCCCCGGAGAGGGTCCTGCACGCGACCCGAAGTCAGGATCCGAGCGATGTCGCGGACGAGGCCAATCGGCTCACGATGATCATGGAGGCCGAGGCCGTGCACAACGCACGAGCAGGTTCGTCGGGTGAGGGCAGTCTCGATGGCTACGACCTCCCGCTCGGGGACGATGAAAGCCTGCTGGCTGAGGAAGGTGGAGAGGACGCTTCTGACGATCCGATGCACGCGGGCGGATTGACTCCTCGGCCCCTGGTCGAACCTGAATTGCAGGCGATTCACGTGATCGATGATGTCGACCCCACGCGTGACCACTATCTGGACGACGAGACCGACGAAGAGCGCGCGGACCCCGACTTCGATCAGTTCGATGAGCCCATCACGAATCTCACCCCGGAGGACGAAACACTCCTCGGTGTCGATCCCTACGAGTAGCCATCGGCCGTATGTGATTGGCTCTCCGCATGTCCGAGTTCGTCGCTGTCTCCCAGGCCGGCTCGCTTGCGACCATCACCCTCAACCGACCCGAGCGTCTGAACGCCCTGGTGCCCGGGATGGGGGCGGACTACGTAAAGGCGCTTCACGCGGCGGACATGGACCCGGAGGTTCGTGGCATCCTCGTCACGGGCGCCGGGCGCGGATTCTGTTCGGGTGCCGACATCTCCCTGCTCGAGCAGAGCCCCGATTCGCTGGAGACGTTCGTTACCGGTGTTGAGGATCTGCCCACACAGGCTTTTCACCTGCACACCCCCGTGGCCACGGCGATCAATGGGCCCTGCGCAGGGGTGGGTTTCGTGTTGGCCATCTGCGCGGACGCACGCTTTGTTCATCCCGATGCGACCCTGACCACATCGTTCGCCCGGCTCGGGTTGGTCGCCGAATACGGCGTCGCCTGGGTCCTCCCCCGGCTCATCGGCCTGCCCGCGGCCACGGACCTCCTCCTCACCGGACGAACCATCACCGGTCGCGAAGCGGAAGCCCTGGGGATGGCTGTCTGCGCGGATGATCCGGTCGAGGCCGCGCGCTCATGGCTTCAGTCGATTGCCGATCACTCGTCCCCCACATCAGTCGGGTCAATCAAGGAACAACTGCTCGAGTCGTGGCAGATGGATCTGGATGCGTCGGCGCAGGACTCCCTGCGTCGGATGAAGGACTCTTTCCGTCGCCCCGATCTTGCCGAGGCTTTGCGTGCACGCTCCGAGAAGCGGACCCCCAGGTTCAGCCCCTACGAGAGAACACCGCAATGAGCCAGGGCCATCCGAACCAGGCGGCCTTGACCGCCTGACATCTCGCCCTGGAATTCAGAACTCACCGCCTCGGCGGGCGTGACCCAGACGAGATCGAGCGCATCTTGGCTCGGAGCGCACTCGCCATCTATGGGGACGACGTACGCGAGGGATACGGCGTGCTGCCGAGGATCGTGGAATCCCGTCACACCAGGATCCGGGAAGTACTCGACAACGGTGAAAGGTTGTGGACTCGAGGGGATGCGTGGCAGGGCCATCGGCCCGAGGTCCTTCTCCAGGTGACGGACAAGTGCGTCGCGGACCCTCTCGCCGTAGAGCACCCGGCCGGAGACGACCGCGCGGCTGATAGCTCCATCCGGCATCGCGCGCAGGAGAAGGCCCACATCGGTCACCATGCCCTGCGCGTCGACGCGTACGGGTATGGCGTCCACGTAGACCAGGGGCAGACGCTCGCGCGCGGTGGCCAACTCCTCATCGGAAAGCCACGTGGTACGGGTGTCGAGCATCGTTCTCCCAGCAGGTTGGGGTTCCCCCCATGTTCCCAGGAGTTGACCTTCGCCTCTGGTTCGGCGCGCTGGGCCCAGGGAGATCAGCCCGGCCCTGTGCGGGAAGCCGGGCCGAACCCGTCGATACCCCGTAGCCTCCGCCTATGCATTCCTCCCCTGCGCGCGATGGCGCCATGCGCCCCGACGGCAGCCCCTACCCGGTGGCACGGGACGAGGACGAGTGGCGTTCCCAGCTCGATCCGCAGGAGTACCACGTGCTTCGGGAGGCGGGCACGGAGGCACCGTTCGTGGGTGAGTACACGGACACCACCACTCCAGGGATTTACGAGTGTCGCGCCTGTGGGGCCGAGCTGTTCCGCTCGGATACGAAATTCGCCTCGCACTGCGGGTGGCCGAGCTTTTACTCGCCGCTGGCGGGGGATTCGGTGGTGTACCTCGAGGACCGGTCCCTCGGTCGCGTACGCACCGAGGTCCGCTGCGCCACCTGCGGGGGGCACCTCGGGCATGTGTTCGAGGGTGAGGGGTATCCGACCCCGACCGACCTCCGATACTGCATCAATTCGATATCTCTGCGGCACGTCCCGCAGACCTAGCGGCGCGCCACTCGGGGGCGGACGCCCGAGCCGACCTACAGTGCATGGGTGAAAGTCGTCGACAGCACCGCGGAGCCCTTCGAGAGGGCGATCGCAGCCATCCGCGCTGTCGCCCCGCGGGGGGAATTCGTTCTCGAGGAGACTCCAGCCCCACAGAGACTCGCGCCCCACGCCCTTGCCATCACGGCCGAGATGGCCGATCTGGATGACGACGCAGCCAGTGGCAGGTTCGTGCTGCTTCATGATCCGGATGGCATTGATGAATGGGAAGGCACATTCCGGGCCGTCATTTTCATCCGCGCGAACGTCGAACCTGACCTCGTCGACGATCCGCTGATGGCCGAGGTGGTGTGGAGTTGGCTTGCCGAGGCGATGCACGGATTGGACGCCCGGCAAATCGGGGGAACCGTCACGAAGAGCACGGGAGATTCCTTCGGCACCATGACCGGCAAACGCCCCCAGGGCTCCATCGAGCTTCGCGCCTCCTGGACGCCGGCGGGCTCCCCCGAGCCTGACCTGGGTGCGCACTTCACGGTCTGGCTCGAGACCTTGGCCACTGCGGCTGGTCTGACGCCCCTCCCCGCGGGCGTCGCCAGTGTCGCGCAACGACGGCGTGGCTGACACAGCGGCGACCCCGCGCGAGGACATCCCGCCGATCGTCGAGTCCGATAGTGATCTTCGGGAGTGGTGCGTACGGCTTGCTTCAGGCAGCGGGCCGATCGCGGTCGATGCGGAGCGTGCATCGGGGTACCGATACAGCCAACGCGCGTACCTCCTGCAACTTCGACGTCAGGGGCCCGGCACGATCCTGATCGACCCGGTGGGCATCAGCGACTTCTCCCCGCTCGCGCAGGCCATGTCCGGGTCCGAGTGGATCATCCATGCGGCAACCCAGGACCTTCCCTGTCTGGCCGAAGTCGGCCTTATTCCCGACAAGCTCTTCGACACCGAACTCGCGGGACGACTCCTGGGACGTGAGCGTGTCGGTCTCGCCCCGCTTGTCGAATCCGAATTGAACATCCACCTAGCAAAGGGTCATGGCGCAGCCGACTGGTCCAAAAGACCGCTCGAACCGGCGTTGATCCGCTACGCCGCTTTGGACGTCGAGTACCTCATCGAACTGCGCGATGTGCTCGATCAGGAGCTGCGCGACGCAGGGAAGATGCACATAGCCGACCAGGAGTTCGAACGGTTGCTGTCCTTTCGGCCCCGCGACCCTGGCCCGGAGCCCTGGCGGCGCACCTCCGGTCTCCACAAAGCCCGTAAGCCACGTCAACTCGCGGTGGTGCGCGAGTTGTGGAATGCCAGGGATGAAGTCGCCCGAAGTACCGATACGGCTCCGGGACGCATCCTCCCCGACACCGCAGTCGTCGCCGCGGCGTGCTCCGATGCAGCAACTCCCGAGGAGCTACTCAGTACCGACGGCTTCCATGGTCGAGGTGCGGGAAAGTACCTCCACCAGTGGTGGGGCGCGGTCCAGAGGGCGCGAGCGCTGAGAAATGCGGATCTGCCCGTCGGGAACCCCCCGGGCGGTGGTCCGCCGCCGCCACGCACATGGGAGGAGCGCAACCCCGAGGCACACGCACGCCTAGTTTCCGCGCGTGAGGCCCTGGCTCGACTCTCCGAAGAACACGCCATCCCCGTCGAGAACCTGATGACCCCCGATCTGGTGCGCAACGTGTGTTGGGAGGGGCCGGCGGACCTCGCACAGGCCCTCCGGTCGGGCGGAGCCCGCGAGTGGCAGGTTGCCATGGTCCTCCCGGCGCTCCAGGCGGCTTGGCCGGACACGGCACACGGGTCCCGGTAGGTTACTGCTGAGTAACTTCACCGAGGAGTGCCATGAGCCGGACCCTGAAAGATGTCGTCTTCGTGGATGGGGCGCGCACCCCGTTTGCTCGCGCCGGGGGTCTCTATAGCGAGACACGCGCGGATGACCTCGTCGTCAAAGTGATCCAGGAACTTCTGCGGCGCAACCCGGGGCTTCCGGCGAGCCGCATCGACGATGTCGCGGTTGCCGCGGCGACCCAGACCGGGGACCAGGGCATGAACATCGGGCGTTCCGCGGCCCTGCTGGCAGGACTACCGCCGTCGGTCCCCGGATATTCGATCGACCGCTGGTGCGCGGGAGCCATGACCGCCGTCACCACCCTCGCGGGATCCATCGTGTCGGGGGCTTACGACGTTGCACTCGCCGGGGGCGTGGAGCACATGACCCACCACCCCATGGGCGAGGGAATGGACCCCAATCCCCGATACCTCGCCGAGAAACTCGTCGACCCCGATGCCCTCCTGATGGGTAAGACCGCGGAAAACCTCCACGATCGCTTCCCGCATCTCACTAAGGCGCGTGCAGATGCCTATGCCGTCGGATCGCAGGAGAAGACTGCGAAGGCCTACGCCAACGGCTGGATCCAAGCCGATCTCGTGCCCGTTGCAGCGCGCTCCCAGGAGCTCGGCTGGACACTCGTGACTGCGGACGAAGGCCCACGCCCCGGAACATCGCTGGAGGGCCTCGCCGGACTGCGCACGCCCTTCCGGCCGCACGGTCGCGTGACCGCCGGGAATGCCTCCGCGCTCACCGACGGCGCTACGGGAGCCCTTCTGGCCGCCGACGACGTCGCCGGCGAACTAGGACTGGCGCGGAAGATGCGCATGGTGGGCTACGCCTTCGCGGGTGTCGAGCCGGAGGTCATGGGGGTCGGCCCGGTGCCCAGTACCGAGAAGGCGCTGGCACGTGCGGGGATGTCGATCTCGGACATCGACCTCTTCGAGATCAATGAGGCCTTCGCGGTCCAGGTTCTCGCCTTCCTCGACCACTTCGGGATCGATGACGCGGACCCACGCGTGAATCCCCTAGGCGGCGCGATCGCCGTCGGACATCCCCTCGCATCATCCGGAATCCGACTCATGACCAATCTCGCCAAAGACTTCGAACTGAACCCACGCGCCCGCTACGGCATCACCACGATGTGCATTGGCCTGGGCATGGGCGGCACCGTGATCTGGGAACGTGTGGATGGTGACTCATGACCTCCCTAGCGTTCCCCGATGAGGTAGTCACGCACGCCCGGCTGCGGACATTCGAGCTCCCCGATGGGACCGGCACATTCGCTCTCATCACACTCGATAATGATCGCGATCACACGCGGCCGAATACATTCGGCCCCGCGGGCCTGCGAGCCCTCGCCGCTGCGGTGGATGAAGTCAGTGCCCTCCCCGGCGTCGTGGGCCTCGGGGTGACGGGTAAGCCCTTCATCTTCGCGGTCGGCGCGGATATCTCAGCGCTCGGTACGGTCAGCGATCGCGCGCTCATCAAAGAGTTCGCCGAACTCGGCCACGACGTGCTCCGCAAGTTCGGAGAGCTGCCTATCCCCACGTTCGCGTTCGTCAACGGGGCCGCGATGGGCGGGGGGATGGAGCTCGCCCTGCACTGCACCTATCGGACCGTCTCCACGGGCGCCGCGGGGCTTGCACTTCCCGAGGTGTTTCTGGGCCTTGTGCCCGGCTGGGGCGGGGCCTACCTCCTCCCCCGACTCATCGGCCCGGAGAAGGCACTCCAGGTCATGGTCTCCAACCCGATGAATCTCAACAAGCAGCTCACTCCGGACGCCATGCTCCAACTTGGCATGGCCGATGCGCTCTTCCCACCATCTGAATTCCTCGAACGCAGCGTGGCCTGGGCAGCCGATGTGATTGCTGGACGGATCTCCGTGCCGCGTCCGAACGTCGATACAGATTCGTGGCAGGCGATCGTCGATGCCGGGCGCGCGGCAGTGGACGCGCGCATCCACGGTGCCGCACCTGCGCCCTACCGAACCCTCGATCTCGTAGCCGAGGCCCGTAACCGTGATCGCGACTCAGGTTTCGCCGCAGAGGACGACGCCATCGCCGACCTGGTGATGGGCGATGAGATGAGGGCAAGCATCTATGCCTTCGACCTGGTTCAGCGTCGGGCAAAGAAGCCCATGGGCGCCCCCGATCCGTCACTCGCCCGGCCGGTCACGAGGGTTGGCATCGTGGGCGCCGGGCTCATGGCGTCGCAATTGGCCCTGCTCTTCGCACGTCGCCTAGAGGTGCCCATCGTCATGTCGGACATCGATCAGGAGCGGGTGGACAAGGGTGTCGGCTACGTGCGTGCCGAGATCGAGAAGCTCAAGGCCAAGGGACGCATCACTGCCGACAAGGCGAATCGGCTGAACGGACTGTTGCATGGCACCGTAGGCCTCGAGGGTTTCGCCGGCTGTGACTTCGTCATCGAAGCGGTGTTCGAGGAGATCGGTCTCAAGAAGCGCGTCTTCGCGGACCTGGAGAAGGTCGTGTCCCCCGAATGCGTGCTTGCGACGAATACCTCGACCCTGTCTGTGACTGAGATGGGCGTGGATCTTCAGCACCCTGAACGCGTTGTGGGCTTCCACTTCTTCAATCCGGTCGCGGTCATGCAGCTTCTTGAGATCGCTCGCACCCCTGCGACAGACGAAGCCACCCTGGCGACGGCGTTTGCAGTAGGTAAGTCCTTGAAGAAGTCCTGTGTGCTGGTTGCGGACGCTCCGGGTTTCGTGGTCAACAGGCTCCTGATCCGCTTCCTTTCGGAGATCGCGCGTGCGGTCGATGAGGGTTCCACTTTCGAGGACGCGGATGCATCTATGGAGCCTCTCGGTCTCCCGATGTCACCCTTCGTGCTGATCTCGCTTGTCGGACTCGGTGTCGCGTCACACGTCACCCACGCGATGCATGACGCTTTCCCCGATCGCTTCTACGCGTCGGAGAACCTGGATCGGCTGGCGCAGTCGGGTAAGACAGGAGTCTGGGTGTGGGGTGCCGACGGGCAGAAGTCACTCGATCCGGAGGCGACAGCCCTCTTCCAACAGGGGAATGCACCCTCGACCCCCGAGGAGATCCGTAGGCGCGTACTCGATGGCCTCGCCGATGAGTGTCGACGCATGCTCGATAAGGGTGTCGTGGCTCAGCCCCAGGACATCGACCTGTGCATGATCCTCGGGACGGGCTGGCCGTTCTGGCTGGGAGGACTCACCCCCTACCTGGATCGGACGGGAGTCTCGGAGCGCGTGGCGGGCGCCCGGTTCCTGGCTCCCGGTGTCGCCTCAGTCCCGCGGTAGGGAAACGGCATCATCGCGGGCCACTCGGCTCGCCATGTGCTCGACGACCGCACGAGCTACATCCTGCGGAGTCAGGTTGATGCCCGAGAGCACCTCTGAACGCTTGCCGTGATCGAGGAACTCGGTCGGGATGCCGAAGGACATGACCGCGAGGTCGCTGCCGTGATCGCGCAGCGACTGGGCGAGCGCCGCGCCGACCCCTGCTTCTCGAAGGCCATCTTCCATCGTGACGACCAACTCCGCGCCGGAGAGACAGGCCACTACATCGTCCGAGAGAGGGCGAACCCAGCCCGGGTCGATCGCGCGCACACCGATTCCTTGGGCGCGTAGACGCTCCGCCACCTGGATTGCTCCCGACGCCATCGAGCCGACACCCATGACGACAACTGCGCAGTCCCCGCTTTCGTGGAGGACGTCTACCGACCCCTCCGTCCGGACGGCGGGAATGTCGTCTCCGATAGCCCCCTTCGGGAACCTGAGAACGGTCGGCGCGTCCGAGACATCCAGCGCTTCGCCGAGCAGCCTGCGCAGCGTGCTCGCGTCCCTTGGGCACGCGATCCGAAGGCCGGGCACGATTTGAAGCAGCGCCATGTCCCACATGCCGTTGTGGCTTGCACCGTCGTCACCCGTGACGCCTGCCCGGTCGAGCACGAAGGTGACTCCCGCCCGGTGGAGAGCACAGTCCATAAGGACCTGGTCGAACGCGCGGTTGATGAACGTCGCGTACACGGCGACCACCGGGTGGAACCCTCCGAAGGCGAGGCCGGCAGCGCTGGTTGCAGCATGTTGCTCGGCGATCCCGACGTCGAACGTTCGGGTTGGGAATCTGCGTGCGAAGGGTTCGAGGCCCGTGGGGCCCAGCATGGCGGCGGTAATGGCCACGACATCAGGGCGCTCCTCACCCTGGCGAACCAGTGCCTCTGAGAAGACGGACGTCCACGTGGGGCCGGATACGGTCAGTGGCTTCCCGGTGTCGGGGTCGATGACCCCCACACCGTGGAATCGATCCGCCTCATCGTTCTCCGCGGGTGCGTACCCGTGCCCTTTGTGGGTGATGACATGCACGATCACCGGACCGCGATAGTCGCGGGCGCGAGTCAAGGCGAACTCGACTTCGGCCTCGTCGTGCCCGTCGATAGGGCCGATGTACTTCAATCCCAGGTCCTCGAACATGCCCTGGGGAGCGAGCATGTCCTTGGCGCCCTTCTTGACGCCGTGCAGGGCGCCGTACACATGGGCCCCGATCACCGGAGTGCGCTGGACCACGTTCTTCCCCCAACTCAGGAGACGCTCGTAGCCACGGGCTGTGCGAAGTGCTGCCAGATGGTGCGCGACCCCACCGATTGTCGGGCTGTAGGAACGCGCGTTGTCGTTCACCACGATCACCATCGGTCGGTCACTTGCCGCGATGTTGTTCAGCGCCTCCCAGGCCATGCCGCCTGTGAGCGCTCCGTCGCCGATGACAGCGACGACGTGCCGTTGCGATGCGACGCCACGGAGCGACAACGCCTTCGCAATCCCATCCGCGTACGAGAGGGCGGTCGACGCATGTGAGTTCTCGACGACATCATGGGCACTCTCGGCGCGACTCGGGTAGCCCGAGAGCCCCTCACGCTGCCGAAGGCGGTCGAAGCCCTCGGCGCGCCCGGTCAGGATCTTGTGGACGTAGGCCTGATGCCCGGTGTCCCAAATGATGATGTCCTCCGGGGAGCGGAACACCCGGTGCAGGGCGATGGTGAGTTCGACAACGCCCAGGTTCGGCCCCAGGTGACCGCCCGAGGCGGAAACTTTGGCCACGAGGAAGTCGCGGATTTCCGCCGCGAGGTCGTCGAGTTGCCCCGGATCCAGGGCGCGCACATCGCGCGGATCCCTGATGCCCTCCAACAGCCCCATGGCCCTCCTCATCCCTCAGGAGTCTAGGTCTCCCGTTGCTCGAGAGCGCGCTGGACCTGAGCCACTTCACGGGCCAGGGAGAGCAGCTCCGCCCCATAGGACTCCAGGGCACGCTGCACCTCGCTGAGAGCCGGATCCTCGAAGCGAATCCGCGATTCCCGGTAGGCCCGACGGGCACCTTCTTGCGCTCCGGCGACGTGGTGCGAGAGAGCCCAGGCGAGTGCGCGTGGATTTCCGCGCAAGACTGATGTGCGCCACTCCGGCGGGGATCGGTCGAGGAGCCAGCTTTCCACCTGCTCGGGGAATTCGGGATGGGCAGGATCGACGAGATCGCGGGGCCACCCTGTCACAGGAACGAACGCAAAACGAAGGGCAGGATGCCCCCGTTTCGGTAGTAGTCCGCCTCTCCGGGGGTGTCAATGCGCACGCGCGCCTCGAACTCAACACCGCCACCGTCGTCCCTCCGCGCCGACACTCGGACCACGCGGGGGGTGCGACCCAGGTTCAGTTCCTCGATACCCGTGATGTCATACGTCTCGAAACCGGTCAGGCCGAGGGACTCCGCGTTCTCTCCGTCCAGGAACTGAAGGGGCAGGACCCCCATGCCGATCAGGTTCGAGCGGTGGATCCGCTCGTACGACTCGGCGATGACCGCTCGCACTCCGAGAAGGGCCGTCCCCTTGGCTGCCCAGTCACGACTGGACCCTGACCCGTACTCGCTCCCGGCGAGGATCACGAGCGGTGTGCCGGCAGCGGCATAGGCCTCCGCGGCGTCGAAGATCGGGACGATCGACTGGTCGGGATCGCTGAGATCCCGTGTGAAGCCCCCTTCGACACCCCCCGCCATGCGGTTGCGCAACCGGATGTTCGCGAAGGTCCCCCGGATCATCACCTCGTGGTTACCGCGTCGCGACCCGTAGGAGTTGAAGTCCTTGCGGTCCACCCCGTGCGCAGTGAGGTATGTCCCTGCAGGGCTGTCGAATTTGATCGACCCAGCCGGCGAGATGTGATCAGTGGTCACCGAATCCCCCAGAAAGGCGAGGACACGAGCCCCGTTGATGTCTGTCACCGGGGACGGCTCGCGTTGCATCCCATCGAAGTACGGTGGCTTGCGCACATACGTCGACGTCGGGTCCCAGGTGAAGAGTTCGCCGTCGGGGGTGTCGAGCGAACGCCATCGATCATCTCCGGCGAATACATCTCGATACCGGGACAGGAACATCTCCGGAGTAATCGTCGAGTCGATCACGGCCTGCACCTCGGACGCTGTCGGCCAGATCTCGGACAGCATGACGGGCTTACCGTGGGCGTCGGTTCCCAACGGCTCGGTCACAAGGTCGATATCCATCGTGCCGGCGATGGCATATGCAACGACGAGGGGTGGCGATGCGAGGTAGTTCATCTTCACGTCGGGGTTGATCCGACCCTCGAAGTTGCGATTCCCGCTGAGTACCGACACGACCGCGAGATCGGCCTCGTTCACTGCCGCGCTCACCTCGGGGATCAGTGGGCCCGAGTTTCCGATACACGTGGTGCATCCGTAGCCCACGATGTCGAAGCCCAGCTTGTCGAGATAGGGCAGGAGGCCCGCACGGTCGTAGTAGTCCGTGACGACCTTCGAACCGGGTGCAAGTGTGGTCTTCACCCATGGCTTCCGGGTGAGGCCACGCTCCACGGCCTTCTTGGCAACCAAGCCTGCCGCGATCATCACTGAGGGATTGCTCGTATTCGTACATGAGGTGATTGCGGCGATGACAACGTCCCCGTGGCTGACTTCGACTCTCTCTCCACTAATCGACGTCGCAACACGCGCCTCGGGGGTCTCGGTGAAGCTCTCGAGCGCTGACCTGTAGGAGTCTCTCGCCTCCGACAACAGGACGCGGTCCTGTGGCCGGCGCGGACCCGCGAGGCTCGGCTCTACGGTGGATAGGTCGAGCTCGACGTACTCGGAGTAGCGGGGTTCACTCGAGGGGTCGTGCCAGAGGCCCTGGTATCGGGCGTACTCCTCGACCCTGCTCACCTCAGTCTCATCTCGACCGGTGAGTCGCAGATAGTCCAGCGTGGCCTGGTCGATGGGGAAGATTGCCACGGTGCTGCCGTACTCAGGACTCATGTTGCCGATCGTGGCGCGATTCGCCAACGGTACGTGCGTCACACCATCGCCGTAGAACTCCACGAATTTGCCGACGACACCGTGCTTGCGCAGCATCTGCGTGATCGTCAGAACGAGATCCGTCGCGGTGGCACCTTCGGGCAACTGTCCGGTGAGTTTGAAGCCCACGACACGTGGGATGAGCATGGACACTGGTTGTCCAAGCATCGCTGCCTCGGCCTCGATTCCCCCAACCCCCCAACCGAGGACACCGAGTCCGTTCACCATGGTGGTGTGGGAATCGGTTCCGACGACGGTATCGGGATAGGCCTGGCCGTGACGCACCATCACCACGCGGGCGAGGGATTCGATGTTCACCTGGTGCACGATGCCGGTACCCGGCGGTACCACCTTGAACTCCTCGAAGGCTGCCTGCCCCCAGCGCAAGAATTGGTAGCGCTCGCGATTGCGCTCGTACTCCAGTGCAACGTTGCGCTCTTCGGCGTCCGGTGTTCCGAAGAAATCCGCGATGACGGAGTGGTCGATCACCAATTCCGCCGGTGCGAGCGGCTCGATGCGCGCCGGATCTCCCCCGAGGTCCGAGACCGCCTCACGCATCGTCGCCAGGTCCACCACGACCGGCACACCCGTGAAGTCCTGCATCACGACCCGGGCCGGAGTGAATTGGATCTCCTCCGAAGGTTCCCCGTTCGGATCCCAGGCGCCAAGCGCCTCGATCGTCTCCCGGGTGACGTTGGCGCCGTCCTCGGTCCGAAGCAGGTTCTCCAACAGAACCTTGTGGGTGAACGGAAGCGTGTCCGATCCCGGGACGGCAGCGATTCGGAACACCTCCACGTCCTCACCTGCCAACTGCAGAGTGGTGCGTGCGTGGAACGAATCGGGGTGGGTCACCGGGCCTCCATGATTTCGAGACGTCAAGATAACCGATCCCCGTGAACCAGTAGTGCCACGGTCTCGACGTGGTGGGTCATGGGAAAGGCATCGATGGGTACGGCGTGGACAAGCCGGTAACCGGCCCTCACGAACCGCGTCGCGTCACGGGCGAAGGCGGCGGGATCACACGCGACGTAGACGATCTGCGGCACCTGGAATGCCACGAGCTTGTCGACCACTTCGGGACCACAACCTCGGCGTGGCGGATCCAGGATTACCCCGGCGGGGGGTGTCCTCTGCGAATCGAGCCACGCGCTGACAGCCCGATGATGAAGTGCCACGCCGCCGCGGTCGTGGAGTGCCCGTCGTGCGGCCTTCACGGCTCGCTCGTCGGACTCCACGGCCTCCACGCGCGCCACTCCGGCGCCGTCCAGGAAGGCCGCGATCAGTCCGGCTCCGGCGTACAGGTCCCACCAGGTGTCGCCGGGCCCTGGTTGAGCTATGCGCAGGACGATGTCGCCCAGGAACTGCGGGAAACCCCGATGCACCTGCCAGAACGCGCTGGCGGGCAGGGACCAGGTGCACACCCCCCGCGGTGTCTGGACCGTCTGTGTCACCCGAGCCGACCCGGCCGCCGTGTCGATCCCCACACGTCCATCGGTGCCCTCCGCCGCTCGGAACTCGAGGCCCGGAGCGACCACCTCGTGCACGGCCCCGACGACGGCCGTGCTGGTGATCGGACAGTCGGAAACGTCGACCAGTTCATGGGAGCGGGCCCGGTGCAGTCCAATGCCGATACTCGTACGCCGAGCAGTCATGCGTGTGCGCCAGCGGAGTCCATCCAGGGAGCCGGGAACCTGCTCGGTTGTGCCGACCGCCGACTCCACGTGGTCGCGATCCATACCCCCGATGCGAATGAGGCAGTCGACCACGATGGACCGTTTGGCGTGACCCTGCTCGGGAAGGGACACATGTTGGAGGTCGCAACCCCCGCACCGCCCATGTCCGAAGTTCGTGCAGGGAGGCGCAACTCGTGCAGGTGATGCGCTCACCACGTCGATGACGTCTGCGTGTACGACTCCGTGCGCCCGGCGGGTAACCACGACGCGGACTCGCTCGCCCGGAGCCCCGTACTTGACGAACCACGTCTGGTTGTCGGCGTGGGCGATGCAGGTCCCCCCCGTGGCCCACCGTTCCAAAACCAGTTCGGTGACCCCGTCACTCCCCATTGGCTGATCGAGCGTCACTCGAAACCAACGGCCACGGAACGCTCGTCACCATGACATTGGGCATGAACAGGAGTCGACTCTTCAGACGCAAAGCAGATTGATTGTGCAGCAACTGCTCCCACCAGTGGCCAACAACATACTCGGGGATAAAGACCGTGATGAGATCACGCGGGTTGCCAGTTCGAAGTGAGCGTACGTAGTCGATGATTGGCTTGGTCACCTCGCGATAGGGGGAGTCCAAGACGCGCAGCGTCACCGGAATCTCGCGACGGGCCCACTCCGACACAAGCTCGCGAGTGTCTGACGGATCGACATTGACGGTGACTGCCTCGAGCACCGTCGGCCTGGTCGCACGTGCATAGGCGAGCGCTCGAAGGGTCGGCTTGTGAATCTTGGAGACGAGAACAATGGTGTGAACACGTGCCGGAAGGACCATCTTGTCCGAGCTCGTCGTCGCTAGCTCGACGCGAACTCGGGCGTAGTGGCGGCGGATCGACGACATCACGAAGACGAGAATCGGGATCGCCACGACGACGATCCAGGCCCCGCGAGTGAACTTGGTGGCCAAGACGATCACCAGCACCAGCGACGTCAAAACGAAGCCGAAACCATTGATGAGCCGGGAGCGCAGCATGCGCGCCCTCGCGGCTCCGGTCGCGTCGCGTAGTGCACGGTTCCAATGGCGGATCATGCTGAACTGGCTTAAGGAAAATGCAGTGAACACTCCAATGATGTAAAGCTGGATTAGTCCTGTCACATCCGCCTGGTAAACGATGATCAGGATGATGGCAAGCATCGCCAGGGTGAGGATGCCGTTGCTGTAGGCAAGACGATCTCCACGTGTATGCAACTGTCTGGGCAAATATCCGTCTCGGGCGAGGATCGAGCCCAACACAGGAAACCCATTGAATGCGGTGTTCGCTGCAAGCGCGAGGATGAGAGCGGTCACCAGTGCGATGGCAATCACGGCCCACGTCTGGTTCCCGAAAACAGCGCCCGCGATCTGGACGATGACCGTCTTCTGCTCCTGCCCGGCGGGGAGGCCAATCAGATCGGCATTCGACTCCGTGATTTTGACCTGGGTCGTCAAAGCCAGCCACGTGATCCCAACGAACATGGCCATCGACAGAAGACCGAGGAGAAGGAGTGTTGTGGCAGCGTTCTTCGATTTGGGCTCGCGGAATTGCGGAACACCGTTCGCCACGGCCTCGATGCCCGTCAAGGCGGTGGTTCCTGAAGAGAAACTCCGTGCGAGGAGGAAAGCGAGTGCGAATCCCGCAAACGCGGAATCGGGGATGATCTCCCACGCCGCACTCTCGGCAAGCATGACGTCGCCTCGCAGCACTCGGATAATCCCGGTTCCGATCATGATGAAGACGCTCGCGATGAAGAGATACGTGGGAATCGCGAAGAAAGACCCTGACTCCTTGACGCCGCGGAGGTTGATGAAGGTGATCAGGGCAACGGTGCCAACCGCGAACCAGACATTGTGATCGCTGACGAACTGAAAGGTCGACCCCAGGTTCGCGATAGCCGCCGAAACTGACACGGCCACCGTGAGGACGTAGTCGATGAGGAGCGCACTCGCCACGAGAACGCCCCATCGGGGCCCGAGATTGCTGGAGACCGTCTCATAGTCACCCCCGCCACCGGGATAGGCGTGGACGTTCTGCCGGTAGCTGGCGATCACCGTGAAGTACAGGATCACCACTGCGGCCGCGATGAGCGGGCCGTAGGCGAGCAGCGAGACGCCCCCGAGCGTCAGGACGATCAGGATCTCCTGGGTCGCGTAGGCATTGGACGACAGCGCGTCGCTCGCGAACACCGGTAGGGCAATGCGCTTTGGGAGGAGTGTGTGTCCGAGATGCTCGCTGCGCAGGGCACGCCCCACGAAGAGCCGCTTGATGCCATCGCCGACGGACACGTTGTCACACACTAGACCTCCTGCCCAGCGCGTGTAGCGTGTGCGCCGTGCACATCGTGATCCTGGGCTGTGGGCGTGTCGGATCACTACTGGCGCACCGGCTAGACGACCAGGGTCACTCAGTCGCTGTCATCGATATGGATGCCAAGGCCTTTCGCAGACTTGGTGAGTCATTCACGGGGACCACCGTCACGGGAATCGGCTTCGATCGCGAAACATTGGAGAGTGCGGGAATCACCCGCGCACATGGCTTTGCGGCCGTGAGCAGTGGAGACAACACCAACATCCTCTCCGCTCGCGTGGCTCGTGAGACCTACGGCGTCGCACATGTCGTAGCACGCATTTACGATCCTGGACGCGCGGAGGTGTACGAGCGGCTCGGGATCCCGACCGTGGCCACCGTGTCCTGGACCGCGGGTCAGATCATGCGACAGCTTCTCCCGTCGGGTGCCGCACCCGAATTTGTCGACGCGAGCGGAACCATGCTGCTGGCTGAGGTTCACATCGGACCCGCGTGGCTTGGTCGACGGGCGATCGATCTCGAGGCCGTAGTCCCGGCACGCCTGGGATTTCTCACGCGCTACGGGAGCGCCTTCCTGCCCGACCGCGACACAGTCTTGCAGCAGGGTGATCTGGTGCACCTGCTTCTCGCGCCAGGAGACCGTGCACTCGTGGAGTCAATCTGCGAGAAGGGCCCACCATCATGAAGGTTGTCATCGCGGGTGCAGGAAAGGTAGGCCGGGCGATCGCCCGAGAGCTGGTGTCGAACGGACACTCGGTGCTTCTCATCGACAAGGATCCGGCCTTGGCCCGCCCGGGTGTCGTTGAGGGAGCGTCCGCCTTGCTGGCCGATGCCTGTGAGATCGCTGCGCTCGAGGAGGCGGAGCTAACCGAGTGTCAGGTAGTGGTTGCTGCCACGGGTGACGACAAGGTCAACTTGGTCGTCTCACTCCTCGCGAAGACGGAGTACGGCGTACCGCGGGTCGTTGCCCGAGTGAATCACCCCAAGAACGAATGGATGTTCGATCAATCCTGGGGTGTCGATGTTGCAGTGTCGACGCCACGGATGTTGTCCGCCCTCGTCGAAGAAGCCGTCAGCGTGGGTGACCTCGTCCGGCTTTTCACATTCCGACAGGGGGAAGCCAACCTGGTAGAGATCACGCTCTCCGTCGATTCACCGGTGGTCGGAAATCGCGTTGGCGATCAGAACTGGCCACCCGACACGGCACTTGTCGCCATCGTGCGCGGCCCGCACGTCATCACCCCTTCCCCTGATGACCCTCTGGAGGTGGGTGATGAACTTCTCTTCGTGGCCGTGCCCGACCAGGAGCCAACTCTGCAGAGACTCCTGGGTCACGCCTGAGGCGATGCCCTCATCTGGCGATAGGTGGGTGCGAGGACGCGGTACGTGACGTAGGCGGCCGCAATGAAGGCGGGCCAGCCGAGGACGATGCGGACGATTCCGAGCAGCTCGACCTCTCCCCCGAGGTAGAGGGGTACTTGGATGATCAGGCGACCGAAGAACAGGGCGACCCAGATCCACGACGCGGCCGCGAAGACCCGTCGCAGGTCCCTGGAGGACCGCCATGCCATCCCCTGGCCCGTGAGGAACCCGACAATCACCCCGAGCAGCGGCCAGCCGACGAGGATCGAGATCAGGAATGCGGTCCCGTAGACCGCATTAGTGATCACGCCGGGAAGGAAGAAATCCTCCGCCCGCCCCGTGAAGGCGGAGAAAGCTGCGGCGATCACGACACCCGCTAATCCCGCGAGAACCTGCTGCAGGCTTCGTTTCTGCAGCAACCGGACGACGGCCAGCACGAGGGCCACGGCAACAGCGGACACAAGGGCGACAGGTAGTTCCTGGCCGGTTGCCGTGTAAACCGTGATGAAGACGGCAGTGGGCAGACCGGAGTCGATCATTCCCCGCCAGCCGCCGATCGCACGATCGAGAATGAGACGTTCCGCGTGCAGGTCCTTGCGTGCCTCGCCGCCTGTCTCAGTCACCCACTGCCTCCCTTGGCCGGAGCTGATATGTCGGGTTGTAGATCACCGGATGCGTCGTGGCCCGCGTCAGGCGACCCCGAACGATGATCCTTCGGCCAGCCTCGATACCTGGGATCGCCCGACGGCCGAGCCACACCACGGTCACGTGACCTGAATCGTCAGCCACCTCGATTTCCAGCGACGGGGTGGATTGGGCCGGATTGAGACAGACACTGGCGATCACCCCGGAAACCGACACCAGGCGTCCCGGGGTGCATTCCCGGATCGGAATCGTGCCGTGACCGTCGCGGCTCATCGCGTCTCGGTGATTTCCGGGCCCCGCACGAAGGGGTTGGGAGGTGCCGGGACCGATTCGGGCTGGGAATCCGGCAATCGGAGTGGCAACGGGGCGCCGACCGGCAGGGCGGCCTCCCCGCGGACGATGATCACCTGACGGAAGGCCTCCTCCAATTCAAGTGCTGCCTGGGCATCGCGTGCGGCGCCGCCGATGAAGACACCCCGCACGAACCACCGTGGACCCTCGACCCCGACGAATCGAGCGGGCTGCAGTGCGCCGTTCTCGTCCTTCACCTGGGCCACCAGTTCGGTGCCGAAGGGTCCTTCCCGCTCTTCGACGAGACCGCCCGCAGCGTTGATGGAGGAGGTCAATTGCGCCCGGACTTCCTCCCACAGACCGCCGCTGCGCGGCGCGGCATATGGGTGCACCTGGACAGCCCCGGCAGGGAGCGCGAACGTCACCTGCGTGATGACGCCGGACTTCTGATCCGCCTGAACCTGCACCTGGAGACCTGGGATCGCGGGCACGATCATCGACCCGAGGCTGGAACGACCTGAGATTTCCGCAGGGTCGACATCTCCGATGTCGCGCGGACCCCGCGATGCGGATCCCCCGGGATCGGTTGTGCTCTCGTCGGTCACGGCTCCACTATCGCAGGCCGGTGGAGCCGAAGCCCGACTCCCCTCGTCCACTCCCCGGCATCCCGGACACCTCCACCACCTCGGGTGCCTCCACCGATGCGACCAGCAATTGAGCGATGCGATCACCCGTCCGACACACCCACTCGGTCTCGCCGAGGTTGATCAAGATGACCCGGACCTCACCCCGGTAGCCGGCGTCCACGGTCCCCGGGGCGTTCGCCACGGTCACGCCGTGGCGTAGGGCGAGTCCGGACCGGGGATGGATGAGCCCGACGTACCCGGGCGGAAGCGCTATCGACAGCCCGGTTCCGATATCGGAGCGCTGACCGGGCTCGAGGACTCGGTCCTCGACCGACCTGAGATCCAGCCCTGCATCGCCCGGGTGTGCCCGCTGCGGCAGGGCTGCGCGAGGATGGATCCGTTCCACAAGAAGGCGGACGTCCACAGGCCTCCCTTCGTATCACCCCGCCTGGGGCGCATCCGGACTCTAGTGAGGATCGACATGGTGTATCGCGAACGGCTGTGGCCCGCAGTATGGGTGTGGCTTCTCGGTCTCGGATGCGCCGGAATGCTCGCGTGGGCGCTTGCCTTTGCACTCGGCCCTTTCTGGGGGTTGCTCACACTCATCGGATGTTCGCTGCTCGTCGTCGGCGGTTTCGTTGCGACCCTGTCCGTGATCACCGTGAGCGGGCGGGGCGTCCGCGTCGATGGCGCCTGCCTCCCTCTCCACGCCTTACTTCAGGCGAGGGCCCTGGAGGACACGGAGATGCGGGAGATGCTCCGTTCCCTCTCGGAGCCAACATTCCTGGCGGTCCGTCCATGGGCCACCCGCTCGGGCGTAGTCCTCACGCTCCATGACCCCGCTGATCCTCATACACGGTGGCTGGTGAGCAGCCGTCACCCTGTTCGATTCGTCGACGCGATCCAGGCGACCCTCGGCGCAGCCGATCGTGCAAGACTTGCATCCGGAGAGGAAACCTGATGTCTAACGATGCCGTCGAAACCGCGCATGTGAACCCCATGGTTCATGTGATTGCGCCGATTGTCGCGATCGGAGCAACGATGATCGTCCGTAAGTTGCTGAATCAGGGGTACCGCCGCGCGACCGGTCATGCGGCACCGGACTCTCGTGACCCGAGCACCCGACTGGCCTCGGCGCTCATCTGGACTGCTGTGACCGCGGCTGCTGCAGCGACCGCGGAGGTCGCCGTCTACCGCGCCACAGCACGGTGGATGGGCTGAGGCTAGGCGCACTCCGTGCAGATGGGGCCTTTCTTGCCCTCATGGTGCAGTTGACTCCTGTGGTGCACGAGGAAGCACGACATGCAGGTGAATTCATCCGACTGCTTGGGGACGACGCGAACAGCGAGGTTCTCGTCGGACAGGTCGGCGCCCGGGAGTTCGAGGGTCTCGGCTAATTCCGCTTCGTCGACGTCCACTGCGCCGGACGACTTCTCGGCGCGACGGGCCTTGAGTTCCTCAAGGCTGTCTTCGGCGAGTTCCTCGTCGGTCTTACGCGGTGCGTCGTAGTCGGTGGCCATCGCTCCCCTCCTGCCTCCGGATGCGGGCAGATTGTGCCTCATCACCCCCGAGGGTGTCCGTGGGGGTGTCCGTCTTGGCAGGATCGCGGCATGCCCATCTACGCCCTTGGTGACCGAGTGCCAAGCATCGCCCCTGAGGCCTTCGTGAGCCCCGACGCTGTGGTCATCGGCGATGTCACGATCGGCGCGGAGTCAAGTATCTGGCCGGGCGCGGTCCTACGAGGTGATCACGGTCGGATCGTCATCGGCGATCAGACGTCCATTCAGGATGGGGCGATCATCCACTGCACAGCGTCCTCGAACACGATCGTGGGTGACCGCTGCACGATCGGACATAACGCTCACCTGGAGGGGTGCGTGATTCACGATGACTCGCTGATCGGTAGCGGTGCCGTGGTCCTCGCGGGTGCTCAGGTCGGGCCGCATGCCCTCGTGGGTGCCTGCGCCCTCGTCCCCGAGCGCCGCGTGGTGCCCTCCGGTGCGAAAGCTGTCGGAGTGCCGGCCCGGATCACCGAGGGTGTGGTGCGAGACGACGCGTTCGACCACAACGTTGCTGCGTATGTGCGCAACGTGTCGTGGTACCGATCGGAGTTGAGGCGCCTCGATTGACTCAGGGCCCCGAATCGACGCCGAGCCCGAGGAGTAGATCGTGCAGTTCATCGAAGATCGTCGGCATCGCGCACACAACCGTGTCGCCGCTTCCCGGTAGTGAGGTGAGCCATGTTCGAGCTCCAGCCTCCGCTGCGATGACCAGACCCGCTGCGTAGTCCCACGGATGGATTCCACGCTCGTAATAGGCATCAAGGCGACCCATCGCCAACCAGGTGAAGTCGATCGTCGCGCAGCCTGTGCGTCGAATGTCACGTACGCGGGTGATCAAGCCCTCGAGCACGGCCACTTGCGCCAGGCGCCGCTCCGGTGCGTACCCGAAGCCGGTTGCTACCAGCGCTTGGTCGAGACTCGGTGTGCTCCGTCCCATCACACGTTCCGCGCTATCCCCACGTATGCGCCAGGCACCTTCACCGCGAATCCCTAAGAACGACTCATGGAAATCCGGGGTGGCGATGACGCCAACTTCGCCTGCCCCATCCCTGTGGACGCCGACCGACACACCCCACGTGGGGATACCGAAGAGATAGTTGACGGTGCCGTCCAGCGGGTCGATGATCCACCGCACTCCCGTCGAGCCGGCCCGGTCACTGCCCTCCTCACCCACCACCTCATCCCCGGGTCGCTGGGCGAGGATCCGTCCCACGATCAGCTTCTCCGACTCCCGATCCATGGCGGTCACCACATCGGTGGGCGACGACTTCGTGAAGACCTCGAGTCGATCGGGGCGCTGGTCGCGTAGGAAGGCGCCGGCCTCGTCAGCGACCTCCCATGCCAGGCGGGCCAACTCGTGCCGATCCAAGAGCTGAGACAGCGACAGGGTTTCCATGGTCACATCCTGCCCATCGCGAAGCGAGCGCGATACGGTGCCTCGTGATCGCGAACTACCGCGCTGCGCTTGAGGTGCCAGGAGCCCCAGCCTTCACCTGTGCCGCATTCATCGCCCGATTGCCACTACCGCTCAATGGTCTGGGGATTCTGCTCCTCGTCAGCATCACAACCGGGTCATATGCATTGGCCGGAGCGCTCTCCGCCGTCTATGCGCTCTGCGCGGCGGGCGGGGGCATTCTGAGCAGCCGGTGGTCCGACGTCCATGGGCAACGCGGGGTTCTTCTCGTGCTACC
>JBILLS010000056.1:0-7911 GCA_044375955.1 Candidatus Nanopelagicales bacterium | reverse complement strand
ATTCGTCCTCAGCATCATGGGCCCGCTCCCGCGTTGGACGGCGTGGATCTTCGTGACGGTGACCGCCCTCACGCAGCCCACGGTCGGATCGTTCGTGCGTGCGCGATGGGCTGCCGTCTCACCTACGCCGGATATTCGACGGGCTGGGTTCGCGTGGGAGAGCATCGTCGATGAATTGCTTTTCTCCATCGGTCCCCTGCTTGCCGCGACCACCGCGGTGTCGCTGTGGACACCGACACCGCTTCTCCTGTCCACGTCGCTCTTGCTCGTGGGCAGCTGGTGGCTTGCCAGCCAGAGTGCCACCCAGCCGCCGCTCCACCCGTCTAGTGAACACACGACGGGCAGTTCGGCGTTGACGACACCGGGCATCCCGGTTGCGATTCTCATCGCCATAGGGCTCGGTGTGCTCTTCGGAGCCTTCGACGTCTCCACTGTCGCCTTCACCGAACAAGCGGGTGTGCCCGGGACAGCAGGAATCGTCCTGGCGCTCTGGGCAGGTGGATCGTTGGTCGGCGGGTTGTATTTCGGCGCGCGTCGTTGGAGGTCTGGACTCGACATCCAGCTGCGATCAACCGCGCTGATCCTGGGTTTGGTGATGATCCCCGCGCTGATCGTTTCCACAGTTCCCTGGCTCGCGGTGGTCGCCTTCTTCGCGGGCATGAGCATCGCGCCGACCCTGATTAGTCTCTTCTCCGTCACGGAGCGACTCGTGCCCCCTCGTCTCTTGACGGAGGGGCTCACCTGGGTCACCGCGGGGCTGTCCGTCGGATTCGCGGTCGGATCGGCCGCTGGCGGAGCCATCATCGATGCTCTGGGCACGCGCATGGCCTTCGGACTGGCGTGGGCGGGCGCCGTCTTCTGCACCGTTCTGGCCTGGTCGTCCGCCCGACACATCAAGAGCCACCTCCGCGATGAGGCCCCGGAGCCCGCCGTGGCATGGGTCGAGGATCCGATACCGGGTGCGATCCCCCCGACGGTCGATTCTCGCGATAGGTTGACTCCCTGACCGAGGTGAGGAGTCACACTGCAGACGCTCAGTCCACGTGAAATCCAGGCGCGCGTGCGAGCAGGCGCGTCGGTGGATGATGTCGTGGCTGAGACCGGATGGCCCGAGGACAAGGTCACCCGCTACGCGGAGCCTCCGTTGCGAGAGCGCGCCTACATCGTGGAGCTGGCTCAGCGCGCGTATGTTCGCGGCACCTCTGGCACCACGGTCCTGCTGGACCTCGTTTCCGATACGTGGCGGGGTGCGGCCTGGGACGCCTACCGCGGCGAGGATGGGCGCTGGCGGGTCACCGCGTCCAACGATCGCCAGACAGCCACGTGGATCTACGAGCCCACCGGTCGGACCGTGCACGCGCTGGATGCCGGGGCGACACAGATTCTGGGCAGCGAGACACCGGCGCCCGCGCCACCGGCACCTACTCCTGCATCACCGGCTCCAACTCCCGCGCCACCGGCCGTCGAAGACCGCCCGAGACTCGTGTCCGTCCCAAGCCCGCAGCCTGCGGAGCCCGTCCACGCTACGCCCGTGGACGAGGTACCCACGCGCCCATCCAAGAAGTCGCGCCGTGGACGCGCACGAGTCCCCAGCTGGGATGAGATCCTCTTCGGCGCCACACGCTCAGAGGACTAATGCGGGAACGGCAGCGGCTGCCGTGACACGTGTTCCCGTGATGCCCGGGACGCCGTGAGGCGCGAGCGGTAGTGCCGTCTACACAGCACCTCATATGCGACGGCAGCCGTGGATGGACCGTGAGCGACGTCGCCCACGAGTACCTGATCACCCTCGGTTGTCATCTCCCCATTGATGGTGCGGGCATTGTGAATCGCCCGCGAGCCGCACCAACACAACGCCTCCACCTGAAGGACGTGCACGCGATCCGCGAGTTCGACGAGACGCGCGGAACCCGGGAATAGCCGGGTGCGGAAGTCGGTCATGATTCCAAACGCGTAGACGTCGATGGCCAATTCGTCAACGACGCGCGCAAGTTGCTCGACATGCTCCTCGGAGTAGAACTGCGCTTCATCGCAGATGAGGTAATCAACCCGTTCGCCTGACGATAGAAGGTCCACCACGATGCGACGGAAATCGACAGCTTCGTCGACTTCGTGTGCCTCGACAGCGAGTCCCAGTCGACTCGAGAGTTGATTGGTCCCGGCTCTATCCAGCTTGGTGAACACGAGTCCAGTGCGACCACGTGATCTGTGGTTGTGGTCTGTCTGGAGAGCGAGGGTCGACTTGCCGCAGTCCATCGTCCCCGCGTAGAAGATCAGCTCCGCCACCGCGGCATCCTGACACACATGTTCGATTAGGCCTGCGTGAACACCGAAAGCGGGATGAGGCGCTCTTCGTCTGTCCAGGAACCGTGCTGGCCTGGGAGCGAGGAGATGCGCGGATCGATATCGGGACAGCTGATCATCGAGTCGCCTGTCGCCAGCACGATCAGATCGCCGAGACGTTCGGACGCGAAGGGCTCAACAGGTCCGAGGAGTCCCGATTCCGCGAAATCAACGCGCCCCCAGATGTCGAAATCGGGTGCAAGGCGGTCCCTCCACCGCTTCACCATGCCCTCAGCATCCACCCCATCCTCGAGGTAGATGAGGCGACATCGGGGCTCACCTGTGACGGCCCGGACACCCGTGCGAAGTTCCGCGAGGTCATCCCAGCGCAGGCGGCGTAAGGGAGGGCACTCGACCATCCCGTGGTCGGATGTGACGAGGAGAAGGTCATCTGCTCCGAGTGCTCCCTGGAGCCCGGCGACCAGGTCTCCCACGCGCGCGAGCCCGGTGCGCCACTCGGGGTGGTGAACACCCCGGGCGTGGCCGATGCGGTCGAGCTCCGGCCAGTACACGTAGGTGAAGCTCGGGCTCTCTCCAGACAGGATCGATGTGACGGTAGCGACGTACTCGGGAATCTCCCGGGCTCCGTGATAGCGAGGCCCGCGGAGGGCGGCGCGCGTCAAACCGCTCTGGACATAGTCCGCTGGGCCGACACTGTGACAGGCGATCCCGCTCCGAGACATCGTCTCGAGGACGGTCGGTTCCACCTGAACGGACTCTGGGACCGGAACGCTCCCCCAGTGCAGCGGTGACAGGACATCGTTGATCTCGGGAAGTACGAAGGATGCGGCAATCATGCCGTGCGTGCCGGGGAATACACCTGTACCCAAGGACGTGAGCGCGACGGCGGTGGTGGTCGGGAGCACCGATGTGATCGGCTGCGTGTGCCCCCGTCGCAACCAGTCCGGATCGTGTCTAGTGAGGGAGCCGAACCCGAGGCCATCGACAAGGAGGCACACGATGTTTCTGGGTGTACCCAGGTCGAATGACCTCACGAAACCTCCGCAGCCCAGCGCGGACGCGGCAGTCGGGAGAACGTCGGCGAGCGACGTATTAACGGAGTCGGGCACTTGTCGCGTGGGACAACTCAGCAGCGAAGGCAAGGACCTGCGTCACGACGTCTGCTCCATCCGCCGCGGTGCTGACTCGCAGGGAGAAGTCGTCATTACTGGAGGTCCCGGAGAGCCCATGGTCAGCCTCGCATGCGGGGTCCCCGCAGGTGGCCGGCTCTAGCTCGATCCGACTGACAGCCCCCCACCCGATAGTGAGGACTACTTCGGAGGACGGACCGCCCGCCCGGTAGGACGTGGGGTCCGGAACCACCCTGGTCACAACGACAGAGTCGACCCGCTCGAGCCTGACGGCCTCGGTGGACGTACTCGCGTATGCGGGCATCTCCGCCTGCTCCGAGGCATGGTCATCGGTGTGGCCGACGATGAGTCGGGTAGGCGTCAGCGCGAGAACGGTCACATGACGGCGTAGTTCGTCTCGGTCGAAGGTTGCCTCGTGGTGAACCACATAGGAGCGCAACTCCTCTCCCCCTAACGCGGTATCGAGTGCATCGGAGACGATGTCGGGGTAATAGCCACTGCGTTCGATGTCATCGCGCAGCGCCTGATGAACGGCGTGTGTGGCCATGACCTCATCCTGTCAAGAAGTACGGGTCCCCGGGGACCCGGGGCCACCGCTACTGTCATCCCGTGAAGGCGGCATTCGATCTGGCCCCCGATGTCGCGGCGGCTCTCGAGGCGGGCCGCCCCGTTGTCGCACTTGAGTCCACGATCATCAGCCATGGCCTGCCGTATCCCGAGAACATCCGGGTGGCCAACCACGTTCATGACACCGTGCGCGCCCGCGGGGCCACACCAGCGACGATCGCGATCCTCGACGGCCGCATTAAAATCGGCCTCTCGGAGGACGGGATTGCGGAGATCGGGTCGCGGGATGACGTCATCAAGGCGAGCGTGCGCGATCTGCTCCCATTGCTGGGCCGCGGTGGTAGCGGCTCCACCACTGTTGCATCTACGAGCCTCATCGCCGCAGCATGCGGAATTGGTGTCTTCGCCACCGGCGGGCTGGGCGGTGTGCACCGTCAGGCCCGGGATAGCTGGGACGAATCAGCCGACCTGACCACCTTGAGCACCACCCCCATCACCATCGTCTGTTCAGGAGTGAAATCGATCCTGGACGTCTCCGCCACGCTTGAGCGGCTTGAGACTCTCAATGTCACGGTAATCGGCTTCCGAACCGAGCGCTTCCCAGGCTTCTACCTGTCGGACTCCGGTCACGGCGTGAACTGGACCGTGCAGACCCCCGATGAGGTCGCCGCCATGATGCGAGTACGGGCTCAGATCGGTGTGGCATCCGCACTGGTCGTCGGCAATCCGATCCCTCTGACGGCGCAACTCGACCCTGACCTCCACGACGCCGTCCTGAACGAGGGACTAGCCCGGGCCCATGAACGCGGGATCTCCGGCAAGGACGTGACCCCCTTCCTTCTCGACCACTTCCACCGGGCTACGCACGGCGCGAGCCTGACGGTGAACTCCGAACTGATCGTGGACAACGCGGACCTGGCAGCACGCATCGCCGTGGCCGCCAGCACATGACAGTGGCGCACCAAGTCCCGCAGGTCACTGTCATCGGTGATATTGCCCGTGATGTGAACGTGCGTGTCGCCGGGCGGGTGCCCGGGGATCTCGTCGCCGCCGGGGACACCCCAGCGCGCATCCGCACGAGCCTTGGGGGATCCGCCGGCGTCACCGCGGCCTGGTTGGCCTACCAGGGTGTTCCCGTCCGGCTCATCTCCGCGCGTGGCGACGACCACAGTGGCACCGCCCTGGAAGCCGACCTGCTCCGCCTCGGGGTGGAGCCCCGACTCCAGATCGTCATGGACCACCCCACGGGGACGGTCGTGGTCCTCGTCGACTCCACCGGTGAGCGCACGATGCTTCCCGATCCGGGCGCCAACGCCCACTTGACCTCGGATTGGTGCCTGCGGGAGATCGCGGGTCGCCATCTCCATGTGTCCGCCTACCCCTGGTTCCGCCCCGAAACGCGCGCGACCGTCGAAGCTGCGATCGCAGAGGCACGGACGCGTTCGATGACGGTGTCGGTGGACCTCAACTCGCACAGCCTGGTCACCGATCATGGGAGGGAGCTCGAGGTTCTGCTCGATCAAGTGGACATCATCTTCGCCAACAGTGACGAGTCGTTGGCACTCGGGAATTCCTGGCGGCCTCGGGACTCGTGCATCTTCGTCGTCAAGCTTGGTGACGCCGGTGCGCGCTGGGCCACCGACGGTGACACGGGTCACTCCCCCGCCATCGATGCGCCCCTGGTCGACACCGTGGGTGCCGGTGACGCCTTCGCCGCCGGGTTCCTCACGAGCTGGCTCGCCGACGGCCTGGTGGGGAAGGCCACGGCCGCAGGTAACTCCGTCGCCGCCGTCTGTGTTGCACGTGTCGGTCCGGCACCTGGATGCCGCCCTTGAGAGAATGACGCGTTCGGGAGGGAGCGCAATGGCTCGCGGCACCGGTGCCGACCGGACGCGCACAACGGATATCGACGTATCCGACGAGATGCGCGTCTCCTTCCTTGAGTATGCGTACTCCGTCATCTACGCGCGGGCACTGCCTGACGCCCGAGACGGATTGAAGCCGGTTCAGAGACGCATCCTGTTCCAAATGGCGCAGATGGGTCTGCGTCCGGATCGCGGCCACGTCAAGTCGGCCCGAGTCGTCGGAGAGGTCATGGGCCGGCTGCACCCGCACGGCGACTCGGCCATCTATGACGCCCTCGTCCGACTCTCCCAAGCCTTCTCCCAGCGGCTCCCACTCATCGATGGTCATGGAAACTTCGGATCCCCCGATGACGGACCCGCCGCGATGCGCTACACCGAGGCCCGACTCGCATCAGCCGCGTTAGACATGACGTCATCCCTGGATGAAGATGTCGTGGATTTCGTCCCCAACTACGACGGCCGCGAGTCCGAACCCAGCGTGCTTCCGGCGGCTTTTCCCAACCTGCTCGTCAACGGAGCAAGTGGAATCGCTGTAGGGATGGCCACCAGCCTCGTCCCCCACAATCTCGTCGAGGTCATCGGTGCCGCGCGACACCTGCTCAAGAACCCCCGTGCCTCCCTGACCGATATTCGGCGCCTGATACCGGGTCCGGACTTCCCTGGCGGTGGCGTGATCGTGGGCCTCGACGGCGTAGCCGACGCCTATGCGACCGGTCGCGGGAGTTTCCGGGTGCGCGCTCGCACCCGGATCGAGCACGTCACACCACGCCGACGCGGGATCGTGGTCAGCGAGTTACCGCCAAACGTCGGCCCCGAACGAGTGATTGAGAAGATCAAGGACGCGGTAGGAGCCAAGCGGCTCACTGGAATCGCGGATGTTGTGGACCTGAGCGACGGAGAGCAGGGCCTACACCTCGTTATCGAATTGAAGAGTGGCGTGGCACCCGAGGGCGCACTCGAGGCCCTCTACCGCCTTACCCCGCTTGAGGACACAGTCTCGATCAACGCCGTGGCACTTGTCGACGGGGAGCCACGCACACTCGGGCTCCTCGAGCTTCTCCAGGTGTTCCTTGATCACCGCCTATCGGTGGTGCGACGCCGCTGCATCTATAGACGCACGCGGGCAGAGGAGCGCCTCCATCTCGTTGAGGGCCTGCTTGTAGCGATCGTCGATATCGATGAAGTGATTGCGGTGATTCGAAGCAGCGAAGACACCGCCGAAGCACGTGCTCGGCTCATCACGGTCTTCGAGCTATCCGAGCCGCAGGCGAACTACATCCTCGACATGCCGCTGCGCCGCCTCACCAAGTTCTCCCGCATCGAACTCGAGACGGAGGCTGATGATCTTCGGCAAGCAATTGGGAATCTCAGCGCAATCATCGAGGACGACACTCGCCTCCGCGCAGAAGTCGATGCAGAGCTCGAGAACGTCGCGAGCGCCCATGGAACTCCCCGGAGAACGCTTCTCCTCGAGGGCGCCATCACCGCGACGCCGCGAGCAGAGCATGACGAGATCAGCGACGAACCATGCGTGGTACTTCTCTCCACCACCGGGCTCGTCGCGCGCATTGCTGAGATAACTCCGCGACCCGACGCACCGCGCGCCAGCCATGATGTCCTTGTCGCGGCGGTCCCGGCCCGTACGCGGGGTTCGGTGGGTGTCGTCACAAGCCGGGGCCGTATCCACCGCCTCGATGTCGTGGATCTTCCCGCCCTGCCCGCAACGGCCGGCACACCGAGCCTGGGTGCCGGATCTCCCCTGGGCGCGCTCCTCTCCCTCGGGAGCACGGAGACGGTTGTGGGACTCGTCCCACTCGAGGGCGATACCGGGCTCCTCCTTGCGACCGCGAAGGGCACCGTGAAACGGGTAGCCGACGACTTCCCGAGCCAAAAGTCCGAGTGGGACGTCATCCGCCTCGATGACGAGGACCGGGTGGTGTCCGCGCACTGGCTGCCGGATTCCTTTGCGGAGAAGGCGAACATCGTCCTCATCACCAACGGTGCTCAACTCCTGCACTTCCCGGTCGCCACGGTCCGGCCACAGG
>JBILLS010000017.1:0-37201 GCA_044375955.1 Candidatus Nanopelagicales bacterium | reverse complement strand
GGCCTCGGCGAGTGCCGCGATCGCCAATCCGTTCCACGCGGCCACAACTTTGTCGTCACGTCCTGGATGGACCCGCGTCTCCCGCGCAGCCCACAGCGACGCGCGCACTCGGACATACCGATCACGATCACTGGGATCGGTCAGTAGTTGTAGCACCGACGCGCCGTGCTCGAACGTGCCTGCGTCTGTGACGGTGAAGACCTCCGCGGCCCAGCGCCCGTCCTCCTCACCCAGCACCTCGATGAGTTGCTCGCGCGTCCACGCGTAGAACTTGCCCTCGACACCCTCGCTATCGGCATCCAGTGCGGAGGCGAATCCACCCTCGGGTGTGCGCAGGTCCCGGATCAGGAACTCGGCGGTCTCGTGCACGACGCGACGAGCGAACTCCGAACTCGTTAGCCGCCACCAGTGCAGATACACGCGCAGCAGCAGCGCGTTGTCGTAGAGCATTTTCTCGAAGTGAGGGACAACCCAGTGGGCATCGACGGAGTACCGCGCGAACCCACCACCCAGCTGGTCGTACATTCCGCCGCGAGCCATGCCTTCCATCGTGCGCTCCGCCATCGTCAACGCCGACCGTCCGATCTCCCCCGAGTCCCTGGCCGCGTAGCGCAGTAGGAACTCCAGCACCATCGACGGTGGGAACTTCGGAGCCGAGCCGAAGCCACCCCACACGGGGTCGAAGGAGGCGGCCAACGCGTTCACGGGTATCGCCATCTCGTCGAATGCAGGTAGGCGGGAACCCGACGCAGGTAGGGACCGCGCGGCGAGGGCGTCGACGATGCGCTGCCCCGTCGCCTCCACATCCGCACGGCGCTCGCCCCACGCCTCCCAGATCGCCTGGAGGAGTTGCGGGAACGATGGCATCCCGTGCCGCGGGGTGGGCGGGAAATAGGTGCCGGTGTAGAACGGCCGCTGCTCGTGGTCGAGGAACACCGACATCGGCCATCCACCGTGCCCGGTCATGGCAACCGTGGCCTCCATGTAGATGGAGTCGATGTCCGGACGTTCCTCGCGATCCACCTTGATCGAGATGAAGTGCTCGTTGAGGTAGGCGGCCACACCCGGATCCTCGAAGGACTCGTGCGCCATGACATGGCACCAGTGGCAGGCCGAGTAGCCGATGGAGAGGAAGACCGGCACACCTCGGCGGCGGGCCTCCTCGAAGGCGGCCTCCGTCCACTCCCACCAGTCGACGGGGTTGTCCGCGTGCTGGAGCAGGTATGGCGAGGTTGCGGCTGCCAACCGATTCATAACGGCAGTCTGACACCCGAGTACTCACGCGCTACCGTTCCCCTGTGCGTCGCCTGGTCGAACTTTCGCGCTTCGTCGTGGCGTTGCCCGCAATCGGCTCCATTGTGGGTGCCATCGTTCTGATGACCATCGGGATCATCGAAATCGGCCGAGCGATCGTCAAGCTCTTCGACACGGCCGTCCCGCTGAAGGAAACCGTCGTCACGATCCTCACCGCCGTGGACACCCTGCTCCTGGCCACGGTCCTCCTCGTGATCGGGTACGGCCTCTACGAGTTGTTCGTCGACTCCAGCGTGCGCCTTCCGGCATGGCTCGAGATCCGATCCCTCGACGACCTGAAAGCGAAGTTGATCGGCGTGGTGGTGGCGGTCATCGCCGTGGTCTTCCTGGGCTACCTGGTCGACGCGAAGGACGCCAACGACGTCATGCTCATCGGAATCGGTGCTGGCGCAGTCGTCGTCGGCCTCGCCGCATTCACCTTCGCCGCCAAGAAGGACGGACCGAAGTCACAACGCGACTTCACCAACCTCTAGCCGATGTTCGATCCCGCGCTTGCCGCTGCAGCCCACGGTCACATCACGCAGGTCGACACGTTCACCGATCTCTACCGCGCACACTATGAAGCCCACACCACTGTCGCGGAGACATTCCAGGACTTCACCGTCGGCCTCGGAGTCGCAGAGGCGTGTGACGGCGAGATCGTCGCTTTCGACGGAAAGGTGTGGCGGGTGCCCGCGGACGGCTACCCCGTCGTGGCCGAACCGTCGCTCGGACTCCCCTTCGCCGTCGTAGCGCAGGGAGGGATGCCCATCGACACTCCTCTTCCTCCCGGCTGCACGATGGAGGACATCACCACCCTCGTCGCCGACGTGGTGACCGCGGGGGACCTCGCCCAACCCACCGAACACCTCGTCGCTGCGGTTCGCATCGACGGTGTGTTCACCGACGTGGTCCTACGCAGCGAGCACCGGCAGGAACCCCCGTATCCCCCGCTCCCCGACGTCCTGAGTCACGAGGTCCGGTTCGAGTTCCCGACCTGGGAGGGAACATTGGTCGGATTCCGCTTTCCGAACACGGAGGATGGGGTGGTGATTCCCGGTCTCCATCTGCACGGCATCTCCAGCGACCAGGGCAGCGGTGGTCACTGCCACACGTTCACGGTCGCACACGCCGTGCTCACGGTGTGGCTTGACGATGTGGCCGTGACGCTGCCACATGAAGGGCTGGCCGAACAGGTCCGAGCACGACTCGGTGAAGCGGGGATGTGACATGTTCGAGGAGACCAAGAAGCTCCTGCAACGTGCGCAGGACGCGAATACCACCCTGGGGGAACTCAGCGATCAACGCGAGCCCACGCCGAGACTCGCGAGTCGGATCCTGATGGCAGCCCTTGCACTGGGTTGCCTTGCGGCACTCATCGCCGCCGCAGTGGCCGCGTCACGCTGACCGCTACTTGTACGTCGAGACCTTCGTGATCGTGCCGTCCGCGGCGTAGGTGGTCCACTCGCCGGTCTTCTTGCCGGACTTGTAAGCACCGGTCCGCATATGCGTCCCGTCCTTGTGGAACCACTCCCAGGGACCCTCGGGCTTGTCGTCCTTCGTCTTGCCCAGCACCTTGGGATGGCCGTTGTCGTAGTACTCGCGCACCTGTCCCCCGCGCTTGGGATACGACGCGTTGATCTCCGCGATCCGCACCTTGAGGATCTTCTGCAGCAACGCCTCGGGGAACGCGGAGTCCATGTCGAAGTGGATCGTGCCCTTGGTGGTGGGGAAGCCAGCCAGGTCCTTGACGAGGACCTCCTGCACATGCGAGCCCGGGAACAGGCTGTTGTGGTCGGAGAAACCCGAGTAGCAGAGCACGTTGTCGTCGCCGATCAGGAACGCGGGCATCCCCCACGCGATCTCCTCGTGGGCGCCGGGGAGGGCCGCCGCGATCCGGGCGCGGGTTTCCGCGAGTGCCTCCCGCTGGGAGGCCGGGAACTTGGCCAGCGCCTTGGCTATCGGATCAGAGGGCACCGGGAAAGGGTAGTCGCCCCCACGCGCGGGCCCCAATCCTGGTAGATATGGACTCAAGGCCTTGTTGGTGCCGAATTCACGGATTATTCTGATGATTTGTGACGCAATTGCGGATTTCAGAAGCGGCCAGACTCCTCGGAGTAAGCGACGACACGGTCCGCCGCTGGATCGCGGACGGTCGGCTTGCCTCCCGTCCGGACGAGAGTGGCCGGACCACCGTGGAAGGGCGGGCGTTGGCCGCCGTGATGGCCGAGGGAGCCGTCGCAGACACCGGGGGAACACCGACCTCGGCACGAAACCGCTTCCCCGGGATCGTCACCCGCGTTGAACGCGACGGGGTGATGGCACTGGTCGAGCTCCAGGCGGGACCGCACCGGGTCATCTCGCTGATGAGTCGCGAGGCCGCCGACGAACTCGGGCTCGAACCGGGCGTGCGTGCGTCCGCGACGATCAAGGCGACCAACGTGGTCATCGAGGGGCGCGAGGGGTAGTCGTGTTCGCCCGCACACTTCCCCCTGTCCTCGCCGCGATCATCGCCATCACACTCACGGCACCGCATGCGCGTGCCGATACTCGACCCAATCCCTACGTGCGGAGTATTCCGGCAGCGACGATCACGGTGTCCGCAGCTTCATCACTCACGGACGTTTTTCCCGTCATCGCCCAAGCCTTCACGAAGCGCTACCCGCAGCTACAGGTCACGTTCAATTTCGGCTCCTCGAATTCCCTTGTCGAGCAAATCCGCGCAGGAGCACCCGTCGACGTCCTCGTGACGGCGGATGAAGTGTCGATGTGGCGCGCGACCAAAGCGAATCTGGCAGAAACTCCGATCCTCTTCGCCCGCAACACGATGGCGATCGCCACTCCGAAAGGCAATCCGGCGCGGATCGCCGGGCTGGCCGATCTCCAGAAGGCCAACGTGACTGTTGCGGTCTGCGCCCCGCAGGTTCCGTGCGGGCGACTCGCCACCGAACTACTCGCAGAGAACAATCTCGCGATCGCCCCGGTCACCAAGGAGGTCGACGTGCGTTCCGTCGTAGGCAAGGTAATCGCCGATCAAGTCGACGCCGGAATCGTCTACTCCACCGACATCAGGGCCTTTCCCGATGACATCACGGGTGTGAGCATTCCGCCGGCGAAGAACGTCATCACCAACTACCCGATCGCGACTGTGAACGGATCACGCAATGGGCAAGCGGCGAAGGCGTTCGTCGACTACGTCCGATACTCATCTTCCGCACAAGGCATCTTGCGCGCGTGGGGGTTCAGCAAACCGTGGTGAGACAGACGCGGCCTGCTTTCCTGCTGATCCCCGGAATCATCGCCATCGCCTTCCTGGTAGTTCCCCTGCTTGCCCTGGTCTCCGACGCCCCATGGTCCGCATTCCCAGGGATCCTGTCCTCGCCCACGGCCCTCGAAGCCCTACGCCTCTCGCTCATAACCTCCGTGCTCGCCACGATCGTCGCAACCCTCGTCGGCGCACCACTCGCATGGCTGCTGGCACGGAACTCCCTCCCCGGGACCCGCCTCATTCGCGCACTCGTCATAGTCCCTCTGCTGCTGCCGCCCGTGGTGTCGGGTGTCGCCCTGCTCAGCGCCTTCGGTCGACGCGGACCCATCGGCGGGCCCCTCTACGACGCCACCGGGTGGCAGTTTCCCTTCAGCACGGCCGGCGTGGTGCTCGCGGGGACCTTCGTCGCCATGCCGTTCCTGGTGATCACCCTCGAGGGTGCCTTCCGCTCACAGGACCGGGAGATCGAGGAGGCCGCGGCCGTGGATGGTGCGACACCGCGCATGATCTTCCTGCGCATCACTCTGCCCATGGTCCTGCCCGCACTTCTCGCGGGGATAACCCTCACCTGGGCGCGGGCGATCGGGGAGTTCGGCGCCACCATCACCTTCGCGGGAAACCTCGAGGGCACCACGCAGACGATGCCCCTCGCCGTATACACGGCTCTCGAATCCGATCGTGACTCCGCGGTCGCGCTGAGCATCATGTTGCTCGTCGTAGCCGTGTCGATTCTCGTGTCCCTGCGCGGCTACTACCTCCCCACCCGCACGGATCGATCTGCGCGCTAACGCCTACCCTGCCCGGGTGGCCGCAACCTTCGACGACCTCGTCGACTCGAGTTGGCTGCCGGCGCTCGCACCGCACCAGGGGACTCTGAGCGGGATCGGGGAGTTCCTCCGCGCGGAGAGTGCAGCCCAGCGCCCGTGGGCGCCGTCCGGCTCGAACATCCTGCGCGCCTTCACCCAACCCCTCGACAACGTGCGCGTCCTCATCGTCGGCCAGGATCCCTATCCCACGCCAGGTCACGCGGTGGGCCTGTCCTTCTCGGTTGCACCGGATGTTCGTCCGATTCCGCGCAGTCTGTCCAACATCTACCGGGAACTCACCGATGATCTCGGTGTGCGTACCCCGTCGAACGGTGATCTCAGCCCGTGGGCGGACCGCGGTGTTCTCCTGCTGAATCGGGTACTCACCGTGCAACTCGGGCAACCGGGCAGTCACCGGGGTAGGGGCTGGGAGCAGGTCACCCAAGCCGCGATCACGGCGCTCTCCGATCGCACCGATCAGCCGCTCGTGGCGATCCTGTGGGGCAAGGACGCGCAGACTGCAACGGAGTTCCTGCCCGATGTCCCGATCATCGCCAGCGCGCACCCGAGCCCGATGTCCGCCGATCGGGGATTCTTCGGATCGCGGCCGTTCAGTCGGAGCAATGAACTCCTCGAAGAAATCGGCGGCGATCCGATCGACTGGTCTCTGCCCTAGGGGCGGGCCGCACCCAGATGGCGCTCGCGCACGTAACGATGCACCCATGAATCCGCCACGAAGGACATGAACGGCACCGTTCCGGCCAGCAGCACCAACACGGTCTTGCCCAGGTGGAGGCGTATGCGGAAGCAGAGATCGACCGCGACGATCAGGTAGAGGAAGTACAGCCAGCCGTGGGCGATCCAGAGGATGCTGTAGAGGGACGGCCGATTCCCGTCTTCGGAGAAGAACGATGTGAAGGAGTTTTCCTCCCCCATCCACCCGATGATGAGAACCACCATCCAGATGAACCCGGTGGCGAGCACGACACCGGTGACCCACGCCATGATGCGAAAGCGCAGCAGCGCGCCAGGGATTCCCTTCACGGACCTGACGCTAATCGCTTCAGAGTTCACTCGCGAACGGAGGCTCTGCCCCCGCGCGTTGGCATGTGATCCCCGCCACGCGGATTCCGAACGAGGCCGCTGCGGAGACCTTGTCGAGATCCACCAGCTCCGCACGCGTCCACCCGTTGCGCACCCAATGCACCAGGAAGCCGCCACTGAAGGAGTCACCGGCACCGACCGTGTCCACGACGGGGACCGCGGGCACAGCAAGAACATCGGTGCCTCCTGCACACATCACCCGCACTGAGTCGGCTGCATCAGTGAAGAGGACCGTGGCGCCGGTGCGCATATGGATCTGCTCCGCGGCAGTCGCCGGGCGCTCCCCCGGGAACATGAAGGCGAGATCGTCACCGCTGACCTTGATGACATCTGCACGCGTCAACACCGACGCCAGCGTGCGATCGAAGACCTCCGACGACGTCATGACCGAGGGCCGGCAATTGGGATCCACCATCACGATCTGGTCGTCGCGCGCAGCAGCCACGACCGCTGCCGATGCCGACGCGAGAGGCTCGAGAACCAGACCCAGCGTGCCCACGTGGATGACGGAAACATCCGTGCCCACACAGGCCACGGCCATGTCCGCGGTCACGGCGGCCGCTGACGTTCCTTCGAGCAGGAAGCGATAACTCGCGGCACCGGACGTGTCGATCTGCGCGATCGCCAGGGTGCTGGGCTCAGGCACCTGGTGTCCCAATCCGAGGGTCACCCCATCAGCGGTCAACATCCGCAATATGCGCTGGCCAAAAGCGTCTGTCGACACACCACCCAGGAACGATGCCTGCTCTCCAAGACGGGCGATGGTGCGCGCGGTATTGAGGGGTGCACCGCCGACAACCGAGGTCACCTCGCCCTCGGGGTCGACGATGATGTCGATGAGGGCTTCACCCATCACGGTGATCACGACGGAAACCTACCCTCGGATTTGGCGTATGCGCCCATCGCTTCCCCAAGCACGATCGGCGGTGAGTACCTGCGAATCGCACCGCTCGGCAAGAGCCAGGCAGAGACGATGCCCCAGTGATAGGTGAGGGAGCGATGCGCGCAGCATGGCCGCTTCACGCGCATCGGCCTCACTGACTGGCTCGATACTGGCGCCCTGGGACGTGACGATTCCCGTTGCGAGACTCATCTCGACGGGACCATGAAAGCGGCTGAGCACCTCCGACCAATTCGCTGCTCCTATTACAGCGCCTGACAGATTCGCCGCCACCATCTCCGAACCTGGTTCCCCTTGGAGGTACGCCAGCACCGCGGAGGCATCAAGGACTGTCATGGTGACTCGGCATCGACCTCAGCTCGACGATCTGCCAGGAGTTCTGCGACAAGATCGCGCCCCACGATTCGCGATCGGAGCCACGCAAGAGCCTCGTCACTGTCCATGAGGAGCATTCCGGCATCCGTATCGAGCGCCACCAACGACGTCCCCTGATCCCAACCATGGCGCTCTCGAACCTCGACCGGAACGACGAACCGCCCTCGGTCACCTAAGGCGACGGGGTAGGTCGATGGGCTGGTCATGGGCGGGAAGATACCACATATAACTTTTTGTGGGAACGCTCATAGCAATTCCCACGGCTAGCTCGATGTCGTCCGCTCCGGGGACCGCACCTCACGCCAGAGCCACCACAGATACACGATCAGGGCGAAGGCTCCAAAGACCCACCATTGCCAGGCGTACACGAAGTTCTGCAGTGGGAAGGCCACATCACCCACCTGCACTGTGGGGGGCAGGATCACCGGCGCCGGTGCGTCTGCAGCGAGCAGGGTCGGATCCAACTCCTGCATCATCACGAAACCCGAGATCAGCGGTGTTCCCCACTCGTCACCGAGTGCCGCCGCATCCACAGTGACGATCGATCCGGCGCTGTTCGCACCGAGGTAGAACTCCTCATTCGGATGCAGGACGCCCTCGACCTGCGTCGGTGAGGTGAGGATCGGCGGGCTGAGGACTCCGTCGGGCAGGAATCCGCGCGTGACGGCGATGCTGCGCCCGTCGTCGAGGGCGAACCGGGTGACGGTCCACGTACCGCGCTGACCGTCGAACTCACGGTTGGGGATGAGCACCTCGTCACTCGTGAACGCGCCCACGAGGATCACCGGCCGACCGATGTTCTGGTTATCCCACGTGCCGTCCTCGTTCACCAGTTCGGTGATGGACACCGGCTCGGACGCTGCAGCCCGCTCCGCGGCGAGGATGTCCTCCGTCCGGTCCCACTGCCAGATTCCGAGGAAGACACATGCTGCTGCCGCAGCCAGCGCAGCGACCAGGGCGAGGATCCCCCGAGACGACAGCGCCGTACTCCGCAGGGAGTTATCCCTGCTCATCCTCGCCTCGCTTGACGGCTTCCTCAGTGAGCTCCTCGTCGTAGGCCTCGCGCTCATCCTCCGGACCCTTCGGAAGGTTCGCGTCCACCTTCTTGAGTTGACGATTCATGCTCTTCCACAACACGAAGATGCCCACGCCCAGGAGAACGACGAAGAGTCCGGTGATCGGACCTGCGCTATCGATCACCCGGGCCAGGTCCGAGTCCTCACCTCGGGCGAAGATTACGAATCCGGTCATATCAGCCTCGCAATCCGATGAACAGGTCGTCCTCGTAGATCCCACGTGCGGGATCAGCGTGAGTGGGAAGGGTGGTGAAGGCGAGTTCGAACTCCTCCGTGGGCCAGATGCTGCGCTGCAGGTCCAGCGGGACCGCGAACCAGAATCCCTCCGGGTCGATCTGGGTGGCATGGGCGAGCAGTGCGGCGTCACGGACATGGAAGTAGTCAGCGGCGTGCACCCGAGTGGTCACCTTCGGCCACCGGTCCTCACGATCGCTCCAGTTCGTAATCCACTCGTCGAAGGGCGACGTGAGACTCGCATCGAGCATGGCCTGGTGCAGGGTCATGATCTTCTTCTTGGTGAACTGCTGGTTGTAGTAGACCTTCGCCACCTGGTGTGCGTTCGGGTTGCGGTCGATGTGGAGTGAAGGATCGGCAGCCTCACGGACGGCGGCCATGGTGATCTCGTGCGTGCGGATGTGGTCTGGATGCGGGTAGCCACCGTTCTCGTCGTAGGTGGTCACCACGTGGGGCCGGAACTCCCGGATCACCTCCACCAGGCTCGGCACGGTGTTCTCGAGTGGCAGGTCCGCGAAGCAGCCGGGTGGGAGAGGCGGCTTCGGGTCACCCTCGGGGAACCCGGAGTCCTCGAAGCCGAGCCAGACGTGCTGGATGCCGAGGATCTCGGCTGCAGCCTTCATCTCCTGCTGTCGAACGGTGGGCAGCCCGTGCATGTCCACGAGTTCTTGGACTCTCCCGTTGAGCACGTCACCGCGCTCGCCGCCTGTGCATGTGACCACCATGACCTCGACACCCTCGTCCACGTACTTGGCCGTGGTGGCAGCGCCTTTGCTGGCCTCGTCGTCGGGGTGCGCGTGCACGGCCATCAGCCGGAGGGGACTCACCCGATTAGTCTCCCATTCATGCCCAGCCCGTTCCGCAGGGACCAACTGTCACCCGAGATGCGGGCCCGGTACGGCCTCGATCGAAGACCCGTCGGGCGCTACATCGTGGTGGGACTGGTGATCATCGGCTTCTTCATCGGCGTGGTCTTCGTCTGGATGAACCTGACCGCCGATCGCGTGCAGTTCCGATTACTGGCGTGGTCGGACGTGTCGCCGGAGCGAGTGGACGTCACCTTCGAAGTTCGTGCTCCCGCACACGTCGACGTGCTCTGCGTGGTGCGGGCGCAGGACTCCCAGCGCATCGACCTCGGCTACGCGGAAGTCCCCGTCCCAGCGGGAGAGGACTACCGATTGGTGGAGTACCGCTTACGCACTGTGGCACCCGCGTACGCAGCCGAGGTTCTGGAGTGCGTGGCCGTGGGTGAGCAGTTGCGCGTTCCCGGTCCGCAGTTCCCGCCGGGAATCGCGCCCCCGGAGCAGCCCTGGACGGAATGAGATTCGCGGTGACGCGCACCCGTACGTATAGTCGTGGTCCGTGACCGATGTGACCTGGCTGACCCAGGAGGCGTACGACCGTCTCGTGGAGGAGCTCGCCGATCGGGAGGGCCCGCGCCGCGCCGAGATCACCAAGCGCATCCAGGCGGCACGTGAAGAGGGCGACCTCAAAGAGAACGGCGGCTACCACGCCGCCAAGGAGGAGCAGGGCAAGAACGAGGCCCGGATCCGTCAACTCAAGCACCTCATCGAGCACTCGAAGATCGGTGCGCCTGAGTCCGACGACGACGAGGTCGCGCACGGCAAGGTCGTCACGGTTCGCTTCACTGCATTCGACGACGTGGAGACGTTCCTGCTCGGCTCTCGTGAGGAGGCCGCGCACTCCTCCCTCGAGGTCTACTCCCCCACATCTCCCCTGGGCGCAGCGGTACTCGGCAAAAAAGTCGGTGAGAGCGCCAGCTACACCCTGGCCAACGGAAAGACGATGACGGTGGAGATCGTCTCGGTGGAGACTTACGGCAACTAGCGGCTGGTGGCTGTCCGGAACCTACGTATCGCGAGCGGTGCGAAGATCGCGATCACCACAGCACACGAAATGATCGTGTATTCCACAGGATGCTGCAGTGACCAGAAATCCGGTTGCGTTCCGATCGGATTGCCGAACAACTCGCGACAGGCCAATACCAGGCTCGACACGGGGTTGTAGGCGGCGAAGTACTGCAGCCACCCGGGCAGCGCAGTGATCGGAACAAACGCATTGGACAGGAACGTCAGCGGGAAGATCCAGATCAGACCAGCTGTGCTCGCTGTCTCACTATTGCGCACCGAGAGCCCAACGAACGCCCCCACCCACGTGACGGTGTAGGCGAAGAGCAGCAGGAGCAGGTACGCGAGGACCGCATTCCAAATGCCGTCATTGATCCGCCAGCCCACAATCAGGCCCGTGATACTCAACACGGTCAGCGTCAGGATCTGACGAAGTGCATTCGCGATCGTGTTTCCGATCAGTGCGGCAGGTTGGCTCATCGGCAGCGCGCGGTAGCGATCGATGATGCCGCGCTGCATGGCTTCCGCGAGGCCCACCGTGCTCGCGGCGGCCGCGAATGCCACCGTCTGACCGAAGATTCCGGGCATCAGGTACTGCCGATAGGCACTCGCATCGGGAGCGGACGTCGGATCCGCACCCGGAATCGGGATTGCGCCGCCGAAGACGTACGCAAAGAGCAGCACGAACATCACGGGTTGGATCAACTGGAAGAACTGTGCCTCGGGAATGCGGAAACTCGCCAGGATCGTGGTGCGCGTGATGATGATCGAGTCGTGGACGGTCCAGCCCAGTGCCGGACGCTTCGCGTAGACGGCGCTCATCGGCGCACCGGTCCCCGCCGGCGGCCGCGACTCGGAGCGGGCGGCGCCTCGTCTTCCGCGGAATGCCCGGTGAGGCTCAGGAAGACATCGTCGAGTGTGGGGCGCCGCAGAGCGATGTCATCCACGACGATGCTCTGTGCATCGAGAGCACGGACCGCCTCGATCAAGGTCGTGGAGCCCCCGGTGATCGGTGCACTGATGACTCCGTCCTGCGTGACGATCTCGCCCGTGGCGAGTGGGGTCAAGGCGTCGATGGCGTGATTCGTCTGATCCGTCCGCGCAACACGTACCTCGAGACGATCGCCACCGATCTCATCCTTGAGAGCGCTCGATGTGCCATGGGCGATCACCTTGCCGTGATCCAAGACGACGATGTCGTCGGCCAGTTGGTCAGCCTCATCGAGGTACTGCGTGGTCAGCAGAACCGTGGTCCCTTCTGCCAGCAGCCCCTTGATGACATTCCAGAGTCCGATGCGTGAACGTGGATCCAGACCGGTGGTGGGTTCGTCGAGGAACAGGATCCCTGGCTTGGCGATAAGGCTCGCGGCGAGATCGAGTCGACGTCGCATACCACCCGAGTACGTCTTGGCGGGCCGGTCTGCGGCATCGACGAGGTCGAAGGTCGTGAGCAGTTCGTCCGCGCGTTCGGTGACGTAGGACTTCTCCAGGTGGTAGAGCCCACCGAACATCATCAGGTTCTCGCGACCGGTGAGAAACTCGTCTACCGCTGCGTACTGACCGGTCAGGCCGATCGAGCGGCGGACATCGTCAGCCTGGGACTTCACATCGAAGCCGTTGACCTTCGCGGTTCCCGCGGTCGCCTGCAGGAGTGTGGCGAGGATGCGGACCGTGGTGGTCTTGCCCGAGCCGTTGGGGCCGAGCAGGCCGACGACCGTCCCACGTGGGACGACGAGGTCGACTCCATCGAGCGCCCGCACATCACCGAATGTCTTGACGAGACCATGCGCTTCCACGGCCAGGTCTGACGTCACAGGTGGCGAGACTACGCCATGGGCGGTTGGCAATTGCTCGCGGCGACGGCGGTCATGACGTGAGGGACGCCACCAATGGCTCGCGCGCGTCGCCGTGTACGTCAGGCCCGACCGGGCCCTAATCGACCCCGTTGACCCGGAAGTTCGCGCGCACCGCCCAGCCGCGCCCGGGAGGCTGCTGCGCGTCCTTCGGCGCCCGCCGTCCCGGACGGTCGGGCACCCCCCGAGTACCCACCCCACGAACCCCGGGCTGTGGACGTGTGTCGGTGATAGTCGCGAACACGCCGCTCGGTGTCCCGCAGGACGAGGGCACCTTCGCCGCCCGGACTCGCGCGATCACTCTCTGCGATGCCGTCGCGGCGGGCTTCCTGAAGACGTTCACCCACACGTTCCACATACGCTCGATAGAACGCGGCCCGGGCCGTTTGCGCGGTGAAAGCCTTGCGGGTTCTGCGCGTTCCCCTGACCACGTACGTCTCCTGCCGCCACGTCCCCGTGGCGATGTACGTGGTGGCCGAGGAGACCATCTGGACGGACACCGTGGCGAAGAGTGCCTCGACCATGTCCAAGTCGGATGGCATCCCGTAACCGATGACATAGGTCGAATCCGAAGCGACATCCACATGCGCAGAGTTCGCATGGGCAACCGCCACGAAGAGGGCGATCAGGTGCTGATTGGCGCGCCGGCCCTTCTCCCCGATGACCACGGTGCGCGTGATCGGTTCCCGCTGCTCCGGTACCCGCACTCGGGCAGCGGCAATATCGATGCTCGCCATCGTCGCGAGCGCCTGGGCCTTCATCACGTAGGCCTCGGCCTCGAACGGGTTATCCGTGCGATCCGCCTTGTCCAACAGAGCGGAGATCCGGCGCGTGATGTCAGCCACGGACAGCCCCGTCGTATCCAGCTCGCAGAATGAGGGCAGCCTCCACGCCGAGGGCGACCGTCGAGGCTTCCACCATGGCTGTCCGATAGTGGGTGTCGTGCATGAGGGATGCATGGGACAGGAACGCCCAATGGTGAGCGACCTCGTGCAGCACCACGCTCTCCCGTGCGGCCCACGCCCCGGAGAGGGCTCCATCCATTCCGGGGATGGCGATCGTGGCGGATGCACTCTCGTAATGGGCCCGGGTGTGCCCTCTGCGCGCACGGACCGCAGGCACGGAGATCCCCACCGTGGTGCACACCCAACGGACATAGTCGCGCACCGCAGCCAGATCACCGAACCGTCGTTGCACCGGAACCGTCAGGGTCGATCCGAAGAAGTCCACGGTGCCGCCGCGATCCAGCACCGCGGTCCACTGGTCCTCGGCGGCGTAGACCGCTCCCCGCGCAGCGTCGATGGTCACGACCAGCACGGAGATTCGGATGCCGTGGGTCGCCGCATGACTCCCGCTGCGATTGCGGCGAACATGGCCGCGCCCATGGCCCCCGCCTCATCGACGTCGCTGACCCGGAAGTCACCGAGCGTCGAGCGCTTGACGGCGGCAACCATCGGGTCCTTGATCCATCCGCCGGCAATCACGATCGAACTCGGAGGCCCGACAACAGAACTCATGCGATCGATGCTCGCGCTACTGAGTGCAAGCAGATCCTCGACGCTCGCCCGCCAGAGTGCCGCTGGGCTTGCCGAATCATCGATGCCGCGGACGGACAAACCGTCGTGCGCCGTGTCGTCCAACGAGAGGGATCCACGGTCCGCAGTGAGTGCCGCGGTGGAAATCTCGCGGCGGTGATCGAGGTCTGTCACGCCAATCATCCGCGCGATGCGCTCCAGGGAGAGACCTGTGAGGAATGCTGCGAGCAGACACACATGGTCGGGGATGACGCTCCACATCACGGCGATGTCGTCGACCGCGAGCGCACGAAGATCGTCATGTGTCAGGGGACCGGGAGTGAAACGCAGAAGGGCCTCGGCGGTTCCCATGGAGTCGAAGAGCGCCTGGGACGTGGCGGCGCCGCTGGCGAACGCACCGGCATGGTGATCCATCCCCGCAATGGTGATGACCGCACCGCGGAGGGGTGCGGGCCAGCCATCCGTCACCGTGCCCACCGCGTCACCCGCCGTCACAACAGGGCCGGGAAGGAGGTCACCCACCAGGTCGAGGGTCGCCTGCCAGGGAGCCCTCGCGACAACATCGAACAGTCCCGTTCGCGACACCAGGCACAACTCACTCGAAGGCTCCGCCCCCAGCAGGTGCGCCACCCACTCGGCAACGCTCAGATACGTGGTTGCAGCAGAAGTATCGGAATTCGCCTTCAACCAGAGCAGCTTCGTGACCGATGGCTTCGAGTTGAGCCGCATCCCCACGTGCGACTCGAAAGCATCGACACCGACGCATTCGCGGAGGGTTTCCACATCGCCGCGGGGATCGTGCCAGGCGATGATCGGGGCGCAGGGGACTCCCGCGCCTGTCATCAGGATCCCGGCCTCCGCCATGCTCGCAATGCCGATTCCGATGGCCTGGCCTCCTGCCGGCCAGCCCGGATGACGGACCAGGACATCGAGAACCTCACGCACGACATCGGCGAGACGGTCCGGAGCCATCTCCGCCTGGGGGCCGTCGTGCACCCAGGGGGTAGCGACCGCCGACTCCGCAAGGACGACACCGTCGCCCGACACGGCGATCGCCTTGACCCGGGTTGTCCCGACATCGAGGCCCACCAGCACCGGACTCATGGGTCACGCTCCTCCGGGGTTAGGCTCGGAGACCCATCCCATCATGGGTCCGATAGAGGAGCACTGTGACCGACGTCGCCGCCCGACTCAACCGCCTCTTCAATCCCGCATCCGGCCGCTGTTTCGACGTCGCGGTCGACCACGGATTCTTCGGCGAAGGCAGCTTCCTGACCGGGATCGAGGACCTGCGGGCCGCAGTGGCAACCCTGGTCGCCGCCGACCCCGACGCTATCCAGTTGACCCAGGGGCAGGCCCGTCTCCTCCAGAACGAGCACGGCGGACGTCGGCGCCCGGCACTGGTGATGCGCACCGACATCGCGAACGTATACGGATCCCCCCTACCCGATCACATGTTCAGTCTGATGATCCCCGACCCCGCATTGCGCGGAGTGCAGCTCGATGCGGCCTGCATCGTGGTGAACCTCTTCGATCTCCCTGGGCGCCCCGAGGTTCGGGAGGCATGCATCTCCAATGTCCTTCTGGCTCGCCAGGATTGCGATCGCTACGGCATGCCTCTCATGGTGGAACCGCTGGTTATGAAGGAGGGAGCCAGCGGGGGGTACTCGGTCAACGGTGATATCAATCTCATCGTTCCCCTGGTCCGTCAGGCCGTTGAGTTGGGCGCCGACATCATCAAGGCCGATCCCACCGACGATCCGAGTGACTACCACCACGTGGTGCGCACCGCCACCGGCATACCTGTGCTGGTCCGCGGCGGCGGCAAGGTGAGCGATCGCGAACTCCTCGAACGCACCAAGGCCATCCTGGATCAAGGCGCCGCCGGCATCGTCTACGGCCGCAACATCATCCAGCACCAGAATCCCGGTGCGATGACCCGTGCGCTGATGGCGATGCTGCACGAGAACGCCACCGTGGAGCAAGCCGAGCGGATCCTCAGCGCAGGATGAGCACCCCGGTTCGCATCGGAGTCATCGGCGGCGGCTTGATGGGCCGTGAACTCGTGGCTGTCTGCGGACGGTGGATGCACCTGGTCGATCACCCCGCGAAACCACGCGTCACGGCTATCGCCGATCCGAATCCTGCGGCTCGAGCGTGGTTCGAGGCCAACTGCGACATCGACGTGAGCACCGACCACTGGCGCGATCTCATCGATGACCCGAGTATCGACGTCCTCTACATCGCTGTGCCTCACAACCTCCACGAGGAGATCTACGTCGCGGCAGCTGCGGCGGGGCGCGACTTCCTCGGGGAGAAACCATTCGGAATCGACCTTGCAGCCGCGGAGCGAATCGTCGCTGCAGTGCGCGCATCGTCGGGATTCGTGCGCGTGAGCAGCGAGATGCCGTTCTTTCCCGGTGCCCAGCGAGCCATTGCCGCAACCAGTGCACTCGGAGAACTCATCGAAGTGCGATCGGCGTTCCTTCACTCATCCGATATCGACCGAACCAAGCCGATCAACTGGAAGAGGCGCGCCGAGACCTGTGGCGAGATCGGCGTGATGGGAGACCTCGGGATGCATGTGGCCCACGTCCCGCTGCGCCTCGGATACACACCTGCGCAGGTGTACGCCGTCCTGGATTCGATCGTGGCTGAACGTCCTACCGCAGCCGGTAGCGCCGACATGGCGACGTGTGACACCTGGGACAACGCCATGTTGCTCCTGCGGGCTCGCGAGTCACGTCATGAACACCGAACATTCCCCATGGTCTGGGAGACACGTCGCATCTCCCCCGGGAACATGAACACGTGGGTCTTCGAGGCCCTCGGCATGGATGGAGGCGTGCGTTTCAGCACGCGGAATCCCGCTGTGTTCCAGCGATTCTCGCGACGCGGGGCGGAGCAGGTCTGGGAGGAAGTGCAACCTGGCAACGTGTCCGCGTGGCCGATGATCTCCGGCGCCATCTTCGAGTTCGGATTCGCCGACGCCCTCATGCAGATGTGGGCGAGTTACCTGGCGGAGCGGGCGGGTGATCTCGGGGATCGGTTCGGATGCGCCACTCCCGAGGAGGCCCTCACGTCACACCGCGTCTTCGCCGGAGCACTCGAGTCGCAAAGGCAGTCTGCTGCCGTGACCCTGTGAAGCGGATCGCACGTGCGATCCGCCGCACACCTCTCCTGGCTGGCCTGCCCAAGGAAGTAGCAGTTCTCACCGCGATCGCATTCTGCGTCGCCCTCGGATTCGGGATCCTGGCACCGTCACTTCCGATCTTCGCGCGCACCTTCGATGTCTCCGCGCTCCAGGTGAGCGCAGTGATCTCGGTTTTCGCACTCATGCGGTTCGTCAGTGCTCCGGGAGCGGGTGCCCTCACGGATCGCTTCGGTGAGCGCCTGATCATGTCGACGGGTCTGGCCTTCGTCGGACTCTCCAGCCTGGCCGCGGGCTTCTCGCAGAACCTGGTGCAACTCATCGTGTTGCGTGGCGTGGGCGGGATCGGTTCGTCGATGTTCACGGTATCGGCGATGGCGCTGCTCCTACGGGTTGTGGACACAGAACAGCGGGGCCGTGCCGCAGCCGCCTTCCAAGGAGGCTTCCTCCTCGGGGGTGTCGCAGGTCCCGCAGTGGGGGGAATCGTGGTCGCGTGGTCGATCCGCGCACCCTTCTTCGTCTACGCGGCGGCGCTACTCCTCGCCACCATCGTGGCGGTGGTGTACCTCTCGAGTGCGCATCTGCGCGAGCGCGAGCACATCGTCGCCCATGGCAACGAGAACAGACTGAGTGAGTTACGGGACGCACTTCGCAACAAGGCCTACCAAGCTGCCCTGGCCACCAACCTCACCAGCGGGTTCGTGACCTTCGGACTGCGGTCATCCGTGGTTCCGCTCTTCGTGGTCGAGGGCCTCGCCCGCGGCGCCTCGCTCTCCGGGTTCGGCTTCCTCGCAGCCGCAGTGGTGCAAGCCATCACGTTGCTGCCCGCGGGACGCATGGCCGACACTCAGGGCCGCCGCAAGGCACTCATGCTCGGCTCCGTCGCGACCCTCATCGGGATGCTCCTCCTGACCGCATCGGACCTCGCGGCGAACACACTCGGCACGGCCGGCTTCGTCGGCATGATCCTGTTCCTCCTGTCGATGGCGATCCAGGGTTACGGCGCCGCATTCCTGGGCTCCGCGCCTTCGGCGACCGTGGGTGACATCATGGAAGGCCGCAGGGGTGGGATCGTGGTCGCCACGTTCCAGATGATGTCCGACTTGGGAGCAGTGGTGGGACCGTTGATCGCGGGTCTGCTCGTCGACGCGTACGACTTCGACTGGGCGTTCGCAGCGGGAGCGGCCCTTGCCGTGATCCCCATCATCCTCGTACTGCGCATGCCCGAGACCCTGCGCCGGAGGAGCACGTGACCCGACGACGCTGGACCGTCAGCCTGGTCGCCTCCGTCACGGTGATCGGAACCGTCGCAGGGCTGGGTGCGCTGGCGGTGGTCTCTCCCACCACCTCCGTCGTGCAAGCCGACACCATCGTCGAGCCGACACCGACACCGACACCCGAGGCGACCGCACCCAGTCCGAGTCCGACCGCGGCTCCGATCGAGAACGTGGTCTTCATCCTGGCCGATGATCTCGATTGGGAATTGTTCCGCCAGGTCCCGCGCCTGAACGCACTCCAGGACCAGGGCATGACGTTCACCAACCACACCGTGGTGGACTCGCTCTGTTGCCCCTCCCGGGTCTCGATCCTCCGATCCCAGTACATCCACAACCATCGCGTCATCTCCAACCTGGCAGAGACGGGCGGAGGATGGAGGACTTTCAAGGAGCGCAACGAGCAGATGAGCAACCTGCCCGTGTGGTTGTCGCAGGCGGACGTCCGCACGGCGCTCTTCGGGAAGTACCTCAATGGATACCCCGAGCAGGATGAGCAGACCTACATACCGCCCGGGTGGGACGAGTGGGCGGTTCCCGCGACCCGTGGGGACAGTTACTCCGGTTACAACTACACGCTGAACGTCAATGGCGATCTCGTCGAGTACGGAAAGCGCACCTCGGACTTTCTGAACGATGTGATCACGCGTAAAGCCACCGCATTCATCCGCGAAACGCGCCAGCCCTTCTTCCTGATGTTGTCGACCTACAGTCCCCATAAGCCGGCGCCGGTGGCCACTCGCAACAAGGACACCCATGGAACGACCGGAGCCCCGCGGACACCCACCTACAACGCCTTCGGCGTGAATGAGCCGCCGTGGCTTCAGGAGTTCGCGGAGAGATCGCCGGAGAAGCAGGCGGGCGATGACCGAATCTGGCGACGGCGTGCCCAATCGGCGGAATCGGTGGCCGACTCCGTGGGAGCCATCCTCTATGCGCTGCGCGAGTCGGGCCGCGCGGAGAACACGCTGGTCGTCATCAGCGCGGACAATGGATACCACCTGGGCCACTTCCGTCTGCCCAAGGGGAAGCGCACGCCCTACGCATTCGACACGGTGGTCCCCCTCGTGATGCTGGGGCCGGGCATCACACCGGGCACCCGGATCACCGCGATGACGAGTGCGATCGACCTCGCGCCGACCTTCACCGAGATCTTCGGCCGCACTGCTCCGGCCTGGGTGGACGGTCGATCCCTCACACCCTTCATCACGACCGGACAGGCACCCGTCCCGTGGCGCACGGGCGTGCTTTCGGAGAGCCTCGGTGAATCGGGGCCGGGAGACCCGGACTATCAGCGTGGGAACCCACCACGCTTCGATGCGCTGCGCACGGAGAAGTGGCTCTACGTCGAGTACGAGGACGGGTCGAGGACGTTGTACGACCGCGAGGCCGATCCCTATGAACTCGTCAATCTCATGCCCGTGGCCGATCCTGCCCTGGTGGCGCAGTTGGCCGCGCAGACCCAAGCACTCGCCTCCTGCGCAGGACCGCAGTGTCGAGTGGCGGACATGTTGCAGGTCGTCGGAGAGACGCCCACACCTCCGACGGTCGCACCCAGCGCGACACCGACGCCTGAGCCGAGTCCCTCGCCTTCGGGCTAGGCGAGCGCGCGGTCTAGATCGGCGAGCAGATCATCCGCATCCTCGATGCCGACACTGAGTCGCACCAGGTCCGCAGGAACCTCGAGGGGGCTTCCCGCGGCAGACGCGTGCGTCATGCGACCAGGATGCTCGATCAGGCTCTCCACTCCACCGAGTGATTCACCGAGGGTGAAGACGCGCGTGCGACCACACACCTCGAGCGCGGCAGATTCCCCACCCGCAACCCGGAACGAAACCATGCCACCGAAGTCGCGCATCTGCTTCGCGGCCACAGCATGTCCCGGGTGGTCGACGAGACCAGGCCAGTGCACGGCGCTGACCTTCGGATGATCGACGAGAAACTCGGTGATCTGGGCGGCGTTGGCGCAGTGGCGATCCATGCGCACACCGAGGGTCTTGATACCGCGGAGCACCAGCCACGAATCGAAGGGGCCGGGAACCGCACCCATCGCGTTCTGGTGGTAGGCGAGCCGCTGTCCTAGATCGGTATCCATCGTGACCAAGGCACCGCCGATGACATCGCTGTGTCCGCCGAGGTACTTGGTGGTGGAGTGCACGACGACGTCGGCACCGAGGAGAAGCGGCTGCTGCAGGTAGGGGGATGCGAACGTGTTATCAACGACGAGAAGCGCACCGGCATCCCGCGCGACATCGGCGATTGCGGAGATGTCCGCGATGTTGAGGAGCGGATTCGTCGGCGTCTCGATCCAGATGATCTTGGTGCGCCCCGGGACGATGGCTGCGGCGATGGCCGACGGATCCGTCACCGCCGCGGGGGTGTGCTCGACCCCCCAGGGCTGGGCGACGCGCGCGAAGAGCCGGTAGGTACCGCCATAGGCGTCATCCGGGATGACCGCGTGATCGCCGGGGGCGAGGACCGTGCGGATCAGTGTGTCCTCCGCCGCAAGTCCCGAGGCGAAGGCCAGTCCCACCGCGGGCTCGACGGGTGACTCGAGCGAGGCCAGGCACTCCTGGAGGGCGGTGCGGGTCGGGTTACCGCTCCGTGAGTACTCGTAACCGCCACGAAGCCCGCCGACACCGTCCTGCGCGTAGGTGGAGACTTGATAGATCGGAGGGACCACGGCTCCGGTCAACGGATCCGGTTCCTGGCCGGCGTGGATCGCGCGGGTGTTGAAACCCTCCATGAGCCTTACCCTAGTGAGATGTTCGGTTTCCGTTCCTCGTCGATGGTCTCCTCCGACTCCGCGCTGCCCGGTCGCGCACAACCGGTCTTCGAGGTCCCCGACACGCACGCGGTGCTCAGGAGTTCCATGCGCGGACCCTGGTCCGCCACAACCGAGGTCATCTACCTCGCGTCCGGCTGCTTCTGGGGCGCGGAGGAACTGATGTGGGCCGTCCCGGGGATCGTGAGCACCTCGGTCGGGTACATGGGCGGTTACACCAGGAATCCGACGTACGAGGAAGTCTGCACCGGCATGACCGGGCACACCGAGACCGTGATGGTCGCGTACGAACCGAGTTCGGTAACTCTCTACGACGTCTTCAAGGTCTTCTGGGAGAACCACGACCCGACACAGGGGTTCCGCCAGGGCAATGACATCGGCACGCAGTACCGCAGCGCGATCTTCTATACGACTGCGGAGCAGAAGGAGATGGCCGAGGCCACGCGGGACGCCTACCAGCGCGTGATCTCCGAACGCGGATACGGAACGATCACCACGGAAATCGCGTCAGCAGCGGGGCACATCTACTACCTCGCGGAGGACTACCACCAGCAGTACCTCTTCAAGGTCCCCCATGGATACCGGTGCCACGCGAACACCGGCCTGGCCCTACCCGCGCTCGTCTAGCGCGCGAGGTACCCCAGCAGGTCCTGGCGGGTGATGATTCCGATCGGCTTGCCATCCTCGATGACGACGGCCGCGTCCGCAGACGTCAGGACGCCCACCGCACTCGACACCGGCTCGCCGGATCCGACGATCGGCAGCGCCGGGGACATGTGCTCATCCACGCGATCGGAGAGCTTCGCCTTCTGGGTGAACAGCGCATCGAGGAGATCGCGTTCGACGACCGCCCCGACGACCTCGGCAGCCATCACCGGTGGTTCCGCACGTACGACCGGAACCTGGGAGACCCCGAACTCCTCCAGGATCGCAATGGCATCCGCGACGGTCTCGGTGGGATGCGTGTGGACGAGCGGGGGCAGCCCACCGCTCTTACCCGCGAGCACCTCGCCGACGGTGCGTTGATCGTCCGAGCTGAGGAAGCCGTAGGAACTCAGCCAGGTGTCGTTGAAGACCTTGGAGAGGTAACCACGTCCACTGTCCGGCAGAAGCACGACGATGACGTCGTCGGGATTCGCGCGCGATGCGACATCGAGGGCAGCGACAACGGCCATGCCGCACGAGCCGCCGACGAGCAGACCTTCCTCGCGGGCAAGCCGTCGGGTCATCTCGAAGGACGCGGCATCGGACACGGCGATGATCTCGTCGCAGATCCCGGTGTCATAGGTGGTCGGCCAGAAGTCCTCGCCCACACCCTCGACCAGGTAGGGCCGCCCGGTGCCGCCCGAGTAGACCGAGCCCTCCGGGTCCGCCCCGATGATCCGCACGCGACCGTCGCTCGCCTCCTTGAGGAAACGCCCGGTGCCCGAGATGGTGCCACCCGTTCCGACACCGGCGACGAAGTGTGTGATGCGTCCCTCGGTCTGCCGCCACAGTTCCGGGCCGGTCTGCTCATAGTGCGAGAGCGGGTTGTTCGGATTGCTGTACTGGTCGGGTTTCCATCCCCCCGGTATCTCCCGGGCGAGGCGGTCACTGACGGAGTAGTAGGAGCGCGGATCCTCCGGATCGACGGCCGTGGGGCAGACCACGACTTCAGCGCCGTACGCCTTGAGCACGTTGCGCTTGTCCTCGCTGACCTTGTCCGGGCATACGAAGACGCACCGATAGCCACGCTGTTGCGCGACCAAGGCGAGACCGACTCCCGTGTTCCCGCTCGTGGGTTCGACGATGGTCCCGCCCGGCGCGAGCAGCCCCTCTCGCTCGGCGGCATCGATCATCCGGGTGGCGATGCGGTCCTTCACGGATCCACCTGGGTTCACGTATTCGACCTTGGCGAGCACCAAGGGCCCCGGCTCGGGAACGACACCCTTGGTCACGTGGGACAGGCGCACGAGGGGGGTGTTGCCGATGAGATCCACGACGGACTCGACGAACTGCATACCCCGACCCTAGTCAGCGCTCGACGTACCCGACGACCTCGACCTTGACCTTCGCCTTGACCGAGGATGCCAGTGCGATCTGCCCCTGATCGCCGATGTCGGCGACGACGACACTGGTCTTCCGCCCGGTCGCGGGGATGGCGGCCGACGTTGTGCCCAAATCAGCACCACCGACGGGGTAGGCGGCGAAGCGACCCTCCTGGCCGAGACCCTTGGCGCTGACGCGGAGGATCACCGCGGTCACTTTCTTCTTCTTATGGGGGACATCGCCCGCGCCACGGGCCTTGACCACGACGACCTGATTCGGCTCGAAACGGCTTCGGTGCAGTTTCGTCGCGACCGATCCCACCGCGGGATAGAGGCCGTTGTCCACCGAGTAGCCGAGGACGTCGATCCGAACCTGCACGGGTGACTTCAACGCGCCGATCTGCAGTTCCCCATTCGAGATCGGGACGGCCAACAACGATGTGCGCACCTTGGCCTTCGGCACGCGCAGGGAGACGGCGTTGCTCTTCTTGCCGACGAGGCCGACGCGAAGCTTCGTCTTCGTCTCCGCGTCACGGGTGGTGACGGTGACGAGGGCCGATGTTGCGTTCAGCGGAACGGAAGCGAGATCGACGGTGCGTACCTCGCCTGGCTGCAGCGGCCCCTGCTCGTCCGTCGCATACCCGAGTTGGGCGCCGATCGCCATGAAGAGGTCCTCGTCGGGACCCGGCTGGGCGGGCGCGGGTGGACGCGCAGGCAATTCGGGTTCGATGAGTGGAGCTTCCGGCGCCGGTGGTGCACCCGGTGTGCCCGGGATCGGTGCACCCGTCGGGTCGAGACCCGTGGCTCCCTGACGTGTCAGGGAGATGTGGATGTGATTGCGATGGCAGTAGTTGTCGTACTTTCCATCGACTTTGCCGAAGCACCCCTTGAGCTCCTGCCACCCGCGTTCGATCCCGTAACCACGCCACATGCGGTCGTGCCATCCGATGTACATGACGCCGAGTTGCAGTGCATGACCGTAGGGGCGCCCCGTCTGATCGGGTCCGAGCAACCAGTTGAGGAAGGCCTCGGCGTTGGCGCGCTGCTGGGGGTCGCGCACCGTGACCATCCAGTCGATGGCCCGACCCTCCTTGTGCTCACTCGTGCCACCGACATCGCACCCCCGCGGGATCCACGTGTATTGATTCGCCCCGTAGGTGCCCTTGATGATCTGATCGATGCGCAGCGCACCCGGCTTGGGGGTCGGGTCGCAGGTGTTCTGCGCTTCGTAGGTGATGATCGGATTGATCCCCGGTGCCATGGGAATCAGGGGTGGCGGCACGGGTGCCGGCGGGAGGCCCTCACCGGGCACGGGCGCCCCGGCGACCACGCCCGTCCAGTTGGTGGGGACCCAGTTCGTGCCGGTGAAACCCTGAGCACCCGAGGCGCCACTCACGAGGGCGAGAACTGCCGCGACAGCGATCGCGGGCAGGCGGCGGCCAAAGGGAAGCACCCCCCTACTGTGACACGGGAGTGACGCAAGTGACGAACACGGCACACGGGCACCCCCCGGGAATTCGCCTCCGCTAGGTTGCGCCGCTATGGCGCTCCCGATGCCCGATTCCGAGGTTTCCCGGGTCCTGGTGATCACGGCCCACCCCGACGATGTGGATTTCGGCGCCGCCGGCACCGTGGCCCAGTGGACCCGCCAGGGGATCGAGGTGGCCTACGGAATCGTCACCAACGGCGATGCCGGCGGCTTCGATCCCGCCGTGGCCCGGGGCGAGATCCCGGCTATCCGCCAGGCCGAACAGCGGGCTGCCGGCGCCGCCGTGGGGGTCACCGACATCCAGTTCCTGGGGTACCGGGATGGCGAACTGGCGGTGAGTCACGAGCTGCGCCGGGATATCTCCCGGCTGATCCGGCAGGTCCGGCCCCAGCGCATGCTGATCCAGTCACCCGACCGGAACTGGAACCGGATCCCCGCCTCGCACCCGGACCACCTGGCGGCCGGTGAGGCCGCGATCTGCTCGGTCTACCCCGACGCCCGGAATCCCTTCGCCCACCCGTCCCTGCTCCTCGATGAGGGACTCGAAGCCTGGTCGGTGCCCGAGGTCTGGCTCATGGCCTCGCCCACCCCGGACCACTACGTCGACGTCACCGACACCTTCCCGGCCAAGATGGCCGCGATCCGCGCCCACGCCTCGCAGTTGCCGGCACCGGACGAGATTGAGGATCGGGTTCGGCAGTGGCTGGAGATGGCCGCCGAGCAGGGTGGGCTCCCCGCGGGTCGGTTGGCCGAGGCCTTCCAGGTGGTGGCTACGCCCTAGGCCCAGAAGACGGCGATCACGATGTTCACGATCGCCAGCCCGCCGATGGCACCCCAGAGCCCGGTCTGCGGGAGGGGCTTCTTCCGGCCGATGAAGGCGAGCACCGTGATCACCAGGGTGATCGTGAGCTTGACCGCGATCTTGGCCATGTCGAGGGTTTCGTCGACCATGCCCATCTCGATGATTCCCACCATGAGCACGCCGGTGACCAGCTGGGTGAGCGCCCCATGGAGCATGGCCGGATTGACGCCTTTCTCGACCGAGCGCATCTGGACCAGGAAGCCGCCCACGACACTGGCCAGGCCGAGGAAGTGGAGGACGACCAGCAGGTCGTAGAGAAAGGTCATCGGGGCTCCTTGTCCGGGGCTTCCAGGCTAGCGTCCGTGCGCACCGGGCGGGGGCGTGCCGCAATGCCCCGATGCCGGACATCCCCTACTCCCACTCGAGCACATTCCTCGTGGGGACTACTCCCACTCGCACATATTCCTCGTGGGGACTACTCCCACTCGATGGTCCCAGGCGGTTTGCTCGTCACGTCCAGCACGACGCGGTTCACCTCGCGGACTTCGTTGGTGATCCGCGTGGAGATGCGGGCGATGAGGTCGTAGGGCAGGTGCGACCAGTCCGCGGTCATCGCATCCTCACTGGACACCGGGCGCAGGACGATCGGGTGCCCGTAGGTGCGGCCATCACCCTGGACGCCGACACTGCGGACATCGGCCAGGAGCACGACCGGGAACTGCCACACCTGGCGGTCGAGTCCCGCCGCCGTGAGTTCCTCGCGGGCGATGGCATCCGCCTGCCGCAGGATCGCCAGGCGATCCTCGTCGACGGCACCGATGATCCGGATCGCCAGGCCCGGCCCCGGGAAGGGATGCCGCCACACGATCTCGGGTGGGAGACCCAGGTCGAGCCCGATCTGTCGCACCTCGTCCTTGAACAGTGTGCGGAGCGGTTCGACCAGGGTGAACTGCAGATCATCGGGGAGACCACCGACGTTGTGGTGGCTCTTGATGTTCGCGGTCCCGGATCCCCCGCCCGACTCCACCACGTCGGGGTAGAGCGTCCCCTGCACGAGGAAGTCCACCTGCTCGTTCTCGGTCACGATCTGGCGCGCGGCATCCTCGAAGACGCGGATGAACTCCCGGCCGATGATCTTGCGCTTGGACTCCGGATCCTCGACACCTGCGAGTGCGTCGAGGAAGCGCGTGCGGGCGTCGACAGGGACGAGGCGCACCCCAGTTGCTGCGACGAAGTCGCGCTCGACCTGTTCGGCCTCCCCCATGCGCAGGAGTCCGTGGTCGACGAACACGCACGTGAGTTGGTCGCCCACGGCGCGCTGCACCAGGGCTGCGGCAACAGCGGAGTCCACGCCACCGGACAGGCCGCAGATCACCCGACCCCCGCCCACCTGCGCGCGGATCGCGGCGACCTGATCCTCGATGACGTTTCCCATGGTCCAGGTCGGCTGGCACCCCGCGATGTCGAAGAGGAAGTGCTCGAGCACCGCCTGCCCGTGATCGGAGTGCAGCACCTCCGGGTGGAATTGCACCCCCGCGAGACGGCGGTGCGCGTCCTCGAATGCCGCGATCGGCGCACCATCCGTGCTCGCGAGCACCCGGCACCCGTGCGGTGCCTCGGAAACCGAATCACCATGCGACATCCACACCGCATAGGACGCGGGAAGACCGCGGAACAAGGCCCCCGGGTCGCGCACGGCCAGCGGGGTGCGGCCGAACTCGCTGAGACCCGTGCGCTCGACCCTGCCGCCGAGGGCCTCGGCCATCGCCTGGAATCCGTAGCAGATGCCAAAGACCGGCACCCCCGCGGTGAGGATCTCGGCGTCGAGTTGCGGGGCCCCCTCCGCGTAGACGCTGGCCGGCCCACCGCTCAGGATCACCGCGGCCGGGTCGCGATCGAGGACCTCAATCGCCGTGATGGTGTGCGGGACGATCTCGGAATAGACGTGCGCCTCGCGGACGCGGCGGGCGATCAGCTGGGCGTACTGGGCCCCGAAGTCGACGACGAGGACGGGACTGGACACCCGACAAATCTAGTTCGAGCGACCCGTGGCCTATGAGAAGGCACCGAGGGCCAGCAGTGCGCCGACGATCACGAGGTAGAGGAGCACTCCGAGCACGAAGGTGATCCACGACCAGATCCGCGCGACCCTGGCCTGGCGCGCCGCCCGTTCGACGTTACCCGCCTCACCCGCACGCATGGACGACCAGCAGTAGGCGAGGGCCACCGCCCCGGTGGGCAGGAAGAACAGCCCCGCGCCGATCAGGCTTCGGATCCAGGGCACGCGAACCTCGGTCATCTGGGCACCCTAGAGGCAGGGCCACCGAAACCGGAACCGGCTGCGCCACCTTTGCGTACCGTGTGGCCCATGGCAATTGCGCTGTCGTCCCGCGTCTACCGGATCCCCACATTCGGCGACTACATCAACTCCTTCGCATTCCTCGAGGACGACGGGTCGGTCACGCTCGTCGACTGTGGTCTCAAACGCGCACCGGGCGCGATCGTTCGCGGCCTGGAGGCACTCGGGCGTCGGCCCTCGGATGTACAGCGCATCGTTCTCACGCACGCACACGAGGATCACGCGGGAGGTGCGGCGCACATGGTGGCCGCCACCGCCGCGCCCGGTGTGTCAGTGCACTCCGAGGAGGCCCAGTACGCCCGCACCGGTTCGCGGCCACCGATTCCCCGGACACTCTTCTCCCGATTGCGCAGCGGCGGATTCGCGCCGGTGCCAGTCGTCGACGAACTGCACGACGGGCAGATCCTCGACATCGCCGGCGGCGTGCAGGTGCTGCACACCCCGGGTCACACCCCGGGTCACATCAGCCTGCTCCACCCGGACTCGGGCGTGCTCATCACCGGCGACTCGATCTTCAACATGAACGCGAGGATGCGGTGGCCGATTGCTGCTCTCTGCACCAACGCCGTGCAGAACGAGCAGACAGCGGCGCGGTTGGCCGATGCCGAGTACACGACGGCGGCATTCACCCACGGCCCGCACATCGCGCAGAGCGGCAGAGAGGCGATTCGATCCTTCCTCCGCCGGACGAGTGCCCGGTGACGGAACTCAAGCGAGAGCTCGACCGCGTCCTCACCCGTCTCACGTCACTCCACGCACGACACCGAGGCGCGGGGGCGGACCTCACCCATGCGGCGGCCCAGCGGATGCGCGAGCTCACCCCCGATACGACGGCGCCGCTGCTGGTACCGCGGGTCGGCGACCACGCGGCCGGGGCGCAACTGCAGGTGCTGTGTGCGGAGTTCGTCGCACACCATGGTGACGAAACAGAAGCGGCGCAGGTCCTCGCGGACCTGCGCCGTGCGCTTCCGTAACTCCTACTCGCGGCCGGAGAAGATCGACAGCAAGCGGAGGAACTCCAGGTACAGCCATACGAGCGTGACGAGGAGTCCGAATGCCATGCGCCACGACTCACGCTCCGGCAACCCCATCGCGATGCCCTGCTTGATCGCCTCGAAATCGAGGGCAAGGAAGAGCGCCGCCAGGGCAACACCGGCGATGGAGATGATGATGCCGATGCCGTCCACGCCGTAGAAGCCCCAGCCACCGCCCACACCGAAGAACGAGGCGACCATCGAAGCGAGGGCGAGCACGAGGTACGAGACACCCGCGACGAGCAGGACCTGGGTGAACCGCTTGGTCACCTTGATCACACCGGTCAGGTACAGCAGCAGCATGACGCCGAAAGTGGTCATGGTGGCGACCACCGCCTGCAGCACGACGCCGTCCCAGCCGTTGCCGGATGCGTAGGCGTTGTAGAAGTTGCTGATGCCTCCGAGCATCAGGCCCTCGAACACCGCGAAAATGATCATGAGAGCCGGGGAGACGTTCTTCTTGACAGCATTCACGATGCCGAGAACGGTCGCGATGATCAGAGCCGGGAGCAACATCACCGGCATGACGGCGATGAGGTTCCACCCGACGAAGGCGAAGGCGACCACGATCGCGAACATGATCGCGCACTTGACCACTACGTCATTGAGGGTTACCCGCAGGCCGCCGGCCGCCGTGATGGTGGCGAAGTCCCCGGTGGTGGTCGGGGGGACGCCTGCCGGGGAGGTGGTGGGTGCGGACGAGACGGTCGCCGTGGGTGACTGGCCGCTTGCGGCCGCGAAGGCCGACCGGCCCTCCTCGTAGAACCCGGTGGGCTTCTTCTCGTAACGGGTCAGGACTGGGTTATTGGATTGCATGCTTTCCACGGTAACCGATAAGTCCGTCGGCGCCAACTCACCCCGGCAGGGTGTTCCGGCGCGCATTACCGGAGCGTGCCCCCGATGGGATTCGAACCCATACTGGACCGGGTTTAAGCCGGGTGTCTCTGCCAGTTGGACTACAGGGGCCGCCCTCAGGGTAGGACCCCGGACAGTTCGGCGGCCGTCCCCAGGACATCGTCGAGCATCGACTCGGTCAGTCGGCCCGTGAACGTGTTCTGCTGACTGGGGTGGTAGCTGCCCAGCAGGGTCACGCCCTGGGATTCCACCCGGACCCCATGACCGAACCGCGGGCGAGGACCGGACCCCAGTACCCGCCACAGGGCCGCCCACGCCACCGACCCGAGGGCCACGCCGACGCACAGGGTGGGGCGCACCAGAGCGACCTCCTGCTGCAACCACTCACCGCATGTGCGGATCTCCTCCGGGGTCGGCTTGTTCGCCGGAGGCGCACAGTGCACGGCTGCCGTGATGCGCACGTATTCCATGTGCTGCCCATCATCGCGGCGCTGGGACGTGGGGAGACGGGCAAGGCCGACGCGATACAGGGAGCCGTACAACCAATCACCACTGCGGTCGCCGGTGAACATCCGGCCCGTGCGGTTGGCACCGTGCGCGCCGGGGGCCAGGCCGATGATCCAGATGCGCGGGCTCGGCGACCCGAATCCCGGTACGGGCCCACCCCAGTACTCCTCGTCCCGGTACGCCGCTCGTCGCTCACGCGCGACCTGCGAGCACCACTCCCTCAGTCGCGGACAGCGACGACACGCGCAGATAGCGGCGTCGAGCTCCGCGAGTGTCGTCACCGCAGGGTCTTGTCGGCCAACTCGGTGAGCTCCGCTCGTACCGTCCAGAGTTCATCCATGATCGACTTATCGCGCAGATTGCGCACGATCTCCACGGGTGTCCCCTGGGTCCCCGAGACGGTTTTGCCGATCGTGCGCTCGATCACCTTGGTGTGCAGTGCACGCCACTTCATCAGGCCCTCGTCGATCTCGATAAGGCGTTCGACGATCGCAAAGATCTCCTCGTTCTGTTCGACGGCGAGGTAGAGATCCCGGAGGGTCAATCCATCTGCTTCGAGTTGTCGACCCACAGCCGCGACCAGATTGGGCAGCGCGGTACGCAACCGCAGGAATCCCGGCGAGTCGAATCCGGATCCGTGTCCCAAGGATGTGCGGACGTGCTGGTAGTCCCAGGGAGTCATGCGCTCCAGCATGTGGAGGGGTGACGTGATGATGTCGATGCACTCGATGACCCGGTCGAGTGACCGCACGGCGGCGAGTCGCTTGCCCATATCGAGCTGGGTGATCGACTGCTCTACTTCTGCGACAGCGAGCTTCAGCCACAACTCGGCGGATTGGTGCACGACCGTGAACAGCAATTCATCGCGGTGGGCCCAGGTATCCGGGCCGGGTTGCAACGCGAGGAGCGCGTCGGTCTTGAGGTAGTTCTCGTAATCAGTGGGTGCGGTGCCGGGCAGCACCTGCTCTGCGGTGGGATGCATGGGACCTCCAACGGCAGTCTGGCACCGGATGGGTTCCGTCGCGCTGACCCCGCGTAAGTCCTGTCAGGTGGAAGGACAATGCTCGCGGAGGAATGCGAGAGAGCGGTTCCAGGCGCTCTGGGCATTCCGTTCCTGAAACACCTCGGGTCGATCGTCGTTGAAGAACGCGTGCACCGAACCGGGGTAATCGTGGATGGTCACGTGTCCCCCGGCAGCGGCGATGGCATCCGTGTACTCCGCGATCCGTGGTCCCGCCCAGCCCTCGTCGGACTCGGCCTTGTGGATCAGCGCTGCCTTACCCGCGTAGTGCACCCAGTCCGGGGCGTACTCGGGCCACGGCATCGCGGGATAGAAGGCGACCGCCGCCGCCACGTGATCGCTCACGGTCGGGGCAAGGAGCGACAGGCCTCCACCCATGCAGAACCCGATCGTCCCCACCCGCGCACTCGTCACTTCCGGGCGGTCCACCAGATACGCCGCACCCGCGGCGATGTCGGCGGCGGCGCGGGATACCTGGAGACCCATCATCAGTTTCTCCGCCTCATCGGGTTCGGTCGTCTCCGTCCCCCGATAGAAGTCGATCGCCAGCGCGACGAATCCGGCGCCGGCCAAACGTCGTGTTACGTCCTCGATATGCGGCACCAAGCCCCACCACTCTTGGATGACCACCACACCGGGACCGGAACCGGACTCGGGAATCGCGATCAGGCCGGGCGCTGCCGTCTCTGCGAGGACGATGCTCTCGGTTCCCATGCCGACCTCCGGGATCAGTTATTTCCCTGAGTCTGCCGCAGGTGGTGGCGCTGTTGGGCCGTCATCGAAGCGGCGCGGTAGATCCTCGGACGACCAACTGGGTGGGCAGACGCACCGGATCCCCAGACTCCCCATGCGCGAGGGTGCGCATCTGGACCAGGAGCGACTCGGCGGCGATGCGTCCGAGGTCGTAGACGGGTTGCACCACGGTGGTCAGATCCAGGTGCTCGGACATGTCATGGCCGTCGATACCGACGATGGAGATATCGCGACCCGGGACCAACCCGTGACTGCGCAATGCACGCATCGCCCCGAAGGCCATTTCGTCGCTGAGCGCGAACACGGCGGTCGGGGGTGTGCGCTGGGTGAGGAGTGCGGTCATCGCCTGCTCACCCCCCTGGAGAGTGAAGTACCCGAAAGCCTCGAGGGCCGGATCGACGGCGAGTCCGCTCTCGTCCATGACCTGGCGGAATCCCTGCTCCCGGTCGTACTCGGCGGTCATGGGCGCCTCCGCCGATGAGCCGGTGATCAGTCCGATGCGTTCGTGACCGAGATTGACCAGGTGCTGGGTCGCAACACGGGCAGCTAGAACATCATCGATCGTGACACTCGAAACACCGTCGGTTGCCACGCCGATGAGCGATGTGGGCATGCCCAGGTCGAGGATCTCGCGCAACTGCGGATCCGCCGGAGGCATGGCGATCACCAGGACCCCATCTACGCGTCGACGCAGCCGGGGTGCGGGTGGGAGCCGTTGGTGCCCTGCGAGATAGTCGCTCACACTCATCAGGAGCAGATCCATACCCGCGGCCTGAAGCACACCTTCGACCCCGGACAAAACGGTGGAGAAGAACCAGCGCGCGATGAAAGGGGTGATCACCGCGACGGAACCCGTTCGGCCGGACGCAAGGCGCGATGCGCTCGGGCTGATCACGTAGTCGAGGTCGACCGCCACCTGCTGAATCCGTGACCGGGTGACCTCGTCCACATTGGGGAGACCGCGCAGGGCTCGTGAGACCGTTGCCGTCGAAACCCCCGCGGCCTCCGCGACATCCCTGATCGTGATGGCCATGGCCTGCGAGTGTAGGCCGGCGGGGGGTGGCGTCCACAAGCGATTACACGCAATTGTGATGAATGAATCACCGATCCATGAGAGCAAGGGTGCAAACGATGCCATCCAGCAGGTCGGACTCGCTGGCCGTGACAGTCTCGAGGCCGAGGACCGCCATGGATTCGCGCAGCACGAGCGCGCCACCCCCGATCACATCCACCCGCCCCGGATGCATGAACGGCAGCGCCCTCCGCTGCGCATGACCCATCGCGAGCAGCGCATCGGTCACCCGCTCCACCTGCGCGCGTGTGATCGTCGCGCCATGGATGGCCCGGGCGTCGTAGGCCGGGAGGTCGAGGGCCATGGCGACGACCGTCGTGACGGTGCCGGCGACCCCGATGAACTGCGCGGCATCGCGGACCGGAACTGATCCGGGGACCTCGCGCAGGGAAGCACGGATGTGCGCACACGCTGCATCGATCTCGGCGCGGGTCGGTGGATCCGAATGTAGGCAGCGCTCAGTCATGCGCACGCAGCCGATCGGTGTGCTCACCGAACCACGAATCCCATCTCGGTCACCCACGACGAGCTCCGTCGATCCCCCTCCAATATCGGCAACCAGCGCAGGCATGCGAATCTCATCGAGGCTTCCGATCGCACCGTGGAAGGACAGTGCGGCCTCCTCATGACCGGAGATGACCTCGGGCGTCACGCCGAGTCGTGAGTGCACCCCCTCGATGAAATCGTCACGGTTGTCAACATCGCGCGCGGCGGATGTCGCGACGAACCGAACCTTCCGCACCGAATGTTCGCCAAGGATCTGCGCGTACTCATTGCATGCATCGAAGGTGCGCTCGAGTGCGGCGGCGCTGAAGCGTCCGGTCGCGTCGACACCCTCACCCAGCCGTACGGTGCGCATCTCCCGCACGACGTCGTGAACTGAACCTCCGACGACATCGGCGATCAGGAGACGTAGCGCATTGGTTCCGCAGTCGATAGCGGCATAGCGGTCAGACACAGGATCCCTGCGTCCACCATGCGCCGATACGGGCGAGTACCTCGTCGCCGACAGGATTAACACCAGGACCGCACGCCAGGGATTGGCCCACATGGACATGCAGACACTTCACGCGCGTGGGCATCCCGCCGGCGCTGACTCCCTCGATCTCGGGTACCTCCCCCAGTTCTGCGCGGTCCGCGAGATACCGCTCGTGCGCGCGCTCGTAGTGCTCGCGCAGGGCGGGCTCCGCACCCAGGCGCTCCTCCATCTCCCGCATGACCCCGGTTGCCTCCAGGGTTCCGATGAGTGAGGTGAGGCGAGGGCAGGTGACGTAGTAGGTCGTGGGAAACGGGGTGCCATCCGGGAGACGTGGCTCTGTGCGCACCACCACCGGCGCTCCGCACGGACAGCGGGACACCACCGAATCGATCCCGCGGGGTTCGCGACCCAACTGCGCGGCAACCGCCGCGCGATCCGCCGTCGAACAACCCACGATCAGACCCTAGGAGGCGGCCTCCTCGGCGGCGTCGGCGGTGCGCAGGGATTCCCCGACGGTCACGTACCACGGCACCGGGACCTGGGCAGACTCCATGAGCGTTTCCTCGGCGGGGCGGCCGTCGGCTCCGAGGGCCACGTACCCGATCTCTCCCGGGAACACGAAATGTAGGCGGCGGCGGGACTCCGCCGCGATGAATGCGGGGTCGTTCCACCGCTCGCGCTCCACTAGGAGGTCAGCCACCCGGGCCTGGGTCGCCTCGACGTCAGCTTGCAGAGCCGCGATCTCGGCGCGCTGCCCGAACCAGTTGCGGATGGGCATCGCCACGGTGGCCACGAACATGCCCAAGGCCAGGACGAGGACGAGGGCGCGCAGTGTCAGTACGCCCGCCCGCCCGGACATCACGGGGGAAGCCACCCGGGCATAGTGGCATGGGGAAGGCGTCGAACCGGGGTGCCGTGCCGATCAGCCGGTGAACCGTGGGAAGGCTGCGCGACCGGCGTAGCGGCCAGCATCGGCAAGCTCCTCCTCGATGCGCAGCAGCTGGTTGTACTTGGCCACGCGCTCAGAGCGCGCCGGGGCACCCGTCTTGATTTGACCGCAGTTCACCGCTACCGCGAGATCCGCGATGGTCGTGTCCTCGGTCTCACCCGATCGGTGCGACATCATCGAGGCGTACCCAGAGCGGGTGGCAAGTGACACCGCATCCAAGGTCTCGGACAGCGAACCGATTTGATTGAGCTTGACCAGCAGTGCGTTGGCCGCACCGAGTTCGATACCGCGCGCCAGACGTTCCGGATTAGTGACGAAGAGATCATCACCCACGAGCTGGACACGTTCACCGAGCTCGTCGGTGAGCCGCACCCAGCCATCCCAGTCATCCTCGGCCAGCGGATCCTCGATGGAGACGAGCGGGAAGTCGCGCACCAGGGTGTCGTAGTAGGCCGTCATCCATTCGGCGGATCGAGCGGCCCCCTCGAAGGTGTATTCGCCCTTGGCATAGAACTCCGTCGACGCGACATCCAGGGCGAGCGCGATATCGGTGCCCATGGTCAGACCTGCTGCATCGATCGCGGTGGCGATCAATTCGAGGGCCGCACGGTTGCTCGGCAGGTCGGGTGCGAATCCACCCTCATCACCGAGGCCCGTGGCATATCCATTCTTCTTGAGAACACCCTTCAAGGCGTGGTAGACCTCCGCACCTTGACGCAGGCCTTCCGAGAATGTGGGCGCGCCGATCGGAGCGATCATGAACTCCTGGATGTCCACGCCGGTGTCCGCATGCGCGCCGCCATTGAGGATGTTCATCATCGGAATCGGGAGGACATGCGCGTTGGGGCCACCGACGTAGCGGAAGAAGGGTAGGCCTGCAGAGAGGGCAGCCGCCTTCGCAACCGCGAGAGAGACGCCGAGGATCGCGTTTGCGCCCAAGCGCTCCTTGTTCGGCGTGCCATCGAGGTCGATCATCACCTGGTCGATCTGGCGCTGGTCGGAGGCGTCGAGTCCGAGCACCTCGGGTGCGATCACTTGCTCGACGGCCTCGACTGCCGCACGCACACCTTTGCCCAGGTAGCGGTCACCGCCATCGCGGCGCTCGACCGCCTCGAAGGCACCGGTTGACGCGCCCGAGGGGACGGCAGCACGTCCCACGGTGTCATCGTCGAGCAGGACTTCCACTTCCACGGTGGGATTCCCGCGTGAATCGAGGATTTCGCGCGCGATCAGAGCATCGATATCGGCCACGGCCAAACCCTAGCGGCGATGCGTCACCGATCACGCGGGAGAGGTTGTCGATCCGAGAGACGGATCACGGATCGGTCACCCAGGGGCTGGGTCAGGATGACATCCACCCAGGTACTGTCACCGGCGATTCCCGTCTCCGGGCAGTTCGCGTTGCGCGATTGCTCGACCTTGGCCTCCACCTCGATGCGAGAGCCCCGCTCGAATGCGACGACCTCCACCGCGTCGTCCGGGCAGAGGCCGTTGGGCGGAAGTGTCACCGCGATCGACATGACTCGATCATCCGTGGTGGGTCGGTATGCGACCGGCTGGAGTGCGGACTCCACCTGTCCCAGCGTGCGGAGTGGGCCGGCACCTGCGAGCAGGCCGAGGGCCAACGTGAAGAGCACCCCGAGCAGGACCACGAGAAGGATCACCCATACGAACCGCGGGACCCCTCGCTTCGGTGCGTCGAACTCCTCGATGCCCGGGATCAGTGGTCCGCGCGGCATCGCACTTCCCTACTCGGTACCCGCGGTCTCCACGGGAGGGCTGTCGGGGAGCTCGGCCTTGGGAGTCGGAGTGAAGGTGAACTCACGCTCCG
>JBILLS010000010.1:0-51595 GCA_044375955.1 Candidatus Nanopelagicales bacterium | reverse complement strand
CCCCTCTCCCGAGACATCGACCACAACGATGGATCCCGGCTGCAGATCTCCGAAGAGCATCTTCTCACTCAGCGGGTCCTCGATGTCGCGTTGAATCGTGCGGCGCAGGGGTCGCGCTCCCAGGACGGGGTCGTAACCGCGCTGAGCGAGCAGGGACTTCGCCGCCGGGGTCAACTCAATCGCCATGTCGCGATCCGAGAGTCGTGACTCGAGTCCGGCGATCATCAGGTCGACGATCTGGAAGATCTCCCCCTCGGTCAGCTGGTGGAACACGATGACGTCGTCGATGCGGTTCAAGAACTCGGGCCGGAAGTGCTGCTTGAGTTCCGACTGCACCTTGGAACGCATGACCTCGTAGGCGCTGGTCTCGTTGTTATCGGGGGCGAAGCCGAGCCCCTGACCCTTGGAGACATCCCGACTACCCAGGTTGGTGGTCATGATGATCACGGTGTTCTTGAAGTCGACCGCGCGACCCTGAGCATCGGTCAGCCGACCCTCCTCCAGGACCTGCAGCAGCGAGTTGAAGATATCCGGGTGTGCCTTCTCCACCTCGTCGAACAGCACCACGCTGAACGGCTTACGGCGCACCTTCTCGGTGAGCTGGCCGCCCTCTTCGTAACCGACATAGCCGGGGGGAGAACCGAAGAGACGTGACGCGGTGTGCCGCTCCGAGTACTCGCTCATGTCGAGTGCGATAAGCGCGTCCTCATCACCGAAGAGGAACTCGGCGAGCGTCTTGCTCAACTCGGTCTTTCCGACACCCGAGGGTCCGGCGAAGATGAACGAGCCGCTGGGGCGCTTCGGGTCCTTCAGGCCCGCGCGGGTGCGACGGATCGCCCGGGAGAGAGCCTTGATCGCCTGCTCCTGGCCGATGACGCGCTTGTGCAGCTCGTCCTCCATGCGACGCAGCTTCTCGATGTCGTCCTCAGTGAGATCGGAGACCGGGATGCCGGTCATGAGTGCCAGAACCTCGCCGATCAGACGCTCGTCCACTTCGGCGACGACGTCGAGGTCACCGGCCTTCCACTCACGCTCGCGCTCCGCCTTCTCGGCGAGCAAGTTCTTCTCGACATCGCGCAGCGAGGCAGCTTTCTCGAAGTCCTGCGCATCGATTGCGGACTCCTTCTCCTTGCGGGTCTCGGCGATGCGATCGTCGAACTCGCGGAGATCCGGTGGTGCGGTCATCCGACGGATGCGCAACCGCGAGCCGGCCTCATCGATCAGATCGATCGCCTTATCCGGAAGTTGACGATCGGAGATGTAGCGATCCGAGAGCCGGGCCGCAGCCTCGAGAGCGCCATCGGTGATCGACACGCGATGGTGCGACTCGTAGCGATCGCGAAGACCGCGGAGGATCTCGACGGTGTGCGGGACATCGGGGGCATCGACCTGCACCGGCGCGAACCGGCGCTCCAGCGCTGCGTCCTTCTCCACGTACTTGCGGTACTCATCCAGGGTGGTCGCGCCAATGGTCTGGAGCTCACCGCGTGCCAGCATCGGCTTCAGGATGCTTGCCGCGTCGATCGCGCCCTCCGCGGCACCGGCACCCACGAGCGTGTGCATCTCGTCGATGAACAGGATGATGTCCCCGCGGGTCTTGATCTCCTTGAGGACCTTCTTCAGGCGCTCCTCGAAGTCACCGCGGTAACGGCTTCCGGCGACGAGCGCTCCGAGGTCGAGGGAGTACAACTGCTTGTCTTTGAGCGTCTCGGGAACCTCGCCCTTGACGATGTTCTGGGCGAGACCCTCGACGATCGCTGTCTTGCCGACGCCGGGCTCGCCGATGAGCACGGGATTGTTCTTGGTGCGACGCGAGAGGACCTGCATCACCCGCTCGATTTCGCGGGCACGCCCGATGACGGGATCGAGTTTGCCCTCGCGCGCCGCGGAGGTGAGATTGCGGCCGAACTGATCGAGCACGAGCGATGTCGACGGAGTGCCCTCTGCCGGACCACCCGCGGTGGCGGGCTCTTTGCCCTGGTAGCCCGAGAGCAATTGGATGACCTGCTGGCGCACGCGGTTGAGATCCGCACCGAGCTTCACGAGCACCTGCGCGGCGACACCCTCACCCTCGCGGATCAGGCCCAGGAGGATGTGTTCGGTACCGATGTAGTTGTGTCCGAGTTGCAGTGCCTCGCGCAGCGAGAGTTCGAGCACCTTCTTCGCGCGCGGCGTGAAGGGGATGTGCCCACTGGGGGCCTGCTGACCTTGGCCGATGATCTCCTCGACCTGCTGGCGGACTGCCTCGAGTGAGATGCCCAGGGATTCGAGGGCCTTGGCGGCAACACCCTCACCTTCGTGGATGAGCCCGAGGAGGATGTGTTCGGTACCGATGTAGTTGTGGTTGAGCATGCGGGCCTCTTCCTGGGCCAGCACCACCACACGACGTGCCCTGTCGGTAAATCTCTCAAACATCGCAACTCCTCACCGGGGTCTCCGATTCTCCCCTACGGGACTCCGAGAGGAAACTCGGAGCACCCTGGGATCGGTACGCCGACCGCGAAACCTGCCCGAAATGCCGACCGGGACAATTGGGGCATGACCGCCGACGCCCGACTGCGGCGCAACATCCGAACCCTGGGAGACCTCCTAGGTCACACCCTGGTGCGCCAGGAAGGCGACGACCTCCTCGACCTCGTGGAGCAGGTCCGGGCGCTGGTGCGCACCGACTCCCAGGCGGCATCGGCCCTGCTCGACACGACAGACCTACATATGGCCACGCGGCTCGCCCGGGCGTTCTCCATCTATTTCGACCTGGCCAACGTGGCCGAGCAGGTCGAGCGGGCGCAGGACGCCGCAGCGTCGCGGCGCGAGAACCTTGGGCCATTGACCCGGGTCGTCTCCGAGATCAGAGAGGCCGGGGTCGACCCCGAACTCGTGGCGGATCTTGCGGCCGTGATGTCGGTGCGCCCGGTGTTCACGGCGCACCCGACGGAGGCCGCACGGAGATCAGTGCTCCTCAAACTCCGCACCATCGCCGACGTCCTCCTCGACGAGCAGATGTCGGAGGTGGATCGCACCACGCGGCTCGCGGAACTCATCGACCTGCTCTGGCAGACCGACGAGCTGCGCCTCGAGCGACCGCACCCGCTGGACGAGGCGCGCAATGCGCTGTATTACCTCGACGATCTCACCCGAGGTCCCCTCGCGCAGGTACTCACCGATCTGGCGCGGGCGTTCGAGGATCTCGGGGCGGAACTCCCGCCGGACTCCAGGCCGGTGAGCTTCGGATCCTGGATCGGCGGTGACCGAGATGGGAACCCCTATGTCACCCCCGATGTCACCACCGCCGTGGTGCGCTTCCAACGTGAACACGCCGTACTCGATCTCATGCCACACATCGATCGACTGCTCGATGATCTCTCGGTCTCCGAGCGCATTGCGGGAGCAAGTGATGCGCTGCGTGAGTCCGTCACCCACGATCTCACCTTCCTGCCCGACCTGGACCCCCGGTTCTTGCGCATCAACGCGGAGGAGCCCATCCGACTCAAGTTGACGATCATCCGCATGAGACTTCGACTAACGCTTGAGCGCGTGCGCTCCGGTGAACCGCATCGGAAGGGACGCGACTACAACAGCACCAGGCAACTCCTCGACGATCTCCTCCTCATCCGCGCCGACCTCCTCGCGCACCGGGGGCAATTGGCCGCACACGGAATCCTGGACCGAGTCATCCGGGTCACCGCATCGATCGGCCTACCGCTGGCGACCCTGGACATCCGTGAACACTCCGGTAAGTACCAGGAGGTGATCGCAGAACTCCACGACCGACTCGAACCCACCCCCTGGCGCGACCTCACGCGGGATGAGCGCACCGCGTGGCTGCAGCGTGAACTCGCCTCATCAAGGCCCCTCGCCCCGACGCCACCCCCCTTGAGCCCCTCGGCGGCGGTCACGTACGAGACCTTCGTGACGGTCCGCGAACTGCTCGACACCTACGGCACCCGCCCCATCGAGTCCTGCATCGTCTCGATGACGAAGGGTGTCGACGACATGCTGGCGGCGATCACGGTCGCCCGGGAAGCGGGACTCGTCGACACATCCGCGGGGACGGCGCGCGTGGGATTCGTACCCCTCCTGGAGACCATCAGCGAACTCCGCGAGGCGGGCTCGATCGTGGACGAGCTGCTGGATCACCCCACCTGTCGCGCCCTGGTGGCCTCACGCGGCGACGTCCAGGAGGTGATGCTCGGCTACTCGGATTCCAACAAGGACGCTGGCATCACGACCTCCCAGTGGGAGATCCACCTAGCCCAGCGTCGACTCCGCGATGTGGCCCAGAAGCACGGGGTGCGGCTGCGCCTCTTCCACGGCCGCGGCGGCACGGTCGGCCGCGGCGGTGGCCCCACGTATGCGGCGATCCTGGCCCAACCCTCGGGAGTCCTCGACGGTCAGATCAAGGTGACCGAACAGGGCGAGGTCATCTCGGACAAGTACCTGCTGCCTGCGCTGGCCCGCGACAACCTCGAGCAGATGGTCGCCGCGGTCCTCGATGCTTCCCTACTCCATCGGGAACCCCGGCAGGATCCCGTGCTCCTGGAACGCTGGGATCAGGTGATGGATATCGCCTCGACCCACGCGATGACTTCCTATCGATCCCTGGTGGACAACCCCGATCTCCCGGCCTACTTCTCCGCATCAACCCCGGTGGCCGAGTTCGGTTCGATGCACCTGGGATCACGACCCGCACAGCGTCCGGATACCGCAGCGGGCATCGAGGGACTGCGCGCGATCCCCTGGGTCTTCGGGTGGACGCAGTCACGCCAGATCATCCCGGGCTGGTTCGGTGTCGGGAGCGGATTGCGCGCCGCAGCAGATGCCGGCTTCGCCGAGGAATTGCGCACCATGTACCGAGAGTGGAGTTTCTTCACCAACTTCATCTCCAACGTCGAGATGACACTCATGAAGACCGACATGGTGGTCGCACGTCACTACGTCGACAAGCTCGTTCCGCCGGATCTCCAGGGGATCTTCGGTGAGATCGAGGCCGAATATGCGCGGAGTGTCGAGCAGGTACTGGCGGTCACGGGTAGCGATCGACTCCTGGCCGATAATCCCTCCCTAGCCCGAACCCTGGCGACCCGCGACAACTACCTTCTGCCGCTTCACTCGCTACAGGTGTCGGTGCTGGATCGTCTACGCGGAAGTGACGTTGAGCAGGATCGTGAACAACTCCGCCGAGCCCTGTCGGTGACGATCAATGGAATCGCCACCGGTCTACGCAATACCGGCTGAACTCAGAACTCGAGGATCATCCGGTTGTTCCCGAGCGTGTTCGGCTTCACCCGCTCCAGGCCGAGGAACTCGGCCACGCCCTCGTCGTAGGACTGCAACAGTTGCGCATAGACATCCGGATCGACAGGTGTTCCGTCGATCTCGACGAAACCGTGGCGGCCGAAGAACTCGCTGGCGAAGGTCAGGCAGAACACCCGTCGGACACCGAGGGCGCGAGCCCGCTCGAGTAGGGCTTCCAGGATCTGCGAGCCGATTCCCTGCCGAAGGTGCGAAGGGGCGACCGCGACCGTGCGCACTTCGGCGAGATCGTCCCAGAGCACATGCAATGCGCCACATGCCACCACATTGCCGTGGTCGACGCCCACGATGAACTCTTGGACATCCTCGTAGAGGGTGACCAGCTTCTTCTCCAACAAGCGCTGCCCCGCGCCGGCGTAAAGATCGACGAGTGCGCCGATCTCCTTGACGTCCCTGGTCAGTGCAGGCCGGATAGTCGTCATTCCGGCTTCACCAGCGGGAACAGGATCGTTTCGCGGATACCCAATCCGGTCAGTGTCATGAGAAGTCGATCGATTCCCATTCCCACGCCGCCGGTGGGAGGCATGCCGTGCTCCAATGCACGAAGGAAGTCCTCGTCGAGGCGCATCGCCTCGTGATCGCCCTTCGCGCCGAGTGCCGCCTGCTCGACGAGTCGCTCGCGCTGGGTGACCGGATCGACGAGTTCGGAGTAGCCCGTGGCTTGCTCGACTCCATCGATGTACAGGTCCCACTTCTCCACCACTCCGGCCTTGGATCGGTGGGCGCGGGTGAGCGGTGAGGTGTCCACCGGGAAATCCATGACGAAGGTCGGGCCGGTGAACGTGGGGCTGACGTAGTGCTCGAAGAGTTCTTCTACCAGCTTGCCGGGAACCCACGTCGGCGCCACCGAGAGTCCGGCACCATCGCAGAGAGCGACCAGCTCAGTTCGCGGCGTCTGCGGGGTGATCTCATGTCCGACCGCGGCGGATGTCGAGGAGTAGAGGTCGATCTGGGGCCATTCCCCGGAGAGATCGTGCACGCTGCCGTCCGCGTGGGTCACGACGAGACCGCCCGTCACCGCCTGCGCGGCCTCCTGGATCAGTTCGCGCGTGGTGCGGGCCATGTCCTGGTAATCGGCATAGGCCTGGTAGTACTCGAGCATCGCGAATTCCGGTGAGTGGCTCGAGTCCGAACCCTCGTTCCGGAAATTCCGATTGATCTCGAAGACTCGCTCCAGACCCCCGACAACCGCGCGTTTGAGGAATAACTCAGGTGCGATGCGCAGATACAACTCGAGATCGAAGGCATTCGAGTGGGTCACGAACGGTCGCGCAGCAGCACCACCGTGCATCGTCTGCAACATCGGCGTTTCGATCTCGAGGAATCCCCGCTCACTCATGCTCCGGCGCAGTGCTGCGACAACGTCCACACGCAGCCGAGCAATGCGCTGGGCATCCGGGCGCATGATGAGGTCCACGTAGCGCTGCCGGACCCGTGCCTCCTCATTCATCGGCTTATGCGCGACCGGGAGGGGTCGGAGGGCTTTCGCTGCCATTGCCCAACGATCCGCCATCACCGACAACTCACCACGCTTGGAGGTGATCACCTCACCATGAACGAAGACGGTGTCGCCGAGATCGACGAGGTCCTTCCACGAGGCCAGGGCATCCTCACCCACCCCGGCCAGGGAGACCATCGCCTGGATCTCGGTCCCATCACCGGCACGCAGCGTCGCAAAGCACAACTTGCCCGTGTTGCGGGAGAAGATCACCCGCCCGGCGATACCCACCACCGCACCGGTCTGGGTATCGGGACCGAGATCCGCATGGGCGGCGCGCACCTGCGCGACGGTGTGGGTGATGGGAAGACTCACCGGATACGGGTCATGCCCCGAGGCCAGCAGTTGATCACGCTTGGCACGCCGGATGCGCATCTGCTCGGGGAGATCGAGCTCGTCGGGAGCCTCCGTCACGTCGGCAGGCTAGTGGATGCGGTGTGGCCTAGCCTGCGGGTGTGTCCTTCCCACTCGAGCCACCGGAGCCGATTCGCGGGGTCATCTTCGATCTTCATTCGACGTTGATCGACCAGGGATCGGCGGATGAGTGGCTGGAGGCGGCCCTACGTCGCACACCCGCGGAACGCTCACCCCAGGCACGCAACACGCTGGTGGACTTCCTGGATCTGGTCTGGGAGAACGCGCGCGTGCACGATCCGGACAGTCGCCGCGATCTGGATTCCGCGCTCCACGAACAGGTCTTCCACTCCCTGATCGATGCCGGGCCGGGGATCGGTCGCCCACTGGCCGAGGCGCTCTACGCGACCCTGCTCGATACGTGGCACGCCTACGCGGACGCGGTGCCGACTCTCGTGGAACTCCGCACACTGGGCATGCGCATTGGGATCATCTCCAACGTCGGTGTCAGCATTCGCCCCGTGCTGGAGCGGGAGGGACTGATCGAGCACGTCGATGCAGTGACGCTGTCCTGTGAAGTCGGATGCGTCAAACCAGATGCGCGGATATTCCACGAAGCGGCGAATGCAATCGGGTGTGCACCGGCAACGGTTCTGATGGTCGGCGACAGCGGAAAAGACGACGCTGGTGCGGCCCACATCGGGATGAGGACGCTCATTCTCCCGCGCACGCGTGGCCCACTGCATGGCCTCGGTGTAGTGCCGGCGCTCGTGCGCGCGAGCCGCTAATCCACGTTCTTCTCGTAAACCAGACGTAGACCGATCAGCGTCAGGTCCGGCTCATGGTGCGTGATCGTCTCGGACTCGCCGATCACGATCGGCGCCAGCCCCCCGGTGGCGATCACTGCGGTGGGCTCCCCGATCTCCTCCACGATGCGCGTCACCAGGCCATCCACCTGGCCCGCGAATCCGTAGATCGCGCCCGACTGCAGCGCCTCGACAGTGTTCTTGCCAACTACCGAACGTGGTTTCACGAGCTCCACCTTGCGCAGTTGGGCCGCACGGCTTGCGAGAGCCTCCAGGGAGATCTCGATACCCGGGGCCAACGCACCTCCGAGAAACTCTCCCGCCGCGGAGACGACGTCGAGATTGGTCGACGTGCCGAAGTCCACGACGATGCTGGGCCCCCCGAAGAGATGGTGGGCTGCAAGGGTGTTGACGATCCTGTCCGCGCCCACTTCCTTGGGATTGTCCGTGAGGATCGCGACACCGGTCTTGGTTCCCGGCTCGACGATGACCGTGGGGGTCTCGGCGTAGTAGTCCGCGAGCATGCTGCGCATCTCGCGTAGTACCGCGGGAACGGTGCTGCACAGCGCGATACCGGACACGTCGGCGGTCCCCTCCAGGAGCCCCCGGAAGGTGAGCGCCATCTCGTCGGCGGTCGAACTCGCGTTGGTGGTGACGCGCCAGGACCGAGTGAGTTCGTCACCGTCGAATAACCCGAGGACCGTGTTCGTGTTCCCGACATCAATGGCCAGCAGCATCGCTCTACCCCACCGTCTCCAGGTCCGCGCCAATGTCCAATACCGGTGCGGAGTGCGTCAGTGCTCCGACCGCAAGGTAGTCCACTCCCGTCGCGGCCACATCCGCGGCCACATCGAGTGTGAGGCCGCCCGAGGCCTCCAGGCGGACTCGGCCGCCGGCCCGTCGCACAGCTTCACGCATCTGATCGAGGGTGAAGTTGTCCACCAGCACGAGATCGGCACCGGCATCCACCACGGCATCGAGTTGATCGAGGGAATCCACCTCCACCTCGATCGGAACATCCGGATACATCTCGCGCACCCGAGTGAACGCCTCGGCGACACCGCCGGCGGCAACCACGTGGTTGTCCTTCACCAACGCTGCGTCCGCCAGGGACATCCGATGATTCCGTCCACCACCGCAGCGCACGGCGTACTTCTCCAGGGCACGTAACCCCGGCGTGGTCTTACGGGTATCACGGATTTCGGCGCCCGTACCCGCAACGGCATCGACCCATCGAGCGGTCACCGTGGCGATTCCGCTGAGATGGCCGATGAGATTCAATGCGGGTCGCTCCGCGCGCAACAACGCGTGCGTCGGACCGACGACGCGCAGGACCACTGCCCCGGGAAGAACTCGATGCCCGTCCATCGCATCCCATTCGATCCGGACGTCGTCGCCACCCACCATCGCGAAGACGGCGGCGGCGACGGGAACGCCCGCGAGCACCCCGGCCGCCCGGCTCCTCAGCACCAGGCGCGACTGCTGCGACGGTGGCACCGTGGCCATGGTGGTGACATCGACGCCGCTGTCGAGATCTTCCGCGAGGGCCCGTGCGATGACGCTCTCCACATCCACGGGCGCAAGACCGGCCGCAGCGAGGTGGTCGGAGATGTCTTTCGGGATTCGATAGGTGGGATAGGTCACGGCACCGGCTCCAGGACGGTGGCGAGGTCACCCGTGGCATCCATCCGGGTGACGAGCCGGGCCTGCCAGAGGGCCTCCGCTTCCGGGAAATCCTCCCGCCAGTGGGATCCACGCGTCTCCTCCCGCAGGAGTGCATGGCGCACCAAGACCTGGGCGATCGTCATGAGGTTGGTGGTCTCCCAATTCTCCGTCGTAGGACTCACATCCGACGGAGCCGTGCGAACAGCCTCGGCCAACCACGTGACCGCACGCTCCAGCGAGGCCGCACTCCGCAGGACCCCCGCATCCTCGTCCATAACGCGCTGCATCGGTCGACGCATCTGGACGGGGATGAGAACGCCGGGGCTCCCTTGCGGCACGGGGGTGTCCGGCGTGAGTGCGTCACCAAGCACCGCGTATGCGATCCGTCGGGAGAAGACCAGCCCCTCCAGTAGCGAATTCGACGCCAAGCGATTGGCGCCGTGAACCCCGGTGCAAGCGACCTCACCGCATGCGTAGAGACCTCGGATAGACGAGCGTCCATCGATGTCCGTGCGCACGCCCCCGGACACGTAGTGCTGGGCGGGCGCAACGGGAATCAGATCGGTCACCGGGTCGATTCCCCGAAGCCGACAGGACTCCAGGATCGTCGGGAATCGGCGAACCCACACATCCGCACCGAGATGGCGCCCGTCGAGCCACACGTGCTCGGAACCCGTTGCACGCATGCGTCGCATGATCGCCTTGGCGACGATGTCGCGCGGAGCGAGATCCGCAAGCGAGTGTTCGTTGGCCATGAACGCCACGCCCGCGTCGTCACGCAGGACGGCGCCTTCCCCCCGCACGGCCTCGGAGACAAGCGGCTGCTGGCCCTGGGCATGGGGGCCCAGCCACAGCACAGTGGGGTGGAACTGCACGAATTCGATATCGGCCACGGCGGCGCCCGCACGCACCGCCAGGGCCACACCGTCGCCCGTGGATACGTAGGGGTTGGTGGTCTGACCGAAGACCTGGCCGATTCCACCGGTCGCGAGGATGACGGCGGGCGCGAGTGCTGCTCCCACCCCGTCGCGCTGACCCGTACCGATCACATGCAGGGTCACACCCTGCGCCGAGCCATCCTGGGCGCGCAACAGGTCCAAGACCAGTGCGTTCTCGATCACCTCGATCTCGGGTGAGGCGTGGACCGCCGCAACCAGCGCACGAGTCACCTCGCGTCCGGTCGCATCACCACCAGCGTGCGCGATGCGATCACGATGGTGGCCGCCCTCCCGCGTGAGTGCGATCGAGCCGGATGGATCGGTGTCGAATCGCGCCCCCCACTCGATGAGTTCACGGACGGCATGTGGACCTTCTGTCACCAAGATCTTCACCGCGTCCGGATCGCAGAGACCTGCACCCGCGACCATGGTGTCGGTCATGTGATCCTCGGGTGAGTCCTCTTCGCTTAATGCTGCGGCGATACCGCCCTGCGCCCACCGTGTCGACCCCTCATCGATCTGCGCCTTCGTGACCAGCAGGACGCGAAGGCCGAGGTCGCGCAAATGGAGCGCCGATGTCAGTCCGGCGACACCGGATCCGACCACGATCGCATCGGCCCGCGCAGTCCACCCGGGAGCGGGAGCACGGAGTGGACCACGAATGAGGGCCGGCTCAGACTTCATGGATCTCGACCTCCCAGTTGTCCAGGAGTCGCGTAGTCCCAACGTGGCCCGCGAACAGAAGGCGACCGATCCCCGGAGTGACCACCTCGTCGAGTTCCGCGGTGCGCACCACGACATAGTCCACGACCACATGGGGATCGAGCTGTTCGCGGACGGTCGCGATCATCGATCCAATACTCCGCTGCTGGGCAGCGGCCGCGAGTGCCCGAGGGATGCTCGACGCCCATGCCCGCTCCTCATTACTGAGGTAGCGATTGCGGCTACTCATCGCGAGCCCGCCAGACTCACGGACGGTGGGAACCCCGATCACCTCGACAGGGAAGTTCAGGTCCGCGACCATCTCGCGCACGATCACCAGCTGCTGGTAGTCCTTTTCACCGAACAGCGCCTCATCCGGCCGGATGATCTGCATCAACTTGCCCACCACGGTCGCCATGCCCGCGAAGTGTCCGGGGCGCGAAGCACCCTCGAGGACCTCCCCCCGGGGCCCCGGCCGGATCGTGGTGCGCTCCCCGTCCGGGTAGACATCGACGACCTCGGGTACGTAGACACCACTGACACCCGACTCCTCGCAGAGGAGCAGGTCGGCATCCTCGGTGCGCGGGTACGCAGCCAGATCCTCATTGGCGCCGAACTGCAGGGGATTGACGAAGATCGTCGCGACCACCTCGCCGTGCGGGCCGACGCGCTCGCGCGCCACCCGCATCAGGCGGGCGTGGCCCTCGTGCAGAGCACCCATGGTCATGACGACGGCTCGACGGCCCGCCGGCGGCGGGATGTCGATGCGCCTGCGCCAGACGTCCATCATTCGTCCTTCGCAGCCAAGACAGTGAGCAATGCCGCCGCCTGATCCACCGTGATGAGGCCCGCACTGAGCGCACGATCGGCAGCGAGGCGTCCCATGGCGCGATAGCTTGCGGCGACCACGGGTTCGTCCAACACTTCGAGGTGCCGAGCGATGCTCTCGGCATCCCCGCGTGCGATCGGCCCGGTCAATCCCCGGTCGCGCAGCCGTAGGGCGTTGTCCAGGGAGGCATGCAAGAGCGGGGCCAGGATACGCGCGGGATCGGACATGCCTTCCTGTTCCAAGAGTTCGGATGCCTGCGACACCAAGGTGTTCATGAAGTTCGATGCGTAGCTGAGTGCCGCGTGGTACCTCACACGCGCCGATTCCGGGACCCAGATCGGTTCCCCACCGAGTTCGAGAGCGAGTGCCTCGGCAACCGAGCGGAAGTCATCCGGTGCGGTCACGCCGCAGGGAACACCACTGAGTCTCTCGAGATCGAGCGACGTGCCCGTGAACGTCATCACCGGATGTATCGCCAAGGGCACGCATCCCTGCGCAGGCTCGAACACTCCCAAACCGTGGCGCCCGGAGGCGTGGATCAGGAACACCCCCGGCCGGAGCACCCCGGTGCTCGCAAGACCGCGGACGAGGTCGGCAAGGACGTCGTCGGGAACTGCGACGAGGATGGCCTCTGCGTCTGAGCAGATCTCCGGGACCGAGCGAATCGGCACACCGGGCAAAAGCGCCTCGGCGCGCAGACGCGATACGTCCGATACCGCGGATACACCGGTGATGTGGTGGCCTGCGCGACGCCATGCGGCGCCCAACACTGCACCGACGCGTCCCGCACCGATGATGCCGACGCGTAGCCGCGGTGGTGGCTCCGCCATGAGCGTGAGCCTACGGTGATCACATGATGCGGCCATTCCATACTGCCTGGGCAGAGACGGCCAACTTCTACCTGCACCACCGACCGAGCGCGCACTTTCGCACAAGCTCGCGATCCAGTAGCCGTATCGCGCAGGCGTTGGCCACCATCGTGCTCGAGCAGTGGGAACGGCTTCGGGGACCGGACAACTTCACCGTGACGGATGTGGGTGCGGATGATGGCCACCTTCTCGATGCGATCCGGGCATATGTCCCCGCGGAACTGCGCGCAGCGATGCGATGGCGCGCGGTCGATCTCATCGCGGGAGCATGTGAAGTGGAGTGGGTCGTCGCCGACGTCAGCACGTGCGATCTGCCCCCCGCTCCGGGGGTCCTCTTCGCGCAGGAGTTGCTCGACGACATCCCCTGCACGATCGTCGAGAACGATGAGGAGGGCCGGCCGTGGGTCGTGGGCATCGATGCGGACGGGGTACTCACACCCCTTGCACCCCTGGACTCGCGCCCTGACCTGAAGTGGCTGGACACATGGTGGCCCGATACCACTCCCTTTGCGATGCGAGAAGTGGGAAGGAATCGTGATGAGGTCTGGCGGAGAATGCGTGCATCCGTCACCGCGGGTGCAGCGATCGCGATCGACTACGGACACATGCGCGAGGAACGACTGTGCGGTCGCTGGGCTGGTGGCACCGTGCGTGGGTTCCGCGCCGGGCGCGTGGTTCGACCGATTCCGAACGGGCGGTGCAACATCACCGCCCATGTGGCCATGGATTCCCTGGCACCGGCCCGACTCCTTCGACAATCCGAGGTGACCGGGATCGGCGGAGCAGAGGGCGAGATGCTGTGGCTCATCGAGGAGCGGGGGCTCTCATGCGCCAGGTGATTGCCGGTCTCGGGGTCACGCGCGATCTCGACTGCGACATCGCAATCGACCTCGGCCCCTACCACCCCAGTGCCCACGGTGGATTCCAACTCGGGCTTACCGTCGACGAGGACACCATCATCAGCGCAACTCCGCGAGTCGGATTCCTGCACCGCAGCGCCGAGAAGTTGTTCGAGGCTCGTGACTACCGCCAGGTCCTCATGCTGGCGAATAGACACGACTGGCTGTCGGCATTCTCATCCGAATTGACCATTGCGCTGGCAGTTGAGGAGGCGACCGGGATCATGCCGCCAGACCGGGCCACGTGGGTGCGCATGGTCCTGGCGGAGGCCAATCGCATCGCTGCGCATCTGGTCATGCTGGCGTACATCCAGCCCGACCTGCTCGCGCTGCGAGAGGAGTGGGCCCGATGGCAGGAGCGTGCCACCGGGGGGCGTGTCCACCCGATGATCACCCGGATCGGCGGACTTGCCACCGATGTCGACGCCTCCACTCTCCACGAGGCGGTGCGCATCGCCGCGATGAGCCGGAACGCCGTCGCGCAGACCCGAATTCCTGAACACTGGGACCACCTCGCTGTCGTTGCGCCGGACGCGGCCTGGGAGACGGGTGCATCGGGGCCTGTCGGGTGGGCGTCGGGGATCACCGACGATCTCCGGCGAGATGAGCCCTACCTCGCCTACCGGGGGATCGACCTTCCTGTGACGACGGGGAGCGGGTCAGCGGCGGACCGATATCGCATGCTGATCGCCCAGATAGATTCGAGCGCGCAGGTGATCAACAGATGCGTCGATGCATGCGCGGACCTGGCGGGTGCGCCCGTGAACGTGCCGCTTCCAAAGACCCTGCGTGTTCCAGAGGGAACCACCTACCTGGAAACCGAGAACCCCTTCGGGCATCACGGGGTCTTGCTGGTGAGTACCGGTGACAAGATGCCGTGGCGGATGAAGTTGCGCACCCCGTCCTACGCCCACGTGCAGCTGCTCTCCCATGCCCTCCCAGGCTCCGAACTCACCGATCTCGCCGATGCCGTCGCATCATTCTTCCTGATCAGCGGCGATATCGACCGCTAGTGCTCGCGGATATAGGTCGCGAACCGGGCGCGGAGGAGCGCCTCCGTCGTGGGATCGAGATTCGCGGATCCGAACATCTCGCGCACCGCACGCACGGTCTCGATGAACGTTCCACCCATCGACCCGAGATCGCCACCCTCGCCTTCGATGGCCACCATGCCCGGCATATGCGAGAACAGGTCGGTGAAGAAGCCGATGTCCATGTGTTTCTCGGCAATGTGGAATGCGCGGTGACGCAGTTCGTCGAACGGGAGGTCCTCGAGCGGCTCGTCGGTCATGACCCGACCCTACCGGCGCCGTTGTCGCTCTCGTCATCCTCGGGAATTCGACAGAGACCTTCAAGCCACAGTGCCGCACCAGCGAGGACGAGCGAGCCGGTGGCGGCAAGGAGGGCGGAGCCGAAAGCCGATGCCCCCGCGGGGGTGGCCAGTGCGGCGACGGTGGCAACGGCGATACCCGTGTAGATCCCGGCCACCACAGCACCTGTGCGCGAGGCGGCCATGGCGAACGCCGCGGTGCGCGCGGCGGCGAGCGGTGGCACCGGAGTGCTCCCGGGATCCCGACGCAATCGTGGGCGCAGGAACCAGGTCCAGGCGGACAACGCGATCGCCAACAACCAGATCGCCGTCCCCGCCAGGAGAGGTACGGGAATCGATCGACCAGTCTGCCCAGACACGATCTCGACCAGCGCCCAGCCGACCGCGACGCCGATCACCGCGATGGCGACCAGGAAGGGGATCCTCGTCGGCTTCATGACTCCCCCGCCCGCACGCCGTCAAGGAGAATGCATTCCGAGGTGTCCCTGTCTGCGAGGAGGTCCGCGACCGACCCGTGGTCGGGAAGCGATGCGGCCGGATCCGCATCCCGCCACGGCACGAGGACGAAGGCGCGCTCATGGGCCCGCGGATGCGGTAACTCCAGGTTGGGATCCGCGGAGCGTTGATCGTCGTAGGTGATCAGATCGAGATCCAGTGTCCTGGGACCCCAGCGGACATCGCGTGTTCTGCCGTACTCCGCCTCGATCGCATGGAGATCGTCGAGGAGTGCGCGGGCACCGCGCTCGGTCTCTACGACGATCACCGCATTGACGTAGTCGGGCTGGTCGGGTCCACCAACAGGTGCGGTGCGATAGAGACGCGATCGACCCACGACAGCGACTCCCGGGAGCCCCGCGATTCGACGTGCAGCCTCATGGACCTGACGCTGTGGATCGTCGAGGTTGGCGCCGAGTGCGATGACGGCGGTACTCATGGTCGGCGGATCCGAACGATCACATCGTCGAAGGGGATCGGGATCGGCGCCGAAGGTTTGTGGACGGCAACCTCGACCCAGTCGATCGTTGCCTGCGCCAGAACCCCGACGGCGATGCGCTCGGCCAGGGTCTCGATCAGGTCGCAGGGGTCACCTGTGATGTGCGCATGCACGTGCTGGGCAACGTCCGCATAGTTCACGGTGTCGGTGAGATCATCGGTGGCTGCCGCCCTGCGGGTGGACACTCCGAGAATCACGTCCACGATGAACTCCTGGCCGTCAGCGCGCTCGGATGCAAGAACTCCATGGTGACCATGACCACGGATTCCACGGATCTCGATGGTGTCGGTCACGGCGTGCCATCCCAGGTGTCGATCACGGCGAGTGCATCGCGCGTGCTACGCACATCATGGACCCGCACACCCCAGACACCGATGCGGGCACACAGCCCACTGATCACCGCCGAGGCGACGTCTCTTCCGCGCATGTCCCGAGGGAAACCCTCGGCGTCGGCGAGGAGTGCGCCCAGGAATTTCTTGCGCGACGCGCCCACGAGGACACGTCTCCCCGTCCCCACCCATCGCTCCAGGTCACGGAGCATCACCCAGTTCTGCTCCGGCGTCTTGGCGAAACCGAGGCCGGGATCGATGATGATCGACTCCTCGCGAATCCCAGCGGCGTGAGCCGCATGTGCGCATGTCAGTGTCTCGGTCAGCACATCGGTGGCGACATCGTCGTAGACGACGAGGTCGTCCATGACCGCACTGTGCCCGCGCCAGTGCATTACGACGTAATCGCAGCCCAGATCCGCAACAGTGGCATACATCGCATCATCAGCTTGCCCGCCCGAGACATCGTTGACCATCGATGCCCCCGCGGCCACGGCGCGCCGCGCCACCTCGGCGCGCATCGTGTCGATGCTCACGCTGATCCCGGCCTGGCTCAACGCGAGGACCACCGGAATGACCCGGTCGAGCTCCTCCTCGATCGGAATGCGCTGCGCCCCCGGGCGCGTGGACTCACCACCCACATCGACGATGTCCGCTCCCGCATCACGCAGTGCGAACCCGTGCGCGATCGCTGCCTCTGTTGTGGCATGTTCGCCACCGTCGGAGAAGGAATCCGGAGTGACGTTGAGAACGCCGAGCACGACGGGCGTGACGGGCACAGCTAGCGCCCGCTGATCAGCGACATCGCTTCGGCACGGGACGCGGCCGAGGAGAGCACCCCGCGGACCGCGCTGGTGACGGTCTTGGCTCCCGGCTGGCGCACGCCGCGCACGGACATGCACATGTGTTCGGCCTCGATCACGACGATCGCGCCCATGGGATCAAGGATCTGCATGAGCGAGTCGGCGATCTGTGTCGTGAGGCGCTCCTGCACTTGGGGTCGACGGGCGAACACGTCGACGAGCCGCGCCAACTTGGACAGCCCTGTGATGCGTCCATTGGAATTGGGGATGTATCCGACGTGGGCGACACCGAAGAAGGGCAGAAGGTGATGCTCGCACGTGGAGTACATCGCGATGTCCTTGACCAACACCAACTCGTTGTGTCCGAGGTCGAAGGTCGTGGTGAGTACCTCGTCGGGTTGCTGATGCAGTCCACGGAACATCTCGGCGTAGCCGCGCGCAACTCGGGCGGGTGTATCGCGCAGCCCATCGCGCTCGGGATCCTCACCTATGGCGATCAGCAGGTCACGGACTGCCCGTTCTACGGCTGCGGGGTCGAAGGGGCCGGCAGGCCGCTCCGCGGCCAGCGACACCGCGGTGATGTCACCCATGGCTAGTCGGCGATCTCGGAAGCCACGTGCCCGTTCGAGGAGCGGAGTTCCGCGGGAGTGCGGATCGGTCCACGGTGGTCGGGCGCACGGCGGGCAGAGCCCGTCCATGCGGGACGTGGCTGGCGAAGTCGCAGGGCGGTGAAGACCTCCTCGATCTCCTCCTTATCCAACGTCTCCCGCTCGAGGAGCGCGAGAACCAAAGCGTCCAGCACATCGCGGTTCTCCACCAGGACGTCGTAGGCCTCCTGATGCGCGGCCTCGATGAAGCCCCGCACCTCCTCATCGATCACGGCGGCGACATCCTCGGAGTAATCACGGCTGTGACCCATATCGCGACCGAGGAAGACTTCACCCTGCTCCTGGCCGTACTTCACCGCGCCGAGTCGCTCAGTCATTCCGTACTGCGTCACCATCGCGCGCGCGACGGCTGTGGCCTTCTCGATGTCATTGGCAGCACCGGTGGTGGGATCGTGGAAGATCAACTCTTCGGCAGCACGGCCACCGAGCATGTAGGCGATCTGGTTGAGCATCTGGCTACGGGTGGTGGAGTACTTGTCCTGATCGGGCAACACCATCGTGTAGCCGAGCGCGCGACCGCGAGGCATGATCGTGATCTTGTGCACGGGATCGTTGCCGGGAAGCGCCGCAGCAACGAGTGCATGACCGGCCTCGTGGTAGGCCGTGATCTTCTTCTCTTGCTCGTCCATGACCCGCGTGCGCTTCTGCGGCCCAGCGATGACGCGATCGATCGCCTCGTCCATCGCCTCGTCATTGATGACGTCACCACCCGAACGAGCGGTCAGGAGAGCTGCTTCGTTCAAGACATTCGCCAGATCGGCCCCCGTGAATCCAGGGGTGCGGCGGGCCACTGCCATGAGATCGACATCATCGGCGATCGGTTTGCCCTTGGCGTGCACCTGGAGTATCTGGAAGCGACCATTGAGGTCGGGGCGTTCGACCGCGATCTGGCGGTCGAAACGACCGGGACGCAGAAGGGCCGGATCGAGGATGTCCGGCCGGTTCGTGGCGGCGATCATGATGACGCCGCCACTGACATCGAAGCCGTCCATCTCCACAAGCATTTGATTCAGGGTTTGCTCACGCTCATCGTGTCCGCCGCCGAGACCTGCACCACGATGACGTCCGACCGCGTCGATCTCGTCGACGAAGATGATGGCGGGGGCGTTCTGCTTCGCCTGCTCGAAGAGATCGCGCACACGGCTCGCACCCACACCAACGAACATTTCAACGAAGTCGGAGCCGGAGATGCTGTAGAACGGAACGCCCGCCTCGCCTGCGACGGCCCGTGCGAGCAGGGTCTTGCCCGTGCCGGGCGGACCGTAAAGCAGCACTCCCTTGGGAATCTTCGCGCCAACAGCCTTGAATCGGTCAGGATCGGCGAGGAAGTCCTTGATCTCCGCAAGCTCCTCGACCGCTTCCTCTGCTCCGGCAACATCGGCGAAAGTGGTTTGGGGCATGTCCTTGGTGATCACTTTCGCCTTGGACTTGCCGAAACTCATCAGGCGGCCGCCGCCGCCCTGCATCTGGCTGAAGATGAACACCATGAGCAGGATGAGCAGAGCGAAGGGAAGGAGTGAGACGAACAGCGAGACGAGGATGTTTTCCGAGGGCACAACCACGTTGTAGCCACCGGGAAGTTGACCGGAGTCTGCGCGCGCCTGAAGCAGCGTCTGAAGTTCGACTCCCTGCCCGGTGACGTACGTGGAGCGAACCTGCGCGCCATCCTTGAGCGTGAGTTCGAGGATCTGGTCACGATCGATGATGGTCGCGGTATCGACCTCATTGGATGTGATCGCGGCGACGGCCTTGCTGGTGTCGATCTCTTCCGGGGCCCCGATTCCGGAGATGAAACTCGATCCGATGAGCACGAATCCCACGGCCAGAGCGATCCAGAAGATCGGGCCGCGCAGGATGCGCTTCATATCCACCGTACGACGGTACTACGGTGACGGCGCCTACTCCTCCTTGGGAGAAGGGGCCCGCCTCCGCCCTGCGCGAACGATTAGGAGTAGACGTGCGGGGCGAGCGTGGCCACGCACCGCAGGTTCCGGTAGCGCTGGGCGTAGTCAAGGCCGTACCCCACCACGAACTCATTCGGGATATCGAACCCGACGTAGCGCGGCAGGACTTCCACCCGCATCGCTTCGGGCTTGCGCAGGAGGGTGAACACCTCCAGGGACGCCGGCCCGCGGGCGGAGAGGTTCTTGAGAAGCCAACTCAGGGTGAGCCCCGAATCGACTATGTCCTCCACTATCAGGACGTCATGCCCGGCGAGGTCCCGGTCCAGGTCCTTCAGGATTCGGACGACACCGCTCGACGTGGTTCCCGATCCGTAGGAAGAGACCGCCATCCAGTCCATGTCCGCCTGGATGGTCAGAGCCCGGGCCAGATCGGCCATGACCATGATCGCGCCCTTCAGCACCCCGACGAGGAGGAGGTCCTTTCCGGCGTAATCGCGATCGATCTGTGCTGCGAGTTCTGCGATTCTGTCGTGGATCTGCTGCTCTGTGAGGAGCACATGGTCGAGGTCGGCGGCGACGTGCGACTGATCCACGGATCACTCCCGGTTGGTCGAGGTTCGAAGAAGCAACAGCCTTCCATAGTCCACACGTGCCGTCACGCCGCCGGGAAGATCAGCCTCCCCCTGGCCATGCCAGTCGGAAACGTAGGCCTCCAGCGTCTGGACATGGTCGAAGGTCAGTTCGCTCTGGCCGGACACCCGGTGGTGCATGGCGCGGAGCACTCGGGTCCGAATCGCGCGCGGTAACTCCGTCAGTGCAGCGATGTCAGCCGAAGCACCCACGTCGTCGACCTCGATGACGCGAGTGGCCTCCTGATCCGCCCACGCATCCAAGACTTCGGCGTCGTCGGCGAGCAACGCCGCGCTGCGCGAGAGACCCTGCACCACACCCGGACCCAGTTCGTGGGCCAATTCGTCGAGCCATCGGCGGACCCGTACTCGTCCGAACCGCGGATCCACGTTGTGCGGGTCACTCCAGGGGCGAATGCCGAGCGGAGAGCACACCTCGGCGGTGACCGCGTGCACATCAGCGCGAGAGAGATCCAGGAACGGGCGGTGCCAGGGTGGTGAGCAGGGACGCATCGCGGCGAGACTCCGCGCTCCCGCACCACGACTCAGCCGTAGCAGCACGGTTTCTGCCTGGTCCTCGCGCGTGTGGGCCAGCAGGATCTGCTCACTCCCCCTGCGCTGCGCGAGACTTTGGAGAGCCCCGCGTCGAGCAGCACGCGCCGCTGCTTCCACACCCCCCTCCCCCACCACGTCGACGGCCAGGATCTCGACGTCGTCAGCACCGAGAGCGGTGCACGCCCGTGCCGCCTCCGCTGCGACGTCCGCGGATCCCTCCTGCAGGCGATGGTCGACGACTCCGACCGTCAGGGGCACGTTCGCGTGCCGGGACGTCCAGACGGCCGCCGCCACCAGAGCGAGGGAGTCGGGGCCACCCGAGCACCCGACGATCAACGGTCCCGGAACAACGCATCGCTTCACTGCGTTCCGAACGGCAAGCAGTTCCGCGGACGCCTCACTCATGCCGCGGTGCGCTCCGCCCACTGCTGCGGTGCGGACAGTTCCTCGAGTGACGGCAGGGCTCCCGGACCGCTCCAGAGCGCGTTCACGCGCTCCATGCCACCGGATTCGAGCAGGCTGCGGATGAACGTTGCCCCATCGCGGTACTGCCGCATCTTGGCCTCTACGCCGAGCAGTGTCCGGATGATTCGGTCCATCCCATGCGCGGAGTCACGCCGCACCTCGAACCGCTCCCGGATCACGGCGACCGAGGGGATCACATCCGGGCCTGCGAGGTCCATCACCACATCGGCATGACCTTCGAGGATGGTCATGAGTGCCATCAGTTCCCGCAAGGCGGCGCGCTGCTCCTCGGTGGGGACCAGATCCGCGACAGCCAGGTCCGAACTCCCACGCAGAGCCCGCGCAAAGGCCGTGACGACGGTCGACAGCCACATGAGCGAGTCCCGAAGTCCCATTTCCGGCAGTTCGAGGAGGATGCGAACGCGCTCGATGAAGTAGTCGCGCAGCCATGGCACTGCGCCGAATTGGACGCGGTGCGCCTCCTCGTGCAGGCAGACCCAGAGGCGAAAGTCGGTGGCAGGGACATCGAGCGATCTCTCGGTTGCCGCGATCGTTGGTGCAACCAGGAGAAGTGACCCAGGTTCGGCCACGACCTCGTACTGACCGAGAACCCGCCCGGACATCCAGCCGAGCGTCGCGCCGATCTGCAGTGCGGTGGCGCGGGAACCAAGTGCATGGACCGCACCCGCGCCGACCCGCTCGTCGAGCGGTGCCGTGAGAGCGACGAGTGCATCGATATTGGAGCGGATCCATTGGTGACGGTCTGCCACGATCGTGCGATGACCTGGGGCCGCAACCAACCCGGTGATTGCGTGCACTTCCAAGGTGGCTTGCTCGGCGAGTTCGCCCAGCTGGCGCGTCATGGCCCGCACGTCGCTCGCACTCACATCCGGTCCCGTGGGAGCAAAGCCGGTGGCGATCGAGCCGGCCAGGTCCCAGTCGACGACGGACACGTCTACCGGGCCCCCACGTCTACCGGGCCCCCGTAGGTGCATCGGGGGCGGGCGGGCGACACACCATCACCGTGCACACCCCGTGCACGGACCACGGACCCACGGCGTAGGGAATCAGAAGGGCGTCGCCCTTGGCGATCTCAAGGGAGCCTGCCGGAGCCGCGAGCACCCCGGAGCCTTCCGTGACGAGCGCGATCGCGAATCCGGCCGCGACGTCCACGGCGTCACCTGTGGAGTGGAGTCGGTGTAGGCGGAAGTACTGCTCTGCCTCAGCCGGCATCGCCGTGTGGAGCCCGGCACGCTCGATGTCCTCGCGCGGGAGGACGAGTGCGTCGAGATCGGATGCGCTGACCGCCGAGTAGTCGACGGCGTCGAGTGCGGTATCGAAACCGAGGTCGAGGTGGCCGTCGGCGAACCCATCGACGGCGAAGCCCTGCCACTCGAGCAGGATCGACAGGTCCGTGGGCTCCTGCAGTTCCAGAACGAAGACTCCATCCTGGACGGTGTGGGGAAGTCCGGAGGGTACGAGCATCGCGTCGCCGGGTCGCACCTCACGCGTCTGCAATGCGCCGAGCAAAGCGTCGCTGTCGCGATTCATCACCCACTCGCGCACCCGCGCGCGATCCATGGTCTCCCGGAAACCCACGCCCACGCGCGCTCCCGGGGGTGCGTCGAGGACGTACCAAGCCTCGGTCTTACCGTGCGCGAGGCCGAGGTGGGTGCGGGAGAACTCCCGGTTCGGGTGCAGATGCACCGGGAGGCGTTGTCCGAGGTCGAGGAGTTTCACGAGGACTTCCGAACTCGTCCCGTACCTGGCCACGTGATCGGGGCCGAGCCACGCTTCCGGTTCGCGCTGCATGTGCTCGAGCAGGAGCGTGCCGTCGGGCAGCACGGTCAGGCCGGCGGGTGCTTGTCCGAAGCGCACCGTGGTCGACCCGATCCACTCCTCGGGACGCTGCGGTCCACCCGGTCCGTGACGCAGGGCACCGATACGGTCGCCACCCCTGTAGAAGTGGTCGAACTGGTTGACGGGCAGACGGATCGGCATGGTCACGTTGTTCATCGGCACCCACATTCCACGAGTCGAACGGCGATGCGGTCCATTGTGTCGCGAGCTCGGGTTCCGCTGCGCACGTCATTGCCCACAATGGCGAAAACCAGGAGCCGTTGATCTCGATCGATGACCCACCCGGCCAACGATGCCACCCCCGTCAATGTGCCCGTCTTCGCGAACACGGAGCCGCGCCCAGCCCTCGTCACCTTCGTAGCGAACCGGTCCGCGAGAGTGCCCGTCACCCCGGCCACGGGGAGCCCCGCGGCCACCGGTGCCCAGGTCGGCTCTTCACCCCGGGCGATCACGGTCAGGACGTCGGTCAGGGCTGATGCCGACACTCGGTTGCGGGGCGAGAGTCCACTCGCATCGGCCAACTGCACCTCGGTCACATCGATTCCGGCCTCACCCACGATCTTCTCGGTGGCGCGAGCACCCCCGGTGAAACTTCCCTCACCGAGTACGGACTCGCCCACCAGGTGTCCGAGTGACTCGGCGTAGTCGTTATCCGAGTCGGTGAGCATGTCCTGGACGATGGCGGAGATTGGTGCGGATTCCACACGCGCGAGTTCTTCGGCGTCTCCAGGTGTGATTCCGCGCCGGACCGACTTCACCGTGATCCCGAATCCGCGGAGATACCCGGCCAGCACTTTCGCCGCCTCCCGCCCCGGGTCCGATACCCGCGATCGTGACCCTGGCCGCACGCGCCCACCATCCACGACGAGGGCGGACACGGGAGCCACGACACCCGCCTGCGGGAAACCGCGCTTCCACCCGGGTCCCAACCTCGGTCCCGTGAAGAGTGAATCGTCGAAGACCAATCGCACGGTCGTGTCCGTTCCCAGGGTCACGGAGATCTGCCGGGCCAGTTCGCGCAGTGAGGCGGCGCCACCGGATTCCGGGTCGGTGGACTTGCCCCTGCGCAGCGTCGGGTCGCCTCCCCCACGGATGTAGACGCGCTGCCCATCACGGTAGGCGATCGTTGCCAGGCGGGTGGACGGCCCGAGTGCCTGGAGGGCTGCAACGGCGGTGAGGATCTTCTGTGCTGACGCGGGGATCCGTGGGTCGGCACCTCCGCGATCGAACAGTGTCGTCTCCGTCGCCGGGTCGACGACCACGATCGATGAAGATCCCAGGGCCCTGGACCGCGCGAGTGGACCGAGCGACTCGGTGACACCCGACGCGGTCGGCGCAGGTGCCGTCGATCCGACCACAGGGAGTGGGGTTCCCACCGCAGGTGCCGGAACAGGGGGAAGTGGTTCTGCCTGGGCGCTGACCGGCCAGAGCAGGCCGATCGCGCAGACCGGGGCAATCCACCGTGCACGCACGAGCATTCCCTTCGCCGGAAGCCCCGCTAGCCTACGGAGAACACTCATCCGGGATACGAGGTGCCATGGAACCCCTGGAGTTCGACGTCACGATCGAGATTCCCGCAGGAAGTCGCAACAAGTACGAGATGGATCACACGACCGGGCGTATCCGACTCGATCGCATGCTCTTCACGTCGACCCGCTACCCGCACGACTACGGCTTCATTGATGACACCCTCGGTCTCGATGGTGATCCACTCGACGCCCTCGTGCTTGTTCACGAGCCGACATTCCCGGGCGTGGTTATCCGTTGCCGAACGGTGGGAATGTTCCGCATGACGGATGAGGCCGGCGGTGACGACAAGGTTCTCTGCGTCCCGGCACGGGACCCCCGCGTCGAGCACATTCGCGATATCCACCATGTACCCGAATTCGACCGGTTGGAGATCCAGCACTTCTTCGAGGTCTATAAGGACCTCGAACCGGGGAAGTCAGTCGAAGGTGCGACGTGGGTAAGCCGGATCGAGGCCGAGCACGAGATCACCGAGTCCTGGGCACGCCAGCGCGCCCGCTAACTCCGAAGCTAGGGAGCGGTGACTTCAGCGTCCTGGGGGAGTTCATTGCTGTCCGCTTCCTCGTCAACGATCTGCTCTTCGATCGGGGCCATGTCCGGAGCGTCCCCTTCCTCACCCGTCATGACGGTGACCCGCAGTGGCGTGAAGGTCTGAACGCGGATCGGTTCAGGGAGCGGGGTTACACCGAAGATCTCGAGGGATCCCTGCCCTGCGAGCCGCACCATGTACTGGGCGAAGAGGAGCGGCAAGGAGTCATTCGCCCCGTCGTCGCAGATGAGCAGGTGGGCATAGCCCTCAACAGGCCAGCCGACAAGAGCCTGATCCGAACCTAGGACGATCTTCGAGGAAGCCAAGTCGAAGTTGCCTTCAACGGGGAATCCGCCGACGGCCGGACTGGCGAAGATGTTGCCGGTCTCGTCGGTGGTGACCGTGGTTGCCCCCGAGCCGACCTTGTACAGCTGAACGTCGTCCGCCGTGATCACGGTATCCACATCCACGCCGTTGGCGTCGGTGCCCTTCACCGGCAGGTTCGCGGTCGCAAGCACATTGTTGAACGCAACGAAGATGGGAAGGATGGCCATCGAACCTTCGATCGCAGACATTTCCAAGACCATTTCGTCCTCGGCGGCGAACTTCTGGCCGCCATCGAGGGTTCCACTCACGCCTGCGGTCCAGATATCCGGCACCTGCTGCGTCAGCCAGGTGGTCATCGCCTCGACGGGCCCCTGGGGACTCTCGACCGACATCAGGGTGATCTCTGGAAGTCCCGTTAGATCAAAATCGGGATTTGCATCGGCGATCAACGGGTCTTCCCACGAGGTGACGGATCCCGCAAGTACACCCGCGACAGCCTCGGGGGTGAAAACGAGCCCCTCGAGCCCCACGACGTTGTAGGCAAGCGAGACCGGATACGCAAATGCGGGGATGACGATCACCGAGTCATTCGGGCATGAAGCGGTCTTGAAATCCGTGATGTCCTGGGCTGAGGGAGTCGATGCCACAACGGCCACAGGTGCCGCCGAGTCGAACGGGACTTCGGTGACCGTCTGATCCGGGCACACGGATGACAAGGCATCACCCACGGTCGTCATCGCTCCGGTGAACTCCACGGGCGTCGCAACGTCGACGTTTCCGGAGCCACAAACGATTTGTGACTCAGCACGCGCCGCCAAAACGTCTGGCGGCATCGGCGGGGTGCATGCCGCAAGAAGCAATGCTGCTCCGAGAAATGAGGCGAGGACGATGCCTCGGAAGGGCATAACCAACCGAGACATCGTCCTCACCTTCATTAAGAAATACGCTCTACTTGATCTGGAGAACCAGTTCGCGACCCTTGGCGAGCACCTTGCCCGCCAGCGGGACGTAGCCAAGCGAGGCTGCGCGGGCTGGACCGCACTTCGCCAACACGTAGTCGAAGTACTGGCGGACGCCGAGGCCGTTCGGGCCTTTACCGTCCGTGCGCGCCAGACCGTAGCTGAAGATCGAGATCGGGTAGACACCCTTGACCTTCAGGTTGTAGTCAAGCTGGACCAAGCCTTCGGCATTGACGTTGGTCTGGTTTGCGAGATTCTTCGCAGCAGATGCCGCCGAGGGTGCCACGAACTCACCCGATGCGTTCTGCAAGCGAGCTGAGGGGTAACCCTTGGCATCACCGAGGTCGACGTAGCCGATCGCGCCTTCGGTGGCGAGAACGTTTGCCATGACACCCTGGTTTGTACGACCAGCAACGGAGTTAGCTGGAGGCTTTCCACCGGGGAACGCCGTACCCATATCGTCCTGGACCTTCGTGAAGATCGTCGGAGCCCATGCGTTCAGGTACTGCAGGAGGTTATTCGTCGTCCCCGAGGTGTCGGACCGGTAGGAAATCGTGATGTTGGTGCCCGGCAGGGCATCGGCGATGCGCGGGTTATCCTTGAGGATCTCGGGGTGGTTCCAGGTGGTGATGATGCCACCGAAGATCTTCGCCAGAGTCACCTGCTTCAACTGGATCGAGGAGCCCAGGGTTCGCCCGGTCTTTGGGTTCTTCAGGTTGATCGGGATGGCGATCGATCCACCGATAAGCGGCACGTACTCCCAAGTCCACGTCTGCGTCTTCTGGCTCTCGGTGTACGCCGAGTCAGTCATTCCATACACGAAGGTGCCCTTGGAGAAGTCTCCCTTGCCACGGCCGGAACCGACCGAAGTGTAGGTGATGGTGAAGTTGCTCTGCGAACCGTTGTAATCGGCGGCGCATTGCTGCATGAAGACGGCGGGGAAAGAAGCCCCACCGCCCGGGATCGTCTGATTGGCCTGGACAGGGTTGGCAAAAGCCACCGAGGTGGCAGCCACTGCCGTTCCCGCAAGAATCGCAAGTGTGCGACGCACGATAATCTCCTAACCGATGGAATGTTCCTACAGCCACGACGCTAAACAAAAAAGGTGACCAGTCGTTACAGGTTCCCTGACCAGAAACCGACGGCAGCATGAACAATCGGTGACTTGGTTACGGGTTGGTTAACCAAAGCGCCCATTGACGTAATCAAGTGTTCGCTGATCACGCGGATTTCCGAAAATCTCCGTGGTGGGCCCCTGCTCTACTACATGCCCGGGCTCATTTTCCGCAGCCAGGAAAAACGCCGTATTGTCCGACACCCGCACGGCCTGCTGCATGTTGTGGGTCACGATGATGATGGTGACCTCCTTGGACAGCTCGCGGATAGTTTCCTCGATCTTGAGCGTGGATGCGGGATCGAGCGCTGAGCAGGGCTCGTCCATGAGGAGGACGTGCGGCTGGACCGCCAACGCTCGCGCGATCACGAGGCGCTGCTGCTGACCTCCAGAGAGTTCACCGGCGGCGGCATTCAGGCGATCCTTGACCTCGTTCCACAGCCCCGCGGCCCGAAGGGTCTCCTCCACGATCTCGTCGTGATTCGGGCGCTTCATTCCTGAAAGTTTGAGACCAGAGAGGACGTTCCCGCGGATGGTCATGCTGGGGAAGGGGTTGGGCTTCTGGAAGACCATGCCGATCTTGAGCCGGATATGGACCGGGTCGATGTCGGCGTCGTAGATGTCCTTGCCCTCGTAGAGCACGGAACCCGCGAGAGCCGCACCCGGAATCAATTCATGCAACCGATTCAAGGTGCGAATGAAGGTCGACTTACCACACCCGGAGGGGCCGATGAGTGCCGTGCACGTGCCCTTGGGGAAGTCGATGCTCACACCCTCGAGGACCTTTCGCTTGCCGAACCAGACGCTGACGTCCTCCGTCTTCATGACCAGAGGAGCAGGTGCCCCCGACTTTTCCACCAGCTGGGTTTCCAGCGCTGACAAGTTCTCGAGTTCCGGTGATGACATCGACACACCTTCCATTAGGGGAACCTACTTTCCTACCTTGTTGCGACCGAGGATTCGGGCAAGCGTGAAGAGAACTGCAACTAGAATCATCAAGACGAGCGCCGAACCCCAGGCTCGCGTCACTGCGTCTGGGTACGGCAGTGCAACGTTGTTGAAGATGTAAACGGGGACCGATGCAATGGCCTGACCGAACGGGTTTATGACCGTCCCATCGTTGTTGCCCGCTGCGAGCAGCAAGGGGGCCGTCTCACCAATGACTCTAGCGATTCCGAGGAGGATCGCCGTGATGATTCCCGTTTTCGCTGCTGGAATCACAACCTTGAGGACCGTACGGGCCCGAGTAGATCCAAGGGCGAGGGCGCCGGTGCGGAGGTCGTCCGGGACCAACTTCAGCACTTCTTCAGCCGTTCGAGCGACCGTAGGCAGCATGAGAATCGCATAGGCAAGTCCGCCGGCAAAGGCGCTCTGGTTGAAAGCTCCGGTGGCCACCGCGATCGTGAGAATAAAGAGACCGGCCACCACAGACGGCACACCTGACATCGCCTGAACGAAGAAGCGCACATACGGGACGGCTCTTCCTCGAACTTCGGTTATGTACACGGCAGTCGCGATGCCGATGGGGACGGCAATCAGGGATGCGATCAGGAGGATGAGGAGGGTGCCAACCATCGCATGCCCGATACCCCCGTACTCCAACGGCGTGCTTGGGTTGATGTACACACTGTTTTGGTAGAGGAAATGTGCACTCACGGCGCCGATACCTCTGATGACCAAGGACAACAGGACAGAGATCAGCACAACGAGACTGAAGACGGTAGCTCCGATTGCAAGCACGATGATGACGGAGTCCCCGATATTCCGAACTCCACGATTCACCCATGCAGTTATCCCTGCCGCGATCAACTGCAGCGGGAGGTAAATTACAACGGCGATGATCACTCCCGGAATCTCCGTGCCAAAGAACAGCCACGCGACAATGAGAGCCGGTACGACGATCGCCAAAGCCACACTCACAGTGAACTTGGTTGGCTTCTTGCGCCAGGGGCGCTGCGGACGCTCTGCACCGAGCCTGTCGGAGATGGTGGGATCGACAACGGAAGTGCTCACCGTTGCAACCTCCCGGTCCTACTCACGATGATGTTGGCAATGACGTTCACGATGAGCGTTCCGATGAAGAGGAAGAAACCGGCCGCGAGGAGCAGCGAGAGCTCGAAGGGGCCCGTGACTTCGCCGAAGCGGGACACGATGAGAGTCGCAACGGACCCACCCCCGGACTCGATGATCTTGTACCAGTTCGTTTCGTAGACGAGTTTCAACACAAAGAAGACCGCGATCGTCTCACCCAGGGCACGCCCGAGGCCCAGCATCACGCCACCAACAATCCCACCACGACCATAGGGCAGCGCCACGTAGCGCAACATGGTCCATAGTGAGCAACCCAGGGATTCTGCAGCATTCACGAGCTCTGGTGGCGTGCGACTCAGCACCTCGCGCGTGACCGACGTGACAATCGGAATCATCATGATCGCCAGGACGAACCCAGCTACGAAAGGAGTGCCGAGGAAGTTGCCCGAAGTGTTCTCGAAGATCGGAATCCACCCGAGATATTGATGAATGATTCGCTGCCACTCCTCCGCGGGGGGATTGAGAATGTAGAAGGCCCACAAACCCAGGATCACGGAGGGAATCGCTGCCATGAGGTCGATCAAGTTCGTCAGTGTCTTTGAAAGTCGTGCGGGAGAAAGAAAGACGATGAAGATCGACAACAAGACTGATGCCGGCACCGCGATTACCAGAGCAATGACGGACAGGAGAACCGATCCGTACAGCATGCCCCAGATTCCCGCCGTCGGCGGCTCCGTGTTGATGTCCCACGCGGTGGTGGTGAGAAATGACCATCCCTGAGTCTCAAAGGCCGGGATGGCCTGCAAACCCAAAAACACCGTAATACCGGCGAGCACGAGGAGCGACGCGAAGGCACACGCGGTGATGATGCGGTTGAAGACCCTGTCGCCTCGATGAGATGTTGCTGCTGATTGAAGGTCGCGCATCACATCGGTGCCCGCCATGGCGGTAGCCAATCGCTTCCCGGTATCCGAAAGAGCATCAGTAGGGGTACCAGGTGAAAACAAAAAGTGAACGAACGATGAACGAACTAGCGGCGCGGGTGGTCCCCACCGTGGATCTGGTCGAGCGCGTGGCCCAGCACCGGTCCGAGAGCGGCGAGCCCATCCCGGCATCCACCGGGCGATCCGGGCAGGTTGACGATCAGGCAACTCCCCGCAAGACCGGCGATCCCCCGGGACAGCACGGCGGTCGGTACCCCGTGTGTGACACCGTGGGAACGCACCGACTCGGCGAGGCCAGGGGATTCGCGGTCGATCACCCGGCGGGTCATCTCGGGTGTGAGGTCTCGGGGTGTGTGCCCGGTTCCACCGGTGGTGACGACCAGGTCGAAGCCTGCCTCGACCGCACCGCGTAGAGCTTCTTCGACCTCGTCGCCGTCCGGTACCACTTGCGGGCCCTCGACGTCGAGGCCCAACTCACGAAGACCACTCACCAGTATCGGACCCGATGCATCCCCGTAGACACCCGATGCCGCCCGGGTGGAGACGCAAAGAACGAGGGCCCGGTAGGTCATGGACACGTCCACGTACCGGAGCGACCACCGGACTTCTCGAGGAGTTCCACTCGATCGATCGCGGCCATCCGATCGACCCCCTTGACCATGTCGATGATCGCGAGGGCACCGACACTCGCACCGGTCAGCGCCTCCATCTCGACCCCCGTGCGGTCGGCGGTACGGACGGTGACCGCGATCTCCACCCCGGAATCCATCACCTCTATATGCACGTCGACTCCGTGCACGGCGATGGGGTGACAGAGAGGGATCAGGTCCGGTGTGCGCTTGGCGCCCGCGATGGCGGCGACCCGGGCTACGGCGAGGGCATCACCCTTGGGCACCCCCGCGCCCCGGAGGAGGTTCACTACCTCGGGACCGACCGTGACGACCGCGCGAGCCGTGGCTCTCCGTTCGGTGACCTGCTTTCCCGTGACGTCGACCATGCGTGCGGCACCGCTGGAATCCAAGTGCGTGAACTCGCTCACGGCACGTCTCCCCTTAGGTCAACAACGTCGACCAACTCCCCGGCCGCAACCGACACCACACCCTCGGGGATCACGATGAGACAGTCGGACGCAGCGAGACCACCGACGATATGCGAGCCCTGACCGACCCCGACGGGGGTGACGGTTGTTGCATCGATGAATCGACCGCGCGCGAATTGACGCTTGTTCTCTGGCGAAGTCATCGCGATATCGATGGTCATTCGCTTCGTGGGGCGAGGTCCAGAAGGGAGGCCCCGCATGCGTTGGATGGCGGGGCGTACGAAGTTCTGGAACGAGATAAAGGAGCTCACTGGGTTCCCCGGCAACGTGATGACCGGTATGCGGTCCTCGCCTACGTGGCCGTGCCCCTGCGGCATTCCCGGATGCATCGCCACCTTCATGAAGTCGACGGTCCCCATGTCACTGAAAACAGCTTTCACCGTGTCGTGGGCACCCATGCTGACCCCGCCACTAGTGACGATCAGATCTGCACGATGCAGTTGGTCGTAGATCGCGGTGCGGAACGCCTCCGCGTCATCGACAACCGGTGGTACCCGGTAGGCCTGCGCACCTGCCTCCCGAGCTGCCGCCACCAGAAGAAAGGAGTTGGAGTCGGAGATCAGCCCGCGACTCAATTCGGTACCGGGCTCAACGAGCTCACTGCCGGTGGAGATCACCGCGATCCGTGGCCGGGGATGCACACGCAGCGATCCTCGGCCAACTGCGGCGAGGACTGCCAGGTGACGTGACGAGAGCAGGGTGCCCGCCGCCAAGACACGATCTCCGACGATGACGTCCTCACCGGCCTTGCGAATACACGCCCCGATCTCTGCGCTGGCCCGGATCTGCACCATCTCGGTCCCTGCGTCGGTCGACTCCACCGGGACGACCGCATCGGCGCCATCGGGGAGGGGTGCCCCGGTCATGATGCGCACACACGTGCCCTCACTCACGGGAACACTTGGTCGGTAACCCGCGGGAACATCGTCCACGACACGCAACGTCACCGGATTCGCCTCCGAGGCGGATGCCACATCCGCGGCGCGGACCGCGTACCCGTCCATCGACGAGTTGTCGAACGACGGCAGCGGCCACGTAGCGATCACATCTTCAGCGGGCACGCACCCATGGCAGTCAGCCAGAGGAAGCTCAAGCGGCTCCAGAACATAGACGCTGGCGACCACGCGATCGCGGTAGTCGTCGACGGAGAGCACATGGGAAGCCTACGGCCACTCACACAGCCCTGAGGACTCGCGCGTACCGTGCAGCCATGGTGACCGTTCGACTCTTCGCCGCGGCACGCGCAGCCGCTGGTGTCGACCAAACGGAAGTTCCCTCAGGTTCACTCGCCGAGATTCTCACCGGACTCGCCCAGGCATTCCCGGGTTTGCCTACTGTCCTCCCCCGGTGCAGCTTCCTCGTGGATGGAATCGCCGTCCATGGGGACCACTCGTCCGTGACCGTCGTCGACGGCAGCCAGGTGGATGTGCTGCCACCCTTCGCTGGCGGCTAGCCGCCGATCGCCGACATCGGGCGTGCCGGCTGGATGAACGTCGGATCGTTGATTCCGTGACCGGGCAGCTTCGCCCGAGTAACCGAGCGGAGTATGCCTGCCACGGCAGCCCGTCTAGCGTCCTCGTTCAGGGTCACATCACGAATGACACTCCGCGCATCGGTCTCATCACGTGCGAAGAGACAGTTTCGGAATTGACCGTCGGCGGTGAGGCGTAGCCGATCACATGCGGCACAGAAGGGGCGCGAGACGCTTGCGATGATTCCGACGGTCTCCGGCCCACCATCGACGAAGAACTCCTCAGCGGGAGCGGAGCCGCGGGTAGGCACGGGCGTGAGGTCGAATTCCGCAACGAGCAGCTGCATGATTTCATCGGCCGTGACCATGGTCGGTCGCGCCCAGAGTCCTCCGGCATCGAGTGGCATTTGCTCGATGAATCGCAGTTGCCATCCACTATCGAGAGCGCGACGCAGAAGGGGAACGGCTTCGTCGTCATTGACACCGCGCATGAGCACTGCATTGACCTTGATCGGAAGTAGTCCAGCTTTCTTCGCCGCTTCGATTCCCACGAGGACATCGTCCAGACGATCCCGGTGCGTCATCGCAGCGAAGCGGTCACGATTCAAAGTATCGAGACTGATGTTCACGCGCTCCAGGCCGGCATCCGCCAGCGGCTGCGCCACTTGCGCGAGCCTCAGTCCATTGGTCGTAAGGGAGATCTTCGGAGCATGCGTGAGCGCGTAGATCCGTCGCACAACATCGACGACATCCGGCCGCAACAGGGGTTCTCCGCCGGTGAGACGCACCTGATTGATGCCCAGCTCAGTCGCGACGTCGAGGATGAGCATGAGTTCATCGGTCGTGAGCAGATGATCACCAGGAATCCAGTCCGCGAAGTCGGCAGGCATGCAGTAGGTGCAGCGAAGCGAGCATCGATCAGTCAAAGACACACGCATGTCCCGGTGCACACGACCGTAGGTATCGACGAGTTCGGCGCTCATGCGCAATTCACCCACTCGTCCGTGCCATCGGCGAATACCTGGTGCTTCCAGATCGGGATGCGTTCCTTGGCGAGGTCCACCAGGGCGATACATGCGGCGAAGGCCTCCTCGCGGTGACGTGCACTCACGGCGGCGACCAACGCTGCTTCACCGATGGGAATCGGTCCATGACGGTGCGCGATCGCGACCGCGATGACGTCGAATCGCTCCGCGATCTCCAGGGCAACCTCGGCTAGCACGTCCTTGGCACTCGGGTGGGCCTCGTAGGAAAGGGACATCACCGTCCGTCCACGATCGTTATCCCGGACATCCCCGGTGAACAGGACCGTGGCCCCCGCGGACGGGTCCGCGACCGCGGCACGCAGGGCCTCGGGGTCGATCCACCCCTCGCCCACACCGACGTGCCGGACCTGTGACATCGTTCCATTATTGGTCCTGCTGGGACGCTCTGACCGGACCTATACACCCGGGAGTCACTCAATGAAGGTCGCAGGAATCGTTCTCGCCGCTGGCGACGGCACCAGAGTTGGCGGCACAGTGGCCCCGTTCGAATTCGAGGGTGAACGGCTCGTGGACCGGGCCGTCAGGGCTCTCTGCGATGCGGGATGTGATCCCGTCTACACCATTCTCGGAGGCTGGGAAGGCCTGGTGGATGACTGCTTGGTCATTGTGAACCACGGGTGGGAGGAAGGCATGGGCTCCTCACTACGCATCGGACTCAAGTGGGCGCGCGCAGCATCCGACGCGGACAGCGCAGTCGTGATCCGCGTGGATCAGCCAGGGATCACCGCCGCCGGGATCCGGCGAGTGATCGACACTCCCGGCAGCCTGGTACAGGCCGCTTATGGGGACCGTCCCGGTTACCCGGTCCGGATCGACAGGGAACACTGGCAAACACTCATCGACACCATTGCGAACGACTCTGGCGCCCATGACATTCTCGCGGCCCACGATCGAACACTGGTCGACCTCAGGGACGTGTGCGACGACGATGATGTGGATTCCCGGCCGGTCTAGTCACGTAGGCCGGCATCCAATAACCGAGCCTCAATAGGTCGCAGCCCTGCGTCATCGCTCGATGATGTCCCTGATGCCCTTGGCACCCAGGTACACCGTCAGGAGACGCACGGGCTCAGTTCCCTTGTTCATGCCGTTGTAATCCGTCTTGATCGCTTGGATGAACGCGGTACCCGCTGGAAAATCACGTGTCACGGCCGCGTCGTATTCGACGGTGTAGGTGCCCTCCAGGACGTAGACGTAGACCGGGACACGATGCCGTCGCCACCCCGTCTCCTGTCCAGGTTCGAGCACCGTTACGTCGCTCGTGATCCGAGCCGGCTTCTTGGTCGGGTATTCCACGCGTTGATCGAGGATCGTGATCTCTTGCGCATCGAGCAGTTGCAGAGGTCCTTGAGCGGACGCGGTTGCGGTCGGAGAGACCGCCGCATCAACCGCGGCCTCATCGCTCCCGCCACAGGCGGTGAGGAGCGCAGCACAGACGATGAAAGGAACACCGCGGCGTCCGGGGGAAACGCGCATGCGGCTACCGTAACCCAGTCGCTGACAGGAGATCAGGGCTTTGGGGAGGACGACGTGAAACTCCCTGTCCCCGCTGTGCTGCGACCCTCGCGCTCAGTGCCGGTCACTCGGTGGCGGGCGGACTCCCGATGGCGGGCGCGACCCATGACCTTGGTCGTTCTCGTCGCCGGGCTCTGGCTCTTCGGCACCGGCGAGGCCTTGATCGTCGATGCGGGATTAGGCAATGGTCCGTGGACGGTGCTCGCGCAAGGCTTCTCTGTACGCACCGACCTCAGTATCGGAATCACGACCTTCATCATCAGCATCATCGTTCTCCTGCTGTGGATTCCACTTCGTGAACGACCGGGGCTCGGCACCCTCGCGAACGCCGTGGTGATCGCCACCGCCCTGCAAGTGATGATGGGGGTGCTTCCGAAGCCCACCGGCTTCATGTGGCAACTCGCCATGGTGCTCGCCGGTATCGCCGCGATCGGAATCGGCAGTGGTCTCTACCTCACGACCAATCTGGGACCTGGCCCGCGGGATGGCTGGATGACCGGGCTCCACCTGCGCACCGGCTGGCCGATTCCCGCAGTCCGTTTAGGTATCGAAGTCGCAGTTCTGACCCTCGGCTGGCTGCTGGGCGGCGTCGTGGGACTGGGAACAGTGCTCTTCGCGCTGTTCATAGGCCCGTCCGTCGGGTACGGCCTCGCCCTCGTCGGAAGGTTGGCAGGGGCACGTACCACCGCAACGCAGGACACAGAACCGGAACTCGAGGCATGAGCACACCTGCGGTCCACAAACCCAGGAGCCGTAAGCGCACGATCATCACCGCGCTCATCGGCCTAATCATCATGGTGGCCGTCTTCGCGTTCCTCTTCCCATCCTTCGGAAGTTATGAGACGGCATTCCAGAGCATCCTCGCGATGCCCTGGTATTGGGCACTCATCCTCGTAGCAACAGGACTCCTCAACATCATCGTCTACCCGCTCACTGCGATGGCCGCGATTCCTGGCCTGGGCTATCGGGCGGCATTCGTCGATCGGCAAGCGGGATTCCTGGTCAGCAACGTGATCCCCGGTGGCGGAGCGATCGCGGTAGGTACTCAGTACGCGATCCTGAGCAAGTACGGCGTGCCGCCCGCGAAATCGGCCGCGGCCGTCAGCGCCGATGCGATCTGGACCTATCTCATGGTGTTGGGGACCCCCGCACTTGCGGTGATCCTCCTCGTCATGGAAGGCCGATCGACCGCGGGCTTCCTGACGGCCGCGATCGTGGGCGCAATCATCGTGGTGGCGTCGGTCATCGGGATCTGGCTCATGCTGCGCAGCGTGGAGAGCGCACGGAATCTGGGGCGTCGACTCCAGCCACTTGTCACCTGGGGCTACCGGCTCATTCGGAAGCAGGCCCCCGACATCACGCCGACACTCGTCAACTTCAGCTCCGAAGCCGGTGATCTCGTCAAGTCCCGTTGGCTCCCCCTGACAATCACTAATGCTGCAGCGCAGATCACCCCGTTCTTCGTGCTCATCGCAGCCCTCGCAGCGCTGGGGGTATTCCCACACCCGATCACACCCATCGAGGCCTTCGCGGCATTCTCACTTGCCCTTCTCCTCACGAGTTTTCCGATCACTCCCGGCGGACTCGGAACGGTCGATGCCACCCTCGTGCTACTCCTCACCGGGTTCGGCATCCCGAACTCGACGGCCGTCGCCGCAGACCTCATCTGGCGCTTGATCTGGTTCCTGCCGCAGCTACTCGTCGGCCTTGGCGCATTCGGTCTGTACTCCCTCGACAGGCGGAAGCAACGACGCCGGGAGAGCACCGGGCCGTAAAGCTAGGCAAGAGCCAGGGAGGCGGCCGCAACGAGGGCCGCGACGACACCCGTGATCTGGAGGCGATTGAGTCGCTCCTGGAGGAATATGCGCGCGAGCACCACGGTCGCCGCGGGATAGAGCGAACCGATCACCGCCACGATCACAAGGAGTCCACGCTGGGTCGCCAATTGGAATATGCCATTGGCAGAAGCGTCGAGAATCCCGGAGACAACCGCGAGCAACCAGGGAAATTTCGCGCGAGTGAACGTGCGGATTACGAGCAGCAGGGTGAGCACCATCGCGATCGTCGAAACCCAGCGACCGATTGTCGCCACCCATACACCGGAGTCGTCGGGAGCAAGGCCGATGGCCGTGAGGTAGAGCCCAATCGAAGTTCCGCTGGCGATAGCAAGCAGGAGGGCGCTCACCGGAGTGCGCTCATGTGCCTGGCCACTCTCGCGACTCACCAGGATCACCGCGAAGACGGCGAGCACCATGCCCACGATGGCGAGACCGCTAAGAGATTCGCCGGTGAGCACGCCGGCCGCTACCGGGACCGCGCCCGACATCACCGCGGTGATCGGAGAGACGACTCCCATCGGACCGCGAGTCAGGGCGGCGTAGAGCAAGCCGATGGCCAGGGCCCCGATCGTGCCGGCGACGATCGCATACGGCAGAACCTGAGGGGTCAGGTTCCCCGGGATCACGAACAACGCGACCAAGGTCAGGACGACGGCGCCAGCCGGGTACGCGACGACGAGGACCTGCACGGGTCCGGCGCGACGAGCAGCCAAACCTCCGATGAAGTCCGCCACACCCCACGACAGGCTCGAGATGAGAGCGAGCAGCGCCGCCATGTCCCTCCCCTGGTCGGTGGCGGACGCACGGTAGCGGAACGGGGCCGTTAGCGTGCACACATGGGCGAGCCCCGCATCACGTCCGGACCCTGGGACTCGGGGAAGATACTGGGATTCCTCGAATCAGCGCGCATACCTGTGCGCCTCGCGTCCAACGGAGCCTCAGGGCCCCTCGTCCAATCACTGTGGTTTCTGGTGGACGACGGCAACCTGTGGTGCGCGACCCAGGAGTCGTCGCTCCTCGCCCAACGGATCACGCGCGACTCCCGGGTCGGGTTCGAGATCGCAGGGGACCAACCGCCATACCGGGGGGTGCGAGGAACGGGCACCGCCTCCATCCTCCGCGAGGAGGCCGCGCGGATCCTTCCCGCGCTGATCGAGCGCTACCAAGGTGCGGAGCACACGTCCCTGAGCGACTGGCTCCTCAGTCGGATCGATCGCGAAGTGGCGATCAAGCTCACTCCGACGACCTTCACTTCGTGGGACTACTCGGGGAGAATGCAACGATCGTGAATCACGCGGAGCGCGCCGACCATGGGTCCATCGCGCTTGAGTACCACTCGATGAGTTCCTCGGTCAGGTGATCCCACGTGCGCGTGCGCACCTTGGCTCGCCCCGCTGCGCCCATCGTGAATCGGAGTCGGGCATCGTCACCGAGGAGCGCCACGTGTTCGATCATGTCTTCGGGATCCCCGGGGCGGTAGAGGAAGCCGTCACGACCAGGATCGATGAGATCCCTCGGTCCTCCGACAGCCGGGGCAAGCACCGGGAGGCCACTTGCCATGCCCTCTTGGATGACCTGACAGAAGGTCTCATGCTCTCCCGGCGCTAGGAGCACATCGAGCGAAGCGACGTATCGACCCAGTTCTCGCCCAGACTTCTTTCCGACGAAGTGTGCGTGGGGGATCGACTTCTGCAGGCGACCGCGCTCTGGTCCATCACCGATGACCACGAGAGAAACCCCCGGTACGTCGTCGAGGGCAGCGAGCTTCCTCAGGCCCTTCTCCGGCGCGAGCCGGCCTAGGTACCCAACGACCAGCGGGCCTCCCCAGGACACATGGAGGGCCTCGTCACGGAATGCCGGGTCGAAGATTTCTAGGTCGACACCGCGCCTCCAGGTGTGGACGCTTCGAACACCTAGTGACCGCAGGTAGTGCTCGGTGGAGGTGGAAGGAACGAGATTGATATCCGCTTGGATGTGCATCCATCGCACATGGGCATCCGCGGCCGTGGCCATGGCAGAGAGTCGGTAGTGGCGCGCGAATCCCGAGACGTCTGTCTGAAAGACAGCCACCGAGGGAATGCTCAGCTTCCGGGCTGAGCGGAGGGCAAGCGCTCCAAGGACGAAGGGACTTGCCACATGAATGACATCGGGACAGAGGGAACGAAGTATGTGAGTAAACCGTGGAACCGATGCAACCGCGACATCGAAATCAGCAATTCCCGGAACGACGGTCGAGGGAACAGTCACAACGGGAATACCCAAGTATTCCGAGCCCGGGAAGGAATCGGGGCAGATGATGGTGACCTCGTGACCCAGAGACACAAGTCGACTCGAGATATTCACAACCGAATTCGTGACACCGTTCGTGCGCGGAAGAAACGACTCCGTCGCAATCACGATTCGCACAGACACAGTACGCCCGACCCAGCATCGTCACCGGGAATCGGCAACACGACTCGTGTGCGAACAGTGGATGAATTCAGAGCTTCGGGCCTAGTCGTGCCGGGACAAAGTCCGCGAGTCGGTCACCCTGGGCCTATGCAGGCGGCATTCTTCGATCTTGACAACACGCTTGTCCGGGGCTCCTCGCTCTTCCATGTGGGACGAACGCTCGTGCGTACCGGACTTGTCGCGCGAAGGGAATTATTCAGGTTCGCAATTTCCGAGTTCCGCTATGTGAGGACCCGAACCGAGATCTCCGGCGGAGCACAAGGCCTGGCGGATCGGCTCTTGCACCTCATCGAAGGTAAGTCCTCGGCGCAGGTTGCTGCCCATTGTGATCGGGCGGTTCGCGACACCTTGGACCAGGTACTTGTCCCCGCTGTCCTGCATCACGTGAACCTTCATCAAGCACGCGGTGTGCGCACGTACCTTGTGACGGCGAGCCCAAGTGAGATCGCCGAGGCAGTTGTCGAACTTCTGGGCATGGACGGCTGCGTGGCCACCAGACTGCAGGCCTGCGACGGTCGCTATACCGGTCGTCTCGCCGGACCCGTGGTTCACGGTGCCCGGAAGGCTGAGGAGGTGGCAGCGCTCGCAATGCGCGAGGGACTGCGGTTGTCACAGAGCTATGCGTACTCCGACTCGATAAACGACCTGCCCCTGCTTTCACTCGTTCGCTACCCCGTCGTGGTCAATGGCAACGCAAAAGTGAGAAAGATCGCTCGCGTACGGAGTTGGGCGATCCTCGATACGGTCCGAGAAGAACGCACCATGTGGCCGTATCCCAATGCGCCTGTGAGGAACACAAGCGACGCCTTCACCATTGCGGAACATGCTGCCTGACAGAATCCAAGCGTGGATGCTGTCCTCACCGGATTGAGCATCGGATTTGCCTCCGGGATTGCTCCCGGACCACTCACGATCCTGGCGATCGCCGCAACCCTGAGAAGGGGACGCAGGGCGGGCGTCAAGATTGCGATCGCACCATTGCTCTCTGACACCCTCATCATTCTCGCCTCATTCACAGTCGTGAGCAGACTGCCTGTCAGTGTCATAACCTGGTTGGGGCTCGCCGGTGGTGTCGTCGTGGTCATCTTCGCGATGGAGACCCTGCGCGCCGCTCGCACAGCAGGCCCCGATGCACTCGTGCACTCCGCCGAGACAGAACGACGCCGTTTCGCGGTGCCACTCGTCGCGCAGGGGTTTCTGACGAATCTACTCAACCCCGCACCGTGGATCTTCTGGGTCACGGCCGGATCGGCGCTCCTCGTATCGACGTGGCGGACGTCGCCGGGCGACACAGTCGGCTTCCTCGTCGCCTTCTACGTGACACTGGTCGGGAGCAAGGTGGTCCTGGTCCTCCTCATCGGTGCAGCCCGACACCGGATCACGCGGACCGGCTACCGACTCGCACTCCTGGCCGCCGGACTGCTCCTCCTCCTCGTCGGTGCCTGGTTCATCGTGACGGCGGCGATGGCTCTCATGGAATAGTGCGCTCGATGCGAAGCCTGGTTTGCCTCGGAGACTCCTTCACGGAGGGAGTCCATGACGATGTCCGCCCCGATGGACGATTCATCGGGTGGTCGGATCGAGTCGCGCGTGGCCTGGCTATCGACGCGGCTCCCGACACTGTCGAATACGCCAACCTCGCCGTCCGCGGCAAACTCCTGGACCAGATCGTCGAACTCCAGATTCCGTCTGCGCTCGCATTGAACCCGGACATTCTCACCATCCACGCGGGGGCCAATGACGTGTTGCGTCCATCCACGGATATCGATGCGCTCATCGAGAGATACGACCGTGCCATCGCAACTGTGGCCGCACCAACGCGGACGATCGTGATGTTCACCTCCATCGGCCGCGCAGGGGGCACCGGCCGTCTGGCGAACACCCTCGCCGAGCGCTTCGGTCGCTACAACGCGGGAATCCGCGAGATCAGCGAACGCCACGACACGCTCCTGGTCGACCTGGAACACATCCCCGTCCTGTCCGATCGTCGGATGTGGCACGAGGATCGCCTCCACCTCAACGCGGACGGCCACCGTCGCGTTGCCGCAGCAACACTCGCCGTCCTCGGCGTCGAGGATCCGAGGGTCCTCGAGGGGGCACCCGGCTGGTGGGGACAGCCCCTGCCACGGGATTCGCAGGGCACGCTTCGCAAGGCGGGATCCGATGCCACCTGGATCGTGCGGCACCTCGCTCCCTGGGTCGTGCGGCGGCTGCGTGGTGTGAGCAGCGGTGATTCAGTAGTCGCTAAAGACGCGTCCATGACAGTGGTGGAGATTCGCTGAGACTCAGGAGAAACCGCTCGTTACCCTGAAGGTGTGGGTGCCAGGCAACGCTTTCCCAAAAAGCTCTACGAACAGGAGTTATACCGACTCCAGGCCGAACTCGTAAACCTGCAGGAGTGGGTCCGGGTCGAGAAGAAGCGGCTCGTCGTCATCTTCGAAGGTCGTGATGCGGCCGGTAAGGGCTCGACCGTCAAAAGAGTGACGGAATACCTGAACCCGCGGCTGGTCATGATCGTGGCACTCCCCATTCCGACGGAGCGGGAACGGACTCAGTGGTATTTCCAGCGCTACGTGGAGCAGCTCCCCGCTGGCGGAGAGATTCGACTTTTCGACCGCTCCTGGTACAACCGGGCCGGTGTCGAGCGCGTCATGGGTTTCTGCACGGAATCCGAGTACCGATTGTTCCTGCGCCAGACACCGATCTTCGAGCGCATGCTCATCGAGGATGGGATCTTGCTGCGCAAATATTGGTTCAGCATCAGCGATGCGGAGCAGGAGCGTCGGTTCCGATCCCGTGTGGACGACCCCATGCGCAGGTGGAAATTGTCACCCGTGGATGTGGAATCGATTGAGCGCTGGGAGGACTACTCCAAGGCCAAGGACGAGATGCTCGCCCATACGGATGTGCCCGACTCCCCCTGGTTCATCGTGGAAGCCGACGACAAGCGCAAAGCCCGCATCAACATGATCCACCACCTGCTCAGCACGATCGACTACACACCACCGCCGGCGCCTCATATTCACATCCCCCACAGACCTCCCGGCTCGGGCTACCAGCGCCCCCCACGCGACTTAAGCTCCTACGTTCCCGATTACGCGGCATCACTGCTGGCTGAGGGCTGACCTGCTAGACATCTGCCATGGGATCGCTCTCGTACGAGACGACGATGCTCACGGTTGCGCAGTTCTTCGAGGTCACGGCTGCCGTGGTCATCCTCGTGGGACTCTTCTGGTCCGTCTTCCTGGCGCTCCGGGTCTATCGCCGTTCGAAGAGCGGGTCCGAGTGCTACAAGATCATGCGCCAGGCATTCGGGGGCGCGATTCTGCTCGGCCTGGAGATCCTCGTCGCTGGAGATTTGATCCGCACCGTTGCCGTAGAGCCGACGCTCGACAACGTCATCGTGCTCGGCATCATCGTGCTCATCCGGACTTTCCTCAGCTTCAGCTTGGAAATCGAGATCAACGGCGAGGTGCCGTGGAAACGCGCACTGGTGAGCGGCGCGACCGTGATGAACGAGGCACGGAAACAGGCGAATCCAGCCACGCCGAAGGATCCCGGCGCCTAGTTCCGGCTCAACCGGTGAGGCGGACGGGAATGCTCTCGTACCCTCGGATGACGTGCGAGGGGTAGCGTCGCGGCATACCGGCAGACTCGAATTCCGGCATCAGCGTTATCAGTTCCGACATCCCGGTCCGCGCTTCTAGGCGCGCGAGAGGCATACCCAGGCAGAAGTGCACTCCCTCACCGAATGCCAGGTTGCGGCTACCGTCACGGGTAAGCATCAACTGATCAGCCCGCTCGAACTCGCGAGGATCGCGATTAGCTGAGGCGAAGATCATGAGGACACGGGAGCCTTCGGGCAGCACTGTTCCATGGATCTCCGTCTCCCGGGTGGTGACACGGGAGAGCCATTGGGCGGGTGAGTCGAAGCGCAGAAACTCATCGATAGCACCCGAGGGGAACTGCCCTTCCCCATCGCGGAGTTCAGCGCGGTCCACCTGCCCGGTGGCAAGACTGTCGACGATCGTCCCCATCAGACTCGTCGTGGTCTCCATTCCCGCGGCGATCAAGAGCAGCGTCAACCCTTGGATTTCCTCAACCTGCATGACGCCCTGGTCGATGGCCTGGGCGATATCACCGAAGACGTCGTCGGCATAGTCACCCCCGCGCCGACTCTGAACCTGATCGACCATGTAGTCGACAAGACGTGAACGCAGTTCATGGGCCCGGGGAGAGGGACCCGACTCCCCCGGTGGCCGGTTGAGCATGTCCAATCCAGTCTGCATCGTCCAGGGGATATCTGCTTCCGGGATACCCAGAATGCGGAAGATCGTCAGAATTGGCAGCTTCTGCGTGAAATGTAGGCCGAGATCGACTTCGGTTTCGCCGCGGAACACGTCAATCAATTCGCGCGCGGACTCTCGGACCATCCCCTCGTATTCCTTGATCCGCCGATTCAGGAATCTGGGTGCGAGCACTTTCCGCAATACGTCGTGGTGGGGCGGGTCGAGTTCTTGAATACTGCCCGGACCAAAGAACTGAACATACGTTCCCAACTCGACCCCGTGGGCACTCGAGAACAACTCCCAGTCGCGAAGCCCGAGCTTGACGTCGTGGTAACGGGAGAGCGCCCACACGTCGTGACTTTCAATGAAGTAGAGGGGAAACTCGTCCCTCAACCGTTCGTAGGCCGGGTATGGGTTCTCGTGTGACTCGGGGGACACGGGATCGTAGACGGGATCGGAAGGCATGGTGGAGGCTATTCCAACAGTTCAGTCAGGGATGGATGACTCGGATCGCTTACGGCGACCGTTGCGGACCGCCCTTGACAGTTCGATGAAGATCGGGAGTGCGGACAGCACCACGATGCCGATCAGGATCACCTCGATGTAGTTCTGCACAACCTCGAACCCACCGAGCCAGTACCCCAGAAGCGTCACGCCCACACCCCAGAGCAATGCCCCGATAATGTTGAACGTGACGAATGTGCGGTAGGGCATCTTGGCCACGCCAGCCACGACGGGTGCGAACGTACGAACGATGGGAATGAAGCGGGCGATGATGATCGTGCGGCCACCGAAGCGCTCGAAGTACGCGTGGGTCTTGTCGACATATTCCTGGCGGAAGAACCGGGAGTCCGGCTTGTTGAAGATGCGAGGCCCGGAGGCTTTTCCGATCTGATATCCCACCTGGTCCCCGATGAAGGCGGCGAGCCCGATAGCGGGTGCCGCGATCCAGATGGGGGTCTGGATAACCCCGGTTGCCATGAGCAGCCCCGCCGTGAAGAGCAGGGAGTCACCTGGAAGGAAGAACCCCACCAGGAGCCCGGTCTCGACGAAGACGATGATGCAGACGCCGAGTATCGCGAAGGCGCCGAACAGACCGATCAGATTCTCAGGGGATAGCCACTCGGGCCCGAGGGCGACGACTCCGGGGAACACGCCTTCCACACTATCCCGAGGCCTGTGATTCTCCAGGACAGCAACGACGGAATCGTGACTCGCTTCACACGGGCAGCCACTTAGACTCCGCCCGTGGGATCCACCATCTACGACGGTCAGACCTGGAAACCGTGCACGGTGCCTGACGCCCAGAGCGCGATGAAGGACACCAAACTGTCGTGGATCGACGTGCGTCTTGATTCCGCGAACGACACGAGTGCCGATGCGATCTTCCAGGCCCTCGGGGTCGATTCCGATGCGATGCGCTCGGCCCTTGCGTCGGGCCAGGGCACTGACTTCACGCTGGCGTCAGACGAGATCTCCGGCACCGCGTGGCTTGCCGGAGATCCGGGGGCTGGACCCGAGCACGCCCGTTTCGTTTGCGATTCCCGCCGACTGGTCACGGTTCGACTTGGTGGGGACCAAGCATTTCGCAGCGTCCAGAACCAACTCGACCTTCGTGCTGGTCTGGCCATCCATCATCCGAGCCGCCTTCTCGGCTTCGTCCTCCAGGCGATGCAGGCGACGATCCAGCAGTCACTGACAGACCTGACGATCCAGATCGGCATCCTGGACATGGAGATCATCACCACGAGCGATCCCAGTCCTCCGCAGAATCAGCAGTTGGTGGAGTACCGACAGAAACTCCAGCCGTTCATCACACGCTTCCCCGCGTATCTGATCAATGTCACGAGTGCACTCCTCGACCCTGACACCATCACGGTCATCGACCAGCAGGGCGTCAAGGAACTGCAGAGTTTCGCCACGATTGCCTCCAATACCGAGGGAATGATCGAGACCCTCGTAGAGGCGATCAGGAATGCGGTTCAGGATCTGCAGGGGCAGGTGTCGAACTGGCAGGGGCAACGCATCAATCAATTGACCGTTGTGACGATCATCTTCTTGCCCATCACATTCCTCACCGGATACTTCGGGATGAACTTCCAGTGGCTCGACAATCTCATCGAGGGCGAAGTTGCGTACTTTGTCTTCGGTGTGGCCCTGCCGATCCTGCTTCTCGCCGCGAGTGCGTTGTGGCTCGCACGCAGGGGATACCGGGTATCACTCAAACCGAAGCGCACAAAGACGGGGGCCCGCACGTCCGCCTAGTTGGCGTCGGCGACGACGTCGTAGCGCTTGACGTAGATGTCGAGCAGGGCGAGGAGCATCGCGGTGACGGGAATCGCGAGGAAGGCACCGGCAACACCGAACAGTGCGGCGCCCAGGAGAACTGCCCCGAAGGCTACGGCCGGATTCACGTCCACGGCTTTCGCGCTTATGCGCGGCTCAATTGTGAGGTTCTCGACCTGCTGGTAGATGATGGCCCACGCCAGAGCCATCACCCCCACCCAGGGATTCGGACTGAGCAAGCCGACGAGCACCGGCAGAATGATGGAAATGTACGTTCCGATTGTCGGAACGAACTGTGCCACGATGCCCGTCCAGAGCGCCAAAGGCAGCCAGTAGGGCATGTCGATGATGACGAAGACGATGGCCGTCGTGATGGAGTTGATCGCAGCCAGGATCACCCGAGCGCCGATGTAGTTGCCCGTCTTCTGTGAGGTCAGTCGCCAGACATCCATGGCGAACTGCTGGCCCCGGGCGGGGAAGAGGCCGGCGAGCCAGCGCTGCAGGCGGGGAAGATCTGCCGAGAAGTAGAAGAGAAACAACCCGAAGACGAACAACCCGAAGATGCTTCCCACCACGGAAACGAGGAAGCTGACGACGTTCAGCGCCACCTGTCCGGCATAGACCGCGAGGTCTGCTGTCTCGAGGTCCAGCATGGCCAACACGTCGTTGGCTTCGTAGGTGGTGCCCAGCTGTGTATTGGCCCAGGCCAATGCCTGCTCCGCCACCGTCGGGATGGCGAGGGCGAGCTGTACCAACTGACTGACCAGAAGGTTCCCGAACGCCAGGATGAAGAGGACGATTGCGAGAATGAAGGCCAGCATCACGAGCAAGGTGGCCGCCCCGCGTTTCATCCAACGGGACAGGTAGTTGACGACCGGGGCCATGGCAAGTGCCGCGAACCAGGCCATGATGATCGTGAAGAGAACCCCGCCACCGTCTTCGATGACGAAACGGATGAACAGGAAGAGGAAGACCAAGCCGATGACAACGAGGCCAACCCGCCAGATGTTGCGCGGGTCGAGCCTGATCTCCCGGGAACCCCCGGCGCCACTGTTCACAATGCAGGTATAGCAGTTGGAAGGGATGACGTCCCGGCAACATCCACGCTCCACACGGTCAGGCAGGGTGCTACGGTCCGCCGATGGTCCACGTGACTCCCCTGGATCCTGCCCAGGCCCCGACCATCGTCATGTTCATCCGCCACGGCGAAAAGCCCAGCGAGCACGGGGCCCCGCGGGGGATTAATCACCACGGTGAGCACGACAACCACTCCCTCTCGGTCCGGGGATGGATGCGCGCCGGTGCCTTGGCCGGCCTACTGGCGCATGCCCCGTCCCTTGCGCACCCTCACGTCCAGCCTCCCCAGCGCGTCGTGGCCACGAAACCCTCCCCCGAGGCCAAGAGTCGCCGAGAACTCGACACTGCTGAGCCGATCGCACGCCGGTTACACCTCGTGGTCGACAGCGACATGGAGCACGGGAGCGAGGATGCGGTTCGCGAGAACATCCTGGGAGATCCGCGGGTCACTCTGGTGGTGTGGCACCACGGGACTTTGGGTCATCTGGTCCGTGGGTTCCCCATCAGCAATGCCGACGACGTTCCCCATCATTGGCCCGACGACAGGTTCGATCTGATCTGGGTGCTCACCAGGGAGCCTAGCGATACGGAATTCGTGTTCTCGTCTGTCGAACAACGCCTCTTGGACGGGGATGTGACTCCGGCACTGTGAGCTCTACAGATCCTCCTGCACGAACCCCTGAAGAATCAGCGGCCAAAAAAGCGGCGAAAGCTGCACGCAACCGGAAGGCCATCGCGGCAATCGCGATCGCCGTGTTCACCTGCTGGCTCGGAAGCACCGCTTTCCTCTCGTCGGGTGAATCGGTGGCGACCACACTGAACGCCACGCGAACCGATGTCTCACTGGCGCTGAGCGCCTACCCGATCGCCCTGATCCTCGTGTGCGTCGCGGGTGGACGATTGGCGGACATCATCGGCCGCAAGCGGATGTTCCTTTGGGCAGGTGCGACCTTCGCCATCATCGGATTCTTGGCGCCGCTATTCGATTCCCTTCTCGGTCTATTCATCCTCCGGGCAATCATGGGAGCAGCGGCCGGCATCATCCTCTCTTCCACGGGTGGAATCCTGGTGGGGACGATGCACGGCGACACCCGTCACAACGCATGGCTGTGGTGGCGCGGTGCCGGCATGGCAGGTGTTGTGCTCGGTCCGGTCTTGGGTCCACTCATCTCGGACACGATCACGTGGCGCTGGATCGAACCCATGAGCGCGATCGCCATGATCGTGGCGATCGTGCTGGGCGCGATCAACATGAAGGAATCGCATGACGATGCGGCGACCTTCTCCCCAGCGATGGTCGTGCCGACACTCCTCCTCGGCGTAGGCCTCCTCGCGCCCTACCTCCTAATCGTCTTCATCCGGGAATCGGTGGGCAACCTGGTGCTGTGGGGGCTCGTCACGGTCATGGGAGTCGTTGCCGTGGCTGGCTTCATCGTGCTCAATCGTCGCCTTGTCAATCCGGTCTTCGATCAGAACATCGCCAGCCACAACCCCCGCCTGTGGCTCACCGATTCGTTCAGCGCGATTCACATCTGCGGACTGTTCATCGCTCTGGCGGCCTACTCCGTTGCCCTCGAGGTCGGCGCGGGCTTGGAATCCGGTCAGACAGCTCTGGTGATGCTCCTGATGGCTGTCCCGACCATCGGCTTCCATCTGAGCGCCCACCACGTCCGAAACACCTGGGGTATGTCGCGCCAAGTACAGACCGGCATCGGGTGCGGACTTCTCGTGCTCGCAGTCGTCCTGTACTACCTGCTCAATCGAGCGCAGATAACGGTGTGGACCATGGTCCCCACTCTCGTGCTTGCTGGATCCGGGTTCGGGATGCTGCGCCTCTTCGGCCATATGGGTGTCATCAAGACCACGGGTGTCCGGTGGGCTGCGACTCTCTTCGGCACGCGAACCTTCGGCAACCACTCAGGCACAGCGCTCGGTGGCCTAGTCGTCGGCATCGTCATCGCATCCAACAGCACCGCGCTCCTCGCGAACGATCCCCAAATCGCATCGCAGGCGTTGACCATCGCAAACGTAGCCATCATCACCGTCGTGGTGATCACCGGAATCTTCATTCTCCTTAAACATGAAGTGCTGGGTTTTGATGATGTGCATTGGCATGGAAGTGAGCCGGACATCGTGGAAGACTCGACGAGCACCCCTGAACCAGGTGCCCCGCCCACACGCTGACCAACGGCGCCGGTGGCTCAAGCAGTCCATCGGGGTGCGGCATCCCAGGTGCGCGCGATCGCGTTGTCGCCGAGTGCGCCGGCAGGGCCGTCAGTGTTCTCAGATTCAGCGGGTCGCCACGCGCAGAAAGGTGCAGTCCGATGCAAGGTCTCGCGCCATGACGAGACGAAGCCGAGCCTGGCAATTCGTGAGGACGATCGACTCCCCGTCATCGGAGAGCTCACCGCGCAGCACCCCTGAGGCTCGATCGAATGCTCCGGTCTTCGAGCGCAGGGACACCGTCGAGCCACTGACTCTGGCCATCACCTCTCGCGTGCCCTCCTGCCGGCCGTCCTGACGCACAAACGTGAGTGTGCCCGCGTAGCCACCGGATTCAAAAGGGCGAAGGGTGAGCGAGTACCCGATCCGATTGTCACGCAGGGAGTCCGTGATCCATCGACCCGTCAGGTCGGTCACCGCGGTCGCGGGTGTGAGTCCGACGGCTGAGATGGTCAGGGCAAGCGATGTCACTGCGATGACGGCGGCGGCTCTTCGTCTCATGCTCTAACGATCGCATGCATTGGGTTCGTCGGCACTCCCAGCAGCAAAGTCCCAGCAGTAAAGACACCGCCTGCTCTAGGGAAGACCTTTGCCCCCTTCGACCTCAACGGAGCCGCCTCGGGGAACCGTCACCTTATTCCTCCCCACCCCGGTGTCCGCGCAGTTCTGGTGGGATTCCGACAAGACTTGAACGCACTCGGTGTCGGGCACCGGGGCTCCGTCTACACGGTCTCACGGCCTCGCGCTCTGAAGGTTGACGCGTGCCGTCGTGTGTTGCTGGGTCCGACGTCCACATCACGATCGACTCAGTCGAGCAGGTTCGACTCATCGCACGTTGAGATGTGGGATCTTTTTCAGCTAGCAGCCATCAAGACTGCATGCTCCTACACTCAAGAGGACCAAAAAGATCTCCACACCTACACATAGCACAAAAATAATGGCCGAGATCACCTGGGCAGCCACGGCCTGTCGCGCACCCGCGACCGGTACGTCACTGGTCGTGATGACCCTGCGAGCCCTCTTCCCCATCAAGAAGGACGTGACGGGAAGGGCGATGGCGAGCGCACCGATGAGGATCACGATCACGACGAAAACAAACTCGATCCACCCGGGGTTACTCGGTTCGTAGACGATCATGGAGGCACCGAGCAGGAAAACCACTTGGAAAAACACGAGGAATGGGCTGACAAGGGCGCCAATCAGGCTGACCACGAGTGCTTTAGTCGATGATGCCACGCTCATCTCCCCTTCCCGTGGAGATACTGCCTGCCTGATCGAACCATAGGAGACGGCACATGTGGTGGGAAGTCGGATCATCCCGCGCTCGATCGAGCGGAACCCTACCGCGTCGTGCGACCAGTAAGCCGGATCAAGTGGCAGTATAATTTGGAGCGATGAATTCAGTCCATTCGATCCTCAGCATCGTCCTTGCGGTTCTTTGTACAGCATCGGCAATCGG
>JBILLS010000054.1:0-9598 GCA_044375955.1 Candidatus Nanopelagicales bacterium | reverse complement strand
GCGGAAACTCCCACGTCTGACCGGGGACGAGTGCCTCGAGTCCGATCTGCTCCATGCCCTCGGTCTCGAGGGTGTAGATGCTCTGGGGCACTCCCCCGTCGAGACCGAGGTCACCGGTCCAGGCCGAGAGGAATACCGACGGGTCGTCGGCCTCGGGGAAGGTGGAATGGGGACCGCGGATGTCATCGACGGCGGTCGTGGGCAGGAAGAGTGCAGTGAATCCGAGCTGGGGACTGGCATCGGGCACCTTGACCACGCCGGTGGAGGTGAAGCCGCCGTCCTGCGGCAGGAAGGGCACCGAGTCGTCGAACAGCACCGCGCCGGAGGCGTCGCGCACGACGAAGTGTGGCGCGTATCCGTGCCCGACGAGGAAGACCTTGGCCCCATCGGCCTCGAGTGGGTAGTTGACCTCGATGACCTCGCGCACGGGAGCGACCTGCGGGTTGTCTTGGTAGGCGATCTCCGCCTGGAACAGGGTGGGTGATCCGCGCTGCGCCTCGTCGCGGGAGAACTCGACGCGGAAGTCGGTGAGGGTGAACGAGAAGGGCGCCAACGCCGTGTCACCGGTGAGACGACCGCCACCCCAGGCGTCGTACTGGGTCAGGGTGTTGGAGAAGCCACTGCCCTCGCGCACGATCACATTTCCGCGCCACCCGAATAGTCCACCGAGTGCAACACCGATGAGGACGCCGATAAGGGAGATATGGAAAATCAAGTTCCCGGTCTCTTTGAGATACCCGCGCTCGGCGGAGATCGCACCGTCCTCCGTGCGGATCCGCCACCCCTGCAAGGCCTCTCGCGCAGCGGCGAGAACCGCGGCCTCGGACCGCGGGTCGGCCCACTCGATCGTCCCGGGGAACCGGGTGAGGTAGCGCGGTGCGGGTGGGGGCTGGGTGCGCAGCGCGCCCCAGTGCACGCCCGCACGCGGGATGACGCAGCCGATCAGCGAGATGAACAGCAGGAGGTAGACCGCGGCGAACCAGGGCGCGGCGTAGACGTCGAAGAATCCGAGGGAATCGAGGATCGGGCCCCATGTCGGGGCATCGTCGATCCACTCGTCGACGAGGATCGGATTGGTTCCGCGCTGGGGCAGGATCGAACCGGGGATAGAGACCACCGCGAGGGCGAACAGCAGGATCAACGATGTCCGCATGCTGGTCAGCTGCCGCCAGGACCAGCGCAGGAAGCCACCGGTGCTCAGCGGCGGCGGCGCGGTGGTGACCACCTCTCCAGTGTGCCCTACAGCGCGGTTTCGAACCCGGGGACGAGGGTGCGCAGCCAGATCGTGAACTGCAACCACAGCCCGGTGACCATCAGCAGGCCGACAAGCACGAGCATCCCCCCACCGAGGCGCATGATCACGATGTAGTGCGCGCGGATGAAGGCCGTGGCGCGCGCGGCACGACTGAACAGCAGCGCGAAGAGCACGAATGGCAGCCCGAGACCCAGGCAGTACACGAGCGACAGCAGGGCACCGCGGGCCGCACTGGCTTCACTGAACGCCATGCTCTGCACCGCGGTCAGTGTCGGCCCGATACACGGGGTCCATCCGATTCCGAAGAGGATGCCCAGGAGTGGTGCACCCGCGACTCCCCAGGTGGGAACGCGGTGGATGCGGTACTCGCGTTGCAGCCCGGGGATCAGGCCCATGAACGCCAGTCCCATCACGATGACGAGCACGCCGAGGACGCGCGTGATGATCGCCTCGTACTGCAGCAGCACCGCACCCAGGCCGCCGAAGAGTGCGCCGTAGGAGACGAACACGATGCTGAAGCCGAGGACGAAGCCGAGGCTGCCGAGAAGCACGCGCCCGCGCCGGGAGTTGTCCGCCAGCTCCGCGCCCGTCAATCCGGTGACGTAGGACACGTATCCCGGCGCCAACGGGAGCACGCAGGGCGAGACGAAAGCGATGATTCCGGCCAGGAAGGCGATCGGGATGGCGAGCAACAGTGACCCGCTGGTCACGAGCGTCCCGATATCGCTCACGACGGGGCCTCGTCCGAGCCCTCGGTGATGAGCGGCTCGATCAATCCGCGCAGATCGGATTCACTCACCTTGCCCAATGCGCGCGCGGCAACGCGACCCTCGCGATCGATGATCACCGTGGACGGGATCGCCTGCGGAGGCAGGGAGTCAACGAATTGCACCTGGATGCGACCGTCGGAATCGACCAGGCTCGGGTACGGCACACCCTTGCTCGCGACGAACGCTTCCGCCGCCGCCTGGGAATCACGGGTGTTCAACCCGATGAATTGGACACCGTCGTCGAGGAACTCCTCGGATAGTGCATTGAGCGCGGGCGCCTCTGCTCGGCACGGTGCGCACCAGGACGCCCAGACGTTCAGGACGACGACCTTGCCGCGGTAGTCGGAGAGGCGCAGCGCATCGCCGGTGAGGGTCGTGCCGGAGACATCGGGGGCGGGCAACCGCTCCTCCGTCACCACCACCGCGAGGGAGCCGTCACCCGAGACGAACCCGGACCCGGCCTCCCCACTAGCACTGCTGCACGCGCCCAGCGTGACCGCGAGCACCACCGCCAGGAGCACGCGCATATCAGGCCCCGGCGATGCGACTGGCCTTCTCGAGCAGATCGCGCGAGGGCTCCGTGTAGGCGATCGAGACGAGGGCGTCGTCCTTATCGAAGGTCAGCGACGTCAATGACGCGAGAGTGCACTGCCGTGAGCGTGGGTCGTGCCACAACCGGCGATTCTCAGCATCCAGGCGTGCGACCCAGATCGGCAGCTGGTGGCTGACGAGCACTGCCTCGCGTCCGCGCACCGCATTGCGCGCTGTTCGGATCGCCGCGCGCATGCGCCGGGCCACGACGTCGTAGGGCTCACCCCACGACGGACGGAACGGGTTGTAGAGGTGCTTCCAGGTGCTCGGTTGCTTGAGAACCCCGTCGCCGACGCTCACCCGCTGGCCTTCGAAGACGTTGTCCGCCTCGATCAGGTCCTCGTCGGTCACGATCTCCAGGCCGTGGTGCAGGGCGACCGGTGCGGCGGTCTGCTGCGCCCGCTCCATCGGCGAGGACACCACGAGAGCGACGTCGTGCTCCGCCAGCGCAGCGGCGGCACGGTCCGCCATCTGCTCACCCAGGGTGGAGAGTCGGTAGCCGGGCAGGCGGCCGTAGAGCACCTTCTCCGGGTTATGCACCTCGCCATGTCGCAGCAGGTGCACCACCGTGCGGTCATCGGCCATGTAGTGATCGTCGCAGATCAGGTGACTTTGCGCCGCGCCACGACCCGGCGCTTGCTCGGACGCCAGCTGCCGTCGGCTTCGGTGGCAGCATCACGCAACGAGTTACCGTGCGCGGCCAACGCCTGCACGAGTCCCTCGGGTGTGCTGATCTCGGCGAGGACGTCGACCCGCAGACCATGCTCCTGCGCGGTCTTCGCGGTCTGCGGTCCGATGCAGGCCACCACGGTCGACAGGTGCGGCTTTCCCGCGATGCCCACGAGGTTGCGCACTGTCGCACTGGAGGTGAAGAGAACGGCATCGAATCCACCGGACTTGATGGCCTCACGGGTCGCGGCGGGCGGCGGGGCGGCACGCACCGTGCGGTACGCGGTGATGTCCTCGACCTCCCAGCCGAGTTCACCGAGACCGGCGACGAGGGTGTCGGTGGCGATGTCCGCACGCGGCAGGAACACCCGGTTGATCGGGTCGACGAGGGAGTCGTACACCGGCCAGATGTCCAACAGTGCCTGGGTGGTCTGCTCCTCGCGCGGAACGAGATCGGGACGCACGCCAAATTCGATGAGTGCATCGACGGTGGAGTCACCCACGGCGGCCACCTTGAGGCCGGCGAAGGAGCGGGCGTCGAGCCCGTACTCGTCGAGTTTCTCGCGGATGGCGCGCACGGCATTGACGGAGGTGAACCCGATCCACTCGTAGCGTCCCGAGACGAGGCCGTGCACCGCGCGATCGATCTGCTGCGGGGTGCGCGGGGGCTCGACCGAGATCGTGGGGACCTCAACCGGCACCGCACCGTTGGCGCGGAGCAACTCGATCAGCGGACCCGCGTTGTCCTGGGTGCGCGGGATCAACACGCGCCAGCCGATGAGGGACTTGCGCTCGAACCAGTCGAGTTTCTCGCGCTGCTCGATGATCTCACCGACGACGACGAGTCCCGGGCCGTGTGCACGCTGCGCCTTGGCGACCGCGCCGACCTCCCCCAGGGTGGACACGATGGTGCGCTGGTCCACGGTGGAGCCCTCACGGGTGACGGCGATCGGCGTCGAGTGATCGCGCCCGGCCTTCATCAGCGCCTCGGCGATCTGCGGCGCCTTGTCCGCGCCGCGCACGAAGACGAGGGTGGCGCGCGGTGACATGAGTTCGGCCCACGGGGTGTCCGAGGCTTGTGCGTCGAGGACCCGCACCTCGCGCACCTTGCCGCCGGTCAGGCTGAAACCGGCGTACGCGGGGATGCCCGAGACCTCGGATACGGCGGGCACCACCTCGAAGGTCATGCCGAGCTTGGTCAGCGCAGACGCCTCGTTCACCAGCGTGCCGTCGATGATCGGGTCCCCGGCGATGAGACGTACAACGTGCTGCCCTGCTTTCGCGGCATCGGCGGCGGCCTTGGCACGTTCCGCGGGAGCGAGCGCGACACCGTCCTTGCCGATCGGGGTGGTGATCACCTCGGGTCGGGCATAAGCCTGCGCGATACCGAGTGTCTCGACATCGGCGATCACCACGTCGGCGCGATCGAGAAGTGCTGCGGCGCGCACCGAGAGCAGCTGGGGATCCCCCGGTCCACCGGCGAGGATCGACACTGTTGTGACGCGCGGGGCGCGCTTCACGGGTGCCGGCGCCTCCTCCGGGCCTGAGTCGTCGATGATCGGCGCGGGTGACTTCTTGGCAGGCTTCTTCACCGGCTCACTCGCGGGAGCCGGTACGGCTGCGGCTTTCTTGGCCGGTGGCGCTGCGGCAGCCTTCTTCGCGGGGGCCGCCTTCTTCACGGGCTTCGCGGCAACCTTCTTCGCCACTGCCTTCTTCGCAGGCGCCTTCTTGGACGCACTCATGCGTTCATCACCTCCGGCAGCGTTTCGCTGCGCCGTTGTTCGTGGAAGGCCAGGATCTGCAGTTCGACTGCGAGATCGACCTTGCGTACCTCGACACCCGCGGGAACGCTCAAGACGACCGGGGCGAAGTTCAGAATGCTGGTGATTCCCGCGGCGACGAGGCGATCACACACCTCTTGTGCGGCGTCCGCGGGGGTCGCGATGACGGCGATGCTGGCATTGCCCATCCGGACCACCTCGCGAAGATCGGCGAGGGCACGCACACGGTGGTTCTCGTCGCCGATGGCGACCTGCGCTCCGACGACGTTCGGATCCGCGTCGATCAGTCCGACGATGCGGAATCCGCGACTGGCGAAACCGCGGTAGGACACGAGTGCCCGACCGAGGTTGCCGACGCCGACCAGCACCACGCCCCACGGCTGGGTGATGCCCAACTCGCGCGCGATCTGGTAGCTGAGGAATTCGACGTCGTACCCCACGCCGCGGGTGCCGTAGGAGCCGAGGTGGGAGAGGTCCTTGCGCAACTTGGCCGAGGTGACCCCGCAGGCGATGGCGAGTTCCTCACTGCTGACCGTGGTGACGCCGTCTTCCTGCAACGCCGCCAGCACCCGGTGGTACACGGGTAGCCGGGCGACGGTGGCATCGGGAATCCCGCGCGAGGCGAGACGGTCGGTGGGAAGTGGCACGGTGCTCCTGGACTCATGCGAGCGACGGGGAGGAATGTATGCGTCACGGTAACGAATGCACAAAGTTGACCGGACGGAAACGTCCGATATCAGGACGTTAGGGCACTCCGGAGGCGCACCGGGTCCACCCGCCAGAAGTCGTGCTGCCGACCGTCCACGAGGACCACCGGGATCTGCTCCCAGTAGCGGTCCGCCAGGACCGGGTCGTCCAGGATCGAGTGCACGACGTAGTCCACCCCGAGCTCGGCGCAGACCGCGGCCACCACCGCCTCGGCATCGGCGCACAGGTGACAGGCGGGCTTGCCGACGATCTCCACTCGGGCCACCGCTTCATTCTCCCCCCCCCCAGGCCCACGTCACTACATTCCCTCTATGGTCGACGAGCAGGCACCCGGCACCTCCGACAGCGTGCTGTCGTCGTATCGCCGTTCAGGTCGGGCCTCCGCGCAGGCCGCGGTCGTTCCCGAGACACAGACGAACGCGGCGGCCTTCTTCGATGTCGACAACACGATCATGAAGGGCTCCAGCCTCTACCACGTGGCCGTCGGACTGGCGCGGCACAACTTCTTCACCCCGCGCCAGATCGTCGGCTTCGGCATCAAGCAGTTGAAGTTCGTGACGAGCGGTTCCGAGGACCTCGAGGACATGGCCTCGGTCACCCAGTCCGCGCTCTCGTTCGTCGAAGGCCGCAAGGTCGACGATCTCGCCGCACTCGGCGAGGTGATCTTCGACGAAGTGATGGTCGACAAGTTGATCCCGGGAACGCTCGCCCTGGCGCAGGGGCACCTGGATGCCGGGCAGCAGGTGTGGTTGGTGACCGCGACACCCGTCGAACTCGCCAGCGTCATCGCCCGGCGCCTGGGTCTCACCGGCGCCCTAGGCACGGTGTCGGAGATCCGCGATGGGCGCTACACCGGGCGACTCGTTGGACCACCGCTACATGGATTGGCAAAGGCCGAGGCGGTGCGCGCACTCGCCGAGCGCGAGGGCCTCGACCTCGCGCAGTGCAGCGCGTACTCGGATTCCATCAACGACGTTCCCATGCTGTCCGAGGTCGGTTTTCCCGTCGCGGTCAATCCTGATCCGGAACTGCGCGAACACGCACGCACTCTGGACTGGCGGATCCGGGACTTCCGCCGGCGCGCGCATATCCGGCCGTACATCAAGCCGGTGGCAACCGGAGCCGCCGGTGTCGCGGCGGGCCTCGCCGTCGGCTACACCCTGCGCGCCCTGCGCCGACGCGGCTAACCGAAGACCGACTCCCGCATCGCGAGCAATCGCGCGATGGACGCGGAGATCGATTCGCGTACCTGGTCGGTCATGTCAAACAGCACCATGGGGTCGTCGGCCGCATCGGCCGGATAGTCCGCTGTCGGGATCGGGGTGCCGAAGTGGATCAGCCATTTACTCGGTAGCGGAATCAATCCGAGTGGCCCGAGCGCCGGGAAGGTCGGGGTGATCGGGAAGTAGGGCAGCCCCAGTATTCGCGCGAGGGGGCTGGCGTTGGCGAGCATCGGGTAGATCTCCTCGGCACCCACGATGGCGGTGGGGATGATCGGTGCACCGGTGCGGATCGCGGCGGCCACAAATCCCCCGCGACCGAAGCGCTGCAACCGGTAGCGCTCCCGGAACGGCTTACCGATTCCCTTGAACCCCTCCGGCCACACACCGACGATCTCCCCGGCGGCGAGCAGGCGCTCAGCATCGGCGTGGCAGGCCAGGGTGTGACCGGCCTTACGCGCGAGATCGGCGATCACCGGTGTCTCGAACACCAGGTTCGCGGCGAGCATGCGCAGGTTGCGGTGCGCGGGGTGGTCGTCCTTCAGGGCGACCTGGGTCATGATCGCGTCAAAGGCGAGCGTTCCCGAGTGGTTGGCGACGACGAGTGCACCGGAGTCTGCGGGGATGTGCTCGAGTCCGCTGCTCTCCACGCGGAACCAGTTGCGGTAGAACGGCCGCACCAACGGCAGCAGAACGGTCTCGGTGAACTCGGGGTCGAACCCGAAATCGTCGACGGGGTAGTCGCCGGTCACTCGATCGTGCAGGAACTCGCCGATATCCACCGAGCCGGAGGTCTCGGCATCGATGACGACACGCGGTGACTCCGGCTGCGGCCCGGTATTGCCGACGCGTCGCGATGCCTGGGAAATCGACTCGGCCATCTAGGAACTCCCGGCCTGTCGGGCAAAGTCGTCGAACGCCTCCACCGTCGAATACTCACACGTGAACCCGAGGATGTCCCGGGCTGCGGTGGTGTCGAGTACCCGCCCGTAGGTCAGGAAGCGGATCTGCTCCGAGGAGAAGTCCGCGCCGATGCTTCCGACCTGGCGCAATGCATCGAGAGCAACCCGCGGTGTGGGCACCGGGATCTTGCCCATGTGCCGGATCGCCTGAGTCACCGTGATCACGCCGTCCCCGGCGATGTTGAACGTGCCGGAGCGCTCGGTCACGGCCGCAACACGCACGGCAGCGAGTGAGTCATCCTCATGCGTGAACTGAAGACGTGGATCGAATCCCGCGACGGTGGGGACGACCGGCAGTCGGAAGTACGCGGTCATGCCGGTACGCATTCCGGGTCCGATGATGTTGGCGAAACGCAGCGTCACGATGCGCACGTCGGGACGACGACGACCGAAACTGCGCACATAACCCTCCACCTCGACTGAGTCCTTCGCCCACCCGGATGCGGGTTGGTGTCGCGGCTCGGTGTCCTCGGTGAACATGGCCGGATCCTTCGGCCCGGAGCCGTAGACCATGGATGTGGACTTCACCACCAGGGAGCGCACCGACTCGGTGCGCTGACAGGCGGCGAGGAGCTGCATGGTGCCGATGACATTGATGTCCTTCATCTCCATCCGTCCCCCGGCCTGCCGGGGGGTGGAGATGACGCCCATGTGGATGACGGTGTCGACGCCCGCGTCCTCGAGGACCCGGGTCAGGATCGGGTTGCGGATATCCGCGCGGACGAACTCGCACGGCAGGGTCCGTGGCGGCTCGATCGCGTCCACGCCGATGACCCGCGTGAAGGTCGGGTCGGCAGTGAGTTCCGTGGCCAGCCGCCCCCCGAGGTAGCGGGAGACGCCGGTGACCAGGGCGATCGACAGGGTTACTTCTTATTGCGTCGCTGGACCCGGGTACGGCGGAGCAACTTGCGGTGCTTCTTCTTGGCCATCCGCTTGCGCCGCTTCTTGACCACTGAGCCCATGAACGATCCCTACGTGAAAGTTAATGACGCCGAAGCCTACTGAGGGCGCGACAGAAGTGATCAGGCGGTCTCGACGTAGGAGTCCCGCAGGTAGGTGTGCACTGCCTGCTCGGGAACACGGAAAGACCGACCAACGCGCACTGCGGGGAGTTCGCCGTTGTGCACCAGCCGGTACACGGTCATCTTGGACACGCGCATCACCGCGGCGACCTCGGCAACGGTCAGGAATCGCACCTCGTTGAGCGATGAGTCGGTGCCGGCCATGATTCCCCTTTCCCATCCGGGCCATCCCGCCCGGGCATCCGAACACTAGTGGGCTCTGGGGCAGTTGGGAAACCGGATCCCCAAATTGGTCCGGTCAGAGGGACAGCTCCCCGGACCGGGTGATGTTGGCGGCCAGCGCGTCGTGGACGATCGCAGCGAGGGCACGATCCTCGAAAACCGCGATGGCCGCAGCAGTGGTGCCACCGGGTGAGGTGACGTTCCTCCGCAGCACCTCGGGCGACTCCCCGGACTCGGCGTAGAGCAACGCCGACCCGAGGACGGTCTGGCGCACGATGGTGGACGCGACCTCCTCGGACAGGCCGTGGGCCCGGGCGGATTCGATGAGCTTCTCGGCGAGGTAGAACACGTACGCCGGGCCGCTCCCGGACACCGCCGTGAGCGCCTCCTGATGCTCT
>JBILLS010000062.1:0-5410 GCA_044375955.1 Candidatus Nanopelagicales bacterium | reverse complement strand
GACGCCCGCGGTCTCCATGAGGCGCACCGCCGTGGCCACGGCGGACTCGGGGCACGCGGCCCCCGCGCTGACCCCGAGCACTCCGGCACCGATGCGGGCCGGGGTGTTGGGCATGACGCGGACGATGCTGCGCGCGGAGCCACCCGCGGCGGCGATATGGGACTCCAGGGCAGCGGTGCTCACCCCGGCCGCGATCGAGATCACGACCGCCGACGGGGGGATGGACGCTCCCACCTGGGAGACGAGTGCGCCGACATCCTGCGGCTTGACCGCGATCAGTACGACGTCGGCGTCGGCCAGGGCGTCGAGGTCCACGATCGCGAACCCGGCGGCCTGCAGATCCGCAGCCTTCGCCGCGTCCTTCTCGACGACGGCGACCTCGGGTGCCGGGTCGAGGTCGGCGAAGCCGGCGATCAGGGCCCGGCCCATCACGCCACCACCGATCACCACCACGCGCATGGGCTCACCCTGCCACGGATCGCCGGGGCACCAGGGCGAGTACTCCGGAGGCCAGGGTGGAGGGCTGCTGCACGAGGTTGCCGACCACCCGCGCCAGCAGGTCCGGGCCGAGGGGGATGCTCACCCGCACGCGGTGACCTCCGGCGAGGAGTCGCTGCTGCTCGTTGTCGCGCCGACCCGCGTAGAAGGCGAACTCGTAGCTGCCCGGGGCGCGCAACCGCTTGTCGGCCAGAGCCTCGACGATCTCGACGAGCCGCTGGTCGTGGGTGGCGAAGCTGGCCATCCCGGATCCGGCGATCAAGGCGCGTGCGCACCGCACGTAGGACTTGTCCACTTCGTGGGTGCTGCGGAAGATCGGACCGCCCGCGGGTTGGTGGGCACCCTTCACCAGGCGAATGCGCGAGTCGGCCCAGGTGCGACAGTCCGCCTCCGTACGACGCATCGCGGCACTCACCGTCACGCCGACCGACGCCCCTGTGGCGCGCAGACGTTCGGCGAGGTCCCAGGTGACGTCGATGTCTGCACCGTCACCGAATCCGAGCATGAGATCGACGCGGGTCTCCGCGCATGTCCGGGCGAGCACCATCAGGCGCTCCTCTCCGAGGTCGAAGGGGAAGACGTCGATCTCGCTGACACCCGAGAGTCCGGCGTCGTAGAGCGCCCGCGCCAATCCGACGGCATCGGCGAGAACGACGTCGGGTTCCTCGGTGTCGACGCGTTCGAAGGACACCCACCGGCCGCTGTCGGTGAGCGCGACCGCAGCATCCACGCCGGCGTGCACGTAGTCACCGCGGGTCACCCGGGAACTCACCGCGCGCACGACCGGGTTGTCCCGCAGGACGGTGTCGACGATCCCCACCCCTACGCCTCCCCGACCAGCGGGTGACGGGGATCGAGGGTCCGCTGCACCAGGGGAGCCACCAACGCCACGACCTCATCCTCGCTCGCTGAGGCCAGCGGTTCCATCTTCACCACGTAGCGGGTGATCATCACCCCGGCCAGGTAGGAGGTGATGAGTGCACCGCGCATCCGCGCATCGGGCACGCCCAGGCTCTCCAGGGCCCGGTCCACGACCGTGTCCTGGATGTAGTCGAAGGCCCCGCGGACCAGACCCACGGCATCGGCCACGCCGGTGACCGCTCCCGCACCGGAACCGGCAGCGCCCTCGGATGCCACCCGCCCGACGTAGGCGATGTCGCTGCGCATCTGGTCGGACTGCATGACGGCCATGGCGGCGCGCACCAGGCGCTCACCCATCCCCTCCAGCCCCGGGCCGATCAGCCGGGGGACCGCGGCCGCCGGGTCGAAGGGCAGTTGGAGTGCTGCGCTGAGCAACTCCTCGCGATTGCGATAGAGCGAGGCCAGCACATCCGGTGCGATGCCCGCCGCATTGGCGACGGTCTTCAACGTGGTGTCCGCGTACCCGGCACGGGCCAGGACCGCGCGTGCGGCTGCGGCGGCTGCCCGTCCGACGTCCGCGCTATCCATCGTGGGCCCCCAGGTGCGTGCGTGCGAACTCGAGTGTCTCGCGCAGATCGACTTCGCGGGCCGCGCGATCGGCGGCACGGCGGGTGCCGACCTCGGCGATCACATCCCCGGTGAAACCCGTGGCCACCAAACCGCGCAGCACCTCTGCCACCGGTTGCGTTCCGCGCCCGGGGACCAGGTGCTCGTCGACGGGTGCTCCGGTGCCGTCGGCGAGGTGTATATGTGAGAGCCGCGCACCCAGGTCGCGCGCCATCTCCACCGCGTCGCTGCCGGAGACGGCGGTGTGTGAGAGGTCGAGGGTGGTGTGGGTGTAGTCGTGGTTGCGCACATCCCAGTCCGGCGAATACGCACCTAGGCGACCGGGGCCCGCACGCCAGGGATACATGTTCTCCACCGCGAACCGCACATCGGTCTCCGATTCCATCCGGCGCAGACCCTCCACGAATTCGCGTGCGTACTCCCTCTGCCACCGGAACGGTGGGTGGACCACCACGGTGCGCGCACCGAGCAACTCGGCGACCTTCTGTGCCCGCTGCAACTTCCCCCATGAATCCGTCCCCCACACCCGCTGGGTGATGAGGAGACAGGGTGAGTGGATCGAGAGCACCTCGACCCCGTAGTGGTCACGCAGGTGCAGCAGGGCGTTCTCGTCCTGACTGACGGCATCGGTGCCCACCATGACCTCGACGCCGTCGTAGCCCAACCCGGCTGCCAACTCGAATGCGGCAGCGGTGGACTCGGGGAACACCGAGGAGGTCGACAACCCGATCCTCATGCCGGTCCACCCTTCGTATGCCGCCACTTGTCCGTGATCACGCTAGCCAGCCAGATCAGGGCGGCCCCCACGAGACCCACGCCGATGGCGACGAGTGAGTACCTCTCGGGCGTGAGGGCGAGGGCGAAGAACGACGACAGGGGCGGGATGAGCAGGACGGATACGAACAGCACGACCATGAGTGCCACGATCCCGACGCGCAGCAGGTTCAGCGGCCGGGCTGCCTCGAGGGTTACGGCGGTGGCGACGATGAACAGGGTGATGGTGGCGGCTTCCTGCGCGTTCAGCACCGGTTCCCCCACCCGTCGCGCAAGGTCGTAGCTGACCAGCGCGCACGTCGCGGCGATCAGACCCGCGGGGAGGGCGAAGACCACCACGCGCCGGAAGAACCCAGGCCGGAACTTCTCCGTGTTCGGCATCAACGCGAGGAGGAATCCAGGAATTCCGATGGTCAGTGCGCTGATCAACGACAGGTGGCGCGGAAGGAAGGGGAAGGCGATGGCGAAGATGCCGGTCGCCAGGGACACCACCATCGAGTAGAAGGACTTGGTCAGGAACACATCGGAGACACGCTCGATGTTGCCGAGCACTCGGCGACCCTCGGCGACCACGCTGGGCATCACCGACCATTTGCTATCGACCAGCACTAATTGCGCCACCGCTCGCGTCGCGCCCGAACCCGAGCCCATCGCGATGCCGAGATCGGCGGCCTTCAACGCGAGGACGTCGTTAACGCCATCACCGGTCATCGCCACCGTGGCCCCGCGCAGGTGCAAGGCGTCGACCATCTCCTGCTTCTGACCCGGGGTCACCCGACCGAAGACGGAGGACTCGGCCATCACCGATGCCATCTCCGCGGTTGAGGCGGGCAGGTGCTGTGCGTCCACCGGGTGTTCCGCACCCGGGATCCCGGCCTGCTCGGCGATCGCGCCCACGGTCACCGCGTTATCGCCGGATATGACCTTGACTTCGACGTCCTGCTCCAGGAAGTAGCGCACTGTCTCGGCCGCATCGGGGCGCAACTGCTGGTCGATCACCACCAACGCGACGGGCGCGCATGCGCCCAGCGCCTCCGCTGTCACGACACCGTCGGCCTGGGCCAGCAGGAGTACCCGCGCACCGATGTCGGCGAAACCGGATGCCCGCGACAACACCGTGGCATCACCGGGAGCGACCATTTCCGGTGCGCCCATCACCCAGGTGCCGTGGTCGGCGAAGGTCACTGACGACCACTTGCGTGCACTGGAGAACGGGACGTTGGACTCCACCGCCCATCCCGGTGACGGGTACGCGGTGGCGATGGCGGCCAATGTCGGATTGGGTGAGGACTCGCTGGCACCGAGGGCACCCAGCACCGCCCCGAGGTCGACCGCCACGGCACCGGATGGTGCAGCACTGCCGGGAGAACGCAGGTCCACGACCTCCCGCACCTGCATCCCGGGCAGCGTCAACGTCCCCGTCTTGTCCACGCAGATCACATCGACGCGCGCGAGGGTCTCAACAGCCGGTAAGTCCTGCACGAGGACTTTCTTGCGGGCCAGGCGCACCACCGACACCGCCATCGCGATGCTGGTGAGCAGGACCAGTCCCTCGGGAACCATGGTCACGACACCGGCGATCGTGCCCCGAAGCGCATCGCGCCAGGGCAGGTCCGCGGTGACCAATTGCGACCACAGCAACAACCCGCCGACTGGGAGCAGCGCGTAGGAGACGTAGCGGATGAACCGGTTGATCGCGTCGCGCAATTCCGACTGTGTCGTCTGGAACTTTGCCGCCTGTTCGGTGAGCCCGGAGGCGAAAGACTCCCGTCCGATGCGGGTGGCCTGCATCGACCCGGACCCGGCGACCACGAAGGATCCGGACATTGCGGCGTCGCCGACGTTCTTGTCGACCGGATCGGCTTCACCGGTGAGCAGGCTCTCGTCGATCTCCATTCCCGCTGTGGAGAGCACGGTCCCATCTACGACGAGTTGATCCCCGGTTGCGAGCACCACGACGTCGTCGAGAACGATGTCCGAGGCAGGTATCGGGGCATCGACTCCGTCGCGCCGCACCACCGGCTGCGCCATCGTCACCACGGCCAACTTCGCAAGTGTCCGTGACGCCCGCCACTCTTGGATGATGCCGATCGCGGTGTTGGCGACGATGACGAAACCGAAGAGCGAGTCTTGGATCGGTGCAATCAGGAGCATCACGATCCACAGGGAGCCCACCAGGAAGTTGAACCAGGTGAGGGTGTTCTCACGGACAATGCTGCGCAGGCTGCGCGCCTTCGCCACAACCTGGGTGTTGACCTCACCACGTGCGACGCGCGACGCGACCTCTGCCGCACTCAGTCCGACGGCGGGATCCGTCATCGGACGGGTGGTCACCGGGGCAATCCGTCCATGTGTCGCAGGATGACTCCCTCGCGCAACGCCCACGGACATACCGCCAGCTCCTCGACCGAGAGCAGATCCATCGCCGCCTCCGCGACCATCGCGCCGGCCAGCAATTGACCCGCGCGCCCGACGGAGACTCCTGGGAGTTTCGTGCGCTCGGCCACGGTCTTCGATGACAACAACGTGACGAGATCGCGAACATCGGAGTACTTCAGGGTGCGCCGCGCGTACGGACCATCCGCCTCCGACGGTGCGCCGGCGATGCGGGCCAACTGCTTGAAGGTCTTCGAGGTGGCGGCAGCTAACC
>JBILLS010000038.1:0-16719 GCA_044375955.1 Candidatus Nanopelagicales bacterium | reverse complement strand
CTCGCCGACCCTGCGCAGCGCACCGACGACATCGCCGACCGCGGCGCGTGCATGCTTGCGGAGCGCGCGCATCTCCTCGGAGCGCACCGGATCCGAATGCAGGAACTCCCGGGTCATCCGCCCCGCGCCGAGCTCGAGTGACACCGCGGCATCGGGCTCCTCGTCCGTGCCCGAGGCCAACTCCAGCGATCCTCCACCGATATCCATGACGAGCAACCGACCCGACGACCAGCCGAACCATCGGCGCACGGCCAGGAAGGTCAGCCGCGCTTCCTCATCACCGGACAGGACCACGATGGACAGTCCGGTCGCCGCGCGCACCTGCGCCAACACATCAGCGCCATTCCTCGCCTCGCGGATCGCCGAGGTGGCAAAGGCCATCAACTCGGTGACACCCATGTCCTCGGCGAAGGTCTGACTCTCCTGGATGAACGCGATCAACTCCTCGACCAAGCCCTGATCGATGCTGCCGTCGGGGCCGATGTGCTGGGCCAGCCGCAGCTGCACCTTGCGTTTCGATGCCGGGATGGGTGCGGCTCCATAGTGGGCGTCGACGATGAGCAGGTGCACGGTGTTGGAGCCGATATCGAGGACGCCCAAGCGCATGCTCAGACGCTACTGCGGATGCGCACCCCGGGGTCGGCCCCACGAGCGACAACAGTCACCCACCCCGCTTAGGGTTGCCCCGTGCCCGAGGTGCCCCTGGATTTCCCGCGACAGTGGGTCGAGTTCGTCGACCCGGCCGATAACACGAATCTGATCCGGGCGGATCTGACCTGGCTGACCTCCCGATGGACGTGCATCTTCGGTAATGGGTGCAAGGGGATCGTCAAGAAGAGCCCCGATGCCGGGTGCTGCGCCCACGGGGCGCACTTCTCCGAGAAGGCCGATGAGAAGCGCGTGAAGAAGTGGGTGGCCAAGCTCACCGACGACCTCTGGGAGAACAAGGGCAAGGCCGAGAAGAAGGGGTGGACGGAGAAGGAGGACGGGGCCAACAAGACACGTGTGGTCAACGGCGCCTGCATCTTCCACAACTCCAAGGACTTTCCCGGCGGCTACGGCTGCGCCCTGCATCACCTCGCGGCCCGCGAGGGTGTCTCGTTCGTGGAGACCAAGCCCGATGTCTGCTGGCAGTTGCCGATCCGGCGGGCCTACGAGAAGCAGAACTACGACGACGACACCGAGCGCGACGTCATCGTGATCGGGGAGTTCGACCGCCGTGCCTGGGGTGAGGGTGGTCACGACCTGAATTGGTACTGCTCCGGCAACACCGAGGCCCACGTCGGGTCGAAGCCGGTCTACCTGTCCAACCGCGACGAACTCGTCGCGCTGATCGGCACGGACGCCTACGAGGTTCTCGTCGGGATCTGCCGGGACCGCGAGGAACTGCTGAAGAAGCGGCCCACCGATATCGGACTGTCTCCCCACCCTGCCGATCCGCGGTAACCATGGCCAAGCCCACCGCCACCTTCCGTTGCGCCGAGTGCGGCTGGACTACGGCGAAGTGGGTGGGCCGCTGCGGGGAGTGCCAGGCCTGGGGCAGTGTCGAGGAGGTGGGCGCAGCTCGCGCGACCACCACGAAGGCCACCGCCACCACCTCCCCCGCCGTCCCGATCGCCCAGATCGACGTCACCACGGCTGCGGCGCGCACCACGGGCATCCCCGAGTTCGATCGGGTGCTCGGGGGCGGGTTCGTGCCCGGTGCGGTGCTGTTGCTCGCGGGGGAACCCGGTGTCGGCAAGTCCACCCTGCTGCTCGCGGTCGCGCACCGCTGGGCCAGCAACAACAACACCGCCCTCTACCTCACGGGTGAGGAGTCCGCGGCGCAGGTGCGCCTTCGCGCCGAACGCATCGATGCACTGGCCGATTCCCTCTACCTCGCCGCGGAGACCGACCTGGGTTCGGCACTGGCGCAGGTGGAGAAGGTGAACCCGTCCCTGCTCGTCGTCGACTCGGTGCAGACCATCACGAGCGGTGAGGTCGACGGCGTGGGCGGTGGTGTCACGCAGGTGAAGGAGGTCGCGGCGTCCCTGATCGCCACCGCGAAGGAACGCGGCATGACCACCGTGATCGTCGGTCACGTCACCAAGGACGGATCGGTGGCCGGTCCGCGCGCCCTCGAGCACCTCGTCGACGTCGTCTTGCATTTCGAGGGGGATCGCCACGGTCCGCTGCGCCTGGTACGTGCCGTGAAGAACCGCTACGGGCCCGCCGATGAGATCGGCTGCTTCGAACTCACCGAGTCCGGTATCGAGGGACTCGCCGATCCGAGCGGACTGTTCCTCGGCAACCGCCAGAACCCGGCCTCGGGGACCGCGGTCACGGTCGCGATGGAGGGCCGCCGCCCGCTCATCGCCGAAGTCCAGGCGCTCATCGCACCCACCAACGCCCCGCAGCCCCGACGCGTCACCAGCGGCCTGGACTCTGCCCGCACCGCCATGCTGCTGGGCATCCTCGAGCGACGCGCCCGTATCACCACCTCCACCGCGGACTGCTTCGTGGCCACCGTGGGTGGCGTCAAACTCACCGAACCCGCAACGGACCTGGCCACCGCACTCGCGATCGTCAGCAGTGTCCGCGACACACCACTCCCGGCGAACCTCGTGGTGCTGGGGGAACTCGGCCTGTCCGGGGAGTTGCGCCCGATCACCTCACTCGATCGCCGCCTGGCGGAAGCCGCACGCCTGGGCTTCACCGATGCGATCGTCCCCGCCACCGACAAGAAGGTGCAGGCGCCGAAGGGCATGCGAGTCCACCAGGTGCGCACGATCGCCGAGGCGATCAGTGCCACACGCGGCACGCACGAGCCCGAACCTCAGTTCTAGTCCAGCTGCACGAATTCGCACCGAGCGACCCGGCTGGCGGCCATCCCGCGATCAAGGGTCAGCACCCGGCCACTCACTCGCTCAGCCACAGCGATGTTCCCCGCGTCGTACGCGGATTGGTGATCCGTTCCGCCCGCACACTGTCCACCGCGGCTGCTGCATCCACTACTCCGTGCGCGGTCAAGAACTCCGCGAACAGGAACTCAATCTGCAAACGCTGCGCGGCCTCAACCAGACGACCACGCACGTACTGCTGCAGTGATTGACCGCTGCGCTCGGCGCCAGCTTTCAAGGCCTCGTGGACTTCGGGGGGAACATCCCGGATCAACAGGTCGGTCACGCTATCAGCCTGATAGCACCAGACTCGAGTGTCAAGACGTCACTCGGGGGCAGCCTCCTCCGCGGCTTCCTCCTTCGGGGCCTCCCGTGGACTGATGGAGAACCGGCGATCCTCACTCATCACGTCCCCGTTGCGTCCGATCACCTGGTAGGCACCGGGCTTGGCCCGGGGTCCCTTCGGGTCCGGGCAGCCCTTCTGGCTGCGCCGGCCGTTCCAGGTCAATGTCGCCGCATACGTCTCACCCGGCTGCATGGTGACGGTCTTGCTTCGCTTCCCTGCGTTGCAGTCATCGGAGGACCACACGTGATAGCCACCGGACTGGATCTCGATCTCGTTGGCCTTCGGCCCCACATCGCGCACGCACGCAGCTGTTCCCCGGTTCTTGATGATCAGGGTCAACTCCGGTGACTCACCGAAGACGTAGTTCTTCTTAACCGCCCGGGCTCGCACGACGATGTCGGAGTCTGCGCATTCCTGCGGACCGGCGGGCAGGGTCTCCACCGTCCCGTCGGCACCGATCCCATCCACGACGGTCACTTCCTCGGTCGGGGCCACCTCGGCGACCGGTTCGCCCCCGCCCCGACCGGTGAGGAACCAGACGATGATCGTGACCACGGTGATCAGCACCACGGCCACCGCCCCGCGCCGCATCCAGTAGACGCTCGCGGGCTCCCGTCCCGAGGGGCGGATGATGCTCATGCGGCCACGGTACCTGCGAGCCCCCCACCCGAGCCCGTGCAACCATGCCCCGTGGGCTCCCCCGGCACGGCCACTGTCAACCGCTGGTACCGCGCTCACGCACGGGATCTGCCCTGGCGCAGCACCACCCCGTGGGGGGTGCTGGTGAGTGAGTTCATGCTGCAGCAGACCCCGGTTCCCCGGGTTCTTCCCTACTGGACCACCTGGATGGAGCGCTGGCCCGCCGCCACCGATCTGGCCGGGGCCAGACCGGCCGAGGTGATCCGGGCCTGGGGCACCCTGGGCTACCCGAGGCGGGCCACCCGCCTGCACGAGGCGGCCCGCACCATCACCACCGCATATAGAGGTGATGTCCCGGACACCTATGAGGAACTCATCACACTGCCCGGGGTGGGTGACTACACCGCCAACGCCGTCCTCGCCTTCGCCTTCGGCCAGCGCACGACCGTCCTCGACGTCAACGTCCGCCGGGTGATCGCCCGTGCCTGGCGGGGCGACCAGCACCCACCCACGCACCTCACCGCTGCCGAACGCGCACTCGCCGACTCACTCGTGCCCACCTCTCCCGAGGCGGCGAGCACCTGGGCCGCGGCCAGCATGGAACTCGGTGCCGTCATCTGCACCGCCACCAATCCACGTTGCACCGAGTGCCCACTGACTCACTCCTGCGCATGGCGCAGTCACGGTCACCCACACACCGCCACGACGAGACGACGTCAGCCCAGCTACACCGGAAGTGACCGACAGGAGCGCGGACGCATCCTCGCCCTGCTGCGCGCCCACGACAGGCTCACCGCTGCAGCGCTCGCGAAGGACGCAGCGAACCCAGAGCAACACGTTCGCGCACGCGATTCACTCCTCGACGATGGCCTCATCGCGCGTACTGGACGTCATCTGCACCTGCCCTAGTGCCCAGCCTCGTCGCGTAGGGATTCCAGGTACGGAAGTGCGGCACGATCCTTGGGACGGTCGGCTGCCACTCCGATCACAATGTTGTCGACAGCATCTTCGTTGAGGACCTGACACACGCGCACGGGATCGAACATCAGCCGCGCAACTGCCGCGCACCCCTCTCGCTCACATCAATCAGAACATTGGCCGCCTGGACCATTTCCCGCATTCGCTCCGCCGGAGTCAGGGCCACCAGGCGGCGAATCCGTGCAACATCAACACCCCGTTCATCCTCTGCAGGCAGATGGGGATCTTTATCCTGAGGGTCCGCCGAGCGTGCGAGACTCCACTCATGGCGTGGCGCATCGCAGCAGCGGTCGGCGTGGTCGTTCTCGTCATCGTCTACGCGGTCGGCTCGGGCCGCTGGGTCTCCACGGGGAGTGCCTGGTACCTGTCCCTCGAGCAACCCTGGTGGCAACCGCCGTCGTGGGTATTCGGCCTGATCTGGCCCTATAACTTCCTGGTCATCATCATCGTCGGGATCGCGATCACGCAAACCGCCTCACCACCGCGCATCATCGTCACACTCGCTGCACTGGCCATCACGGTGACCCTCGCGATCACCTGGGCATACCTGTTCTACGTCCCGCACGAGCTCACCGCGGCAGCCGCAGCCCTGACCGCAGCCGCAGTACTCACCATCCCGATCACGGTCATCGCGTTCGGTCAGCAACTGTGGATGGGGCTGCTGCTCGTGCCCTACCAGGTGTGGCTGTTACTGGCCGCGAGCCTCTCGTGGGGCTACGTGGCTAAGGCCTGAAGCACTACCTGCCGCCGACACCAGGGGCGGCGAGCACTAGCAGCACGATCGTGGTCAGCGCGGCGACCACACCCAGGGGAAGTGTGCGTGTCATGCCCCCATGCCAGCACGGGGGTCTGACATCAGGGCCGCGAGATCAGGCCGGCGGGACGAGGGTTCCGGAGAAGATCTGCCAGGCCAGGCCGGATTTGGCGACCAGGCTCAGGATCATGTAGCTGCGCTCACCGCGGAGGTAGTCGGCCCACTTGCCCACCTTTTTGTATTGCAGGAATTGCACCAGGGCGAAGGAGTTGAAGGCGATGAACAGCGACACGATGATCCCGATCACGAACCCGGGGACCTCGGGCTTGTCCGCGATGCCAGGGGCCAAGACCCAGAGCACGATGATCAGCCACGGCACGATTCCGGCCATGCAGCCGAAGACGAAGGGCAGCATCCCGCCGCCCGGCTTCTCGAACTTCTCCTGCAGCCAGCCGAAGAAGATCATCGATGCGTTGACCCCGAAGATCGCCATGAGAGCAGCGACATCGCTGATGCCCACGATCTGGGCGATGAGCACGATCATGATCGACGAAGACAGTGAGTACTCCACCCAGCGGAAGTAGTTGTGCTGGGCCATCAGCCCGTTGACGTACCGCGGGAAGAACATCGGCGACGCGATCGCGAAGTGGAACACCGCCGACAGACCGAAGAACAGAGCAACGCCCCAGGCAATCCGGGAATCGAACAGGGTCACCGGATCGGTGGGCGGTGTTCCGGGCGGCCCCAGCACATACGCGGCGGTCACCGGGAGCGCGAAGTCGTTGGCCAAAACCAAGATCAGGATCATCTGGGTCAGGTGGGCGAACCCGCAGATGATGTTCCACTTGCGCAGTCCGGCGAAACTTATGCCGGTGGGGGACTTCGCGGTCAGATCAACTGTGGTCATGCCTCAGTGTGACACCGAAATACCGGAAATCCGCTCGGCACACACGCCCACGACGGCCCCATCCAGGTCACACATGCCTACGGAACGTGAATCACCCAGGGGTGATCCCACCACGATCACATCCGCTTCAACCGACTCCACCGGCCACCTGCCCAGGCTCCCGCCCAGTCCGACACCCCAGGACTTCGCCGCAGCCTCCTTGGCGACCAGCAGGGACACCGCGCCAACCGCGCCGGCCCACTCCGCCTCGACCGGGCTCAATGCGCGCATCAATCGACTCACATCGCGATCCGCCCACTCCACATCCACGCCCAGCCACGGGCCACGCACCGCACCCGCCACAACGAGATCCCGGGTGTGACTGATCGATACGCACACGTCGAACTCACCCACAACGTATGGGGCACCGTCACCGGTCACGTCGATCACCACATCCGACGGATCGCACCCGAGCACGTCGGCCACAGCACGTCGCGCCAGGATCCGCCCGGCCAGCCACTCTTCACGGCGCTGATCGGCGTAACGGGCTGCGGTAGCGGCCTCCCAAGTCGAGGCCTCCGCAGCCAGGAGTGCGAAGTCTGGTTGACAGACATGAAGCCGAACGAGGGATTCAGAGGATGGGGTAGACACTCTCACCCACGCGCGCCTCGATCCGCAGTGTCCCGCCCAGTGCCTGCACATATCTGCGCAACGTGTCGACTCTGATGCGATCACACTCCCCTCGTTCGATCTCCGATACGCGGCGTTGACTGATCTCGAGAACCTCGGCAACATCCGTCTGGGTCAACTTCTGCGCTTCGCGCATTTCCCTCAGGCGATAGGCGCGCGACTCTGCCAACATTTGGTCCCGCAGTTTCGCGCGTTTTACGGGATCGCCAGGGTTGATCGCGAGGTACTCATCAAGTGTCATTCCCATGCGTCACTTTCCCTCCTCTAGTCCCCGCAGATGTTCTCGGAAGAGCCGGTCGGCTCGCGGGATGTTCACTCGGTACCACTCGTCCCACTGACCTCGCTTATCTCCGCCAACGAGCATCACGGCTCTACGTCTTGGATCGAACGCGAAGAGCACCCGCAGCTCGGATGCCCCCGCAGAACCTGGGCGCAGTTCCTTCATGTTCGCGAAGGCAGATCCGCGGATCCTGTCTGCGAATGGGCGACCTAGAGCGGGGCCATCGACGGCCAGTGCAGCCAGAGCCGCCATCACTTGCTCATGTGAGTCCACATCCAGTTCGGACAGCCACGGAACGATGAAGCCAAGATTCACCTCCCAGCGGTCCACGATAGATCTTTTATGTTCTAGAATGCAAGAGGTATATGTACCTGGCTACACGGTGGGTGCTCACCCGAGGAAGCTAGGAAGCAGACAGCTCGTGGGGAAGGCCCGTGTTTCTCAGCGGGGATGGAAGCGCGGCCCGTGGACGGGGCCGCGCATCACGCGCGGTAGATCGACTCCCCCGCACGCCACGTGCCCAGCACCCGGATCGACCCGATGTCCATCGGATCGACGTCATGCGGATCCGCGGACAACCAGATGACGTCCGCAACGGCGCCCGGGCGCAGGACGCCGGCATCATCGCGGCCAGCCTGGAAGGCGACCCCGGACGTGTAGGCCGCAAGGGCTTCGTCGACACTGATGCACTCCTCGGGCATCCACGCCTGGCCGTCGCGGGTGAGTTTCCGCGTGACGGCGACCTGGATCCCCTCGAGTGGCACGTACGTGGTGACCGGCCAGTCACTTCCGAAGGAGATGCGCGCACCGGATCGAGCCAAGGTCGCGGTCTGGAACTGCCGGTTGAGCCTCTCTTCACCGAGACGGTGGGTGTTCAGAGCGCTCTGCCAGGAGTCGAATTTTGACCAGTAGGGCTCGAAGTTCGCGATGACACCGAGTTCGGCGAAGCGTGGGATGTCCACGGGGTCGACGAGCTGCACATGGCAGATCGTCCAGCGCCGATCGCGCGGGCTGTTGGTGCGTGCGGCGTGCTCGATCGCATCGAGGGCGTTACGTATCGCCTGGTCGCCGATCGCGTGGATGTGCGGGGTGAATCCGTACGCATCGATGGCCGCGATGGCCAACTTCAGCTCCTCCGGGTCCCAGTTCGGTATTCCGCGCGAGTGAGGGCAGTCACAGTAAGGCTCGATGAGCGCACCCGTCGCGGATTCGATGACCCCGTCGGCGAAGAACTTGATCGTGTGGGCGGTGACCCGATGGGCACCACGCGCCTCCACCCGACGCCGGGCATCGATGAATCCCGCAAGTTGATCACGCCAGGTATTCGGATCCGCCCACTGCGCCAGGTCCACGTTCACGTGGAGCACACCCGCGTCAAGTGCGGTGAGCCAGGACTCCACATCCGCTGACTCCACCCACGCGTCTTGGACCCACGTGATTCCCGATTCAGCGAAGCACGCGGTCGCATAATCCAACGCCGCGGTCACCCGAGGCGTTGCGACCGCAGGCATCAGTGCGTAGACCGGTCGCCATGCACCCCACTCGCGCAGGGTGCCGGTGGGATCACCGCTGTCATCGAGCACGATCTCGCCGTCGTGCGGTTGCTGCACACCTCGGACGTATCCCGCGCGCCGCAACGCTTCCGAGTTCACCCAGACCGTGTGGTAATCGGTGGCGCGCAGCACCACGGGTCGATCGGCCACCTCCGCATCGAGCATCGCGGCCTGGAAGACGCCGCCGGGGGCGAGTGTCGGGTCGAAGCCCTCACCGCGCACCCACTCCACATCCGGGTTGGCGCGTGCCCACTCGCCCACCACCGCGGCGATGCCCTCCGCGGTCACCGCATCCCGCACGGGGGCGAACTGCTGCTCGAGCCCACCGAAGATCGGATGGACGTGACCGTCCCCGAATGCAGGTGCGAGGAACCCGCCCCGGATGTCGATCACCTCGTCGGCGTCCAGGGCACGTGCCTGATCCCCCAGCGCGACGATGCGCCCACCGCGCATGAGGACCGAGTCCGTGGTCTGCCAGGACCCGTCGGCCATGCGGTACCCGGTCCACACCCGGGCGTTCTCGATCCGAATCGCACCGGTCATGGGAGTTTCACCGCGGCACCGGCCCGATCCACCGCGGCCTTCTGAAAATCGTTCAACGCCTGCTCAGGCATGGTGTCGAAACCGGCATAGAGCTCGTGCACCACGTCCACCGGAACCCCGGACATCTCACTGAGGACCGTCACTCCGCACAGCGGCACGTACGTGGGTGAGTACCCGCCCTCATGGGTCATCATGATCCGACCGGAACACACGTCATCTGCGACGTCCATCAACCGCCGGGTCAGTGACCGATACCCCGACGTGGTTACCGACATGCGGCCCAACGGGTCGAAGGCGCTCGCATCGAAGCCCGACGGCACGACGATCACGTCTGGGGCGAAGGCTCGCAGGGCGGGGACCACCACGGTCTCCATCGCGTACTCATACCCCCCGTTTCCGGTGCCGGCGGGCAGTGGGATGTTGATCGCGTACCCGAGGCCCTCACCCTCCCCGCGCTCCTCGATCGATCCACTATTGCGGGGGAAGAGGTCGTCCTGGTGCAACGAGATGGTGAGCACGTTCGGATCGGTATAGAACGCGGCCTGGGTGCCGTTGCCGTGATGAACGTCCCAGTCCACCGTGGCCACACGCAGGTCCGGGTTGGCCGCCCTCGCCTTCGCGATCGCGATCGCGGCATTGGCGTAGATGCAGAAGCCCATCCCGGTCTCCGGGCGAGCGTGATGACCGGGTGGCCGCACGAGGGCGTACGCGTTGGCCACCTCACCGGCCAGTACCGCCTCGAGTGCGGCGATCGAGCCGCCCGCGGCGAGCGCCGCGATGCCGTGGCCCTGCGGGCCGAACGGGGAGGTGCCATCACCGGCGTCACCACCACGCAGGGTCGCGCTCTCGGCCTTGATCCGCGCCAGGTGCTCCGGGGTGTGAATACGCAGGATGTCCTCGTCCGTCGCGGGACTCGGGACGATGCGCACCAGGTGATCGGCGAGCCCGCTCACCTCCACCAGGGAGTGGAAGCGCTGTTTGGACTCCGGGGACTCGAAGTGCTGATACGGCTGCATGACCAGGCCAGGCGGCAGGAAGCCCGCGTGCGTACTGGTGTCATGCCAGCCATACAACTCATGCCAGACGTATCCGGTTGCCATCTGTCTTCCCCCTACGTCCAGGACTTCTCTTCCTGATCCCACGCACCACCGGGTAGTGAGCCTGGCTTGATGAACGCGTCCAGCACGTTGGCCATGACGCGCGAGCAGTTGTTGTCGAAGTCGAAGCACGGGAGCGCACTGATCCACGCGATCGATCCGGTGGAGAACACCGCACCGTCATTGGCCGTGGTGAAGTACGTCATGTCCGCGCGCACAGACGGGCTCTGGGTGCCCAAGGTGCCCGGGTGGTTGAACAGGATGTCTTCGTGCACGCTGGCGTAGTTGTCCGACCACGAAGTCGACGATGCGAGCAGTTTCGTGTGCGGGGGTGTGCCCAACTCGAGGTCGTAACGCTCGGTTTCCAACCCTGCTGCACCACCGAGGGCCAGACCGAAGTCACCGAACGTCTCACCCTCGACACCGTCGAAGATCCACGACACCGACTTGTGGTAGCTATCGGGCATCCGGCGGTACGGGTGGCACTCGTCGAAGCCCTGGGTGGTGAACCCGACACCGGTGAGCTTCTGGGGGGGCCGGGCGCGGTTGCGCCAGATGCCGCCGCGTTCGGCCGACGTCTGGTGGTAGTACTCGCCGGGTTCGGCCTGCCAGGCGCGCATGCCGGCCTCGCCCTTGCGCACCTCCATCAGCTCCGGTTCCCCGTCGCGGTAGGAGATCACCCAGTAGAAGCCGTTGCCCCCCAGATACATCAAGCGGCCACCACCGGCGATGTAGTCCTCGAGGTTATTCAGGCTCTTTTCACTCCAGTACTCCGGATGCGATCCGGTGAGCACCACCGAGTACGGGGTGAGCATGTCCAGGCCCTCGCGCTCGAGGTCGTGGTCGGTGGCCACGTCGTAGGAGTAGCCCTTCTTCTCCAGCCACGCGATCAAGGACAGGTCACGCGGGAACTGCCAGACCGTGCCGATCGCGGAGGACCGCCACTTGGGGCGCATGTTCAGGATCGGTCGGTGCCAGGAGGCGAAGCACACACCGGCACCATCGGAGTGGTGGTCGTAGGTGGACCGACCGAACCGTGGATCCTGGTAGTAGTCCGCCTCCGCTTCGCTAAGGACCGCCGGGTGCGACAGGATCGCCTGACCGACGGGCACGTGGTGCACGATCATCTCGTTCGCGTAGGCCAGGTAAGAGTTCGTCGGCATCAGGAACAGGATCGGCGCGGTCGGTGAGGCGGGCCGTACGAAGAACGGGATGTGATCCTCAGCGTCCCCGGATGTCACGCGGGCCGCGTACGCCCCGCTCCGTGTACCGGCCGGCACGTTCCAGGTGAAGGTGGTCTCCCACCCGCAGTCCATCACCGCGTCGTCGTGGAAGGCGATGCCGCCGTACTCGCCGGGGGCCACGCGCCAGTCGTCGTGCTTGCCGCTCCAGTTGTACCCGGTCATGGCGCGCACCGGCCGCTGCACCCCGACACCATCGAGGCCGTTACCGGACACGTCACGCACCACGTCGTCGATCCCGGACTCCCCGTATCCGGCGGTGGTGTCCCAGCGCGCGATATCGCCACCACCGCTCGACCCGGCAGCTAGCTCCTTGAGACCCTGTACAGACAGCGCGCGATCGATCACACCGGCACGGTCGATTTTGCCGTTGTAGAGGAACTCCTTGAACACACCGCGCACGGGTGCGGAGTTCTGCGCTGCCGCCCACATGAACGGGGTGGACGCCGCAGTCGGCTTCACTCTCAGCTTCTGCTCGACCAACGAGTAGTGGTCGAAGGGGGCGACCTTGCCCAGGCGCCCGTTGTATGGGTTGACCACCGCTTCCTGGATGAGCGCGGCGTCACCAGACTTCGGGTCATAGGACGCGGCGACGAAATACCACGTGTGGTGAACCATCGGGACCGGGGAGACGATCTCGTCGGTGTCGGTGCCGTCGCCGACCCAGAAGGCCAGACGCCCTTGGCCGCCGATGCCCATCGCGTAGCCGGCGTTCTCGTGCAGGGCGAACTTGCCGAGGATCACCTGACGGCCCTTCGTCGGGGTGGTGGGAAAGACGTACGCCCACAACGTCATCGCTCCCGTGCCGGCCAACCGTCCGGTCGGATCGTCCACGATCACGGCATTGCCTACGTCGACGAACTGCTTGCGCACCGGATGATCACCGGCGCAGTTGGACGCGACGACTTCCTCGATGAACCCGGGGCCATCCGGGTGCTCGTCCCCGTGGATGATCCGCACGATCTCCACATGCGCGGTGGTCGCGTTGTCCGCGCTCACCTTGAAGTCGACCGATTCTCCCGGGGCGACACTGATCTTGTCCGTGTACCCGGTGAGTGCGATCTTTGCCATGGTTTCTCCGATCCCTCAGTGGGCTCTCAGGTCGTTCACGCGGCGCAGGAATACGGCGTGGTACGCCTCGTCCAGGCTCGCATACTTCTTGTCGTCGACGATGCGTGGTGGCACACCCGGCAGACCACTGAGGGCCACCACCCGGTAGGACTCGAACGGGACTTCGCAATACACCACGTACTTGTCGGGGATCGGTGCCTTGCGGAAGTAGTTGAGCATGCGCTCGAGGCGGTCCGAGTGCTGCCCCAGTGGCTTGGCCTCGTGCTCGGCGATGAGCTCCGGGCTGATCCAGGAACGCAACCGATCCCGCAGTGACCGCTCGAACACTCGGCCCACGATCTCGGACTTGTCGTGGATCTCGGGTGCCTGCTGCGGCAGGAACTCCGCGTACCTGCTGGTGATGCCGGCCCGATACAGCGCCTTGCGGCGGTCTCGGATCTCCTCGATCTGCGCCTTGAGTCCGAACAGGCCGTTGCGGGTGAACAGCACCGAGGCAAGGGCCAACACCCCGACGAGGACGATGCGCCAGGGACCCCAGTCGGTGAACCACTGGGTGATGCCGACGACGATCACCGTGCCCACCACGGCGCCCTCGGCCCGACCCAACCCGCCGATGACGATCATGGCGAGCAGGAGCAGCAGCAGCTCCAGGCTGAAGATCTGCAGCGAGGTGCCGCCGATGTAGGTGGCGTAGAACGCACCGAGGAAGCCGAGCACCGCGGAGGCGATGATGAACACTCGGGTGCGTTCCTTGTTGAAGTCGATGCCCAGGGCCGAGGAGAACGCTTCGTCCTCCTTGGAGGTGGCTGCGGCCCGCAGCAGGATGCCGGTGCGGCCACCGTTCACCCACCGGAACACCGCCAGGGCGATGAGCAGTGCGATGAACGCCGTCACATACAGCAGCGACTGGCCTACACGAGATGTGAGCAGATCCGACGGGATGATCCGACCGACCCCGAACAGTGCGCCGTTGAACTTCCCGCCCAACTCATCAGACTGGGTGACGAAGTTGCGCATGAACTCGGACAGTCCGAGGGTCAGCAGCGCGTAATACAACCCGTCCAACCGGCGCGCGGGCAGGGAGATGATCCAGCCCATCAACCCGCCGAGGACCGCGCCCACCACGAGCATCGCCGGCCATGGAATGCCGTACGTCACGCTCAAATACCCGGCTCCGTAGGCGCCGACGCCGACGGTGGCCAGGGTGGCGAAGGACTGCAAACCCGCGGTGCCGATGATCAAGGTCCACATCACGTTGATGGCTGCGTAGATGCAGATGATCCCGAACATGGTGAAGAACCGTTCGGAGGCGATGCCGAGGGGTAGCAGCAGCAGGGCAAGCAGTCCTACCGACCAGAACAGCGGCTTCTTGTCGGTGAGCACCATCTCCCGACGCAGGGTCTTGGGGTTGTAGCGGCCGGAGAGTTTGAGCATCGAGCGCTTGGTTCCGGGCCAACGGCGCCGCTTGAACACGCGGGCACTGTTGACCGGCCAGTGCGGACGGTATGCCCGGCGGCCGACGAGGCGGGGTTGTTCACTCACGAACGTCCTCCAGCAGACCACCGAGGCCACGCGGCCGGAAGATCAGGATCAGTACGACGATCGCGAACAGCACGAAGGGCACCAGGGACTGCTGCAGGTACCGCGCGGTCAGTGCCTCGGCGAGACCGATCAATCCGGCCGCGATCACGGTTCCGGGGATGGATCCGAGGCCACCGGCCAGCGAAATGATCAACCCGGTGGTCAGCGGCTGGACCCCGGAGGTGGGACTGACGAAGAACACCTGGGCCAGCAGCACCGAGGACAACCCGGTCAGGGCACCGCTGATCGCGAGCACCCGCATGCCGGTGCTGCGCACCGAGACACCGACCACTGCCGCACCGAGCGGATTCATCATCATCGCGCGCATCTGCAGGCCCCGACGGCTGCTGCGCATCCACAGGATCACTAGGGCGAGCATGACGGCGGCGACGATGATCGTGCCGAGCTGCTGGTAGGACATTCCGGCGGGACCGATCTCGATCCGACCCTCGCCGAACACAGGGGGCAGCGGCTTGTTCTGCGGGCCGAACAGGATTAACCACAGCTGCGTGCCGATCAACGAGATCGCGAGCGTGGCGATCAGGCTGCGCGTTCGGAAGTTATCTCGGTCCTGCAGGGGCAGGAAGGCGATCGCCCCGACGAACAGCCCGGCTACGGCCGAGCCCAACATGCCGAAGACCAGGACACCCGCGGACAGACCCACACCCTCGAGCCCCCAGCCCTCGGCGTACTGGGCATACAGCCACGCGGTGTAGCCACCCGCGGTGAAGATGAATCCTTGCGCCAGGTTGAGCATGCCGATGCTGGCCCACGTGAGCGAGATGCCGATCGCGATCAGGCCATACATCGACGCCAGCACTAGTGCGCTGATCACCACCTCGATCACAGGTGCACCCCCGCCGCCGGTGGAACATCGCCCAACGCTTCGCCGACATCGAGTTTCAACTCTCCGGCGTGCATTCCCAGCACCCGGTCCACGCGACCTTCGATCAGGGGCAGGTTCTGCTCGGCGATGATCATCGCGCCGTCACCCAGGTCGATCTCGAGGAGTGCTGCGACCAGGCTCAGGGAGATCTTCGGTGCCAAACCCAACGACGGTTCGTCCACCAAATAGAGCGACGCATCGGACATCAGCGCCCGACCCACGCTGACCATGCGCCGTTCGCCACCGGAGAGCGTGCCCGCGCTCTGGCCGAGCAGCGGTGCCAGCGGCGGGAACACCTCCAGGATCCGCTCACGCCGCTTGCGGCGGGAGCGCCAGGTGGCGCCGGTGTACGCACCGGAGTCGAGGTTCTCGCGCACCGACAGTCCCGGGAAGATCGCATCCCCCTGGGGTGCGAGTGCGATGCCGCGCCGCACGATCTCCGGGGTCTTGCGCCCCATGCCATGTGTGCGACGGCCACCGATCTGTTCACCACGGAACAGCACCGATCCGTCCTGCCACCCGGTCAGTCCGACGATCGCGCTGAGGAACGTCGTCTTGCCGTGGCCGTTGAGCCCGACCAAACCCAGGCGCTCCCCCGGTTCGACGGTCACGGACAGGTCGTGCAGAACCCGCACGGGCCCATACCCGGCGGAAAGCCCGTCGATCTCAAGGATGGCCATTACGCCACCACATCCCCGGTGATCGGGACATCGAAGTAGGCCTGGCGGACCTGCGGCTCGAGGAACACCTTCTCGGGCGGGCCTTCCGCGATGACCTGCCCGACGTCGAGCACCAACACCCGCGAGGCGACCATCGCGAGGAGCTCCAATCGGTGCTCGATCAGGAGCACCGCGATCCCGTACTCCTGGGACAACTTCCGCACGATGAGGTCGATCTCGTCGATCTCCGATCCGGTCAACCCGGATGCGGGTTCGTCGAGCAACACGATCTTTGGGGAACGCAGGAGTAGACACGCCAGCATCAACTTGCGACGCTCGAGGGTCTCCAGGGATCCGGTGGGCTGGTGCATGGACGCCCGCATGTGCACGAACTCGGTGGCCCACTCCAACTGCAGCCGGGAGGGGTACGGCTTGTAGGCCTTGCGTGCTGCCTTCAGAGTTTCGGCGACCGTCAATCCCGCGGGGACGATCGGGCGCTGGTAGCTGCGCACCAGTCCCCGCGCAACGCGCTCCCGCATCGGCAGTTTCGCGACTGACTCACCGGAAAAGACGACGTCCCCTCCGTGCCGCAGTTGGCGGCCGGAGAGGACTTCGAAGAGGCTGGTCTTGCCGGCC
>JBILLS010000037.1:0-16773 GCA_044375955.1 Candidatus Nanopelagicales bacterium | reverse complement strand
TCTGTCAGCGGATAGGGCGAAGGCGCACCCGTGAGGACCATGTCCTCGAAACCACGGACCTCGTCGAAGTAGACGTCGCTGGGGCCGTAATCCCACTCGGTGAGTTCGAGTTGACCGGGATCGTCGCCGAAGGTCCCCGCACCCGACGACTCCCGCATCGACCACTGGCGCACCGAGGTCATGCCCCCGATATTCGTCAACCACGGCTGGTCGAGTTCCAGGGATCCGCGTTCCCCGACAATGCGGGCACTACGGGCCATAGGGGTTGTCATGCTCGCAGTGAACTGAACCGAGGTGCCCGAGGCGTAACCCATCGTTCCCGCGAACGCGAGATCCACACCCGTGGGCCCCACGAAGGCGCGGCCATAGACCACCGTGGGGTTCTCCCCGAGCACAGCCTGGAAGAACGTCACCGGGTAGCAGCCCACGTCCCACATCGCTCCACCCCCGATCTCGGGGTCGAGACGGATATCCACTGTGGCGGGGAGGGTGAATTCGAAGGTGCCCTGACACAGCAGGATGCGACCGAGTCGACCCGACGCGACGATCGATGCGATGTCCGAGGTCTGGGGATGGAACCGCGGGGCGGATGCCTCCTGCAGAACATTGCCGGTGCGGTGGGCAGCCTCGATCATCCGGTCGATGTCGGCCACGGTCAGTGCCAGGGGCTTCTCGCACAAGACGTGCTTGCCCGCCTCCAGTGCGGCGATCGACCAGTCCGCGTGGAGGTGGTTAGGCAGCGAGACGTAGACGGCATCGACCGCGTCAGAGTCGATGAGGTCGCGGTAGTCACCGAAGGAGAGAGGGATCGAATGTGCCTGCGCGTACTCCTGCGCTCGTGACGCATCACGGGATCCGACGGCTACCAGGGTGGAGCGATCGGAGCGATTCACCGCGTCGATGATGCGGTCGTTGATCCTGGCGGTGCTCACCAACCCCCAGCGGAGCATGCAGTACCCCCTCGACTCTCGTGTACGTCGCGGCCAGGAATCGGAGGCGCCTAGTCGTGAACCTCTTCGAGTTCGACGTAGTTCCCGTCAGGATCGTGCATGAAACACACCGTGACCGAGCCCTCGGTGAGATGGAACGTGACCGGATCCGAGATGAACGTGACGCCCTTCGCCTTGAGTTCGGCCACAACCTCGTCGAGGTTGTCCACCGTGAAGGCCATATGGGTGGAACCGATGGAGCCGAGCGGTTGCACGGAGGTCCCTTCCTTCGCTCCGGCCAGCTCCATGATGTCGATGAGGATGTCTGGTTGGCCCGGCACTTGGAGACGCGTGGAGGTGCCCGAGGCCCCCGTGAGTCCGAACACGGTGTCGATCGACGACATGGGGAGGTGGTGCTGCTCCACCTGCACCAGTCCGAGCTTGCCGACGTAGAAGTCCAGGGACCGCTGGGTGTCGCTAACTGTGACGGCGATGTGATTGAGGGCACGAACCTGCATAAACCTTCTCCTCACGCGTTCGGGTGGGCCTAGGCTAGCCCTGCGATTGTTGACGATCAACAATTTCCAGGAATGTGCCCGTCCTCGGAAAGGAGCGCGATGACGGACGTCGACATCCCACCCATCGCGGACGCTCACCACCACCTCTGGGACATGCGCGACTATCACGTCTGGCTCCACGCCAACCCCAGGGTGGTCAACTTCGTCGGCGATTACGAGTCCATCTGCCAGGACTACCTCGCCACCGACTACCTGGCCGACACCGAGGGCCTCCCAGTCATTGCTTCCGTCCACGTGCAGGCCGAGTTCGACCCGTCGAATCCGGTCGGTGAGACCGCGTGGCTGACCCAGCAGGCGGCGGCGACCGGGTTCCCCATGGGGATCGTGGGATTCGCTGATCTCTCCCACCCCGACGTGCAGTCCCTGCTCGAGGCCCATGCGGAATACGACCGCTTCCGCGGGGTTCGCCACATGCTCAACTGGGACACGGTCCCGGGCAGATCCTTCGCTGAGCACGGGGACTACATGTCCAGCGACGCGTGGCGGCGCGGCTTCGACCTCTTGGCCCGCATGGGCTTGAGATTCGACATGCAGATCTGGCCCAACCAGATGCAGGAGGCGGCAGCACTCGTCGCTGCCTACCCGGACGCGCGAGTCGCACTCAACCACACCGGCTTTCCCATTGACCGTGATCCGGAGTCCATGGACATGTGGCGCGCCGGGATGCGCGCTCTTGCCACCAACGGGAACGTGTCGGTGAAGATCTCCGGACTGGGGATGCTCGATCACAACTGGACCGCCAACTCAATCCGACCCATCGTCCTCGAGGCGATCGACATCTTCGGTCCCGACCGGGCGATGTTCGCGAGCAACTTCCCCGTCGACAAGCTCTACACCGATTACGCCACGATCTTCCGCGCCTTCTCCGAGATCACCGCGGACTTCACACCCGCCGAACGCGAGCGCCTCTTCGCGGGCACGGCGATCGAGTTCTACGACCTGACACCCGTTGCCTAGGAAGTCCATGCCATCTGACACACCCGCACTCGCTGAGGGCCAGTGGCGCACCTGGCAGGACGTCCAGTGGTCGGAGATCCCTGATTCGTCTCGCGTGCAGGTGTGGGTCTACGCCGGGCAGCCCTCCTACGCCCCCGGTGACACCGCGAGCTTCCATGTCAGCACCAATGCCGACGACGTCCGGCTGTTCCTCGTGCGCGAGGGTGCAGAGTCACGCACCATGGCCGAGCTTGGCCCGAAGCCCGGAACCTGGCACGACATGCCCGCCGACGCGGTCCGGGAGGGCTGTCGGTGGCCGGTGGAATTCACCCTCGATATCCCTGACGACTGGCCCAGTGGCGGATACGTGGTGGTCGCCGAAGGGAGAACTGCTGACACGCAGGTCAGCCAGGACGGATTCTTCGTGCTGCGCCCACATCCGTCACGACGCGCACCACTCGCCCTCATCGCCTCCACCTATACCTGGAATGCCTATAACGACTGGGGTGGTGCCAGTTCCTACACCGCGCTACGCGGAGTGTTCCCGGGAACATTCGAGCCACGCCTCAGCCTGCAGCGTCCCTGGTCGCGGGGCCAGATCCGATTCCCGGTGGGCGCACCACGCTTCGGCTCGATCCGCAAACCTCCGATCGGCTGGGCCGTACGTCATGAGTGGACCGAGTGGGCCTACGCCAACGGGTACGCCCACTGGTCGGCATCGTCGGGCTGGGCACGCTACGACGGTCTGATGGCAGCATGGCTCGAACGCGAGGGCTTCACCTGCGACCTGATCTCCCAGTGGGACCTCGACCGGGATCCCCACGTTCTCGATGGCTACGCCTGCGTCATCACCTGCGGTCACGACGAGTATTGGTCGGGCACTGGGCGGGCAGTACTGGCGGAGTTTCTCGCCGCGGGTGGCCGACATGCTCGGTTCGGGGGCAACATCATGTGGCAGGTCCGCGCGGACGCGGGCGCTCAGGTCGCCGAGTGCTACAAGTTCCTCGCTGACGATGATCCGCACCGTCACGGTCCGGTGGAATCGCGCACCGGTGCATTCGAAGGACTCGCGATCAACCGACCACCCGTGGCGGAATTCGGCGGCAATGCCACTCGCGGCATGTACGCCGGGTGGGGTGGGAGCTCCATTCGCGGCGTGGGTGGCTTCATCGTGTATCGGCCACGCCACTGGGCTTTCGAGGGTCTCGACGCCTACTTCGGAGACGTGATCGGGGCCGAGACGAACGTGGTCAGCTACGAGGCCGATGGGGTGGACTACACGGTGCGCAGCGGCCTGCCCTACCCAACCGGCTCCGACGGGACGCCGGACAACCTCGAAATCCTTGCTCTCACGCCGACAACGGCCGAGGAAGAGAATCACGGCAATCCTGGCTCACTCTTCGATCCCTTGGACAACGACCTGGCAGGGATCGCGACGCTGCGCTACGGATCAGACACGCCAGAGCACCGTGATCTCTGTCGCTACGGTGCAGCCATGATCACCTCGATGCCCGTCGGCCGTGGTGAGGTCTTCTGCGCAGGAAGCACCGAGTGGCCCGCGAGCCTGCACAGCGGGGATCGTGAGTGCGCGATCGTCACGCGCAACGTGCTGCGGCGGTTCACGCAGGACCACACGTGAGCACCATCCAGCGGGTAATCGGCCCGCGCTGCGTGCTCGGTGAATCCCCGCTCTGGGATGGGCGTACAGACGAGTTGCTGTGGGTCGATATCGATGGTCGCGCGCTCCATCGATGGAACTGGTTCACCGAGGAGATCACATCCCTGACGCTGTCCGACCGACCCGGCAGCATCGCCCTCACATCGAACCCCGAGGTGCTCGTGCTGGCCAGTGAGCACCGCGTCGGCCTGATCCACCCAGATGGACGCATTGACTGGAAGATCACCCTGCCCATCCCCTACCCCTCCGTCCGCCTCAACGATGGCCGGATCAGCTCCTCCGGTGACTTCTGGGTCGGCTCGATGCACGTACCGTCCAAGGATCGCCAGTTCATCAGCGCGATCTACCGCATCCATCCCGATTGGACCTGGGAGCCCGTCATCGTCGATGTGGGTGTGGCGAACGCCCTCGTGTCCACGCCTGCAGGCATGCACTGGGCGGACACCCTGCATGGCGCCTGCTGGATCCTCGACGAAGCGGCGGATCTCCCCGTGGTGAGTGGCACGGGTGTTCCGCACCTGACCTTCGCTGCTGCGGGGCTCGAGGGCGGACCCGATGGCGCCTGCATCGATGACCAGGACAACGTGTGGGTGGCGTGCGTTCACGGTGGTGCACTCGCACGCTTCGATCCCGAGGGGCGATTGATCGAACGCATCGACCTCCCGGTACGGCGTCCGACCTGCCCGGTGTTCGGCGGACCGGACTTGAGCACCCTGTTCCTCACCACGATCGGTGGTGGAGGGAACTACCCGGTGTTCGACGACGAACCTGACGCGGGCCATGTCCTCGTACTCGATGTGAATCGGCGGGGCAGGCCGGAGCATATGTTCCAGCCCGCCAGCTGACCTCAGTTCGCGAGGATCCTGCCCCACGCGTCGTCGAGACTGATGTCACCGCGCACCAGTCCGCTCGCCAATTCGAGGACGAAGATCTCTTGCTCGGGCGTCAGATACGTGACCCGGGATACACCGCGGACCCGCGCGGCGAGGATGGCCCCCGTATGTCGATCCCACCGCTCGACCGCGACGAGATCACTGTCGGCGCGATAGGCATTCTCGAACGCGCGCCGCGCACCGTCGAGCGAGAAAGACAGCCCGGGCAGTGCCACACCCTTGCAGGCGAGATGCGTGGAGAGGTACGCAACGTCGAGGGCCGGATCGCCCACATGGGCAACCTCGGCGTCGAGCATCCACGCCCCAAACTGGGCATTCGAGGCGCTGACCAAGACGTTCTTCGGCGAGAAGTCCCCATGCACCAGGCATGTGCGGGCGGACTCGAGTTCGTCGGCGAGGGCTAGCAGTTCGTCCGCGATCTCAGGCACTGCGTTGGCGGTTGCCCGATGGAACGGGTCGGTTCGAAGTGTTTGCAGGCGATCGCCGGTGAGCAGGACGTCGGGCAGCACGCTCGTGTCCCGGCTCGCCGTGTGCCAGGTTGCCACGGTGGAGCCCAGGTGCGTCCCGATTCGCGCGAGTCGATCCCCAGAGACGTCGGGTGAATCCGCGGAGGCATTGAGCATCTGGTGGCGCCACTCCTCCCACCCCTCGGGAGCTGCTTCCACCACCAAGACCGGTGCCGACGGGTGGCGCCACACCACCTGCGGCACCGCATTCGGTGTCTGGGTCCCGTACCAGGCAAGTGCCGCGGACTCGGCGAATCCACGGGACACGTCCGCCTGCCAGAGGGCCGGGGTCCGCAGCGTCGCCAAAGGTGCCTTCACCACGAGACCGTGGGGGTTGCGCTCGACCACCTGCTTCGTCAGGTGCTCCGGGTGCACCCGCCAGACCTCACAGGACACGCCGCCTGTCAGCGGACTCAGCACCGCATCCGCGGAGAGGATGTCCGCGTCTTGCAGGTCGCGAAGGATCGTCGCCTCGCTGGGGACCTCACCCATGGGCGGGATTATTCATGGGTCACGCGAGTGCGTGAAAACGCGTAGTGATCGGCGAAAGCGGCGCGGATGGCCTCGGCATCGCCACCCTCGATCGCCTCGATGATGGCCGTGTGGATGCGTGCGGGAGGGCGGGCGCGAATGGTGGCATCCGCGGCTTCGACCGGCTGCAGGTGCAGCCGCGTCTGATCGGCCAGGTTCGTCGATATGGCGGCCAAGCGCGAGTTCCCACTCAACTCAGCGAGTAGTGCGTGGAACTCAAGGTCAGCCGCCAGGCCGGTTGCGAACCCGCCCTCATCCCAACCCTCCTCGATGCGATTCCGACCCGCCCGCAGGCGGTCGAGAGCTTCGGGGTTGCGGGCGGTGGCGATGATCGTGGCGGCCGCTACGTCGATCACCTCTCGAACCGCGTACACCTCGAGCAAATCGGTCGGTGTCACCACGCGGACGGTGATGCCCCGACGCGGATTCACCACAACAAGACCCTCGGACTCCAACAAGAAGGCGGCCTCGCGGACGGACCCGGAGCTGACCCCGTACTGGCTCGCGATACCCGCGACATCGAGCTTTTCACCCGGCGCGAGCAATTTGGCCAGAATGCGATTGCGTAAATCCTGGGCGATCAGTTCACGCAGGGAACGGTGCTCAAGGAGCGCGTCGGTCATCGCGTCACCCCCAAAGCACGCACTGCCGCAGCGATGTCGGAATCGGAGAGCAAGACATACTCCTCGAGGACACGGGAGACGGGCGTGGGAACGTCACGACCCGTCACGACCCGCACCGGCGCTCGAAGGTCTGCGAAGTGCCGCTCGTGGATTCCCTGTGCGATACGCGGTGCGAGGGCATGGGATTCGGTGGCGTCCTCCACGATGGCGACGGCACCGGTGCGGCGCACGGACTCGCTCACCAGGTCCCAGTCGAGACCGTGCGGGTCTATGGTCCGCAGGTCGATGACCTCGGCATCGATACCTTCCCGCGCAAGATCCTCGGCGACGGCGATCGCGCGATGGACCGGATGGGACCAGGTGACGACGGTGACGTCACTGCCCGGGCGCACGATGCGTCCGCTCCCCACGGGGATGCGAGCGTCGAGATCGGGAATCGCACCTTCCATCGTCCAGAGGCGGTAGTGCTCGATGATCAGCACCGGATCCTGCCCGGTGATGGCGGAGTTAAAGAGTCCGACATAGTCAGCCGGGGTCGAAGGGGCGATGATCCGCCAGCCGGGGAACATCGCGAAGAGCGCCGCAGGATCGCAGCTGTGCTGGGGACCGAAGCCGCGTCCCTGCGCCGTCCTGGTCCGTACCACGAGGGGCACGTCAAGATCTCCGCCGAACATGTGGCGGGTCTTGGGGACGTGGTTGAAGAGTTGATCTGCTGCTTCGAGGGCGAAATCGGGAAACATCAACTCCACGATCGGGCGCATCCCCATGACTGCAGCACCCAGTGCTAGGCCGCTGAACCCGTTCTCGGAGATCGGCGCGCTGAACACACGCTCGGGGTAGTTACGGCAGACGTGCCGAGTTGTCCCATAGGCCCCGCCGCGCAGGTGACCAACCTCCTCCCCGATGACGAAGACGTCGGGGTCGCGCTGCATGGCGCGGTCGTGAACGAGTGAGATGGCCTGCTGGTAGGTGACGATTTCGCCCGACGCTTCCGGCTCCACGACACCGGTGTCATCGACCTTGGCGGCCCGTACGCCGCGTACCGCGTCGGACGGCTCAGGCCAAGCATCATCCCTGATACGCAGCCCATCCCCCACCGTCTCCACGAGGATGGCAATCGCCGCCGCGAGGTCGGCATCCACTCGCGCGCGGATCACTTCGATGTCCGTGTCGTGCAAGAGCCCTGCTTCGCGAAGAGCAGCAGGAAAGTGGTCGAGCGGGTCGCGTTCGTGCCACTTGCTCTCCTCGTCCTTCGTGCGGTAGCGGTAGTCGCTGCCCGGAAGGCGGCCGGACTGATGTAGGTAGCGGTAGGTCTTGGCCTCGATCAACACCGGTCCGTGGCCTGCGGCGGCGTGCGAGCGTGCCCGGGCCACTGCCGCGCGCACCGCGAGGGGATCCATGCCGTCCACGATGATGCCGGGCATGTCGTGACCGGAGGCGCGTATCGCGATATCGGGGAAGCCGACGGTCTCGGCAACGGTGGTGGCGACCGAGTAGAGGTTATTCTCGACGAGGAAGATCATGGGTAGGGCCATGACTCGCGACATCGCCATCGCCTCGTGCAGGGCTCCGATCGATGAGGCACCGTCACCGAAGAAGGCCAGGGCCACGCCGCCAGTGCCGCGCTGGGCGAAGGTGAAGGCAGCCCCCGTGGTCATCGGGATCCCGCCGCCGACGATCGCACTGGTGCCCAAGACCCCGTTGTCGATCGAGCCCAGGTGCATGGAGCCACCACGGCCTCCGGCGAACCCGTACCGCAAGCCGAGGATCTCGGCCAGGGTCTTGAGAATCACGTCGCGGATCCCCGCGGGTGTCGGTTGATCGCCCGCGGGAGAGAAGTTCCCCGCATCATGGGCGGCGCTGGCCACCACGCGCGCCAGCACATGGTGGTGGGCGCGGTGCGTGGAGGCGATCTGATCTTGGCGTTGCAGTGCCGCGACGGCGCCGACGGCGACGGCCTCCTGACCGATGCTGGAGTGCAGTGGACCGTGGACGAGGGTCTCGTTGTCCACCAACCATTGCTCGAATGCCCGGATGAGCAGGAGTTGGTAGAGCATGGAGGCACCGGACTCCGGTGACAGACCGTCGGTTGAGGCCGAGACCTCGCTGAGGTTGGGGTAGGACTGCCAGGGCAGGTTCTGGAACCGCGCCAGAGATTCCGTGCTCATCGGGCGCTCCAGGAGAACCAGATGCGTTCGGCGACCGCACCTTGGATGTCGTTGAGCGCCGCCGGGTCCAGACCCCAGACGTTGTCGCGGAGCAGACGCAGGTCCTCGGCCACCGCACTCGCGTCCCCGGTGACAGGAAAGTTCGACGCCCACATCACTCGCGCCGAACCGAACGCCGAAACGATCGATCGCACCAGCGGTTGGAGCGGCTCATGCGGGGTCGGACAGAACATCCCCGCACCGGAGAGTGTCACCACGATGCGGGGGTCATCTGCGAGGCGGAGCACTTCCTCCCCTCGTGACACGACGCCGTCGGCCACCTGCGGCGAACCAAGGTGGGTCACCACGATCCGTCCGGGCCCATCAGCCAGAGTTGGGAGCACGGTGCCGATCGGCGCAGTGCCCTCCGGGCAATAGAGCACAACATTCAGACCATGTTCCAGCGCCGCCGACGCGATACCGGGAGCTCCGATCAACATGTCGGCCGTCATGCGCAATCCGCGGAACACCCCCGCGTCCATCACCGCGTTCACAGCATCCGCCGCATCCGCGCCTGTCGCGTCGATCATTGCAACGCCAGCAAGGGTCTCGGGATTGGTGCGCACGCAGGAGGCGATGTAGGAGTTGTCGTACTGGCCGAGATGCTGGGCGAGGACTGCCTTGGTAACGCCAACCTCGCGCATCATCGCCTGAACATCAGGGAGTGGTTGGAACTTGTCCACGCCGCAGTGGGTGTAGGCGTCGATGATCATCGCTGACCGACTTTCTCAAGGAGGTGCAGGGCACGCATCGTGGGAAGCACGTCACGGGCGTCGAAGTCTGTGGCCGCGCCTGAACGTAGCCCCTGGAGAATCTGGCTGTTCTGGAATTCAAGATCTCTAATCGATGCCCCGTCGACGAGCACCTGACCACCGGTGCCGATCAGCGTGCCCGTGTCGAAGAGGTAGTCCCCCTGCGTGCCGCAGAAGCGCATCTGCCAGGACAGGGCGGATGCGTTGTACGTCAGAGAGTGGCTCGCGATGCACGTACCCTCGATTGCGAAGGACAGGGCGATGTCCATGGTCATCCCGTACTCCGGATGATCGTTGCCGCGTAGGAGAGTGGGGAACGCGATCTCCGTGGCGCCGGTGATCCAGAGTGTCGCGTCGACCAGGTGGCAGGCGTGGTGCCAGAGCAGATCGTCCACCCACGTGCGTGTGCCGGCGAAACCCTCGTTACTCCGCCGGGGGATGGCGAAGAAACCCACGATCTGTGTCACCGTTTCTCGCCCGGACGCCACGAGGTCGCGCATGTAGCGGATTCCGGCGAAGGATCGCATGGTGTGGCAGGCGAATACGCGCATGCCGGTCGCTTCAGCAACCGACAGGATCTGGTCGGAGTCTGACTCACTGAGCGCGATCGGGATCTCGAGGATCACGTCTTTGCCCGCCTCGAGTGCCTGGATCGCCTGGACGGCATGGAGCCGGTTCGGGGAGCAGATCAGCGCGACCTGGACCTCCGGGTCAGCAAGGGCAGTCTCGATCTCGATGCCGACATGATCGATGCCCCACCTACCGGCGAACGCCGCTGTGCGTTCCAGGTCGCGGCCCACGGCCCAGACTGCCCGGGTACCGCCGATGTCAGCGAAGGCCGTGAGGTGCGCGTCGGCGATGGCGCCCGGCCCGATGACCGCGATGCCGATATCGCTCACGTCGACTCGAGAACTGCGATGACCTGTCCGACCTTGAGCTGATCCTCGGGCTCGGCATGAAGGGCGATCACGCGCCCGGATGCAGGGGCGAGTACCTCGACCTGGGCCTTGTCGGCTTCGATGAGGACCAGAGGGACATCAGCACTCACCTCATCACCAACGGCCACGAGCCACTCACTGAGGTAGATCTCGGCCGGTTCACCGCTGATCGCCGGGACGGTTATCTCGATCGCCATCGTCACTCCGCAGCATCCGGGAGGCTCATACCCGTCATGGCGCCCCCGTCGATGAAGAACTCGGACCCGGTCGAGTAGGTGGCATCGAGGACCAGGTAGCGAATAAGACGTCCCGCCTCGGGTGGATCACCGATGCGCTGGACCGGCTGCGACTTCACGAGTTCGGTCAACTCGCCATGGAACGGTGCGGTCATCGGCGTAGCGAAGGGTCCGGGGACCACGACATGGACGCGGATTCCGTGGGGGGCAAGATCGATGGCTGCGGCCTTGGTCAGGCCACGGATCGCCCACTTGCTAGCCACGTACGCGGCTTGATCCCCGTACCCGATGATCCCGCAGGTGGACGAGATGTTGATGATCACGCCTCCCCTCCCGGCGGCGATCATCGCGGGGGCAACCGTGTTGATCCCGAGGAACGGTCCGTTGAGGTTGATGTCCTGAACTCGCCGCCAATTCCCGTAGTCGTCGAGCACGGAGCCGAAGGAGTGCACACCGGCGTTGTTGATCAAGACGTAGGGAGCGCCACGGGTTGCGACCACCTCGTCGACGAGCGCGCGCCACTGCGCCTGATCCGTCACGTCAAGGCGAGCGAAACTCGCCCGTTCACCTAACTCTGCGGCGAGAGCACGTCCCTCGTCATCCAACAGGTCAGCGATGACCACGTGAGCTCCCTCATCTGCGAGGGTGCGTACGTAGGCCTCACCCAGCCCGCGTGCTCCGCCGGTCACGATGGCCGTGGTTCCTGCAAGATCCATGCTGCGCTCCCGTCGGTCGGCAGCATCCTGTCCCACGGACTGGGGAGTGTCAATGACTTTCGAGAATTGATTGTTGACATTTTTGGTGGATCTCCGCAATTCACTCACGGGACGAGTGCTGATTGTTAACATCGCGCGACCTACCTAGGGAGCACCCATGGCCTTCATCGACCGCGTCGCCTCAGCACCCATCACCTGGGGTATCGACCCATCGCCGGGGTGGGGCTATGTGATCCCCCGCGATCGCTACCTCCAGGAGATGACCTCACTCGGGTTGACCGCCACCGAACTCGGCCCCGACGGATACCTTCCCGCGGACCCCGACGAGCTGGCGCGGTTCCTCGACGAGCGTGAACTCACGGTGATCGGCGGCTGGGTCCCGCTCGCGTTGGCCACCGACGCCCTCTTCCAGGAGCGACGCGACTACCTGGTGCGCGCGTGCCAGCAGTTCCAGCGCGTGGGCGCCGACGTCGTCGTTCTCGGCCCGGTCTGGAATTACCAGGGATACGACGCGAAGAACACGCTGACCGACGAGGAGTGGGCGACCTTCCTGGCCAACCTCGCGGAGACCGATGCCATCGCTGAGGACCATGGGCTTCGCGTCAGCCTCCACCAGCACGTGGGAACCGTCATCGAGACCCAGGCCGATCTCGACCGCCTCCTCGCCGACAGTGACGTGGCACTCTGCGTCGACACCGGCCACATGCTCTCGGCGGGTATCGACCCCGTCCAGGTGGTGCGCGACCACTCGGATCGTGTTGCTCATATGCACCTCAAGGACATCTCGACCGCTCAAGCGGCCAAGGTCGCCAACGGGGAACTCGGGTTCCGCGAGGCGGTGAAGGGAGGCCTGTTCCGGCCCCTCGGAGCGGGTGATGTCGATCTCCCCGCGGTGATCCAGACCCTTGAGTCTTCCGGCTACACCGGTTGGTATGCGATCGAGCAGGACTGCTCACTCACCGAAGAGCCAGAGCCCGGCCAAGGTCCTGTGAACGACTGCCGGACCAGCCTGCAGTACTTACGCGACCTCGCCACGGCCAACGGCTGGTAAGCCCGGGGACGGGGGAATGGGTGTCACATCCATGTCCCTGGGCCACCGGATGATGAGTGACGCGATCGCGATACACACCGCAGCGATCGCGGTGATAACCACGAGGACGGTGGCGCTGTTCTCCTGAAAGACCTCAAAGATGATCGGGCCAAACGCTGCAGTCGCCATGGTGATGGCGCCGAACATCCCGCGGATCTCCCCGACGTGCTTGGTCCCGAAATATTTGGGTAGAGCGGCCAGGGCATAGCCGAAGAAGACGCCTGTCGCCATGCCGAAGCAGATGCCGAACAACAGCAGTGAGCCGATCACGTCGAGATTGAATCCCCACCACATCGTGAAGACCAATTGGACCATCGCGGCGGGCACTATCCACCGCATGCGGTAACGATCGACGAGGGCGCTGACGATGAGGATGAAGATGCCATTGCCGATCATCTGGGGTAACAGATTGCGTGCTGCGTCCGCAGCGGTCGCCCCCTGCTCGATGAAGATCACCGCCTCATGGAACAGATACCCCGTTGTGGCGAGGGCAATCAGCCCCGCACCTACGGTGATCACCCAGGCGAACCCGGTCCGATACGCCTCACGGGCGGTCACGCCCGTCAATTCCTCGTGGACCGGACCCTCGGGTTCGTGCGTCCCCGCGGGTACCACGCCATCCGGGTACTGGCCGATCTGACCGGGATGATCCACCACACCCCAGATGAGGATCGGGAGCAACACCACGCAGGCGAGTGCGGCAAGGAACAGGAAACCGGTGACGATCCCTGTGCTCTCGATCACGATGCTCAGCCCGTAGGCGAGCAGTGAGAGCAGGGCCGAACCGATTCCCACCAGGATGCCGAGGGCGAGTCCGCGCCTGCGGGTGAACCACCAGGCAACGAGCACTGAAGCACCGAGCCACAGGACGATACTCCCGATGAGTCGCACGGCGAGCAGAGCGACGATCGCCACGTACCTGTTCGGGACGAGTGCGAGCACGCAGAAGGCGATGGCGTAGGCAAGGGTCGATCCAATGAGGATCCGTCGGGCCCCGCGGCCATCCATAAGGCGCCCCACGACGGGCATGAGGAAGGCGCCACCGAATGCGCCCACGAGGAATATGAGGGACACGTCACGTGACGTGAAGTCCATCTCCTGGGTCAGCGGCAGCAGGAGGACGGAGAATCCCTGAGTTTGGCCGATCGCGGTCCACGCGAAGATCACCACCGCCATCGCGAGGATCCACCATCCGTAGAAACCGCCGGGGCTTCGTACCCCCCGGCGCAGACTCGACCTCCTCGTCGACTGATCGATGCTCACGGCGACCAGATCACCGGCACCTTCTCCATCGCCTGACCGGTGGCCTCGGGCCCGGCACCGAGGTACCCGCCGTCCACGTTGAGTTCGGCTCCGGTGATGAACGACGCTTTATCGGACAGGAGGAAGGTGATGCCGTCGGCGATCTCCTTCGGATCGGCCATCCGACCCCAGTATTGGAATTCAGCGGCGAAGGCATCCGCTCGCTCACGACTGCCATACCTGCGCTCGATGTTGCGGCTCCAGGTCCAGCCGGGGAGCAGTGCGTTCACGCGAATGCGGTCTGGGGCCAGAGCTTGGGCAGAGTTTCGTGAGACGCCTAGCAGGGCCGCCTTCGTCGTGGGGTAGAGCACCCGCCCCGGCTGTGACCGATGCCCACTGATGGACGAGACGATGACGATTGCTCCGCCACCACGTGCCTTCATGTGCGGGGCGCAGAGGTTCACGAGTCGCGCCACGGAGATCACATTGACGTCGAAAATCCGCCGCCAATCCTCCTGCGTGGCCTGAACACCCGGGTCGGCGAATATCGCCGCCGCAGTCACAAGCATGTCGACACCGCCGAAGTGCTGGACCGCAGAATTGACCACCTGCATGAGATAACCATCGTCCGCGACGTCGCCGGGCAGAACGAGCAGCCGGCCACTCGTCCCGACTTCCGCGAGGTGATGGGCATTCGCCTCGGTGTCGCACGCGACGACGCACGCGCCTTCCTCCAACAGCTGCCGGATCGTCTCTACGCCGATCAGGGATGCCGCACCCGTGAGGATCGCAACCTTGCCGGCGAAGTGTCCCTCCCCAGACTGCTGCACTTCGCTCATCGTCCTTCCCGGCCTACGTCCACCGCTGATGCTTCTTCTCGGCCTCGAACTCACCGCGCGCCACGCGGACATCGGGTCGCACGCTGACCTCGGGAACGCCCACTTCCCACCAGGCGCTTCCCTCGAGCCAGGAGTACTGCTGGACCGGGATGACCAGGCCGTAGCTTCGGTCACTCGCCCGCGCACGAGCGAATGCGGCCGGCAGGTCGCTGATCGAACCGACGAGCTCTGCCTCTGCGCCCATGGCGCTGATGTGCTGCACGAAGTCCACACGTGCGTCGCGAACCCTTCTGCTGGACGAGTACAGATTGTTGAACTCTGCACCGCCCGTATTGACCTGGAGACGGTTGATCACCGCGAAACCACCGTTATCGCAGACGATAAAGATCACCTTGTGCCCGGTCAGCACGGTGCTGAACACATCCGAGTTGGCCATGAGGTAGGACCCGTCTCCCATGAAAGCAAGCACCTCGCCACCGGCAGTTCGGGCGGATTCGGCAAGCGCCATACTCGCTCCCCACGCTCCCGACACTTCATACCCCATGGTCGAGAAACCCCACTCGGAGTCGAACGTGTTCGGCGCGAGCGAGTTCCAGGCCATGGTGAGCTCGCCGATGATGCCGCCTGCAGCACAGACCACGTAGTCCTCGGGCAGGGCCAGCGCGTTGCATGCTTGAATGACTTGCCCGTAGGACGGCGGATCCAGATCGGTCTTGTCGCGCCATCCCTTCAAATAGCCGGCCCAGTCGGCGTTGTGTTCGTGAGCCTTCGACAGCCACGATGGATCGGCCGAGTACGTCCCTAGCCCGGCATCCAGGGATTCGAGGCACACCAGGGCATCGCCGATAACAGCGCAATCGGTCCGCTTCATCGCGTCCCAACGATTGGTGTTCACGAGAATAAACCGGGCCTCCGGCTGACGGAACAGCGTCCAAGATCCGGTAGTGAAGTCCTGCAGACGGGTACCTACGGCGACGATGACGTCTGCTTCCTCCGCGACTTTGTTTGCCGATGCGGCTCCGATGACACCGATCGTGCCCACGAGATTCGGATTGCTCGCGGGCACTGTCGCTTTGCCCGCGGCCGTCTCGGCGATCGGGATTCCACGACGTGCAGCGAAGTCCGCCAGGGCATCGTTCGCTTGGGAGTAGCGCACACCTCCCCCGCTGATGATCAGAGGTCGCTTCGCAGTGGACAAAAGAGAGATCGCCTCGGCGATGTCCCGCGGATCGGGTGCAGGACGGCGGATGTAGTGGACTCGAGTCTCGAAGAAGGTGGCGGGGTAGTCAAAGGCCTCGGCTTGGACATCCTGAGGCAGCGCGAAGAAGGCGGGGCCGCAATCAGCGGGATCCAGCATCGTCGCCAACGCCTGGGGCAGCGAACGGATGATCTGCTCCGGGCGATTGATGCGGTCCCAGTAGCGCACCACCGGCTTGAAGGCATCACAGATCGATACCGTCGGGTCAACGAAAGTCTCGATTTGCTGCAGAACGGGATCTACCGCACGATGCGCGAAGTAGTCACCGCACAGCATGAGCAGCGGGATACGGTTCACGCTCGCCACTGCCGCCGCAGTCATGAGATTGCTGCAGCCGGGTCCCACCGAGGTGGTGGCGATCATGATCTGCTGGCGCAGCTTCGCCTTTGAATAGGCGATACCAGCCAAGGCCATGTACTGCTCGTTCTGCCCCCGCCAGGTAGGCAATTGGTCCTGGACAGGTTCCAGGGCCTCAGCCAAGGCGACGACGTTTCCGTGACCGAAGATCCCATAGGCGCCTGCGAAGACGGGACTTTCCACCCCGTCCACGTCAATGCGTTGGGCAAGCAACCATCGCACGATCGCCTGGGCAGTGGTTAGCCGAACAGTTTCCATGACTCCTCCATTCCGATCACCACAAATCTCAGTAAAGACCGCCAGAAACCTCGGACGCGTGCTCGCGCGCAAAGGCAACCTGGTGCGCGTATCCGGACCCAAGCCAGACCGAGTCGCTCCCGATCGAACACATTCGATAACCCAAGGCAACCTTGTCCCGTGCGTCAGCGCCCGACAACGAGTGGATGGCCGGGATCGCTCCCTGT
>JBILLS010000039.1:0-15681 GCA_044375955.1 Candidatus Nanopelagicales bacterium | reverse complement strand
CGACACGCATCGACGATGCGCGCCAGCAGTTCGTCGAGCTCCGGCGATGACTTCCCCGGTGGCATACCGTGACTCAATGCCAGGTCGGCTGGCCCCACATAGACACCGTCGATTCCCGGCACCGCGAGGATGCCATCGAGGTTCGCCATCGCTTCCTTCGTCTCGATTTGGACGAGGCAGAGAATTTGCTGGTTGACCCACTGCGTGTCGATGTCGATGTGCAGGCGCGCCCGGATGGGACCGTAGCTGCGCTCACCCAACGGTGGATAACGACAGGAGCGGACGGCTTCCTCGGCCAAGGGCACAGAGTTGACCATCGGGAAGATCAACCCCATCGCGCCAGCGTCGAGAGCGCGCTGAGCAATACCGTGGTCTCCGAAGGGAATCCGAACCATCGGAACCGCACCCGTGAGGCTGATCCCCTGCAGCATCGACACCAGATCCGAGTATCCGGTCAGACCGTGCTGCATGTCCACGACCGCGTAGTCCACCCCGCTCGAACCAACGAGCTCCGCCGCGAAAGATGTGGGCAGAGTGCACCAGCCACCAAAGAGCGGCTCCTGAGATCCGAGTCGTGTCCGGAGGGGGTTCCCCTTGGGCGATGCCACTAGCGGCCACGCTCCTCACGCTTATATAGAGGTGTCTTCACGCGAATGCTCCCAAGGGCCAGGGGCATTGTCAACAGTCGACACTAATCTGGCGTTCGACGCACCCGCTTGGGAGCCGAGTTCGGCGGGACCTTCTCGACGAAGGGTTCCGAGGCGCGCCAACGGGCATGCCGATAGTGCTCCGCGATCGCCGCCCGCACCGCTTCCTCATCACCCGCGACGACCGCGTCGAAGATCGCGTAGTGCAAGGCACGCATGTCCGCCCATCCCACGAGCGGCCACCGCGACGGATCGATCGCTCGGACGTGGTGACGGTTCTGGGAGAGCATTTGACGGTAGATGCCCGAGAATCGAGAATTGCCCGCCAAGTCCACCAACGCCTGGTGGAAGTCGAAGTCGTGGTTCCGAGCTGCTTCGTACTTGCCCTGCTCCTTCTCGGACTCGATCTTCTTCAGCAGGTCGCCGAGCTTGCGCAGGTCGGCCTGGGAGATCTCATCACCGAGGTTGCACACCTCGACGGCAGCGAATGTCTCGACGGCCTCTCGGACGCTGAGTACCTCCTCGAGATCCACGATTGAAGTGGTCCCCACCACAGTGCCGTGGCGACGAGTGCTGACCACGATCCCCTCATTCTCGAGCGCCATGAGGGCCTCGCGGACCGGGCCACGACTCACACCCCAACGCTCGGCGAGTTCGGCGGTGATCAGCCGGGTGCCCGGCGCCATCTCCCCGGAGAGGATGGCCGCGCGCAACTCGTCTGCGATCTGCTCCCAGAGGTGCCGCTGACGGATCGGACTGACGCTTCTCACCTCGGACACTGCCCCTCCAGAGACCTTCCAGGGACGGCTCCCCATCCCCTCGGCCCCAAGTATGACCGCCCGGGGGAAGCCCGCCAAGCAACCTGGGAAATTACCTAGAGATGTTCGGGGAGGACGCGGTACTCGGGATCCTCCCCGGACACCACGCGCGCAGCATTGGCCGCTGCCATGTGGGCTCGTCGAGTCATGGTGGCCCGAGTCGCCGCAGCCCAGTGGGGAGTCACGACCACGTTCGGCATGCCCAGGAGCGGGCTGTCCAGCGGAAGAGGCTCGACCTCGAAGACATCCAGGCCCGCCCCCGCCACGTGCCCCGAGCGCAGGGCCTCGATCAGGGCGGCCTCGTCGATCAGCGGCCCTCGGGCTACGTTGATGACAATCGCCCCGGACTTCAATTGCGCCAAGGTCGACGCGTTGAGTGTGTGACGGGTCTGGCTGGTCAGCGGCACGTGCATGGAGACGACATCTGCCTGAGCGAGGGCCTGGCCGAGGCTCGAGATCGGGAGATACGCATCGATCCCCAGCGCCTGTACATCGACGGACGTACTATCCATGATGTCAACCCCCACAACGCGCATGCCGAATCCACGAGCCATGCGGGCGAGCTCGCGACCACTCGCACCCACACCCAGGATCACCATGGACTTGTTGCGCAACTCCCCCGCGTCTCCATCGAAGAAGTGCTGCTCCATCAGCGCGGGTCGCGCAAGGTTGGCCTGCTTCAGAACGGACAACAGCAGGAACATCGCATGCTCCGCGAGTGGGATCGCCGTTGACGTCCCCGGGATCCGGGCAAGGGGTATTCCGGAGGCCATGACCTCTTCCAGGGCGAGATGGTCCAGCCCGTAACCGACCACCTGCCACAACTGCACACCGGCAGCCTGACCGGCTGCTATGTGTTCGGGACGGCCCCACCCTCCGATATCGATCACGACCTTCTTCCCGGCGAACTGGGGCGCAAGAGGTGCTGCCGCGTCGAAAAAGTCGGACTCGATGCCCTGCTCGTTCAGGGCGGCGAGGATCTCGGAGTAGATCGGCTCCAACGCCGAAGCCGCAACATGCACAACGAGAACTTCACTCACGGGAATCAGCCCTTTCGTGCGTGAGCGAGTTCTGCCTCGCCACCGGCCTGCATGAACGCCGTATCGCCACCGATGCCCACGTAGTCGAATCCCGCGGAGGCCGCTTGCGCGGCGGCATGACCCGTGCCCACCTGGATTCCGGCAAATTTTCCGTTTGCATGGGCAGTACCCGCGATCGTGGTCAAAGCTTCTTGGAACTTTGGGGATACCGGTGCCTGCCCGCCACCCAACGCATAGAGGTTCGCCATGATCGGGCCGCCACCAAGGCTGATGGACAGATCATTCGGCCCTACGAAGACTCCATCGACACCTGGGGTTTTGGTAATCGCGTCGACGTTGGCGAGGCCGCCGACCGACTCGATCATCACGAGGCACAGGAGATCGGAGTTGGCATGGGGAAGGTCCGCCCCATAGGGGGCCCGGTAGGGACCAAAGCTGCGAATCCCCTCAGGTGGGTAGCGGCACGAGATGGCCGCAGCGTGGGCCGATGCGGCGTCCTCGATGTACGGGAAGATGATGCCCTCGGCGCCGGCATCAAGCGCCCGCTGTGCACCCGAGTTGTCCTCGTAGGGAACGCGCACCAATGGCGTCACCCCGTGCTGACGGAGGATCACGCACAGCCCCGGCAGATCGTGGTACGTCGAGAGACCATGCTGCATATCGATGAAGACCCAGTCGAAACCCGACTTGGCCACCTGTTCCACCGCGTAGGGGTGGGGTAGGGCAATTCCCGTCCCAAATGCCGTGGTGCCCTTCGTAAGGAGGGATCGGAGCCTTCCCCTGTGCGGAGCGGTCACGTCCTGGCCTTGCGGAGTTCGCGGCCCGGAATCGATGCGATCAGCTTCTTGGTGTAGTCCTGGGTGGGATTGTCGAAGACCTCGATCGTCGGTCCGCTCTCGACGAATTCACCATCCTTCATCACGTAGACCCGCTGTGTGAGATACCGGATGACGCCCAGGTCGTGGGATACCAGCGCGATCGACAAGCCACCATCGAGCAGACCCTGGAAGAGGTTCAGGAGTTGGGCCTGCGCACTCTGGTCAATGGCAGAGGTAGGTTCGTCCGCGAGAAGAACCGCGGGTTGGGCGGATAAGGCTCGAGCGACGCTGACGCGTTGACGCTGACCACCAGATAACTGGCGGGGCTTCTTCTTAGCATCACGCTCACTGATGCCCATCTGGGCAAGCAGATCGAGGCTTCGAGCGATTGCATCGGCTCGGGAACCGGCCCCATGCACACGCACGGCCTCCGACACAGCGGACAGCGCGGTGATACGGGGATTGAGACTCCCGTAAGGGTCCTGAAACACCATCTGGACGAGCCGCCGCTTGTCACCGCGGTAGGCCTTGCCGCGCTGATAGATGTTTTCGCCATCGAAAAGCACCTCACCGGAATCGGGCCGCTGGAGACCCGCAAGTACGCGCGCGAGCGTCGACTTCCCACTTCCGGATTCCCCTACGATGCCAACGGCCTCGCCCTGATCAATGTGCAGCGAGACCCCGCGGACCGCACGGACGGCTCGGGATCCGGAACCGAATGTCACCGAGACGTCACGTGCCTCAATCAGCGCGTCACTCACGAGTGCCTCCCAGCAGTTCCGTGTGGAGGCATGCGCTCCAGTGCGCCGGCCTGACTTCGACGAGCGCGGGATTCCGTCCCACCGTGCAGTCGTCCTGCACGAAGTCGCAACGTTCGGCGAACCTGCACCCGGGAGGCCACTCCCCCACTGCAGGTGGGTTGCCCTTGATCGTGACCAGGGGCGCACCCGGGGTCGCAATGTCGATCCTCGAACGGTTGAGGGCGATCGTGTACGGATGCAACGGAGTCCGTGCCACGTCGGAGACCGTCCCCACTTCGACGCATGTACCTGCATGCATGACCACGAGACGATCACACACCTCATCGATCAAGGCTAAGTCGTGGGACACCAGGACCACGGACATCTTGAACTCCGAGCGGATCTCCTGAAGTAGTTTCATGATCTCGGCCTGGACGGTCACGTCCAAACCTGTCGTGGGCTCATCCGCGACCACGATGTCGGGATCCTGTGCGATGGCCGCGGCGATCATGACGCGCTGACGCATACCACCGGACAACTGGAAGGGGTACTGGTCGTAGACGACTTCCGGGCGGCGTATGTGCACGAGGTCGAGCAACTCCATGACCCGCTTGCGCACGTCTTTCTCTTGGCGCTTGCGGTTACGACGGACGGCTTCACCCAGTTGCTTTCCAACAGTCATCACCGGGTTTGGTCCGGTCAATGCGCTCTGAGGCACGTATCCGATGCGATTTCCGCGCACCGGACGCCACTGGCGCTCATCGAGGTTCGCAAGATCCATGCCATCGAACATGATCGATCCCGCGAATATCGAGGCACTCCGCCGCTTCAGGGTCCCGATGAGGCTGCGGCACACCATCGTCTTGCCGGAGCCCGACTCACCGACCAGGCCGAGGATCTCCGCACGACGGATATCAAAGTTCGCGCTATCCACGATGATGAGCCGGTCCTTGCGCGTCCGCTGGATACCGATCACGAGGTCGCGGATCTCGACAAGGGAATCCGGAGATACGCCGGAAACGGGGTTCACGCTCATGACTTCACATCCCGCTCGCGCCGGGTGAGGCCCTCAGCGATAAAGGAGAGGGACACACCCGCCCAGCAAAGCGCCAGGCCCGGGAAGATCACCGGCCACCACGCAATCTGGAACGTCGGGCGGCCATCGCTGATCATGGCGCCCCACTCGGCGGTCGGCGGTTGCGCGCCGAGGCCGAGGAAGGAGAGGCCTGCGATAAGCAGGATCACGAGAATCAAGTCGCTGAGCGCGTATGCGGTTGTCTCCGAGGACACGTTGGGAACGAGGTGCTTGAAGAGGATGCGCGGCTTGGAGTAGCCCAGGGTTTGTGCCGCCTCGATGTAGCCCTGCTGCTTGACGACCATCGCCCGTGTCCGCGCGAGCCGCGCGTATCGTGCCCAGTTCGTGAGGGACAGGGCAATGACGACACTCTGCAGGCCGGGCCCCAAGAGTGCGATTAAGGCAATCGCCAGAACCAGCAGCGGGAAAGCGTTGATGCCATCGATGATCGAACCAACGATCCCGTTGAGAACCTTGCTTCGACTCACCGCGAGGCCGATTCCCACGATGGTGCCGATGGCGAAGGGGATCATCACACCCAGAAGGGCTACCCCCAGGTCGAGATAGACCGCATCAAAGACCCGAAGGAACACGTCGCGCCCCAGCCCATCGGTTCCAAACCAGAAGGTGCTGGACGGGGGGAGGAACGGCATGTCGATCGACTCTTCGATCGTGTACGGCGACAGCAGGGGCACGAGGAAGCCCATGATCAGGAGCAGGATCAACATCACCAGCCCAACGACGAGGCCGACCGTGCCGTCCTTCAGTCGACGCGCCTTTTTAGGCGTAGGGACAGTGCCCTCGACATCGAACCAGTCTGCAGTTCCTGCACCGACGAGGGTCATGTCAGCTTCACCCGCGGATCGAGGATGCTCGCCACGATGTCACCAATCAGGCTCAGGAACACGACGAGGATGCCGAAGACCAGGATGATGCCTTGCACCACCGGATAGTCACGCATCGTGACCGCGGTCACGAGCTCCCGGCCAATACCGGGCAGCGCGAAGATGATCTCGAGGATCACGGTGGAGCCCACCATCACACCCATCATGTAGCTCAGCAGGACCACGGTTGGGGCGAGTGAGGGACGCAGAACATAGAACCAGTAGAACCGGAACGATCGGACTCCACGGATCACGCCCGTCTCGACAAACTCCTCATCGAGGGTGTCCAGGATCGAGCTGTAGAGAACGCGAGAGAGGACAGGCACCAACACCACGCAGTTCACGAGGGAGGGCAACCACAAGTACTGCATGTTCGCCGGGAACGTCGGGTCGTAACCGAAGATGGGCGCGATTCCCCACACGAGTCCGAATTGGTAGAGCAGGATCAGCGCCACGAGGAACGAGGGCAGTGCGAGCCCGATCGCCGTCAGCGTGCGGAAGACATAGGGAAGGCCCGGAATGCGGGCGAGCGCGATGAACATGGCGAGCGGAATCGATATGACGAGTGTCATCACGACGGTCGTCAAGATCAACCAGAGCGTCACGGGCAGATTCGTGCGCAGCATCTCCGTGACGGGAATTCCTGAGATGAGGGATGCTCCCAGATCCCCCTGGAACAAGCCGGTGAAGTACTGCCAGAACTGGGTCAAGGGATCGACGTCGAGTCCGAGGGTCTTGCGCAGGGCTTCGACGGTTTCGGGAGCGGCGTCACCGCCCAGAGCCGCTGTAACCGGATCGCCCGGTGAGAGGCGGATGAGCATGAAGGCCACGACCATGACCCAGAAGGCCACGATGATCGCTCGACCGGTACGCCGGAGGATCTTCTCCCCTGCTGACTGGGGACGGGGCCCATCCCCGTGTCCTGATTCCGTCACCGCGGATTCTGCATCCGTAGTGGGCGACTGAGCCGTCACTCGTCGATCTCCTCATCAGGCGGCCAGCGCCGCCAATTGGAAGTGAACATCCATCGTGCAATCCCACTCGTGGGAGCGGTGGGCGGACCGATCCGAGAATCGGCCCGCCCACCTACGCGGAAGTCTCCGCGGTCTAGCTCTTTGCTCCGGTGTTGAACCCGGCCGGACCCCTCTGGGTGCTCAGCAGAGGAGTCGTGGCCACGTACAGCCACTCACCGGGGATCGTTGCGCTCAGCAACCCGGCCGGGAGACGCGTGCCTGAGATAACTGCACGGTCAGCGATCGGGATATGCACCGAGCTGTTGTAGGCAGCGACGTTCGCAGCCTTGAGGGCGTTCTTTGCAGCCGTCGGATTCATCGCTGAACCCAGGGTGTCGATAGCCGCAACCAGGCCCGGATCGTTGACCTTGGACCAGTTCTGCCAGGCACCGCCCGGACCGAACCAGTTGGCCAGCTGGAGGTACGGAGTCGGGGCGTTGTTACCCGAGAACTGCACCTCGTAGTTACCCGAGTTGAGGTCCGCGATGGCCACCGTGTCCTGCTTGACGGTGATCTTCATCGTGATTCCAACCTGAGCCAGATCCTGAGCAATGATCTGAGCGGCCTCAGGCCAACCCGGACGTGCCCAGACGATGGTTTCGAAGCTGAACCCATTCGGGTTGCCGGCCTCGGCGAGCAACTTCCTGGCCAGCGCCAGATCCTGCTTACCATCATTGGGCAGCACGCACTGGTGGTACGGGTTGCCCTTGATGAACGTCTGGGCACAGGACGGAAGAACCGTCCCAAAGAACGCGACCTTCGCGACCTTCTGACGATCGATGGCCGCAGAGACAGCCTGACGGTTCTTTGCGTTGAACATCGGCAAATTCGTCTTCGTCATGTTGGTCGTGAGCTGGTAGGTGCCCGGAAGTGCATGCGCCCACCACTTGATCGTGTTCTTGTCCAGATCCTGCACACCCTGGTACGCGAGGTCGAAGACGTAATCGACCTGGCCCGACTGCAGAGCGAGCTTGCGGGTAGCCGCATCCGGAATCGCCACGTAGGTGATCTGCTGGACCTTCGGCTTCGCCCAGTAATTCGGGTTCGCCACCTGGACCATCTGATCTGCACCCGGGGTCCACGACTGAATCATCATGGGACCAGCGCTCACCGGCTTCGACCAGTAGGTCGGATCCTTGAGCTTCTCGGTGGGGTTCAGGAACATCGACTGGTTCGCCATCAACCAGTTGAAGTCCGGCATCGGCGTCTTCAGCGTCCAGGTCACTGTGGTCGGGCTGGTGGCCACGACGTTGGCAACCTTGGCGAAGAATGCGGCGGACTGCTTAGCTTCCACCTGCTTCTGCCAGGCGGTCACGACGTCCTGCGCCACCAACGGGGTGCCATCCGAGTACTTCAGACCCGGCTTCAGGACCTGGAAGATCGACAGGCCGTCCTTGGCGACATCCTGCTTGGCCACCAGGTCCATGCGCGGGATGAGGTTCTCATCGAAGCGCCAGAGCAGACCCTGGATGGGATAGGCCACCTGGTAGTCGGTTACGGCGCGCGGCTTCATCGGGTCCAGATTCGCAACCTTGGAGACCGTCGCCATGACGACTGCCTGGCAATTGGAATTTGCCAACTGATTCTTGATGGAACAATTTGTCCCCGTCGCGGCGTTGGCGGCCGCTTGCGGGAGCACGACGCCAATCAGGGCTAGGGAAAAGCCCGCGACGGCGACCTTGAGCAAGCGAGTTCTCATGCGGTTCGCCTTTCGTTCATCTCGGTGGCGTGTGCCACGCGATGCCAGTCAACTGTTGACAAAAAGGACTGTCAAGGGCATTCGGGATATTGCTTGGGGTCAAACCTTGGGCAACCGGTCGACCCGGTAGAGGGGTTCGAGGCCCTCCGCTATTCGGTCGATGTTGATCGCGGAGCCCTCGGCGCGCCGCCTGGCCGTGCCGTCGGTGACACCCGCCGTGTGGGGCGTCACCACGATCCCGGGGCTAGTGAGGAGGGGGGATCCTGGGCTCGGTGGCTCCTGGGTGGCCACATCCGTGCCGGCGCCGGCGATCCTCCCCTCACGAACCGCGGCGATCATCGCGTCCTCGTCCACCAGGGCTCCACGCGCGACATTGACGATGATGGCCGTCGGCTTCATCAGCGCAATGCGGCGGGCGTCGAGGGTGTGCCGGGTCTCCGGGGTCACGTGCAGATGCAGTGACACGACATCCGCCTGCGGGATGAGCTCGTCAATGCGATCGGCCGGGTACACCGCGTCCGCACCCCACTCCTCCCGGGTCGCGTCATCGACCTCGACGATGTCGGTGGCAAGGACGCGCATACCGAATCCCTTGGCCCGCTTGGACAATTCGCGTGCGCTGGCCCCGAACCCGATACACAGGAGCGTCTGGCCCGCCAGCTCGAATCCCATCGGCTGATACATGAGCCCATCGGCCAGATTCACGACCTGCTGGGCGTAGTTCCGGCGAACGAGCATCATGAGCAAGATGGCGTGCTCCGCGAGCGGGATCGCACTCATCGGACCCGGGCAGTTCGAGATCATCACGGGCCGGGTGGACCAGTAGTCGAAGTCGAAGTGCTCCATGCCCGTGCCCATGATCTGCCAGAACTTCACCTTGGGTGCGGCGTCCAACATCTCGCGGGTTCCCCAGGACCCTCCGAGGTCGACCACAGCATCCACGTCGGCGAACTGCGGCGCTAACGGCTTCGACTCGTCGTAGATCGTGAGGTCGTGCCGGGGACCGATCGCGGCCACGACCTCGCGCTCCCACGTGGGATCCGCCCCCCTGCCCGGCAGATAGATCACCTTGAGCCGATTTGCCATGAACCGCCCACCCCTGTCCCACAAAAGCCCTAGCATTGTTGATTGTTGACAAAAGCCTAGTGACGAAATCCGCCGCGGGTGGTGCATTTGGAGGAGAAATGTTGCGCGCACTGGAAAAGGCCAAGCGACTCAAGGACCGGATGTACGCGGGTGAGCCGGTGCTCGGCACACAACTCGCCCTCCAGGACCCAGCCTCCATGGAGATCTTCGGGCGTGCGGGTTTCGACTGGGCGTCGGTCGACACCGAGCACTCAGCCCAGAGCCTCGTCACCGTGCAGGCCATGATGCAGGCGGCGCTCGGCTGGGACGTCGTTCCGTTCGTCCGACCCCTCATCTTCGACCACGACGAGATTCGTCGCTTCCTCGACATCGGCGCCAGTGGACTGTTGTGCCCATTCATCGAGACCGCCGAAGATGCAAAACGCCTAGTGGACGCGTGCCGCTACCCACCTCGCGGCAAGCGCGGCTGGAATCCACTCCGGGCGAGCGCCTACCACCTGTCCGACGACGATTACATGGCCGCCTACGAGGAATCCTTGATCGTTTTGGTCATCATCGAATCGAAGAAGGGTGCCGAAAACGCCGAGGAGATCCTCGCCGTCGACGGTATCGACGGAGTAACCGTCGGTCCGATGGACCTGTCCATGGATCTCGGCGTCTTCAAGCAGTGGGACGACCCGAGCTACATCAAGGCGGTCGAGCAGATCCGAGCCGGAGCACTCGCCACGGGCAAGGCCCACGGTTCCGGGGTCTATGACGAGGAGAGCGCGAGGCGTGCCATCGCCAACAAGGAGACGATCCTGCTCACCTTGAGCGACACCGGCGTTCTGGGTTCGGGTGCCACGAAGCTGGGAGCGGATCTGCGCTCGGCGATCGCCGCCACACGATGAGTCGCGAGCGTGTCCTGGTCATGGACTACGCGTGGCCGGATCTCTCACTCGAGACGCAGATCCTCAATGAGGCAGGTTTCGAGCTCGTCTCGGTCGTCGATGACGGTCGTCCGGCGATCGACCTGGTAGCCGACTGCTCCGCGATCATTACCTGCTGGGCGCTAGTTCCGGCAGAGCTTCTTCACGCAGGAACCAAGCTCCGCATGGTCGCCCGGTTCGGCGTCGGGACGGACAACATCGACGTCAAAGAAGCTCGGCGGCTCGGCCTCGAGGTGACCTACGTGCCGGACTACTGCATGGAGGAGGTTTCCGATCACGCCGTGGGACTGGCACTCGCCTGGTTTCGCGGGATCGTGACCCTCGACCGGATGATCCGGGCAGGTGACTGGGATCCATCAGCCGCGAAGTTGCGGCGTATGTCCGCACTCACTGTCGGCGTGTGGGGCTACGGACGTATCGGTCGGCGAACGGCAGAGAAGTTCGCGGCACTCGGCTGCCGCGTGCTCGCGCACGATCCGTTCGCCCCCGCCGGACCCCCTGCCGAGCTCGTCGACATCGATCGACTCCTCGCCGAGTCCGACATCCTCACCCTGCACATGCCTCCCTCCCCTGATGGCCCGGCTGTCACGAGTGAGATCTTCGCCGCGATGAAGCCTGACGCCCTGCTCGTCAACACGGCACGGGGCGCGCTCGTCGACAATGATGACTTGATTCGCGCCCTGGAAACTGGGCAGATCGGTGGCGCAGCCCTGGATGTCGTCGCAGGCGAGCCCGACATTCCATTGGCGCTCGTCGAGAGCCCCAAGACCATCCTGACTCCGCACGTTGCGTTCTCATCGCGCGAGTCCGTTGTCGAACTGAGGAGGCGCACCGCAGAGGATGTCGTGAGAGTCCTACGTGGCGAGCCGGCACAGAATCCCTTTCCCGGCTAGTCCCTCCAAAACGTCAGCTGGCGCGCAGAAAAATGGCTGTTGCGACGGAAGGGATTCATGGGTGTGCACGTCTCGTACCCCCGACCTCCCCACCCCCTGGGGCTGGCTGCGAATCGACTCGAAACTGGACGCACCTAAGGCGACTGCGAGGATTCCGTCGTGACCCAGGCCGAGGCTGAGCACGCAGATGTCCTCATCGCTAGTTGCTGGACCACGGCGGGTGCCAGCTCCCCCCTCGACGAGGACCAGAGGAGCCGGGTTGGTTTCGCGACTCGAGTAGCGGTAACCGCTGATGCCGGCTTCCGGGGATTCGGAATCACGCACGCGGACATCGTGGAGCTGGACACGACCATATCGCTGGCAGAAGCTCGAGACATCCTCCTAGACAACGGTATTCAATTCGTCGAGCTCGAGATGCTCATGGACTGGTTCACCACTGGCCAATCCCGCACGTCCTCCGACCTTGTGCGACGCGATCTCCTGGCAGCAGCGGAGACGCTTCCGGTGAGGCACATCAAGGTGGGGGCCACGTACGGAACAACCTTCTGGCCAACGAACCTCATCGCACACGAACTCAAAGAACTGGCGAGTCAGGCGTCAGATGTGGGCGCCCGCATCGCCGTTGAACCCCAGGCCATGGCCAACATCCGCTCCCCCAATGACGCACTTGAGGTCCTCGAGATGGCAGATCACGCCGCAGCGGGGCTCATGCTCGACATCTGGCACCTCGAGCGCATCGGATCCTCGATGGATGAAATCCGACAGATTCCATCCGAGTTCATCGTGTCGACGGAGCTGAATGACGCCCCTGCCCATGTGGACGGAAGTCTGTTGGAGGACACGGTCAACGGAAGGCTCCTCTGCGGCGAAGGCTCCTTCGACGTTCGAGGATTTATCGAGGCTGTTCGGGCGACAGGCTATCGAGGGCCCTGGGGTGTCGAGATCCTGTCTCACGCACACCGCGCTAGACCTGTGGCAGACGCCATTAGGGATGCCCACGACACCGCCCGCTTGGCTCTTCAAGCATCGCAGTAGAAGTAGGTTGAGAAGGTGAGGTTCGCACTCCATGCCGGGTCGGTGCGACACACGAATCTGGCCATCGATGTCCGAACCGCGAAAGCCTGTGGTTTCGATGGAATCGAGCTCCACCTTCCGAAGGTGACGCGCTACCTCGACGCAGGGTTCGAAACTGCTGACGTGGTTGAGCTGCTCGGACCTCTCGAAGTTCCGATGATCGATTTCCTGATGCCTGTCGAGAGTCTGGAACCTTCCACGCGCGCACGGATCGGCTCCGAGTGCGAGCGCATGGCCCGCCTGGCGCAGGCCCTCGGGTGCCCGGCCATCCAAGTTGTGGCCCTCACTGACTTCCCAAGCACCCAGTGGACTGAGCAAAGAGCGGTCCTCGTGGCTCGACTTCGCGAGCTCTCGGCGATTGCGCACCCCTATGGTGTGCGGCTTGCGATAGAAGGTGCAATCTTCTCCCCCTTCCATCGACTCGCGCAGGCACTCGAGGTCATCGAGGAGGTCGGCGCAGACCGTGTGGGCCTATGCCTCGATACCTGGCACCTGTGGATCGGAGGCACGCCGTGGGAGCAGGTCGCTGCTCTGGACCCAGCACTCATCCTCTCCGTCCAGTTGGCCGATACCTCGGCGCAAGCAGAAGCGCATTGGCGGGACGAGGATCGGACGGCACTGCCCGGAGAGGGTGTCCTACCGCTACATGACGCGATCGACGCGGTTCTCGCGACCGGGTACCAGGGATTCTGGACATGCGAGATGCTGAGCACCCGTCACTGGGAGTGGGATCCCGAGGTCCTCGCCGCGTCCATGTTGGACAGGATGCGGGTCATGATCGCTGAACGCGCTCACCCGTAGCAGTCACAGCCGGGGATTCACCTCGAGACCACCACGCTCGGAAGACTCGTATGCAGCTTTGATGACCTGCGCAACCTGCAAGGCATCCGCCGCTGTCACTCCGGCGCAAGGGGCACCCTTGATAGCTGCCACCCACTCCGTGGCCTCGCGTTCGAAGAAGGTCAGGTTGCCGATCTGCGGCAATTCGGAGTAGGGAGATGGACGTCCGACGAATGGAACGGCGAAGGCCCCCTCGCTCCAACGAGTCCATTGACCCGGCGTGTGAGCGTCATCTGAGGATTCGCAGACATCGATAAGCCCAGGCAGCACCCCGAACCTGAGCAGGCCCACTTCGCCGTACAGCGTCAAGAGGGAGGTTTCGTAGAAGCTCATACGGTCGTAGACCGTGAAAGTGAAGCTCACAAGCTTGTCCGGATACACCAACGTGAGGGCGGCAACGTCCTCCTGGGACTGCTCATCAGACCAACTGCGAAGCTTCGCAACGGTTGCGCGCACACCATTGGGAAATCCGAGAAGTTCGATGAGCAAGTGCACCTGGTGGCATCCGATGACCCATAGGCCTCCGCCCATGTCTGCCGAGTTGTTGAGATGTTTCGACAGCTGCTCTCCGGTGATGCTCGCCCCGTGCACGTGGGCCATGCTGATGCGTCCGATGGCGCCCTCGGCCAACTTCTCTTTTGCTCGGGCGAACGCCTCACCGTAATGGAAGTTGTATCCGACGCGAATTGGTCGGTTCGGGTGCTGCGCCTCCGAGGCAGCAAGTTCCTTCAGATCGGCTAGATCCGCACCACCCGGCTTCTCGACGAGGACCGCTTTACCAGCGCTGTGAGCGAGGACCCCGAGTCGAGCCATGTCGACGCTTCCCGAGTGCACCAGGACCCCATCGATCGAGTCATCGGCCAGAACCTCGTCCAAGGAGACGGGACGAGCCCCAACCTCGGAGGTGAAGGAGGCCAGGGTCGCTGGATCCGGGTCCCACGCGCCGACGATCTCGACTTCCGGGAGTTGCTCGAAGACCCGATAGCGGCCCGAGGAGTGGGGATGAGAGATTCCGAGGAACGCGACTCTGACGGGATCCATGACTCCTCCATTGATCGCAGGGCAGGGTGGAAATGTTCGAAACAGGAGTGTGATCCTCCAACGTGACGCCTGCTCCGATAAGCGATGATGAAAAATATATACACTCTGATGAGCACAGGGAATATTCTTCGTAACTGCCCCTGATGGAGGTAACGATGTCCGTCGCAACTATCCCCGATTCGCAACTGACCCGCGAAGAGATCATCCAGCGGAACCTCGAAGTCGTCGAGGCTCACTTCCATAATGAGACGCCCGACAAGGTCCATGAGGCCGTGGCGCTGTACACCGACGACATCGTGTGGGAGGGGCCGGCCCGAGGCCTCGTGTTCCTCAACGCCGACGACGCTCTGGCCGGCTACCACGACATCTTCTCGTCACTGAGGATCCTGAGCCATACGCACCTCCGACGCTTTGCCACCGAGGATGTCGTCTTCGATGACTGCATCTACGAGTGCGAATACGTCGAGGATCACATGGAGAACTTCCCATTCCCCGCAGGCACCAAAGTCCGCATGCGCCTTGCCCATATCTTCGAGATGCGGGATGGCAAGATCGCCAAGGAGATCGCCTACGAGATCATCCGGCGCGTGGGTGATCCCAACGACCGGGACTACGTCCCCGAGGGCTCCCGCGTCACGGTCTTCGAATAGTCGGCAAGGTCGTTACACGATGAAATTGATCGCGTTCCTCTATGAAGGTGTTCCCACCATCGGTTCCGTGGAGTCCGGGAGAGTCTTCCCGATCGCACCTCGCGATTCATTCTTCGATGATGCGAAGCGCTGGCTCGCTGAGCCCCAGCAACGTGAGGCCGGGTTGCCACTCGACGGTGTGGTCCAGGTTCCGGCCGTGCGTAGTGACTGCAATGTTGTGTGCGTTGGCCTGAACTACCGCGACCATGCCCACGAATCGGGCCTGGACCTTCCGCCGAGCCCGTCGATATTCGGGCGCTGGGTGTCAACCTTGAGCGTTGACGGTGCGCCGGTGCCTGTGCCCGCGTGTGAGGCCGGTTTGGACTGGGAGGTTGAGCTCGCGGTGATCATCGGCACACAGATCGATCGAAGTTCGGGGCGCGCGGAGCCGACCG
>JBILLS010000023.1:0-33026 GCA_044375955.1 Candidatus Nanopelagicales bacterium | reverse complement strand
ATCACCGTCACGAACCCATCGGCGAGGTCTACATCCTGGGTGTGGATCCGGCCTGGCACGGACGGGGCCTGGGGCAGGCGCTGACCGTCGCGGGCCTCCGGCACCTTCGCGAGAGGGGCCTGGATCAGGTCATGCTCTACGTCGAACACACCAACGATTCCGCGATCGCGCTCTATACCCACCTGGGCTTCGTCCGCTGGGATACCGACGTCCTGTACCGCCGCTCCACCTGATCCATCGTTCACCTGGCTGTGGGAGCATCCCTGGGTGACCCTCCAGGACACGGCGACCCTCACCGCGGCCGAGGATCCGGATCAAGCCAAGGACCGGCGTTTCCTCGACCGCGAACTGTCGTGGCTCGCCTTCAACCAGCGAGTCCTGGAGCTGGCGGAGGACGAGCAGTTGCCCCTGCTCGAGCGAACCAAGTTCGTTGCGATCTTCGCGAGCAACATGGACGAGTTCTTCATGGTTCGCGTGGCTGGTCTCAAGCGACGCATCGCTACCGGCATCGCACGACCTTCCGCGAGTGGGCGCGGCCCCAAGGAGGTTCTCGAGGGGATCTGGCGGCGCGCCTACGAACTCCAGCAGACGCAGTCCGATCTCTTCGCGCGTGTCATTCGGCCGGAGCTCGACCGCAACGGGATCGCAATCCTCGGCTGGGAGGAGTTGACACCGGCCGAGAAGAAGGAGATGGACCTGCTGTTCGACTCCACCGTCTTCCCGGTACTGACTCCCTTGGCTGTGGATCCCTCGCATCCGTTCCCCTACATCAGCGGCTTGTCTCTCAACCTCGCCGTGGTCGTGCGCAACCCGCAGACGGGGAACACCCTGTTCGCGCGCGTCAAGGTCCCACCACTGCTCCCTCGCTTCTACGAGGTCGGGCCCCAACGCTACGTCGCACTCGAGGACGTCATCGCCGCCCACCTCGGTGATCTCTTCCCGGGGATGGAGATCGTCGAGAACCATGCCTTCCGCGTCACCCGCAATGAGGACGTGGAGGTGGAAGAGGACGACGCCGAGAACCTGCTCAAGGCTCTGGAACGAGAATTGGTGCGCCGCCGTTTCGGTCCTGCGGTTCGACTGGAAGTCGTTGAAGACATACCCCACCACGTACTCGAACTGCTCGTGAGTGAGCTCGACGTGAGCGACCAGGAGGTCTACCGACTTCCGGGTCCCCTCGATCTCACCGGGCTGTGGACGCTGGTCAACCTTGATCGACCGGAGCTCAAGCAGCCGAAGTTCGTACCACGAACCTCTCGTCAACTCTCCGGCGTCGAGACATCGACGGCCCCCGACATCATGGCGGCGGTACGCGAACACGATGTCCTTCTGCATCACCCGTACGACGCCTTCTCCACGAGCGTGCAACTGTTCCTCGAACAGGCTGCCGTGGACCCACAGGTGCTTGCCATCAAGCAGACCCTGTACCGCACTTCCGGTGATTCCCCGATCGTCGATGCCCTGATCCGAGCAGCCGAGAGCGGAAAGCAGGTTCTCGCCCTGGTGGAGATCAAGGCTCGCTTCGACGAACAGAACAACATCGAGTGGGCGCGCAAACTCGAGCAGGCTGGGGTCCACGTGGTCTACGGTCTGGTCGGGCTGAAGACTCACAGCAAGCTCTCGATGGTCGTCCGGAACGATGGGGACCAACTGCGCCGCTACTGCCATATCGGCACGGGTAACTACCACCCCAAGACTGCTCGCCTCTATGAGGATTTCGGGCTGCTGACCTGCAACCCGGACGTCGGCGAGGACGTTTCGAATCTGTTCAACGTGCTTTCCGGTTACTCCATGAATACTGAGTACAAGCGTCTCCTCGTGGCACCGCACTCGGTTCGCACCGGCTTGATTACCAGGATCGATCGGGAAATCGAGAACCACCGTGAGGGGCGCCCGGCGCGCATTCGCTTCAAGTGCAACTCCATCGTGGACGAGGCGATCATCGATGCTCTCTATCGGGCTTCATCGCAGGGGGTTCCCGTCGAGATCTTCGTCCGAGGGATATGCGCGCTCAGGCCGGGACTCCCCGGACTCAGCGAGAACATCCGGGTTGTGAGCATTCTCGGGCGATTCCTGGAACACTCGCGGGCCTACTCCTTCGCCAATGGTGGCAACCCATCCGTGTGGATCGGATCGGCGGACCTCATGCACCGTAATCTCGACCGCCGAGTCGAGACGCTCGTCAGCCTCGCAGATCCAGAGCAGATCGCCGAGATCGAGTCGCTGCTCGATTTCGCTTTCGACCCCGGGACGGCCCGCTGGGAACTCAACTCCGATGGAACCTGGACTCGCTGGCTCCTGGACTCCGAGGGGCGTCACCTGAAGGACTATCAGGAGACGCTCATCGAGGTGACGAGCAAGCGCGGATCATCGCTGTGACCGAGGAGTTTCGCGAGACTGAGTTCAAGTTCCGGGTGAACCCCGACTTCGTGCTCCCAGATCTCGATGCCCTGGGCTTTCGCGTCAGCATCCAGCCCACGATGACTCTCGAAGCGGACTACTACGACACCGAGCGCACGACGCTCCTGCGCTGGGGCATCACGCTGCGACGGCGATCAGGTGGAGCGGATGACGGATGGCATGCCAAGGTGCCCGTGCTCGGTGCGGATCACACCACCCGGGATGAGATCCGCGTGCAGTCGCATGGCGATGACGTGCCCACGGAACTCGTGCAGATCCTCACCCCGCTGCTCCGCGGGGAGGATCTCGTCCACCGCGCGCACGTCACCACCCGGCGCACACCTCGCCTGATCTCATCGCCCACCGATGAAGCGCTCGTGGAACTCGTGGACGACCACGTCAAGGCATCCGGTGCCGGCATTCAGGCGTCCTTCCGGGAACTCGAACTGGAGTTGGTGGCCGATTCACCGGCGGCGCACGCAGCGGTCACCGTGATCGGCGAGCAGCTGGAGCTGTCCGGGGCCGTGCCCAGTTCGCTGAGCAAGGCGACCGCCGCCCTCGGCGACCCGGGACCGCCGGAAGTGCCCGAGTTCCCCACTGTCGGACCCGACGGCCTCGCTGTCGATGCCCTGCGGTCGGTGCTGGCGCGCCATGTCCGGCACCTGCTGACCTCGGACATCGCGGTCCGCCGCGACCTGCCCGACTCGGTGCACCAGATGCGGGTGGCAGCCCGCAGGCTGCGCAGCACCTTCAGTACGTATCGCTCCCTCCTGGATGCGGATGCGGTGGCACCGGTGCGCGAGGACCTGGCGTGGCTCGCACGGGAGTTGGGTGCGGTGCGCGATACCGAGGTCATTCACGCCCTGCTCGTGGAACTCGGATCCGCACTCAGCGAAGAGGAGGACCGCCACGCGGCCCTCGGCGCGGTGGACCGCTGGTTCGAGCGACGCATGCCGGCCGCCAGGGCCAGCGTCATGGCGGCCTTGCGCACCGATCGGCATGATCAACTCATCGAGGACCTGATCGCTTGTGTGGGTGAGCCTCCCGTGACCGATGACGCCTTCCGTCCGGTCGATGAAGTCCTGCTCCCCCGGGTCCGACGCACATGGCGCCGTCTGGCGACCCGGGTCGACGGACTCGACATGGCCGCACCGGACGAGCAGTGGCATGAAGTGCGCATCCTCGCCAAGAAGGCCCGGTATGCGGCGGAGGGACTTGGCCCGGTCATGGGCAAAACCATGCTCGCGTGTGCCGGCGCCCTCGCGAAGGTCACCGACCTGCTGGGGACGCACCAGGACGCCCATGTGGCGCGCACCGTTCTCCGCTCCCTCGCCTCAGGTTCGGAGACGAGCACTCAGGAAGCCTTCGCCCTTGGCATGATGAGCCAGCACGAGGCGGAACGGCAGCGTGATTTCCGCAAGGAATTCAGACGTCTGTGGCCCGACGTCGTACATGCGGCACATAAGGCAGGACTGGAGTAGACGTGGTCGAGGACATCCTCCGCGCGGCGGGGGTTGTGGTTCTGCGTGGGAAATCGCGTAAGCGCGAGGTGCTCACCGTGCATCGTCCACATCGCGCGGACTGGTCACTGCCGAAGGGCAAGGTCGAGTTCGGTGAACACATCCTGGCGGCCGCAGTCCGCGAATGCGATGAGGAGACCGGCTATCAGGTCAGGTTGGGTCCCTGCGTCGGGTCCATGGAATACGTCGCAGCCGGCCGCCCCAAGCGGGTCGACTACTGGCTCGCCGAGGTGGTGGGTGACGAGGGGTTCGCACCCGATGACGAGGTCGACTCGATCGCATGGGTGCCCATCAAGGACGCCGCATCACACCTGACCTACCCCGCCGATGTGGAGCTTGTGCAGCGAGCCGCGTCCCTGCCATCCACGACACCTTTCATCCTCCTCCGCCACGCGAAGGCGATCAAGCGATCCGACTTCACCGGCGACAATGACGCCGATCGCCCCCTCTCCGGGCGCGGCCGCGGCGAGGCAAAGGCGCTCTCTCCCCTGCTTGAAGCATTCGGTGTTCGAAAAGTCCACTCCTCATCGGCCAAACGATGCACCGCGACCGTGCGACCCTTCACCAGGCGAATCGAGGTGGAGACGGTTCTGGAGCCATCACTCACCGAGCATGCGCATGACGCGGATTCCGGGGAGGCAGCACGGCGCATCGTCGAGTTGTACGCCAGACACGAACCAACCGTCGTGGTCAGCCACAGACCGGTCCTCCCAACTCTCTTCGATGCCCTCGCCACCCAGGTGGGCATCCCCGACGACAGCAGTTGGGATCCCCGGGTCGCTCCGGCTTCTTTCGTAGTTATCCACCGAGACGTTCGCGGCGATGTAGTCGGAATAGAGAGGTACCCGGCACCCGAACGCACGTGATCGTGATACGTGCGGCTCGAATCATCGGACGCTGACGTACGCGGTCGCTCGGGTGCGAGACCCCTCAACTCTGGTCACCACCAGCCGAACGGTGCACAACCCCGGCGCCCGCATCCGCACACGATCTCCGCTCACTGCGCAGATGCCCCGAGATGCCGATGCGACACGCAAGGCGATGCGGTCACCCTGCCTTCGCGGAATACCGGCCCAGGTCTCGAGCCGGGTGTCGCGGACCATGGCCCCGACTGTGGTGACTCCATCGACGGGGACGACCTCGAGGGGTGCCGATGCCGCACTGGTGCCGGCCGCGTTGCTGGCCGTGACGGTCACCGGGACGGGGGCTCCCGAGGGGACACCCTCGATGACACAGGTCACGTCGGTCGTCGTGCAGGAACGTTCGCCGGCAGTCGCCGTGTAGCCCGTGATCGGTGAGCCGTTCGCTGACGGCGCGGTCCATCTCACCGCCACGCGACCCAGGGATTCCGCGGTGACCCCCACACCTGAGGGTGGATTCGGGGCGGCCGCGGGGAGCGGGACGACGGAGCGGATCCAGTCCAGGTATGTGGTGACGCGCGTGTAGATGCCGGGGAACGCGGCCTGGCCGCAATCGTTCCCGACGCTCGTGACGCCGGCGAGTGTCGGTGTCCCGGCAACGTCGATCACGAATGGCCCGCCGCTATCTCCCTGACAGGTGTCGATGCCCCCCTGTGGCACACCCGCGCAGATCGTGGCGCGAAGGTCGTAGCCGGACCCGTAGTCACCGCACGTCCCTCCCGCGGGACCGACGAGGACCTGCACCGTCGCCTGCCGGAGGTCGGTGACAGCACTTCCACCGAAGGTGGGTGCCCCCCACCCGCTGATCCGCGCCGGTGTGCCGACCGCGGGCCAGGTCTGCGGATCCTGTGTTGCGGGCAACGGGATGATGCCGATGGATTCACTCGGGGTGATCGGTTTCCCGAGTTCGATGAGGGCGAGATCCGCGGTGTAGCGGGTGGCGTCATACCCGGGGTGGATGAGCGTTCGCAGTACGGGGTATTCGTCGGCATCCGATCGCTGATTCAGATTCGCCTTGCCGATGAACACCCGTGGTGAAGGTGCACCCGCCAGGCAGTGTGCAGCGGTCAGCACCCAGGTGGATGAAATCAATGATCCGCCGCAGAAGGAGTTGTTGCCGATGTAGAGGGCCACCTGCCACGGTGCTGCGGAGATGGGAACGGGTGCACCTCCCACAACGCGGGGTTGCGCTGTGGGTTGGGCGCCTGCCGCCGGGTTCGCGGCGACGAGCGCGACGAGGAGGAACGCGATGCCATACGCCCTGACGAGTGGCCTTCTCACGTGACTGCGGTCACGCCCTTACCCAGGACGACGACGCCACCCTCACTCACGGTGTAGATCCCGCGGTCCCTTTCAAGATCGACTCCGATCTGCGCATTGTCGGGAATGGTGACGTTCTTGTCGAGGATGGCGCGACGCACGACAGCATTACGGCCGACCTTGACACCCGGCATGAGCACACTGCCTTCGATGTAGGCACCCGATTCGATGGAGACGTTCGAGGAAATGACCGAAGTGCGCACGTGGGCGCCGCTGATGATGCTGCCCGCCCCCACCATGGACTCGTGTGCATTGCCTCCCTCGACGAATTTCGCGGGAGGCAATGGAGTGATGTAGCTGAGGATCGGCCACCTTCGGTTGTACAGGTTGAAGATGGGGTGGACGGACACCAGATCCATGTGAGCGTCGTGATAGCTGTCCAGCGTCCCGACATCCCGCCAGTAACCACGATCACGTTCGGTGGCGCCGGGGACGATGTTCTCCGCGAAGTCGTAGACCTGCGCGGCACCTCGGGCGGTCAGCATCGGAATGATGTTGCCTCCCATATCGTGCAGGGAGGTCGGGTCGGCTGCATCCTCACGCAGGGCCTCGAGCAGCACGTCCGTGCTGAAGATGTAATTGCCCATCGAGATGAAGGACTCGTTCTCCTGACCGGGGATCGCGGGAGGATCCGACGGCTTCTCCAGGAAGTTCTCGATCGTGCGCCCATCGGCTCCCACCTGGATTACACCGAATTGGTGCGCGACCGCGCGCGGCATGCGAATCCCAGCCACCGTGACACCGGCACCTCCCTCGATGTGCGCGCGGATCATCTGCATCGGATCCATGCGGTAGACGTGATCGGCGCCGAAAACCGCGACGTGTGTCGGTGCCTCGTCGAAGACCAGGTTCAGGCTCTGGTAGATCGCATCCGCACTTCCGGTGAACCACCGGGGTCCAAGGCGCTGCTGCGCCGGGACCGGGGTGACGTAGTCACCGAGGAGCGTGGGCATTCGCCAGGTTTGTGTCACGTGACGATCGAGTGAGTGTGACTTGTACTGGGTCAGCACGCACACGCGCCGCAATCCCGCGTTGATGAGATTGGAGAGCACGAAGTCGATGAGACGGTAGGAGCCACCGAACGGCACGGCCGGTTTCGCGCGATCCGCGGTCAGGGGCATGAGGCGCTTGCCCTCGCCACCAGCAAGGACCATGCACAGCACGTGCGGATCCGCACTCACGGTGCGAGCCTACTCGCGTGTGGGCCTAGGCTCCCTGCGTGCGCGGAGGTCTCCACCGACTATGAGCGACCTCGTCGAACCACTTCCAGGGGTCCGCCTCTCACAAACTCCCCACAGGCTCCGGGGCTACCTCCTCTATCTCGGCGCAGCCCTGTTCTTCGCCATCAACGGGACCGTCTCGAAGACCCTCTTGCTCGACGGTCTCGATCCCGCACGCCTCTCCCAGCTGCGCGTGACCGGAGCATTCGTGATTCTGCTCCTCGTCGTCGCCCTGACCCGGCCCCGAGCGCTGCGACTCCGGCGGCAGGAGATCCTGCCTCTCCTCGTCTATGGCATCGCAGGCGTCGCGATGACCCAGTACCTCTATTTCGTCGCCCTGCAGTACCTCCCGGTGGGAGTGGCGCTGCTCATCGAGTTCACCGCGCCGATCCTGGTCGCGCTGTGGTTCCGCTTCGGATACCGGGAACCCACCCGAGCCACCGTGTGGCTCGCGCTCGTGGTCGCCCTGATCGGCCTGAGCCTGGTCGCGCAGGTATGGCAGGGGTTCACCCTCAATCCCGTCGGCGTCTTCGCCGCTGCGGGAGCCGCTGTGGCACTCGCCATCTATTACATCCTCGGCGATCGGGAGGTGCGACGACCCGAACCGCGCGATCCGGTGTCACTGACGATGTGGGGATTCGGTGCTGCATCCCTGTTCTGGGTCGTCACCCAGCCGTGGTGGACGTTCCCCTGGTCCACGTTCGTCGGCACCGCGCCCGTCGAGGGTGTGTCCGTTCCGCTGTGGGTCTTGGCGACGTGGATGGTCATCCTCGGGACGATCATTCCCTTCTGGCTCGTGGTCGTGGCACTGAAGTACCTGCGGGCTTCCCAGGCATCCACCGTCGGACTCACCGAACCTCTGCTCGCGATCCTCATCGCATGGGTCGTCCTCGGTGAATCCCTGACGTGGATTCAGATCATCGGTGGAGCACTGATTCTCACGGGCGTGGTGATCGCCGAACGCTCCCGGTGAGTCACTCGGGCGAGAAGAAACCCATACCTTCCAGGACGTTGACGGCATGACGGCCACTCAGGTTGATGTGCTGCTCCATGGCCCGCTGAGCCGCCAAGGTGTCACGCCTTCTCAGCGCCTCGATGATCTCCAGGTGCTGACGGTCGGCCTCGTCCAGCCACGTGTCCGGGAAATCCACGTAGGGCATGGGAAGTGAACGGGAGAGCAGACCGACCATGCTCGTGATCCGCGCACTTCCCGCCGCTCTGTTGATGATGCGGTGGAACTCATCGTTGAGCTTGCGCTGCTCGTCTCGATTGGCGGTGGCATGCATGCGACCGTGCACATCGACGAGTTGCTCGATGTCCGCATCACTCAGCCTGGCAGCCGCCCGAGCGGCGGCGAGTCCCGCCACCTGACCGAACAGTTGGTAATGGTCCAGGACATCCTCACGTTCCATCCTCGCCACGAAAGCACCCCGGCGGGGGATGGTGTTGATCAAGCCCTCCTTGTCCAGGCTGATGAGCGCCTCGCGCACGGGCAGTCGACTCACGCCCAGTTCGCCTGCAATGGCATCCTGATCGATCCGGGTTCCGGGGCGCAGCGCACCGGACATGATCCCGTCACGGATGTACTCGGACACGTCCTCAGACAGGTTCCGGCGTCGAGGCACCCGGCGGTTATCGCTCATGTCAGATCGATCCAGGTGGTCTTGATGTCGTAGAACTTGTCGAGGGCATGCAGGGACTTGTCGCGTCCGAATCCCGAGAGCTTCACCCCACCAAACGGCACCGTCAGGTCTCCCTCTTCGTAACAGTTAACCCAGACTACGCCGAACTTCATGGATCGAGCGAAGCGATGCGCGCGGTTGAGATCGGTGGTCCACACTGCGGATGCAAGGCCGTACGGGGTCCCGTTCGCGAGCGCCAGGGCTTCCTCCTCCGTGCGGAAGGTCGTGACTGCGAGCACCGGACCGAACAGTTCCTGCTGCGCCAATAGCGTGGTCGGAGCAACGGAGTCGATGACGGTGGGCGGGTAGTAGGCGCCGCCGGTGTCGACGAGTACTGGACTTCCTCCTGTCAGCGCCTCACCGGATTCGCGGAGGCCACTGAGGACCATCGAATGGATCCGGTCACGATGCTCATGGGTCACCACGCTCCCGAGGGGCACATCGTGGTCGAGAGGGTTGCCCGGTTGCATGCTCGACGCGACCTCGAGCACCGTTCGCACCACTTCATCGTGCACTGACTCGTGCACCAGGAGCCGCGAACCGGCGGAGCACATTTGACCGGCGTTGTAGAAGATCGACCAGGCTGCGGTGCGCGCGGCCTTGTCCAGGTCCGCATCGGGGAAGACCACGTTGGCGCCCTTACCCCCGAGTTCCAGCCACACCCGCTTCAAGTTTGACGACGCCGAGTACTCCATGAACTTGCGCCCGACCTCGGTGGACCCGGTGAAGGTGAGGACATCGACATCCGGGTGACGCCCGAGGGCCTGCCCGGTGATGTGGCCGGGGCCGTTCACCACGTTCAACACACCGTCGGGCAGCCCCGCCTCGAGACCCAGCTCCGCGAGGAGAAGTGCGGAGATCGGCGACTGCTCTGCGGGCTTGAGGACCACGGTGCACCCCGTGACCAAGGCGGGTGCGAGTTTCCACGCCGCCATGGTGAGCGGGAAGTTCCACGGCACCACCGCACCCACGACACCGGCGGGTTCGCGCTGCACCATGGCGAGGGCCTCGGGTGCAACGTGGGGCATCTCGTCGACGATCTTGTCGATGGCTTCGCCGAACCATTGAAGGGTGCGGATCACCGCACGCATGTCCACCGCGTGCGCCTCGCGCGCGGGCTTACCCATCTCGAGAGCGTGGGCGAGTGCCAGGTGGTCGCGGTTCGCCTCACAGAGATGCGCCCAACGCAGGAGGATCTCCTTGCGCTCGGCCGGTGCCTTTCCCGACCATCGTCCATCGTCGAAGGCCCGACGGGCGGCCCCGACCGCCCGGTCCACGTCGGATGTGTCGGCCGAGGCCACGGTCCCGAGGAGCGCGGCGTCGATCGGGCTGATGACGTCGAGTGAGCCCGACCCCTGTTCCCAGCGGCCATCGATGAGCAGGCCTGTGGGGAAGCGGAAGGTGGGGGTGAGGGAGCGCCAGTCGGTCATGGGGCCATTCTTGCCGCCCCTGGCTTGTATTTCTTATCAATGATACAAATTGCCCATGCGGTTCGAGTCGATGCACGACGACCTGCGGGACGGCGTCCGCGACGTCTGCGAGAAGTTCGACGGCCCGTACTGGCGGGGTCTCGAACCGGACGGCTACCCCACCGAGTTCGTCAACGCCCTCACCGACTCGGGATACCTCGCCGCACTCATCCCCGAGGAATACGGCGGCGGCGGAGCCACGCTGACCGAGGCGTCGGTGATCTTGGAGGAAATCGCCGCGTCGGGCGGTAACCCCTCGGCCTGCCACGCGCAGATGTACATCATGGGCACGCTGCTGCGGCACGGCAGCGAGGAGCAGAAGCGCGAGTACCTACCCCGCATCGCGTCAGGGGAACTCCGTCTTCAGGCATTCGGTGTCACTGAGCCAGGTGCCGGATCGGAGACCACGCGCGTTCGCACACGCGCAGAGCGGACGAACGATGGCTGGCGCATCAACGGCCAGAAGATCTGGACATCGCGCGCCCTGCACTCGGATCTCATGTTGCTGCTCGCACGCACCACTCCCTATGAGCAGTGCGCGAAACCCACTGACGGTTTATCAACATTCCTGTTCGATATGCGCGATCTTCCAGGACTAACCATCACGCCGATCCCGACGATGATGAACCACAACACCACCGAAGTCTTCTTCGACGACGTGGTGATTCCCGCTGAGGCACTCGTCGGTGAGGAAGGACGTGGTTTCCGGTACATCCTGGATGGCATGAATGCGGAACGGATCCTCATCGCTTCCGAGTGCATCGGCGATGGACGATTCGTCCTTGATCGCGCCATCGCCTATGCGAATGAGCGCGAGGTCTTCGGTCGCCCCATCGGTGCTAATCAGGGAGTGCAATTCCCCCTCGCGCGGGCCTATGCGCAGCTGCGCGCGGCCGACCTCGTGCGGTTCGAGGCGGCACGCCTCTACGACGCTGGTGAGAAGTGCGCGGAAGAGGCGAACATGGCCAAGTACCTGGCGTCAGAGGCCTCGTGGGGCGCCGTCAATGCCGCCTTGGACACCCACGGGGGATTCGGCTTCGCAGTCGAGTACGACATAGAACGCAAGTTCCGTGAGACACGGCTCTATCAGGTTGCACCGATCAACAACAACCTCGTGTTGGCCTATCTCGGCCAGCACGTCCTCGGGCTGCCGAAGTCCTACTGATCGCTCAGAGCACGTGCACCGCGCTCACGCACGCGGGCGATCACCGCTGGATCGTGTTCGTTCAATGCGGGAATCCACCCTGGACCCGGGGCACCGTCCACGAATCCGAATGGGGCATCAATCATCTCGACATCACCGTGCTCAGTGCGGACCGCATGGAAATGATCTCGCGCACGTAGTTGCGGGTGCTCCCACACACCTCGGAGGTCGTTGACCTGCGCGACAGCCGTACGTCCCGCACGGAGACGTGCCCGCGCCTGCTCCGGCGTCAGAGACTGGAGCACCGCACGGATCAATTCCTCGAGTTCCTCGACATTACGGATGCGGTCGGCGTTGGATGCGAAACGAGCATCGGTTCCGAGATCCGGCTGCTCGAGCAGATGGGCGGCCATATCCCTCCACTCCCGATCCGACTGGACGGCAACGAGGATCGTGCTCCCGTCGCTCAGGGCGAACGTTCCGTAAGGCGCGATGGCGTGATGCCTCCGCCCGGTGCGCGGTGCCTGCCCTCCTCCGTAGACGGCGGCATACATGGGAGCGGACACCCATTCGGCCAGACAGTCGAGCATGGATATCGAGATCGCCGAACCATGCCCTGTGCGCTCGCGTTTGACCAACGCCGCCAGGATGGAACTGAGGGCATACATCCCGGCGGAGATGTCCGCGGCAGAGAATCCGACCTTGCTCATCTCCTCGTCACCCGTGATGGAGAAGACACCCGCCTCGGCCTGGATCGCGAGGTCGTAGGCCTTGTCCGCACTCCTCGGTCCACCGACGCCGTAGCCGGATATCTCGCACGCGATCAGGTGCGGGAACCGTGCGTGCAGGGACGTGGCATCGAGGTGTCGCCGAGCGGCGGCCTCCGGCGACAGGTTGTGCAGGAATACGTCGGCGCCGGCGATGAGTTCCTCGAGCAGACGATCCGCTCCGGGGTCGTCGAGGTTGAGGGCCAGAGACTGCTTACCGCGATTCGCCCAAAAGAAGAAAGCTGAGATGCCCGAGACGACGGAGTCGTAGTGCCGGGCAAGGTCACCGTCCGAGCGCTCGACCTTGATGACCGTCGCACCGAGATCGGCCAACTGGCGGCTGGCGAACGGGGCGGAGATCGCCTGCTCCATCGAGACCACGATGATGCCGGCGAGGGGACTCTCAGCGGCCACGGGCCACATCCTCGAGGAACCAATCGACGAGCCGTGCGCAGTTCGCCTCGAGCAGCGAGCGCTGCGCATCCAGGTCATCGAGTATCTCGACGGCCGAGGTCCGCTCGGGAATATGGTCCGCACCCATCTCGGTCCACGTGCGCACGAGTGGGATTTCTGCCTCCGGATGGAACTGGGTGCCCACTGCACGCCCGTGGCGGAACAACTGCGGGGCGTTCTGGTTGCGCCCGAGGACCGTGACGTGGTCCGGAAGCGTGGTCCGGTCCTCATGCCAGCTGAACCACGGTCCACCGGGGACCTCGGGGATAGCGGAGTCGAAGTGGATCAAGCCGATCTCATCCGTTCCCGCCGGTGCACGCTCGACGGATCCCCCAAGCGCCTCCGCCAGCAACTGGCCGCCGAAGCACACTCCGAGATAGGGGATGTCCCGTTCCACCATGTCGGAGATCAGTGCGACCTCCGGTTCGACCCAGGTGCGCACACTCGGGTCGTAGGCGTTGCAGAAGGAACCGAAGGAGATCACGGCATCGAACTCCCCGGGGTCGGGAAAGGCTGTGTTGGGGCTAGCGGGATCCTCGAGCACGATGTGCGTCTGAGTGTCCACACCGCGTTCGCGCAGTAAGCGACCGATGACGCCCGGTGACCCATGGGGTTCATGGCAGATCAATAGGACCCGCATTGTCAGATCACTGCTCGATACCGGGCGATCTCCCACTCCGTTACACCCTCACCGGCGGCATTGTGATCGAACTCGTCCGCTTCACGATTCTGCATGATCAAGAAGTTCTCGACAAAGGTGTCCCCGAATGTCGCCCGCGTGAACGGTGTGTCGAAGTTCGCGATGGCTCCGCGCAGACTTGTCGGGAGACGGTCCCATGTCTCATCCGCATGTGGGTCGCCTACGACCTGGGGGATGAGGGAGTACTCGCTCATGAGGCCATCCATGCCAGCGGCCAGGCAGCCCGCCAGGACCAGATAGGGATTGGCGTCGGCGGCCGCCCACCGCACCTCGAGTCGATTGGCCTCCCCCGCACCGACGATCGAGCGGACACCCACGAGCCGATGGTCGAGACCCCAGGTCACCTGGGTCGGCGAGAAGGAGTAGTCCTCCACGCGCTTGTACCCGCTGATCGTCGGCGTCATCACCAATTGCAGTTCCCGGTGATGTGCGAGAAGTCCCGTGAGGTACTTGCGCATGGTCGAGTTACCTACCACGGAGTCCTCATCACGCTCGGCGAAGACATTCACGCCGTCGCGGCAGAGTGATTGATGCACGTGCATGCCATTTCCCGCCTCGGTGAGATAGGGCTTGGCCATGAACGTCGTGTTGATGCCGTGCCGCCTGGCGACAAGCCGCACGATGTACTTGAAGAGCACCGTGGTGTCGGCCATCTCCATGATCGGTCCGTAGCGCAGGTTGATCTCGGTCTGCCCGGGGCCGTACTCGACATTCGATGCTTCTACTTCGATTCCCGTCTTACGGAGGGACTCGCGGATGTCGAGCATGAAGTACTCCATCTCCGCACCGCGCGCGATGGAGTAGCAGTTGACATCCGAATACAACGGTTCCCAGTCCGATGTGAAGAAGTGGCACTCGAGTTCGGTGGCGGCGTTCACGGTGAAACCGAGATCGGAGAATCGTGCGATCTGGCGCTTGAGCATCGCGCGTGCATCCATCTCGATTGGCGCGTGCGAGTTCGGATGGAAGGTGTCGCAGATGACGACAGCGACTCCCTCGGTCCACCCGGCGATTCGGAACGACGCGAGATCGGGAACAGCGTGCATGTCCGGGAATCCATCGGACTCGTCGACCCAGGGGGTGCCGAAGATGAAACAGGTGGGATCCCAGGTGTAGGCGACGTTGGCGATCGCGAAGCCGGCGCCCCGAAGGAACTGCCGGGTCGGGATCCGCTTGCCGCGCGGAATGCCCCAGGTGTCGACGAAGAGGCACTCGACCGTGTGGACGTCGTTCTCCTCGCACAGACGCGCGACGTCGGCCCAGGTCTGGGTCACATTCGGTCCTTTCCTAGAAATCTAATACTTGATAAATGTAGTGTGCGGAGCAGTCGTTGGAGGCGAAATCGTGAAGGGATCCCCATGCGCGCTGTGGTGTTGAGCCAGCCGGGCACACCCCTGGAGGTCCGGGAGGTGCCCGACCCGATCGGGGACACGGTCGTTGACGTTCTGGCCTGCGGGATCTGCCACTCGGACCTCCATGCGGTCGCCGGGGACTACCCGACGACCCTCCCGGTCATCCTCGGGCACGAGGTCGCCGCCCGTCACCCCCGGCTCGGCCCCGTTCTGGTCTATGCGTGCTGGGGCTGCCGGAAGTCGGACTGCTGGGCCTGCTCCTCTCAGCAGGAGATGATCTGCCCGAACGCGACGGAAGCGGGACTGGTCCGCGATGGCGGATACGCCGAGCGGATGGCCGTTCCCGATGAGGGGTACCTGGTGCCCCTCGGCAGTCTCGATCCCGCGCACGCCGCGCCACTGGCCTGCGGGGGACTCACCGCGTACCGCGCGGTCAGCCACGTCCTCCCCACACTCCGGGAGGCGCGGGCACCGCGTGTCCTCGTGATCGGGGCGGGTGGCCTCGGACAGTTCGGGCTGCAGTTTCTGAGGGTCCAGTCGGACTCGCACATCACTGTCGTCGACGCGTCCGACGCCAAACGCGCGATCGCCCGCGATCTCGGCGCGAACGATGTCGTCGCACCCGGCGAGGTGGAAGGCACGTTCACGGCCGTCATCGACTTCGTCGGTGCGGAGGCGACCCTCGAAACCGCCCGCGATCACGTGGCCCGTCAGGGGATCGCCGTGGTGGTCGGCCTCTACGGAGGGACGATCCCATTCGGCTTCGGTGCTGTGCCGCACGAGGCCCGTTTCATGACATCGGTGTGGGGTACCCGCACCCAATTGGGCGAACTCGTGGATCTGGCGCAACGCCACCCGCTGCACTCCCCGATCGAGGAGATCACTCTCGACGAAGTGCCGAGGGCCCACGAGCGGCTGGCCGAGGGTGACGTCCGAGGCCGGTTCGTGATCGTTCCCGGGTCGACGCGATGAGCACCATCGACATCACGGATCCATTGACGTACACGACGGGGATCCCGCATGAAGTCTTCCGGCGAATGCGTGACACCGACCCTGTGGCATCACTCCTGTACGACGGTCGACCGTTCTGGTCGGTGACCCGCTACGAGGATCTGGTCACCGTGACACGGGACCCGGAGACCTATTCAAGTGCCCGCGGTATGACGAATCTCTGGGATCTCACTCCGCGGCAGATGGATGCCCGACGTTCACTCATCGACACCGATCCCCCCGAGCACGTGCGACTACGCAAACTCGGAATGCCAGCTTTCACCGGACGCAGGGTGCGCGACTATGAGGACACGACTCGCCTCATCACCCAGGAGCTACTTGACGAGGCACTCCTCGTCGGCGACGTGGATGTCGTGCCAGCGATCTCGGCACCACTACCGATTCGCGTGATCGTGGGAATTCTCGGCGTGCCCGCCGAGGATGCCGACTTCATGGTGGAACTGAGCGACCACCTGGTCTCCGGTGGTGCGGAGCTCGCACCCGATGCTTACGGCAACACCACACCACTGGACCTCCTCCCCTTCAACTCACCCGCCGCCTTCGCGCTCTTCGACTACGGGAGGCGGATCGGCGATGAGCGGCGACGTGATCCCCGGGACGATCTCGTCACGGCATTGATCCAAAGCTCCATCGATGGAGATCGGCTCTCGGAAACCGAGTATGCGAATCTCTTCCAGCTCCTCGTCTTCGCCGGGAACGAGACCACCCGCACCGCGATCAGTAATGGCATCAAGGCATTTATGGACTTTCCCGATGAACTCGAGAAGGTGCACCGCGATCCCGACCTCATCCCCGGTGCCGTCGAGGAGATCATCCGCTACGCCACACCGGTCCTCCACATGCGACGCACCGCAACTCGTCCGACGGTGCTCAACGATGTCGCTATCGACGAAGGCGACAAGGTGGTGATCTGGTATGCCTCAGCGAACTTCGACGATCAGATCTTCACAGAGCCACAGACCTTCGACGTCGCGCGACCGATCAAGCCCAAGATGGTGTCGTTCGGTGCGCAGGGGCCCCATCACTGCCTCGGGGCACCTCTCGCTCGACTCGAGATCCGCATCCTCCTCGAGGAGATCGTGCGACGTGGAATTCGATTCGAGCCCACAGGGCCGATCATCCGGACTCCGTCCAACTTCGTCAACGGGATCACGTCGCTCCCTGCTCGGCTCGTCACCCGATCCTGACGTTGTGCCGCAAGGGCAGCACGAATGCCACCTGGGCGAGACAGAGAAGTGCCAACACGGCGTACACGAGCGGCCATGAGTCGGTAGCAGCTATCAGCGCGCCGATGACCAGGGGTCCGAGCGCAGCGACGACATAGGTCACGAAGAAGACCATCGCCGTGAGTCGGGTCGAGCCGGCCGAGTCATTCCCGTACTCGCTCAAGAACGCGAGCACCAGGGCGAAGGATCCACTCAGTGTGAATCCGAAGACGGCCAGGACGAGCAGCGTGGCCACATCCGGCACGAAACCGATCAGAACGAGCATGAGGGTGGCCACGATGACCGTTCCCGCCAGCAGTGATCGACGCGCTCGAACATGCTGGCTGACCCAAGGCAGCGACAATCCGGCGATGATGGTTCCCACGATGTACACACCGAAGAGGCCCCCCGCCGCTGCCTGCGAATAGCCACGCTCGACATAGGACGGCGCCAACCAGGCGACGGTGCTGTAGAAGACGATCGAGTTCATCGCCGAGTAGAGCGTCAGCGCCCAGGCACGACGGTCGCGCCATGGGAGTTCCCGGATCCGCACAGGGGATGTTGCGGTCGACGCACCCTGCGGCGTCGGAGTCGGCCACCAGAGGAAGGCGGCGATCACGGCCGGAATAGCCCACGCGGCCAGCGCCAGACCCCATGATCCGAACCAGAGCGCGAAGGTGGGGGTCAGTGCGCCACCAAGCGCCGCGCCGGCGAACATGACCGCAGTCCAAATGCCGGAGCCGAGTCCCGTCGCAGTCGGGATCACCGCACGAACGAGTGCGGGAACCAGCCCCGAGACCACCGCGATGCCGATACCGACCAGGAATGCCGCCACGAAGAGCACACCGGGAACAGCCTCGAGCGCCCGCAGGGCCATACCCGCTGCCAGGAGAACGAGTCCCATCGCCACCGCGGCACGCGTCCCGATGCCCCGAGCGATGCGCGGTACCTGGAGCGCGAAGACCCCCATGCACAGAACTGGAATCGTGGTCAGTGCACCGAGGGTGACGTCGCTCCACCCTGTCGATTCCTGGATGCTCTCAAGAACCGAAGGAACGCTGGTGAGGCCCACCCGCAGTGTGAACGCGATCACCGCGATGACGCCCATCACGGCGATGACGTTCGGGCGTGCCTGCATGTTCGATGTCATTCCTGGCGACCCTAGGGCTCGGGCCGGAGGGAAACAAGAAGGGGGGCGCAGCACGCGCCCCCCTTCCGAATAGTGCGTCAGCTGGCGAAGTTGTGCACAGCGTCGTAGTTCTCTTTGCCCTTGCGGGTGGCCCCGATGAGGAGACCCACCAGGAACATCGCGAAGGGCAGCAGGATGAGGATCCACCCCGTTGTGTTGTGTTCCCAGGCGAGCGCGTCGGGGGTCGACGACGTACCGGAGAACAGGTTGAAGTGCGCCATGAGCATGTACTCACCCAGGGCGAGACCGATGATCGCGATGATCGGCGCGATCTTGGTATGCCACACCCGTGTGTCCTGCTTGGTTCGTGCGAAGTACACGATCACCGCGAGGCTGACGAGGATCTCCGTCAGCACGATCGCAATCACGGCGACTGCCCCGAACCAGTAGAAGATGTTCAGGATCGGATCCCAGGCGAAGATCATCGAAAGAACGACGATGATCACACCGAGGACAGTGACCAGGGCGGTTGCCATGATCGGCGCCTGCGCCTTGTTCGTCCTCGACAGCGCCTTGGGCAGCACGCCCGCGCGACCCATCGCGAAGAAGTAGCGGGCCGCACTGTTCTGGAAGGCCAGCGTCGCTGCGAAGAGCGACGTCAGGATCAGCCAGCTGAAGATCTCGGTGAGCCACGACCCCACGAACTCCGAGCTCAGACCGAACAGGATCGCCGACGGATCAGCGAGGGGGACACCGTCGATCGCGGTGACCTCGAAGACCTTGGTCTGGATATCCGTCGCTCCGAGACCCGAGACCAGGGCCCAGCCGACCAGGGCGAAGAGCACGGTCACAAGCAGCACCGAGGTGTAGGTGGCCCTGGGCACCGTGCGCTTCGGGTCCTTCGACTCCTCACCGTAGATGGCCGTGGCCTCGAATCCGATGAAGGATGCGAGTGCGAATGCGAACGCGATACCGACACCACCGGGAATGGCTTCCGTGAAGATGTTTGCCGGTGAGAACGAGGCTCCGAAATCGAGGCCGTCGGGTCCACCACCCTGGAAGAGGATCGCGAGCGCAAGGACTACCAGTCCGAGCAACTCGAGGCCGAGCAGCACGCCCAGCACGCGCATACCCACATCCACGGATGCGGCCGAGAGCGCGAACACCGCCGCGAGGATGACGAATGCATAGACCCACCACGGCAGCACCAGGCCGAACTTCGCCTCCATCTGGAACGTGAGCTGGCCGGCGAGGAAGCCGAGGACACCCCACATGACGGCGATGTAGGCGACCACGGAGGCGAAGGCGGAGCCGACACCCCAGGTGATGCCCAGGCCACGACCCACGTACGCGAAGAACGCTCCGGTATTCGTGACGTAGTGGCTCATGGTGGCGTAGCCGACGCTGAAGATCAGCAGAAGCAGACCGACACCGACGTACATGCCGGCAGCACCGGATCCAACACCGAGGCCCATCGCAACGGGGAAGGCGCCGGTCATTCCAGCGAGTGGCGCAGCAGCCGCCACGACGAAGAAGACGATGCCGATCAGACCGAGGGAACCTTTCCTCAGGCTGGTGGACTTCGTCTCCGGATCACCAGGCCGCAACGCCTGGTCTGATGCGGGAAGGTTTTCCCGTTGTGACATCTCTCCTCCGATGGTCGTACGGGTCCGAACGTATGCACAGGGTCCTGGATCACATATTCGCCGTCAAGCGACTTGGCCGATTCCCGGGGCGATTTCTCCGCTAGTCGGCGGACTTCAGGCGGTGCCGCTGCAGTTTCCCCGTCACCGTCTTCGGTAACTCCCCTACGAACTCGACGACGCGGGGGTACTTGTAGGGGGCGATGGTGGTCTTGACGTGCTCCTGGAGTTCCCTAACGAGTGCATCCGAACCGGTGTGCCCGTCCGCACAGCGCACGAAGGCCTTGACCACCGTCCCTCGATCCTCGTCAGGTACGCCCACGACCGCCACCTCTGCCACAGCCGGGTGCATGAGAAGCGCGTTCTCCACCTCGGGGGCGGCGATGTTGTACCCGCTCGAGACGATCAGGTCATCGGCGCGCGAGACATAGGTGAAGTAGCCGTCCGCATCTACGGTGTAGAGATCACCGGTGATGTTCCAGCCACCCTGCACGTAGACAGCCTGTCGATCGTCTGCGAGATATCTGCACCCCGTTGGGCCGCGCACCGCGAGCCGCCCAACGGTCCCAGGTGCCACGGGCTTCAGATCTGAGTCGAGAACGGCTGCCTCATAGCCCGGAACAACGCGCCCGGTGCTGCCCGGGCGGATGTCGCCATCTGCGGCGGAGATGAAGATGTGGAGCATTTCGGTTGCGCCGATGCCGTCGATGAGCGGAACTCCTGTGGCATCGAACCAGGATCGCCATGTCGACTCAGGCAAGGTCTCCCCCGCGGAGACGCATCGACGCAAAGTCGATACGTCGTGCTCGGGGAGCATGGGGATCATCGCGCGATACGCGGTGGGTGCAGTGAAAAGGCAGGTGATTCGCTGTTTCCCGATGGCCGCGAGCAGAAGTGGTGGTGCACCATTCTCGAGCAACACCGCGGAGGCACCGACGCGCATCGGAAATATCACAAGGCCACCGAGGCCGTAGGTGAAGGCCAGCGGTGGACTTCCACCGAACACATCGTCAGGTGTGGGTTTGACGATATGCGCGCTGAACGTGTCGGCTATCGCGAGGACGTCTTGATGTTCGTGCATCGTGGACTTCGGTTTGCCCGTCGTGCCGGAGGTGAAGGCGAGGAGCGCGATGTCCTCGGCAGCGGTGTCGGCCACCTCCATCAGCGGATCGGCAGCACGCGCACGGGACTCGAGGGAGTCGGGTGTACCTGATCCGACCGTGATCGTCGAGCCCGAGAAGCCGGTGACCTTCTCCCATTCATCGAGGAATCGATGGTCGACCACCGCCAACGAGGGAACGGAGATGTCCACGATCGGATCGAGTTCCATCGCGCGAAGCAGCGGCGCGGTCGTGACGGCCACGCCCCCGAGCCGAAGGGTCGCGAGCCAGGCGATCACCAACCACCCGTTGTTGGGTGCACGGAGAAGCACCCGGGTGCCTGGCTCGACCCCCGCCGACCGAAGGATCGATGCGCACCGCTGCACATCAGCGAGCAACTCGCCATACGTCCATGTGCCGTCGTCCGCAGTGAACGCTGTGCGCTCCTCGCCGTGAATCTCGATGGTGCGGTCGAGAAGCTCGACGCACGCGTTGATGCGTGGAGGCTCGGGGTCGCGCAGGAGCACGGGCCACTGGTCCCGCGGGGGAAGTCGATCGCGGGTGAATGTGTCCACGTGGCCTGTCGGCTCAGTCATACAGGCGGGCCTTGCCCAAGCGCTCGAGGGCGACCTCCGCACTCCACGGGAGCATGAGAGAGCCGAGACGTGAATCGCGATACATGCGCTCCAGGGACAGGTGCTTGAGCATGGACTGCCCACCGCATACCCGCACCGCGATGCTCGCCACCTGGTTTGCATGCTCCATCACCGTGTATACGGCGGCCCAGGCCTGCACCATCGTGTCGACGTCAGGATCTAGGTGTGCATTGTCAACGGCGGTGAACAACAGCGCCCGGCCCTGCTCGAACTTGATCTGCATCTCGGCCCATCCGAGCTGCTTGATCGGGTTGTCACGACGACCCGTGCCTTTCGCCGCACCCGACATCTCGCCCCGCAGGTAGTCCCGGGTGAAGTCGATGATCCCCTGGGTGAGTCCGAGATACGAAGGCGCAAGGGACATGAAGAGGAAGGGATAGCGGTTGGCGGCCTGGTCGTACATTCCGCCTGGCATGACTTCGTCATCGAACGGGACGAAGACATCCTTCAGCAGCAGAGTGCGTGAGACCGTGCCCCGCATTCCCAGTGGGTCCCAGTCGTCGACGATTTCGACACCGGGGGAATCCGCGCGCACGGAGAGCAAGCGCAGGAACTCCTCGCCGGGCACCTGACACGTGACGTTGTAGCGGTTGGCGGCTCCGGACAGCGACGCGAAGATCTTGCGCCCCGTGACGAGGTACCCGCCGTCGGTGAGCTCGGCTTTCGTGGCGACGCCCGCGAGCGCTCCGGGGTTGAGCCCCTCGCTGAACGGTTGCGAGTGGATCTCTCCGCCCTCGACGACCCCGCGGAACATTTCCGCACGACGCCGTTCGTGCGTCTCGCGCTGCTCCGGACTCATGTCCAAAAGGTCGCTGACCTCGCCCGCCCAGAGCATCGTCGCGTTGTGCATGTTGAACGTGAGCGCCGTCGAGCCGCAATAACGCCCGATCTCCGCGGAGACACGAACGTAGTCGGCATAACTGGCACCGAGTCCGCCGTACTCGGCGGGGACGCAGAGTGCCAGGAACCCGGCATCGCGCAGGTCGGCGAAATTCTCGAACGGGAAGACCGCGTTGCGATCGATGTCGACCGCGCGTTCGCGGAATGTCGGGCCGAGCTCGCGAATGACCGCGACGAGCTCGTCACGCGACTTCGTGGGGCCCGAGGAACCGGTCGTGCCGGTGTGGACCCGGGTGCCTTCATGGGCTGCGACGGGTGGTGTCATGACGTGATCGTGATGGACCGCGGGACTTTTGTCAACAGCGTTGACATTAGTCCGAGCGTTGCCTACCGTTCCCACGTGATCGACGTCGATTCCTCCCCCGTGGCGTGGCGGGAGGCCGGGTCCGGTCCGGTGGCCGTGTTCCTGCATGGGCTCGGGGGTGGGCGCACCGCCTGGCGTCCACAGTTGGAGGTTCTGTCCGAGGTACGGCGGTGCGTCGCATGGGATGCCCCCGGATACGGCGCGTCGGACCCGGTCCAGGACACCTCGTTCGACGCCTACGCGCGAGCCGCACTCTCCGTGATCGACACCGTCTCCCCGGGTGAGGCCGTGGACCTGGTCGGAATGTCCTTCGGCGGGATGATCGCGCAGTATGCGACGGCCCTGGCACCCGAGCGCATCCGCAGCCTGACCCTGCTGTGCACGAGTCCCAAGTTCGGGCTCGACGGCACGGATCCCGATGAGTGGCGCGCGGCGCGCCTGGCCGGTCTCGAGCAGATGGGCAGCCCGGCCGCCGCCGCCCCACTCATCCTTCCTTCACTCGTGGGCCCGAACGGTGCGCATGTCCTGCCCGAGGCGATCGCTGCGATGGGGCGCGTGCCGTTGGCCGGTTTGCTCGACTCCCTATCCACCATCGCCAGCCATGACAGCCGGGCCCTCCTTCCCGCGATCGTCACCCCCACGCTCGTCCTCGTCGGAGAGCTCGATGACGAGACGCCGGTGTCCTTCGGCCAGGCGATCGTCGACCTGCTTCCGAACGGGCGGCTCGAGGTCATTCCGGGGGTCGGTCACCTGCTGAATCTCGAGGCCGAGGATGCTGTGAACACTGCGATCGCGCGTCATTGGCAGGAGGTCACGCCGTGAGGACGGGAAACACCGAGTGGCGTTGGGTGCAGCGCTTCGCGCAGCAATTCGCACTCAACGGCCTCAAGGCCGGGGACGAGTGCGTGATCCTGTCGGAGAGTGACAGTCGACCTGAGTTGGTGGCCACGTCGATCCTCGCCGCCGAATACCTGGGCGCCCGACCCTTCGAAGTCGTGATGCGCACACCAGCCAACGGTGGACCTGTCGCGTTACGGTCGACCGGGACATCCTTGGCTCTCAAGGGTCACGCTGGAGCCGTCGCAGCCGTGTCGTCAGTGCCGCTTGTCATCGACGTGACCGTCGAAGGTCTGCTGCACTCGCGTGAACTGCGTGACATCCTCGGTGCCGGGACATCGGTGTTCATGATCAGCAACGAGCATCCGGAGATCTTCGAGCGACTCCCGCATGACGAGGACATGGCCCGACGTGTGGCGAAATCACATGACGTGCTGCGGTCGTCCAAGGTGATGCGTGCCACCAGTGACATGGGCACCGACATCCATGTCGAGCTCGCCGATGCTTTCACTGCGGGATCCACAGGTGTGATCCAAGGACCGGGAGAGATCGCCCACTGGCCTGGCGGCTTGGTCCTCGCGTTCCCGGCGCGCCACCGCGTGAACGGGCAGATCGTTTTGGCACCGGGCGACATCAACATCACGTTCAAGCACTACGTGCAGGATCCGATCACACTGACGATCGAGGATGACTTCGTCGTCGCGATCGAAGGTAAGGGTTACCAGGCCGAGATGCTGAAGTCCTACATGTCCGCCTTCGATGCCGATGCCTACGCCACCTCGCACATCGGCTGGGGCATGAATCCCGCCGCGCGCTGGGACTACCTCGAGCTCTACGACAGGTCGCAGTTCAATGGCACCGAAGCCCGCGCTTTCGAGGGCAACTTCATGTACAGCACGGGCGCGAACGAGAACGCAGAGCGCTTCAGTGTCTGCCATTTCGATATTCCCATGCGCGAGTGCAGCGTCTTCCTGGATGATCACCAGGTCGTGGACCGGGGACGCCTCGTCGGCGTGGCCGCGGGTGAGGAGGCGTAAGCGTTGTCTTCCCAGATCGACATCCTCTTCCCGGATCTGCTCGGACTCGCACACGGCAAGACCGTTCCCCCCGCACGCCGGGACTACCCCACCCACTACGCCATCACCGTGATGGTGCAGGGCTTGGATCTTGAGTTCCTCGAGACACCGAACTACTCCACGAGCTCAGGCTTCCCCGACATGGAAGCGCGTTTCGAGGATGGAACCCTGCGACCGTGGGGTGACCGCCAGGTGGGCATGGCGCTCCTCCATTTTGCCGACGGACGCCCACTTCCCCTGGACTCCCGTCGCGCGCTGCGGTCGGTGATGGACCGATGGAGCGAGCGCGGACTCACCCCGGTGAGCGGCTACGAGATGGAGTTCTTCCTGCTCGCCGGACGCACACCGCTGACCAAGCTCCCCGTTCCCGATCACCGGGTCTACGGCATCGGACCGGGAGCCGATCCCACGGGCACCCTCGAGTTGATCGCCGAAGCTGCCGAGGCCGCGGATCTCAAGGTCGAGGGCGTCAACAGCGAGTTCACCCCGAGCCAGGTCGAGGTCTCCCTGCACTACCAGGATGCGATGAGTGCCGCGGACGCCGCGTTCCTCTTCCGGATCCTGGCCCGCGAAGTGGCGCGCCGGAACGGGATCGACATCACCTTCATGGCCCGACCCTTCGGTGACGCAGTGGGCAGTGGCATGCACGTGAACATGAGTCTCAATGACGCATCCGGACGCAACGCCTTCATCAATGAGTCGGATCCGGATGGCCTTTCCGACGTTGCTAAGTCATTTGTCGCTGGCCTCATCGATCACCACGAGGCACTGGCGGCGTTCGCAGGACCCACGGTGAATTCCTACAAGCGACTCGTGCCAGGCATGTTGAGTGGCTACTGGGCTAACTGGGGATTGGATAACCGCATCTCCACCGTGCGCATCCCCGGGCAGCGCGGTGCTGGTACGCGGATCGAACACCGCATGGCGGATGGGACAGCCTCACCACACCTCCTGACCGCTGCGCTCTTCGCCGCGGGCCTCTCCGGGGTGGAACGGAACCTGCCCCTCCCGGAACCTCAGGTCGGCGACGCTGATTCGGCCCCGAACACGGACCGACACACGCCGCACTCCCTGCCGGAAGCCCTCGATGCTCTGGAGGCGGACACAGTCCTGAGCTCCTACTTCCATCCTGATCTCATCAAGGTCTACGTAGAGCTCAAGCGTCGGGAATGCGGCCGATGGAATGCCGCGGTGACCGACTGGGAGCAGACCGAGTACTCGCGCGTCTACTGACTCCCGGTCAGTCCATCGATGAGCGCATCCAACCCAGCGGCGAACACGGCATCACTCGAGGGGTAGAGCTTCTGCGCCATGCGCACCGATGCCGGGTACTGCTCGGGGGGAAGAGCGGCATAGTCCGCACGCCACGCGCGGTACGTTCCGCGCCGGTCCGCCCCCGGCGCAGCGAGTGGACCATCGAGAGCCGCGGAACCGATCGTGTACTCGATCAGGACGTGGTACGCAATGACCGCCTTCTCTTCGTTCACGCCACATCGAGTCAAGGCATCGAGCATCACCTCGGTGATGCGCAACTCGTTTCCGCGACGGGTGGGTCCGAACGCCGTGAGAGTGAGTGCCACCTGACTGCGCAGCATCGTCTTGCGCAAGCGCGTGCACATGCGTCGTATGTCGTCGCGCGCGTCCTTCGACGTGACGAAGCCGCGGGTGACCGGAGCCAGTGCTCGGTCCCCCACCTCACGCAGAAGGTCGTCCTTGTCGTGGAAATGACGGTAGATCGCTGTGGCATCGACGCCGAGGCGGTCACCGAGTGCCCGGAGGCTGAAGGTCGAGGCGTCCGTGTCGGCCAGGAGATCGAGGGCGGCCTGGCAGATGGCGTCCCGACTCAGCCGGGCCGGACGTCCCCGAGCTGCGCGCGCCACACGCGAAGGCTAGCGAGTGGACCCCTCCGCAAAAACCGTTCGGGACCGAACAGTTCTCGGTAGGCTGCCGGCATGGCTGGATTCCTCCCACCGTTCACTCCCGATGGCGGCACGGCTCTCGTGCCACCGATGCCCTGGTACTACTCGGGAACCCTGCTCACCGTCGAGTACCGCACGGATCCCGCGAATGTGCGCGCGATCCTGCCGGCGGAACTTGACCTAGCGCCGGAGGATCCGGGAGCGGTCGCCTTCATCTGGGCGGATTGGCAGTCCTGCAGTGCCGACCGCGAGGAGCTCCTCGATCCCTCGCGTGCGCAGTATCTCGAGGCATTCGTCGTGGTTCGTGCCGCGTACCAGGGCATCACCTACAGCCGCTGCGTTCTGATCTGGGTCACCACGGACTTCGCCATCGGCCGAGGCTGGTTCCAGGGTTATCCCAAGAAGTTGGGCAGCATCTACGTGACCCGCGCCTTCAACCACGGCAAAGCTGCACCCCGCGTGGCACCGGGGGGCACTTTCGGTGCATCCCTCGCCGCCTACGACCATCGGCTTGCCAGTGCCAAGGTCACCCTGCGCGAGAAGTGCGAGAAGAACGGGTTCGTCAACGGCCATCCCATGGTGCATCACCGCTATATGCCGTCGATCACCGGCCAAGGGATGTCGCTGTCGCAGATCGTCACCATGTCGGGCAAGGATGCGGATCTCGGTGATCCGTGGCGCGGTGACGCAGAACTCGAGTTGCACGACTCGCCCTGGGATCAGCCTGCGAGTCTGCTCCCGGTCGAGGAGATCATCGGTGGCTACTACCGCGAAGTCGGTGTCACTTTCGCCGGGGGGACGCTCTTGACGGACAACTCCGCTTCGGTCTGACCTGTCTCACATGACCCCACCTCGCATGGTCAGTGTTCTCACGGAGAACCACACCATGCTCGACCCACGCGATCTGCGCGGGCTCGTGCGCATGGCCCAGGAGGCCGAGGACGCGGGTTTCGACATGGTCATGGTGAGTGATCACGTGCTGCTGGGTCCGAGTGCTGGGAGCGAGGGTCGTATGGCCAACCCCCGTGACTACGCGATGCCGGGGAACCAGGATCCGGCCACGCCCTGGCCATCGAACATCGTCCTGTTGAGTGCGATCGCGGCTGCGACAACGCGCATCCGAATCGGGGCAATCGCCCTCATAGCGCCGCTGCGCCACCCACTCGTCCTTGCGCACGACCTTGCCGCACTCGACCTCATCTCCGAGGGGCGTCTCGTCATCCAACCGACGGTCAGCTGGCACCGTGACGAATACGCGGCACTGGGTGTCGACTTCACATCGCGCGGCCGCATCCTCGACGAGGAATTGGATATCTGGTCGAAGGTCTGGTCCCGTTCGCCGGTGACACATCACGGTGAGTTCTTCACCTTCGATGACGTCTACCTCGAACCGAAGCCGACACGGCCGGAGGGTCCGGCGATGTGGTTCGGTGGGGAACGGGTGCACCCGAAGATCATCGAGCGACTCGCCCGCTATGGCTCCGGTTTCCATCCGGTGGGTCGGGTGCACGAGGACGATGTCGCGCTGCTGAAGTCCAGCCTCGCCGAACTCGGGCGGAGCTGGGAGGAGTTCGAACTCGTCGGTGGAACACGCGTCACTTTCCCGGACGACGATTCTGTGGCGCCACTTCCGGAAGCTCTCGAGGAGATTCCGCGTCAAATGGCGCTCGGGTTTACCACGTTCTGCATCAAGCCGAGCATCTTCATCGACGACCCCAATGATCATGCGCGGTTCTGCCGCGAGGTGATCGAGCGCGTCGACGCACTTTCGCGCTGATCACGCAGGAGCGATGACGCGAACCCCATAGGCGGTGCAGGCATCCGTAAGTCGCTTGTCGTACGTGACAACCGAATCGAGAAGTGCACCGAAGCTCAGAGCGACGGACAGATGCAGCGCGTCCAGAGTGCGGAGCGAGAGCGGGTTGATTTCGCACGCCCATGTCCAGATGTCCTCGGACATAGTTCGCAAGCGAAAGGTTCTCAGCAGAGTTCGGGTGTCGTGAACAACCTGGGGACTCAAACGCCGGGCCGTTCTCATGCACTCCGCGACGACGAGTTCCGATATGACGATGTCGGGAGGATCACTCTTCACCCACGATGTGAGCGCGTCGGAGTGATCCTCGCGCCACACGAGTTTCATGAGGGCCGAGGAGTCCATGTAGTGGATCACCGCTCGCGATCCGCCTCACGCATCTCCGCCAAGATCTCGCTGGCCGATGGACCTCCGGGCAGGTCGATGGGGGGTGGCAGATCCTTCAGGGCGCGCGTGGCCGGGATGACGAGGCCCTCATCGATCATGTCCTGCAGTGTGCGAGCGGGTGGCCGCAGGGGGACGATCCGCGCACAAGGGCGACCCCGGTCGGTGATCACCACTTCCTCACCCGCTGCCGCACGGGCGACAACAGCCGACGCGTTCTGCTGAAGTGCCCGCAGGCCCACGGATTCAGCCATGTGCGTCAATGTAGCACATTGCTCCTGAGTGGCATGGAGGAGTGAATCCAGGTGGACCGCCATCCACGGATCGTCGTCCAGGCGACGGCACGGGACAACCCCCGCTTCGTGGGTTGTGGATGACGCACCGAGGCTTAGTAGTCCTCGATGTACTCGTCGATCTCCCACTGGGTGACATCGCGGGTCGCCGGATCCTCGACCTCGGCCGCATAACGCTCGAGTTCGTCCTTCTTCAGCGTCACGAACGTGCTGACGAAGGTCGCCCCGAGAACGTCCGCCAGTTGGGTGTCGGCGGCAAGTGCGTCGAGCGCTTCCTGGAGCGACATCGGGAGCACGGGTGCGGACTCGTCCTCGTACGTCCACCCTGCCTGGGCCGGTGGCGGGGTGAGGTTGCGCTCGATGCCGTCGAGTGCCGCAGCGAGAACGGCAGCCGCGATGACGTACGGATTTGCAGCACCGTCGCCGATGCGCAGTTCGAGGCGCGTGCCCTGACCGCGCTCCGGTGGGATGCGGATCATCGCGCTTCGGTTGTCATATCCCCAGTTAGCGCGGTAGGGGGCGAGGGTGTCCGGTCCCAGCCGCTTGAACGCGTTGATCGTCGGGTTCGTAAGTGCGGAGAGGGCCGCGGAGTGCTCGATGATGCCAGCGATCATCGCCAGCGCGATATCACTCAGCTCACCATCGTCGGTGTGCATCCGATTGACATCGTCTTCGTCTGTCACTGAGAAGTGCAGGTGGAACCCGCTGCCCCCCTCGTCGTTCCACGGCTTGCCCATGAAGGTGGCCAGCAGGCCCTGGGCCGCCGCGATGTCCTTGACGCCGGTCTTGAAGAGGAATGTTCGGTCGGCAGCATCCAGAGCATCGGAATGCCAGAGGTTGATCTCGTATTGCGAGGGGGAGAACTCGTGATTGCCCGCGAACGCGCCGATCTCGAGCCGGTCGATCATGCGCAGCATCTCCAGGAAGACGCCATCCGGATCGACCATGGATCCCGTCGTGTAGACGCGGCCGGTCTTGTTCAGCACGCGGGTCCAGGTATCCCCAGGTCGATGCGCGATATAAAACTCGAGCTCGGGCCCTGTGACAGGCACCAGGCCGAGGGCTTCGTAGCGATCCAGGACACGCGCCAGCACCGACCTGGGAGCGATTGGGCTTGGATCACCGTTGGGCTCGAAGGCATCGGCGATGACATACGCCAGGCCCGGCTCCCACGGGACGGTACGGATAGTGGTGGCGTCGAGCCGCGAGACCAGGTCGGGGAGGCCGTCCGAGATGCTGCCGTGGCCATCGAGCACCCCACCGCGGGTGTTCGTGACCCAGACTCCCTGGCAGAAGGCGGGGCCGTGCGCCGCCGCACGTTCGAGTTGGGAGACGAGGAGATCCTTCGACCGGGTGATCCCCAGCACATCGGGATAGATCAGGCGGAGGACATCGATCCCCCGGTCCTGGAGTTCCTGCCGGAGCTCGGCCAGGTCCACCGTCATGACGTCTCCTCCAATATCGTTCGGGTGCCAACGATCGATCCTAGAACCAGGACCCCCTAGCGTGGTCCCCTTCCGGGATTTCGACAAGGGAGGTGGAAGGTGAAAGCACTCTTTCTCCAACACGACCATCTCAGTCCCCCCGGACTGATCGGAGACGCGTTCGCCGCCCGTGGCTACGACATCGTCGAGTCCCTCGTCGTTCCCGGCGAGCACTACACATCGCCGAATGTCGATTTCGAATACCCGGACCCCGCCGAATACGACGTACTCGTCCCCATGGGATCACCGTGGGGTGCGTGGGACGACGCCACCATCGGCAGCTGGCTCCTCCCGGAGCTCGAGTGGTTGCGGACCGCCGACCGGCTCGGAGTCCCGGTGTTCGGCATCTGCTTCGGTGGTCAGATCCTGGCCCGCGCGCACGGCGGCACGGTCGCACCGGCACCGCGTGGTGCGAATGAGATCGGGTGGACGCTGGTCATGTCCGACGAACCCGACATCGTCGGCCCGGGTCCGTGGTTCCAATTCCATTACGACCGGTGGACGGTGCCACCCGGTGCGCGCGAGATCGCGCGCAACACCCGAGCGTCACAAGCCTTCGTGCTCCGACGCAACCTCGCGCTGCAGTTCCATCCGGAAGTGACCGGTGACACCCTGCGCGAGTGGGGCACCTCCCCCGACGACGCCTTGAAGCACATTGCCGAGGACGGACAGGACCCGCAGGTGATGCTCGCGATGACCTACGCGGAGGAGCCGGCGGCCGGGGCGCGCGCCCAGGCGTTGGTCGACGGGTTCCTGACGAAGGTCGCCTCTACCTGACCTTCACGGGGAATCGCTTGATCCCGTGCACGAAGTTCGATCGCAGGTAGTCGATCTCGCCATTGGGCACCAATTCGACATCGCGGGCCAACAGGTCTTCGTACATGATCTGGATTTCGAGTCGAGCAAGTGAGTTGCCCAGACACATGTGCGGACCGCCACGACCGAAGGCCATGTGCTCGTTGGGTCTACGCTGCACGTCGAAGCGGTACGGGTCGTCGAACATCTCCGGGTCCCGATTCCCGGAGGCGAACCAGACCACGACCTTGTCTCCCACCTTGATATCGCGGCCACCGAGCGTGACATCGCGAGTGGCGGTGCGTCGGAAGTGATACACCGGGCTGGCCATGCGCAGGAATTCCTCGACGGCCCACTCGATCTTGGACGGATCCTCGCGCAGGATCGCTGTCTGGTCCGGATTGCGCATCAGATGATTCATGGTGTGCGAGATGGTGTGACGGGTGGTCTCGTTTCCCGCGACGACCAGCAACAGGAAGTAATTCCGGAAGTCACGATCGTCGAGCGGCTTCCCATCCATCGGCGTCTGATTCACCAACTGTGAGATCAAGTCACTTCCATTGCCGCCACGACGCTTGTTGGCGAGATCGAACCCGTACTCGAACACCTCGAGTGCGGCCGGTGATCGGAAGGGGAGATCGCGGTACTTCTCACTCTCGGGATCGGTCGCCAGCACATCCGCGCTCTCCGGGTCAGTGTTGCCGATCATGCGGTTACCCCAGGCGATCAACTTGTCAGCATCGTCCTCCGGGACGTCGAAGAGACGAGCGAGCACACGAATCGGGAAATCAGCAGCGACATCGTCAACGTAGTCGAAGGAACCCTTGGCTAGCGCAGCATCGAGGGTGTTGGCGGTGATGGCTCGGAGGACTGACTCGTACACGGCGAGGGAACGGGGGGTGAATTGGTGCTGTAGCAACTTGCGAAGGGCGCGATGGCGCGCACCATCCGTCTCGAGCATCGACTTACGGATCTCGATTTGGCTCGCATCGAGTTCCTCGAGGTTCACCGCACCGACCTCACTGGAGAAGGTCTCCGTGTCACGGAGCACTTCGACGATGTCGTGGTAGCGCGTCACGGCCCAGAACCCGCGGTTGGGCGACTCCTCCTCGTTCCAGGAAACCGGGTCGTTGGCGCGGAGCTCGTCGAAGACATCCCAGGGGGCACCGTCCGCGAACAGGTCGAGGTTCGCGAGGGTGATCGCCGTCGTCGTTCCCATGGCCCTCCTTCGAGAAGTCGTTCGGGTCCAAATCATTATGCATCCGAACGTTCCAGGCAAGCACTTCCCCCAACTGGGCTACGGTGAGGGCGAGTCACGCGGGAGGTGGCATGGCCGGCCAGCACACGCTGAGCGAAACCGAGTCGGCGGTCGCCGCGCGCCTCGGTGACATGGACCTCGATTTCGACGCCATGGCCGTGGCCTCCAATCTCTTCCGGGCGGCGAACGCCGTGCGCAACCACTTGGAACGGACGGTTCTCTCAAAGTCCGAGCTCACCTGGACGGCCTTCGTCGTCCTGTGGGTCACCTGG